>NZ_JBHSGW010000022.1:0-799 GCF_042652765.1 Flavobacterium ponti
CTATTTGTGTTTTTAATTCAAACATAAAGTATACCAAAGATAAGATATACTTTATGTTAAATTCTTTATCTATTTAAATATAAATATCCGGTTTTTTGTTTGTTTGTATTACCATCTTGTGTGTCTACATATTTAATTATGTAGAAGTAAGTACCGTCTGGTAATTCTTCTCCTTGAGAAACAGTTGTTCTACCTTCTGATATACCACTAAAATAATTGTTTTTAGTTGCATAACTCTCAGTTTCATAAACTAAAACACCCCAACGGTTATAAATTTCAACTGAATTTTCTGGGTGACAATTTAATCCTTGGATTATTAAAATGTCGTTAATTCCATCGTAATTAGGTGAAATTGCATTGTAAACTTCTACCACACATGCTGGTCCAACTGTACCAATTTGAATAGTTACTTTGGCAATATTACTTAAATTACCATCACAATCAACCACTTGGTATTCAAAATAATCTGTACCATAATAATTTGTGTCTGGAACATAAGTAACTACATCATCTAATAAATTTGTAGGTGTTCCATTATCATAAAACAATAGTGTTCCATGAGCAGGTTGAGTAATAATTACTAAAGTTGCACACGCAGGAATTCCAATGTCATTATCGAAAATATCAATTATAACTTCTTCATTCATATCTGTTTCAGCTGGATCGTCAACTAAAAGGATTGTTGGATTAACAATTTCCTCTACTACTATAGTTACATTAGCAGTATCACAGTTTGTAGGATTAGCCACTTCACATATTTGGTATGTAAGTGTGTAAGTTCCCGCAGGAGTGTTAGGAG
>NZ_JBHSGW010000023.1:0-516 GCF_042652765.1 Flavobacterium ponti
AACAAAAAACCGGATATTTATATTTAAATAGATAAAGAATTTAACATAAAGTATATCTTATCTTTGGTATACTTTATGTTTGAATTAAAAACACAAATAGATGAGAACAAAATTAGTAGCATTAGCATTATTTTTATTGGGATTTGAGATGATGTATTCTCAGCAAGATTCTCAGTTTACACAATATATGTATAACACTGTTAATATCAATCCTGCTTATGCTGGTTCGCGTGGTGTGATGAGTATTTTCGGATTATATCGTAACCAATGGGTTGGATTAGATGGAGCACCTGTTACTTCTACAGCTTCATTAAATACACCAATTGGCAATTCAAATGTTGGTTTAGGGTTATCGTTTATTAATGATAGAATTGGTCCATCAGATGAGACTAGTATTTCTGCAGATGTTTCGTATTCGGTTCCAACATCAGAGAGTTGGAAGTTGTCTTTTGGACTAAAAGCGACCGCTAATTTATTAAACGTTGATTTTACAAAATTGAATATTTATAATCCAGC
>NZ_JBHSGW010000024.1:0-1641 GCF_042652765.1 Flavobacterium ponti
CAACATGTTCAACAGCCACAGGAAGTTTTACTATTACAAATTATAATGCAAGTTATACCTATACAGTTTCACCTTCAACTGGAGTAACTATATCAGGAAACACAGTTACAGCACCAACAGGAACATATACAGTAACTGCTACGTTGTCACCATGTACTTCGATAGCATCAGCGAGTGTTATAGTAAATGCACAACCAGTTACACCAGTTCAACCTATATTAAGTTCAGTAACACAACCAACATGTTCAACAGCCACAGGAAGTTTTACTATTACCAATTATAATGCTAGTTATACCTATGCAGTTTCTCCATCAACTGGAGTAACTATATCAGGAAATACAGTTACAGCACCAGCAGGAACGTATACAGTAACAGCTACTTTATCACCATGTACTTCAGTTTCATCAGCGAGTGTTACGGTAAATGCACAACCATTAACACCAGCACAACCGACATTAAGTTCAGTAACACAGCCAACATGTTCAACAGCAACAGGAAGTTTTACTATTACCAATTATAATGCTAGTTATACCTATGCAGTTTCTCCATCAACTGGAGTAACTATATCAGGAAACACAGTTACAGCACCAGCAGGAACGTATACAGTAACTGCTACTTTATCAACATGTACTTCGATAGCATCAGCGAGTGTAACGGTAAATGCACAACCAGTTACACCATCAGCACCAACAGTTGGAACTATTACTCAACCAACCTGTTCGACAGCAACAGGAAGTGTTGTATTGAGCGGTTTACCAACAGGAAGTTGGACTATCACAAGAAACCCAGGAGCAGTAACAACAACTGGAACAGGATCAAGTACTACGATTTCAGGCTTAGCTTCAGGAACTTATACGTTTACAGTGACTAATTCAGTAGGATGTACTTCAGTTTCATCAGCGAATATTGTAATTAATGCACAAATTTGTGCTAACGATGATTCAGCTGGTCCTATTGTTGGGACAACTGGTGGTGATGCAGGAATTAATATATTTAACAATGATACTTTAAATGGTGTAATTCTTAATCCTTCTGATGTTACATTGACTTCTACTCCTAATGGTCCATTAACAGTTAATAGTAATGGAACTGTTACCATTGCACCAGGAACAACAGGAGGTACATATACAGTAAATTATACAATTTGCGAAAATGCAAATCTATCTAATTGTGATACAGCTGTAGTAACAATAGTAGTTGAAACAGCACCAAGTGTAACTATCGGAAACGTATCCGTAAATGAAGATGCAGGAACAGTAAGTGTACCCGTGAGTATCAGTGGAGTAAGCGCTGTGGATACAGTCATTGACATTGTAACGACAACAGGTACAGCAGGCACATTAGATTATACCACAACGATAATTACGGTAACCATTCCAGCAGGACAAACCACCGTTGATGTTGTGATTCCAATTACGGATGACTTAATAGATGAGACAGATGAGACCTTTACCGTTGATGGAACGGTAACTTCTGGCAACACGAGTAACACCACAGCCAGTGGCACAGTAACGATTGTTGATAATGAAGGAGCACCAAGTGTAACCATTGGAAATGTATCAGTAAATGAAGATGCAGGAACAGTAAGTGTACCCGTGAGTATCAGTGGAGTAAGTGCTGTGGATACAGTCATTGACATTG
>NZ_JBHSGW010000025.1:0-586324 GCF_042652765.1 Flavobacterium ponti
ACTCATACTTGTAATTAAGTAAGAATCTCTTTTGCCACAGATTACACAGATTAGCACAGATTTTCTTTTCCACAACCTTGTCACCCAGAGCCTGTAGAACGGCACAAACCACTTCCACAATCAAAATCATTTCCATTACAACGGTTCTCGATACAATTCCGATTAGCATCGGAACCACTCGAACTGACGGTAGGTGATAACGTTTGGTTTTTAAATAAACATATAACTACCTTTCCACAAACCAAGCAACCGTAAACTTATAACTTATAACTTACAACTTACAACTTTTCCCCATCATTTTGTCATCCCGACATAGGAGGGAACCCACTAGCAACTCCACAAACCACTTCCACAATCTTGTCTACTCTCAATCTTGTCATCCCGACGTAGGAGAGTACCCACAATCTTGTCATGCTGAACTCGATTCAGCATCTCAACTCATACTTGTAATTAAGTAAGAATCTCTTTTGCCACAGATTACACAGATTAGCACAGATTTTCTTTTCCACAACCTTGTCACCCAGAGCCTGTAGAACAGCACAAACCACTTCCACAATCAAAATCATTTCCATAACAACGGTTCTCGATACAATTCCGATTTACATCAGAACCACTCGAACTGACGGTAGGTGAAAACGTTTAGTTTTTAAATGAACATATAACTACTTTCCACAAACCAAGCAACCGTAAACTTATAACTTATAACTTACAACTTACAACTTTTCCCCATCATTTTGTCATCCCGACATAGGAGGGAACCCACTAGCAACTCCACAAACCACTTCCACAATCTTGTCATCCTGTAAGGATCCCACGCAAACCACTTCCACAATCTTGTCTACTCTCAATCTTGTCATCCCGACGTAGGAGAGTACCCACAAGCAACTCCACAAACCAACTTTTCCCACAATCTTGTCATGCTGAACTCGTTTCAGCATCTCAACTCATACTTGTAATTAAGTAAGAATCTCTTTTGCCACAGATTACACAGATTAGCACAGATTTTCTTTTCCACAACCTTGTCACCCAGAGCCTGTAGAACAGCACAAACCACTTCCATAATCAAAATCATTTCCATAACAACTGTTCTCGATACAATTCCGATTGGCATCGGAACCACTCGAACTGACGGTAGGTGAAAACGTTTAGTTTTTAAATAAACATATAACTACCTTTCCACAAACCAAGCCACTGTAAACCGTAAACTTACAACCTACAACTTTTCCCCACCATCTTGTCATCCCGACGAAGGAGGGAACCCACTAGCAACTCCACAAACCACTTCCACAATCTTGTCATCCTGTAAGGATCCCACACAAACCACTTCCACAAACTAAGCCAAACCACCAACCATCAACCACCAACCACCAACTCCACAGCAGTCAACTTACGAATAACCTCCTCCAACTCCCTCAAATCCATATTCACACTACTATGAATAAAATCCTTATCATTCGCAGCAATAATCAACCTACCTAACTTTTCCTCTTCAAAACCTATTTGCTCTATTTCAAACACTAATTCCTCATAGGTAATCTCTTGCTGATTGCCTTTAAAATAATGATAATCCACATAATAACTTACGGTAGTTTCCCCAATAGTTATTACCTCTTTCCCATACGTATTCCAAAGAAACAACCGCACAAAATAAAAACCTATCAAAGAAAAAGCACCCAACCCAATGATAAACCCAAAATGAAAACTACCACCATCCATAAACCTAAAAACCATACCCATAATAGGCAAAGCCACAGCAATAAAAGCCAAGAACAAAATAAAACCACGACCTATAGGTGGTGATTTTTTGACGTATAATTCAAGGGTGTTGTTGACAAGACTATATCTTTTATTATTTTTCAAATTCTATTTTTATTAATTCACACAAACTACCGCAAACAGCTTCCACAAACTTGTCATCCCGACATAGGAGGGAACCCATTAGAAAATTTAAATAATTACTTCAAACTAGCAATAATAGCCTTAAAACTCTCCAAACCAGCTTCAATATTCTCTACAATATCCAATGCCAGTTCATCTGGGTCAGGTAAGTTATCTAAATCTGCTAATGACTTATCTTTTAACCAAGTGATATCCAAACTCGTTTTATCTCTTGCTATAATTTCATCATAACCAAACTTTCTCCAACGACCTTCTGGATTGGTTTCTGCATTATACGTTTCTTTTCGTTTTGCTCTATTATCTGTTTTATATAAATCGATAAAGTCTTTTAAATCTGATAGTTTTAAAGGATTCTTTTTTAACGTATGATGTACATTGGTTCTATAATCATAAACCCAAACTTCTTTTGTCCAAGGTTCTTTGCTTGAAGGTTTACCATCAAAAAACAAAACATTAGCTTTTACACCATTGGCATAAAATATACCTGTAGGCAAACGTAAAATAGTATGTAAGTCTGTAGTTTCTAATAATTTCTTACGAACCGTTTCACCGACACCACCTTCAAACAAAACATTGTCAGGTAATACTACTGCGGCTTGACCTGTAGTTTTAAGCATGGTGCGAATGTGTTGTACAAAGTTCAATTGCTTGTTACTTGTGGTTACCCAAAAATCCTGACGGTTATACGTCAAGTCTTCTTTTTCTTGTTCTCCTGCTTCATTAGTAAACGTCATGCTACTTTTTTTACCAAAAGGTGGATTGGCTAAGATGTAATCATATTTATCAGTCGAAGTAGTAATTAAAGAATCATTAGGTGATATAAAATTATCAGAATCAATATCTCCAATGTTGTGCAAGAACAAATTCATTAATGCCAATCGTCTTGTACTGGCAACAATTTCATTTCCAAAAAACGTTTCATATTTTAAGAACTTGGCAGCCTCTTTATCTAGGTTGCGATTTTCTACTATCCAATCATAAGCTGCTAAAAAGAATCCACCTGTCCCACAAGCTGGGTCAGCAATGGTTTTCATTGGTTCTGGTTGTAGACATTCTACCATAGCTTTGATTAATGGTCTTGGTGTAAAGTACTGACCAGCTCCACTCTTAGTGTCTTCTGCGTTCTTTTCTAAAATACCTTCATAGATGTCCCCTTTGTCTTTTACACCCATTAAAATCCAACTTTCAGCATTGATTAAAGCGATTAGCTTATACAACTTGGCTGGGTCTTGTATTTTGTTTTGACTTTTTACAAAGATTTGTCCTAAAATCCCTTTTTCTTTGGCTAACTCACGAAGCATTATGTTATAATGCAACTCCAACTCACTACCGCTTTTGCTTGTTAAGGTCTCCCAAGCAAACTCGCTAGGAATAGGCATAGGTCTATTGTGTGGTGGTTTTGTGTACTCATCTGCCATTTTTAGGAATAACAAATACGTTAGTTGCTCTAAGTAATCTCCATAACCAACTCCATCATCTCTAAGGGTTTGGCAAAATGCCCATACTTTGGATACTATTGAAGATGCGTTTGTGTTTTCTTTGCTCATAGTTGAATTAATTCTTTTAATGATTTCCAATCTTTTTCGTTCAAAATTGGTGGGTTTTGTGCGGTTAATTTTCTTTTAAATTTACTTTCATCAAGAGTAATTGGATAGAAAAGTTCTTTATAGAGTACTCCGCATTGAACTACTTTTTGTTTTTTTCTGCCTCTTAGTTCATAGAGTAAATTCCATTTTTTTAATAATTCAATATCATTTGTTATATCTTTTATTCTATGAATTTGATGTGTTTTATCTAAATCAAAAGGTTTAGTTTCATCAACCATAATGTTATTAGGAATAGGTTTATTTTCTTTAATATACCAATCTGCTGCTTGTCTATGATTCTCAAAGATTTTAATTACTTCTAAAACAGCTATAACTTTTCTTACACCAATACCTTTCTTGTTTGTAACATAAACTATAATATCTTTTTCTTTAAGTTTTTCAGCAAAACCAGGTCTACACAATCCAGTAATACTAGGCAATTCATTTTCAAAGTCTGGTTCTCTTCTGCAAGAACCATCAATAAATAAAGGAAAATTATATTTGTCTATTGCAATCTTTCCACAATTATTAATAATTAAAGGATTAAAAGAATTTAGATATATTCTTGAATTATTCATTTTAATATTCTTCTGATAGTTCTTTAGTTGTGAGGTCAAAGGTTTGAAAATATATTGGTAATTGAAACTTTTCTCTTAAATGTTTAATATAAATTTTTGAATCATCTAAATCTCCTAGTTTTTGAGATACAATAACCAACTTATTTGCATTGTCTTTATTTATCCAATATGAATATTCTAATAACTGACCTAATGCTTCTCGAATTGATGCCCTTGATGAGTTATATGCTTTTATTTCATAAAATACATATTCATTATTATTTTTAACCACCATATCGATTCGATTATTTCCATAACCTGCATGATTTTCTGTACTTACATTTTCATATCCAAATTGCTCTACAAATTTAACTTTAATGCCATCACAAATTGCTTTGTGAACATAAGTAACTTCAATAGCTTTTGGTTCTCTAGCGTATGTTGCAGTTCCAATTTTTGATGTATCATTATTTCCTTCTTTATTTTCAATATCAGAATTAAATATAAATCCCTTTTCTGCTTTAATAGGTGTTAATCCTTCATTGTAATTAGCAAAACTATATCTTGATTGTTCATATATTTTATTCTCTTTTGGTAATTCAAAATAATCACTATTAAACTTTAAATCTGTTGGTAAGAATCTAACATTAAATAAATCAACCCCATTCCAATCTGAAAAACCATCTGCATTTGCATCACAATCAATAATTTGAGATTCCATTTCTTGATGCCATTTATTTTGAACATATATTTCTTTTATTCTTTCAGCTTCTGCATTATCAATTACCTCTATTTTATTTATTTCTCCGACCCAATATCTTTTCTTACTGATATTATCAATTGTGTACAACCAAACATCATAGATGTTATTGATATATGCTTGTTGTTGTTTTCTAATAGGTTCTAGAAAACCATAATGATATCCATCAACTAATTTGCTAATATCAAGTAACCATTCTTCGTGTCCATAACCAAATTGCCCCTCATGAGTATCTTTATTTTTACTCTTTCCTTCTGGACCAGATGGCTTCACCCATCCATTTTCATTCCAAGTTAGTCTAGCAATTCTTTTTTCAACTTCATTATTACCAAACTCAACTTTTTTATAGACTTCAATCAAATAATCAAATGAATTTAATAATTCATTAATATCATCATTGTCAATTGCAGTAATAGTTTTTTCAATATATTTTCCAATAAAAATAAAATTACCTTCTTTAATGAAATTTTTATTTATCGGAATTACTTGTTCAAAAAAAGTAACCTTACCATTAGATGAATATATCCACATAAAATATCCATCAAAAAAAGTTGTTTTAGATTTTACAAAATCATTAAACTTTTTAATTTTTGGTTCAAAAACTTCAAGTGGATAATACATTCCAGGTCCTTTTTCTAAGGAAAATGCTAATCCATATCTAAATACATCTTTGTTTTTTACATAATCATTTCCTATGTTGAACTGGAATTCATTTCTACCTCCTGCATGAAAAGCATAATTTTCTCTTTCTTTTACAGATTTTTCTGAAAATAAATTCCACGTATTAGGTCTTGATTTTAGGTGTTTTGATCTAATTTCTTGGAGTTTTGAAATAGACCTTTTTTCACTAAAAGCAGTGCTATTAATTTTATTTGCTATTTCTTTTATATTCATATTTATTTATACTTTTATTTATATGAAATAATACTTAATATTAATTGTTGCTCCTCTATTGGAGATAAGGGATTTAACCTCTCAATTTTTAATGTTCGTGCTCTAAACATAGTCATATGAATATCATCCCACTTAAAAAAAGCGATAGTGTCTCTTCCTAAATTTGAACAACTAGGTAAGTCAAAAAAAACTTTATCTGCATCTTGATATAAAATTTCTGTATCTGGATTATCAAAATAAGGATGTACAATTTTAAATTGACATAAATCATATCTAAATTGAACTGGATTATTTATTGTGTTTTTTTGACCTTTTCTAGCGGAAGAGTTACAAAAAGAACATGAATAAAATAAATTTACGGGATTAAATGTAAATTGAGAATGTAATGCTTTATGAGCAAAGTGATCTATTTGATTACCTGTTCCAATCAATACTCTTTCACAATAAACGCAATATGGTCCATTTTTAGCTAGTAGTTTTTTTGAAATCTCATTTTTAACTCTTTTTTTTATAGCTTTCCATGAATTCATATTAAGAGTATAGTTGTTTTTTTTCTTAAATTTTTTTATTTCTCGTTTATTATTTTTTGAGAAAGATATTCTTTGATTTATATTAAGCATTTTCTTGAATATATTTATTTCCTTTTTCAATAATTATATTTAAAGGATCCTCATCACTTAACTTTATTGTTGAAAATTTATCTAAAATTCTTTTAATTTCATCCAAGTCATTTGAACTCTCATTTATTAATTTAATAAGTTTATTTAAATCAAATTCAAAAAAAGAATTTCTTGTACTTCTAACATCAAATACAGTATATAAAACTTCTTCTGCTGTCCATCCATAAGTGGATTTAGGAATTGTATTAAGTAGTAGATTATTATTTTCATCGTTTTTTAAAGTTAATAAATATGATGAATCAGACTTTAAATCAGAAACTAAAAAATGGGAATGTGTGCAAATAACAAAATGAGTATTAGTATATCTAGAGTGAAAAATTGAATAAACCAAATCTAGATATTTCATTTGCCAATTTGGGTGTAAGCTAATTTCTGGTTCATCAATTAAGATCAAACTATAATCTTCAATTACACAAGCTAAAGAAATTAATGATGTAAAAACATTAATTTCACCAGAACTTCCTCGATTAATATCAAAGCTACTGCCATTCTTTCTGTAAACCATAATTTCCCCATAACTAACCAGATTTAGTTTACGTAATAGGTCAAGCATTTTATATTCGGAAATAAAAACCTCAAATGATTCATAATGTGTAAAATCTAAATTAAAAACTATAGGAAATCTATTGTTTTTTCTTTCTCTTAATTTTTCTGCATACTCAACTAAATCCTTTAATAATTCTGGGTTGTTTAATAATTCTTTAAAATTTCTATATGAAAAACCAACCTTTTTTTCATCGAGATTATCAATAAAACTCCTTAGGTATTTTTCAGAAAATCTTTCATTACCAATCATAGAGCTATAACTTTTAAATCTGTACTCGATTGATAAAACTGGTATGAGATTTAAAGTTTCGAAAACTATTGGAATTGAAGGATTAACATTACCAGAAGAAAATGCATTAAATAGTATATCTATAGTTCTAGTAATATGTCCGGTAGCTGAGGCCATATTATTAAAAGTTCTAATTCCTAGATATTCATACATTGAATTATTATATCTTGATTTTAAGGGACTTCCAGTTGGAGAAATTCTTAAATTAGAATAATTATTTATTTGATGTGGAAATCTATCATTTATACTATAAGATTGAGCAATTAATTTTTCTGGAAGATTTAGTTTTGAGATAGTTATTTTACGATCATTTTTATAAATAATCAGCTCATATTTATTGTTTTCTATCGAAAAAATTGATTTTTTAAATTTATAAACAATTTTATATCCTCCTTTAAATGAGAAAAATGAACTTTGTTCATTCTTTAATTTATATAGATCATTAAAAACTTCAACTAATATTCTTAAGAGCCTTGACTTACCTGTTGCATTTGCTCCAATTATTAACGTTATAAATGGAAAATCTGAATCACAATCAATTTCTTCAGAAAAATTGAAAGTTACATTTTCAAATTTTTCATATTGTTTATAATCCCAAATTTTAAATTCAATTATTCTAAAGTTATTCATATTATATTATTGTATTTAAACCAACTCCCCACTAAAAACCTTTTTCAATATACTCTGCCTCAACGACTCTGCTTGTAACAAACTATGTGCAATACTTTCTTCCATTTTATCAGCTATACTCAAACGACTTTCGATTTCTTGAACGATTTGAACTTGTTCTTCTAATGATGGTAATCCAAATTCAATATTACCAATATCAGCTAAGCTAAGGTTGGCTCTTGCTACATCAACTTTATTTAAATTATAATAACTGAATGCTTTATTAGAGTTTAAAAAAAAGGATAAGTATTTATTATTAATATTTTCATTTAATCTGACTACAGAAACTGCTTGATTAATATTAGCATTTACAGATAAATTAAATATTGCAGCTCTTCCAATAGATGCACCTACAATATTTATTAAAACGTCTCCTTTTTGTAGAATTGATCTCTTTTGTTTTTCGTTAAATGAAAGTTCTAAATATTTGGGTTTAGAAATGTCAATGAAATTCTCTCTTACATTTTCACTTGTAACAAATAGTACTTGATTTTCATCATCAGTATAATTAATTCCTTGCCATTTTGGAGATGCTCCTTTTGTTATTAATGTGGATGAATTACTTAATTTCATAAACTCCCATCCCTTCGGCAACTCACCATCCTTAACATTCTCATTTGTTAACTTCCCTTCAAAAGCCCATTTCAATACACTTTGTCTATAAGTTTTGAGTTGCTGTTGTGCGGTTTTTAAATCTTCTATGCCTTTGTCTAACTCGCTAAATAGTTCTTCTATTTTGGAGACAATGGCTTGTTGGGTTTCTAGTGGTGGAAGAGGAATTTCTAACTTTTTTAAAATAGTTTGGCTAATGTTAGGTTGTGCTCCACCAATCCCTTGATTAACCAAATCTTGTTTTTTATGAAATAAGAAATTATAAATATATTTTGAATCAATATTTTCATTTTGATAAATACCACAAACTGCTTGATTCGTAGCGGCATCAACTCCTAAAAATGCTAACTTTCCAATTGTAGCTCCATATAGCGCAATTAACAAAGTTCCTTTAGGAAATATTTTTGCACTAGAATTTTTAATTGCTTCTTCTGTGATTTTTTCTTCTGTATCATAAATAATACCTTTGTTTAATTCTCCGGATTTTACCCAAGGAATTGTTCCGTTATAATAAGATTTATTACCTCTTGAAGGAGTTCCACCACTTGTAGTTTCGCAAACTTCTCCAAGAGTTTTTATTTGCCAGTTATCATTAAAAATTTTATTCATTTATTTTTTTTAGAAGATAATCAGTACTACTAATCATTTCATAATTTATGTACTTTTTTAATTTTTGTTTATCTTTAGGTGATTCACTGTAGGTAGTTAAAATTATTTGACTTTTGTCTGATGGTATTTTTTCAATTTCATCAATACAGTTTAGTAAAGAATCATTATCTAAATTTTGCTGCTTTGGTTCATCAAGAATCAATATATTAGGAAACTTAACTTTACCAGTTAAATCGGAAATAGATGTTTGAAGTAAAGATAAATAGTAGCTTAAAATAATTCTTATATTATCACTTGAACTAGAAATATTATAAATATCATAATTATCTAAGTATGGTGTATAATTATCACTTTCGTCTAGCTTTATTGAATCAATTAAATTGGTGTTTGATTTAAAAATACCTAATGATTTCAAATTGTTATGAATATTATCTTTTATATTTTTTAAAGTTTTTTTATCATTTTCAGTTTGTTGGTATTTTTCAATTTCTTCTTTAATATCTATAAGTTTCTGTTCAAGTGATTTAAGTAATTTTCTTGAAGGATTTAATTCTGACCATCTTTGTTCAATACGAATTAATCTCTCTAATTCTTTATGAATTGAATCTATTTCAAGTATTTTTTCTCTTAAAACTGCAAAGTCTTTTCCAGCATATGTATTTGTTTGATGCTCTAGTTGTTTCTCATAAAGTGCAATTTTATCTTTTGTACTGTTTTTGAGTTCTAAGTATTTTCTTTTATCCAGTTTTCTTTGTCTTATAACTTTTTTAAAAGTGTTTTCTTCATCTTCTAGGAAAATTAGATTTTCATCTGGTGAAGATATTTTTTTCCGTTTATCTGAATGACAAAGAATACATTCGTTATCAGAATGATTTTGTAATGTGTTTTCACATACAGGGCAACTAGTAATGTTTACATCAATGTTTAGTTCTTGTATTTTTTTTAACTGTTTATTTTTATACTTATTTTTTTGTATTCTTTGTAAATAATTTTCATAGCCATTTATCTCAGTATCAATTTTGTCAATTCTACTTGTCAATGTTCTTAGTTCATAATCCAATCTTCTCAAATTATCTCTAAGTTTAGAATTACTATCTTCAAAATCTTTATTTTTACTTGAGATAGAATTTATATTTTCGCTTTCTGCTTTATATTTATCTTTTAAATATTTTATGTAATCATATATACTTGTCTTACCGATTTTGCCAGAATTAATTATTGGAATATCATCTACTTTTTCAGCATTGAGAATTACCAGAAGATTTTCTTCTTTATTTAAAGTATCATCTTTAATCTTTTTAATTTGATCCTCTAATTCTTTTTTTCTTATTATTATTTGGTGTAAAACAAACCTATCTAAGCCCATTAAGTATTCAAATACAACTTTTTTTATATCTCTAATATTATATCTTGTGACTTGTCGTGCTTGAATTTGTGACCATCCTGCTCTTTGTTCAACAAAAAATAGGGGTAAAATATTTTCAAAATAAAGTTTAGATTGCTTTTGATCATAAGTAGGTAGTTCAACTATATTTAACCCAATAAAATCAAATAAGAATTTTTGATAACCATCTTCTGAAAAAACTCCTTCACCAGCAACAATCAATCTTTTGTGTTCAGAAATTTTATAAAAATTGTCAATTGTAGTTTCTTTGACAGCAACAATATCTGTATTATCTCCTTTTATATATCTAAAAACAGAATATGTTCTTTCTCCATTAGAAATTTCTAATATAAGATATGATTTAATTATTGGATAACCACTTATGCTTTTATAAAATTCTGGTTTGAATGGATTTTGGTCTGATTTAAAAATACCAAGACCTTTTTCAGCTCCTAATCCATAAATTAAGCCTGTTATAATACTTGTTTTTCCAACAGAATTCGGGCCATAAATTATATTAAGACCAGGAGTAAATGGTATATCAGCACCATATTTTCCGTGTTCAGTTTCAACTCTATAAAGTAATCGATTAATTATTAAATTCGGCATTTTGTTTCCAATAAGAGTTAGGAATAATTTCTGTTATTATTTTTATTGTTTTATCATGTTCCATTTTAGTTCCAAACAACTCTAAAAAATTTATTTCACTAGGAAAAATATCTTTTATAATATGAAAGTTTTTGACTCCATTTTGACTTAACTTTATTCTTAAATTATTATTGTTTTTATCTGTTTTGTACTCAATAAGGTTTCTAACATATAAGTACATTAACATATCATTAAATCTTATATCCCATGGAACACTTTTATATTGAACAATATTAAAATCAATTTCAACCTGATTTGATTTTTCAATTTGTTCAAGCTTTTTTAAAACAAGCTTTTTACCTGAATAATATTCTAAAATAAATTTTGACTGAAAATGTTCATTTCTTAATAAAAAATCAACGCAAGCAATGATTTCTTTACTCAATCCACTTTCTTTATTTAGCATTCCTAAAATAACTATAAGTCTTGTCGATCGAAACTGAATTCTGTCTTCAGGTTGAACATAGTTAGGTCTGTTTAGATTAATACTTGGTTCTAAACCTTTTTCTTTAATTTTTTCTGCTAATAAATTAATTAAATTCATATTTTCTCCAATCTAAAGGGCATTTTGCTGCTAATTCAAAAACAATTCCATTTAATAATTTTTGCCTATCTCCTTTAAACTCATAATCATTAAAAAAAGTGTTTATTTCCTTTTCCGCTTCGTCAAAAAAGTCAAAGAAGAAATTTAAAGGAGTATAATTAGAATCTATTTTAAACTTCCTAGTTAATCGATCAGCTTTTATTCTCATATTGTCTTCAAGATTTATTATTTTACCTCTTAACTCATTATTGTTATCTAATAAACTTTCCAAATAGACCTTATAATTTGCTCGCATTCTATGATAGTTTATTTTAATATCATTTTCAGTATCATCAAATAATGAGTTTAGTTTTTCATCTAATTTTGTTTTTAATTCAATTTGTTCATTAGGATCATCATTTGAATCCGAAATAATGATTTCATTTATAAAACGCATTGAGTCTTTTTTTTGAATCAATAAATTAATTTTAGCTTTTAAAATATCTAATTCCTTTTTCTTATCAAGGGCTAAACTATATTTTCTTTCAAAAATTTTTTCATAAATACTTTCATCGTGAATGAAGATTTTTTCTACATCTTTGTCAGGTGTCCAAAAATCAACAGGTAGTTTGAATAAATTTATTACTCTAGCTTGTAAATCATGATCAATATTGCTTAAATCTTTAATAGGGGATAGCAAAATGAAGGCTGTGGGATTCTGATTTGAAGCTTCTAATTGAACTTGCTTGTTTAAAATATCAGACCATTCAAGTTGAGCACTAGTATAGTATTTACACTCAATAAAAATTTCTCTCTCACAATCGTCGTCGTCAATGAATTTAACACTAATATCAAATCCATTTTGTGTTCCAGAACTTTGTTTTCTGACTTGTATTACTAAAAAACCCATTTCAGAAAATAATTTTCTAAAATATGGTTTGATTATATTTTCAAAATCTGTTCCTGATATTGCCATAATTAAGCTGCTAACATCTCATTTAATTCATTAATAATACTATTCGTTTCTTCACCAAACAACTGCCACATTTTACTCAAACCACCTTCAGCATTAAAAGGAGTTAAATCAAAATCGTCTTTTTCTATGCTAAAACTGTTGGCTACATAGTCTTTCATCATGCGCAACCATTGCATTTGGTCTTCGGTAAAAGCATTATGTTTTCCTGCATTTTTCTTAAAAATCCAATCTTGAAAGTTTTTATCTACCGTTTTATCATAACTGGTCAAAGTACTGTCAATACCTACCACTCTTCGAATCAAAGAAACCAAAGCAATCAGCTCATTTTTAGCAGAGCCATTGGTTTTTTCTAGTTGTTCATAGGCTTTCCATACATTCACAGGAGCTAATAATGGTTTTTCTGTTTTTAGTTTTTCGCACAGTTCTTTTATCATGGTATAAGTAAAAGTACGGTGTCTATAGTCTTGGGCATAAAAGATTTGCAAAGCTGTAATTTCGTCTTTGTTTGTTTTTATCCAAGCCTTAAAATCATTTATTAATGCTGTACTTGTTTCCTCTTTGTCTTTAACCCAGCCTATATTGGTAATGCTATCAATATTTACTACATCAATAATTTGGTCCAGCTTTTTGCGAATATCAATCACAAAATCACGCAACTCAGGATTATTAAAAACTGCTACCGCATCCTCAATTATTTTTTGTTGTTCCACAGCAATGGCCTTTTCAATTTCAATAGGAGCAAAGCCACGCATTTCTCCTTTCACTTTTGAAGTAGTACTTTCAATCACATCAGGATCATGTGCATGCAACAATTTTTTCACTACTTGATTAATGGTTAAACCGTTGGCTTTTTCTGTAAATTCAATTTTATGTTTGTCTTGCAGTTGATTTTCCAAACGAATCAAACGATTGGCTAAAGTGCTCAACATATCTTCGGAAGTATTTCCCATCGCTACACTCGTAATTACATCTTTTAAAGAAATGCCTGGTGCTTTTTCTAAAGGTCTGCTATCTGTTTTTTGCGATTGCTCCACACCAATAGCATCAATAATTACAAAATGGTCTTTGCTAAATTTGGCTGTAGGAGTTCCTTTGGCTTTTAATTCCTCAATAGAACAAGTACGTGTACCACGACCTTTCATTTGTTCATAATAACTTTTGCTTTTTACATCACGCATAAACAACAACACTTCTAAAGGTCTAATGTCAGTTCCTGTTGCAATCATATCCACCGTAACGGCAATACGTGGGTAATAATCGTTTCTAAATTGTTGTAAGACGCTTTTGGGGTCTTCTTCAGAACGATAGGTTATCTTTTTACAAAACTTATTTTCTTCTCCAAATTCTTCTCGTACAATGTCGATAATGTCTTCCGCATGGCTATCGGTTTTGGCAAAAATCAATAGTTTAGGCACTTCAAAATTGCCGTCAGCATCTCTACGGTCAGGAAACATCGCAGGCAAATTGTCTTTGGTCGCTTTTATAATCGTTCTTATCGTACTTGGGTTCACAATATCGTTATCCAACTTTTTACCGCTGTAGACTTCATCTTCATCCAACGCTTCCCAAAATTGTCTTCGGGTTAAACGCTCACGTTTGTCTACTTTTTCACCCATTTTAATCACACTACCGTTTTTGGTAATTTCGGTTTCAATAGTAAAAACATTATACGGCACCAAAACCCCATCAATAACAGCTTTTTCATAGCCATAATCAGACACCAAGTTTTGATTAAAATAACCAAAAGTTCTATTGTCTGGTGTAGCGGTTAACCCAATTTGAAACACATCAAAATAATCCAACACTTGTTTCCAAAGGTTGTAAATACTTCTATGGCATTCGTCAATGACTACAAAGTCAAAAAACTCAATTGGCACCTTTTCATTATACCCAACAGGAACGGGTTCCTTAGGAATAAAACGCGATTCGTTAGGATTTTCTTCTTCAGCACTTTCATCTAATTCTGTATTTTTTAAAATAGAATACATTCGTTGAATGGTGCTTATATATACTTGTGAATCATTAGGAATAAAGGAACTGTTTAATCGCGTTACTCCATACAATTCAGTGAATAATCGGTTATCATCATTAGCCGTAAAAGCTCGGAACTCACTTTCAGCTTGTTCTCCTAAGTTTTTGGTATCTACTAAAAATAAAACACGTTTAGCTTTAGCATATTTAAGCAAACGATAAATAAAAGTAATGGCTGTAAAAGTCTTTCCAGAACCTGTTGCCATTTGTATTAAGGCTTTTGGTCGTTGGTCTTTAAAAGAAGTATCTAAATTGGTAATAGCTGTTACTTGACAATCGCGCAAACCTTCAACTGGTAATGCTGGTAAATCTTGCAAACGAGCACGAAGTGTTTTCTCTTGACTCAACCATTGCACAAACGTTTCGGGTCTATGAAAAGTAAAAACGGTTCTAGAACGTGGTTTTGGATCTCTATAATCGGTAAAACGAGTTACCTCACCTGTACTTTCATACACAAAAGGTAAAGGGTCGTTATTTAATAAACGGAGTTTGGCATTGGCATATTGAGACGATTGTTCTTCAACCGTAGTCAACCGTAAACCTTCTTCTTCTCGTTTGGCTTCAATAATACCAGTAGGTTTTTTATCTACAAACAAAACATAATCCGCAGGACCAATGTCGGTTTGGTATTCGCGTATGGCAACACCAAGTCCAGCTGCAAGATTAAATTTCTTTTTATCCTGAATAACCCATCCACAAGCAAGGAGTTGCTTATCTATGTTATCGCGTGCTATTTGCTCAGGATTCTGATTGTGCATAAATTATTATTTAACAATTATCAAACCTACCATTTTTTCCCCAATATATCAATAGGTGTTTTCACTGTTTTTTGCAGTATTTTATACAAATATAAAAAAGCGTTGTAGCTTTATTTTACGGTTTTCCGTAATGGAGTTGTAAGTTTTAAGTTTACAGTTTTAAGTTCATTGGTTTGTGGGTGTTGGATTGTGGAGTTTTTTTTAAAGTTTTCCGATTATTTATTACCTAGTGCTTCAAGGTATTCGCTCAATGGAATGTCAAAACCAATTCCTACAAAACCATTATTGCCAAACTTTTGGTCTTTTATAAACGGTAAACCAAGCATCACATTAAAATCTAAGGCATTGTAAAAACGAAAGCCTGTTGCAAATCCTACGTGAGGAAAATTGAAATTTTGATTTGTGGTAGTATTGGCTAAAGAATAAAGCAACCCAGAACCATAAACTGAAGCATACCATTCATTGATAAAAGGAGCTCTTTTGTTGAGGTAGATGTCGCTTTTTATGGCATTTTCATACCCTCTATATTTTTTAAAATCTAGTATTTTATATTTAACTCCTATTTTCTCCGATGCAAAACCAATAGAAGTTAATTGTTCTGTGGAGTCAGAAAACTGAAATTTATTGATAAACATATTCTGATTGAGACCCAAGGTCAAATACAAAGAAAAACTAGAAGGATTGTTACGATCATAATGTTGTTGTAAATCATTTAAAAAAGAAATCACGTCTATTTCAACATATTCGTTTTCAGCATTGGTATTAATCAATGTGTATTTCTTTACACCGTTTATAAACAAAATATAACCTTCTTTAAATTCACCATCAGGTAAAATTTTAGTAATTTCCTCACTGTTTTTTTTAATTAAATCTACGATGCTAGAGTAGGTTTGTGCTTTATCTAGCTTGTCAAGGTTACTAATAAATTCAAATAAGGAGATTAGTTTTTCATCATACTTAATTGTTGAGTCACCTAAACCTTTGTTGATTAAGATGTTAATTTTCAAAAGAGGAGTTAGGTTTTTAATGCCTTTAATCAAAACATCATAATAGGTATTATTAGTAGAATTATCGGCATATTTTAACCCTACAACTTGAGGTAATAATTCGTTTTCAAGAAAATTAATATCTGTTATGGTGTAGTTTTTATTGCTTTTGAAATAATTTAATCGTTCATAGAGTGTAGCAATTAAGGTTGCAACTTTATTTTTAGTACTGCTATCTTTTTCAATTTTTACCTCTTGGTTATAAGGCTCATTCTCAATTTTCTTCAACAAATCATCAATAAAGAAGATAAAGAAATCGGGAAGTTTTGAGATGTTGTTTTGAACATTTTTTATTTGGTCTTTGCTGTTCGTCACATAAGCAGTCAAATCAAATTGTTTTATTTCTTCAATTTTGGCATTAATAGCAGTAGCGTTTTTGTAAAAAGAGGCTATGTTTTTGTTATTATCTGTAATGTTCTTTTGGATAGTAGCTATAATTTTATTGAAGGCCACTATTTTTTCATTAATGGGTTTTAAGGTTTCTGAAGTAGGACTTACTTCCACATTATTTATAGCCTCATTTTTTAAAGTAGTTAGTTCTTCATTAAGAGCATGCAATTGGTCAAAAGCTAAATTCAACTCAGCTTCGTTAAGGAGATTTAAACTTGGAATTTTTATATTTTCTAGTAGCTTTGAGTTACCTATTATCTTGGTTAAGTTGGCATTTGTTTTAATGTTATCAATAGTGTTGTTGAATTTGGTAATGTAATTGTATACATGTATCAAATCAACATATTGTTTTTTAAAGCTGTTTAAAGTCTCTTTGTCAGTTAACTGTAAGGAGTTAATAGAAGTAATGGGACTGATAGGGTTTAAATCGCTAAAATTGGTTTCATTAATTTTTGAAGTCAGTGACTTTTTTAAAGCCATTAAATTGTCCAGTTCACTTTTTAATTGCAAGAAACTTTTCAATTGGTCTATGGCATTTTTATATACTTTATCACCTGTTTTACTATCATTGGATAAAAAGAAATTGGAAGCCAAATCAATTTGATTCAGATAGATTTGATTCAAGTCTTCAACTATATTGTCTGAATTTTTAAGGGTATTATTTTCCATGAAATTCTTGATGACATCATAATTTTGGACATAATGCTTAATTTTTTCTTCAATTCTATTTTTGATTGAATCATCAGTGATTTCATTGTAAAAATAATTTTGATCTTCTCTATAATTAATTTTATTCTTAAAGAAGCCTTTTTTTCGTAATAAATCATTTTCTGATAAAGCCAAACTTACGATATCTAGTTTTTCTCCAAAATTTAGTAGGTTTGAATCTTGTAGGCCAGTATCGGTATCAATTAGTTCAAAATTTATATGGTTACGAGCTAAATATCTTTTGGTTTGTTTTATTTCTTTTTCTAGTGTTTTAATTTTTCCAATAGCATTATTAATGATATCAATATTAGGATTGCTTAATTGTGATTCTTTGATAAGAATAGCATTTTGCTCACTTACTGCCTTAATTTTATCTTTAACACTTGTTATTTGAGATTCATAATTTACTTGGTCTACTAATTTTTTATAATCTATTTGTTTGTAGGCTTTAGCAGCCTCTGTATCAAAAAGCGTATTGTCAATCTCTACAATAGCTTTTGTAACCCCTAGAGCAATGGCATAATTAGTAGTCAGCTCCAAAATTTCCTTTTCAATCACCTGTGGATTCTTTTCATTAAGTAAAATATTCAAACAGTTTTGCACATAAAATCGAGTGGTGTAATTGGTATCTGGAAACATTTTGAGCATAAAGCGTTTCAAAGCTTCATTTTTCAACTCCTTTTGTTTCTTTAAAATAACTTTTGTCAAAACCTCTACATCAATTGTTCCCTTATTTAAAGTCAGAGCTTCTAAACCAATTCCTAAAGTTGGATTCACTTGCGAATAGGAAATACTCAAAGAAAATAGGAAGAGAAAAAGTAGTAGTTTTTTCATTTTAATAAGGATTATAGGGTTAATAATGTTTAAAATTAAATAATTTATTTTGTTTACCTAAAAATTAAAACCATTTTTTAGTTACATTACCTCTAAAGTAGCTATTGATTATGAATTCTTTACAGGAAAAACACTGATTTTTTAATGATGAATTGTCTATGTAGATTATGTGTTGTGAGGAAAAGTTATGAGTTTTTCAAAAGTTTCCTAAAAAATAAAAATCCCAAGCCTATAAAAACTTGGGATTAAAAAAAAACTAATTTCACTAATCACTAATCACTAATCACTAATCACTAATCACTAATCACTAATTAAGAAATAACTACCGTACCTAAATACTGACTTGTACCAGCCATCACATCATCTGCAGTAACGAAAGTAGCCCAAACATGCATGGTTAAACCTGCTGTATAAGAAGGTAAGTCTAAAACAGCCGAACCAGCACTTCGTGGTGCTAAATTGAGACTATACCAGCTACTGTTAGACGTTTCTTCATAGACTACTACAACCATTTTATCCGTTGGAGAAGCATTGCCTTCCGTACTGTTGTTAGTCCAGTTCATTTGAATACTTTGCCCTGCACCAGCACTTATAGTTCCGTCTTCTAAGGCTTGTAGTTCACCACGAGCAATTAATATTTTGCTGTAGTTCCATTCCCAATTAGGATCGTTAAAAACTAAGGCTTCCTTAATCAGATAAGACATCGCTAAGTTTCTACGCGTTTTAATACCTGAATTGGTACCAAAATACATTTTAACAACCGAATTAATAGGTGTTAAAAATGAGGTGGCCATTGCAAACTTGTTGCGTTGTTCCAACTGACTTGTGGTTGGGATGCGATTTGTTTTTTTTGGTAAACTTCGCATCACATCTTTACCTCTCCAAGAGGCTCCTACTACTGGGCCAACTTTGCCCGAAAATGCACCTAAGATGCCTTTATTATATGTTCCCATGTTTTATAATTTTAAGGGATTTAACAAAAATTTTTTTGTTGCTCCGATGCGCATCTTCATCAACGGAACAAAGATAGCAGTAGTGCTCATACAAAACAACACAACTAACTGATATGAAGCAAATTACATAATAATAAACAACTTTGCGTAAGTATAAATATTCTTGCTTTATGTTGCTATTACTTGAAGCTTATTTTAGATTTTTAAACGACCATGAATTTGAATACACAGTAACACTAATTTTTGATAAATTATGACGGGTATTGACAGGTATTGAAACCTAAAACAGGAAATAGCAAGCCATTAACCAATTCTGATTAGACTTGCTTTAAAATAGTGCTTTTTGAAGAGTTAGGTCGAAATTTATAGGGGTTTGGTTCGTAATTGGTTCGTAGTTGGTTCGTAAGCGTATTGGTAAAAAGGAGGTTTGTGCGAGGGAAGTATGGAGGAAGTATGAAGGGAGTAGGGAGAAGGGAATAGGTAATGGGTAATAGGTAATGGGTGATGGGAGTAATTACTTACTTGATTTTGGGATACTAATGAAATAGCTGCAAAACAATTTGAATGTTATGCAAAGTAGATAGTAGCTAAATACGGGAGTAGAAGCTTTATAAGAGATGACTGTTTACTATTTTTTTGGAAAGGGATTTGGTAAAAAAGCTTGCTGGATACAAATACTTTTTTCCAAATTTGGTATAAGGGATTAATTCCTTTTTACGGTAGCGGGCTAGGGTGCTATCGCTGATGTTGAATTTGGTTTTAACATCGTAACTGTCCAACCATTGTTCAGACTGTGCGGCATGTTGAAGATTTTGAACGGTTTGCTCTAATTCATTAATCTTGGCTTGTAAAAATTCGTTGGTTGCTTTCATCGCTCTGGGCTATTTTTCTTTTTGTTGAATACGCTTTTGTGTTAGTTTTCATAATTTAGGTTTTAAATTTTTTTATTCATTTTAGTTTGTACAAATTTGTAAAAAGCAAATGACATAAAAAAGAATAAGTTATTAACATTTTAAGTAAGTTTTTAACAAGCGATAAAATAAATTTATGTGAATAATTTAAATTTTTAAGAAATGCTTGTGTTTATTGGTTTATAGATGATAAATTTTTTACACTACAGTTTGTCGATATGTATAAAACAGATATTAACAATAAATTTGTTTATAACTCGTATTTGAGTGTTGCTATCTTTTTATTTTTTTGGAACACAGATTTCAGCAATTTTTATAATCTTTTTTTAAGTCGTATTACCTCAATTCCTGACTAGCATTAAAAGCACTATTCTCAAACTTGTCACCCTATAAGTTTCTCATAGAAAAAACTTCCACAAAAAGAGATACCCACAAACTTGTCACCCTGTGAGGGTCTCACACAAAACACTTCCACAAAAGAAAATACCCACAAACTTGTCACCCTATAAGTTTCTCACAAAAAACACTTCCACAAAATGCTATACCCTCAAACTTGTCACCCTGTAAGGGGCTCATAGAAAACACTTCCACAAAAGAAGATACCCACAAACTTGTCACCCAGTAAGGGGCTCACACAAAACACTTCCACAAAAGGAGATACCCACAAACTTGTCACCCAGTAAGAGTCTCACAAAAAACACTTCCACAAAAGAAGATTCCCACAAACTTGTCACTCTGTAAGGGTCTCATGCAAAACACTTCCACAAAAGGAGATACCCACAAACTTGTCACCCTGTAAGGGTCTATTCCTAATTAGTTTTTTAATTAGATAGTTGTTTAAATAGATTATTATAATAATTTTATACAACATTTATCATCCATTTGATGAATAAAAAGAGGCTTTTAAAATTTGATTTATGATTGAATATACAGAGGGAATCTACACTTATTACGTATACATTTTAACCAATAAAAACAGGACTGTTTTATATACTGGTGTGACTAATAATTTAAAACAGCGTTTACATCAACATGAAAATAAAGTAAATCCAGAAAGTTTTACGGCTCGTTATAAAGCTCATAACTTAATTTATTTTGAAAAATTCGGATGGATTCAATTAGCCATTGAAAGAGAAAAAGAAATCAAAAATTTAACTAGGGAAAAGAAGTTACAATTGATTAAAGAAATCAATCCCGATTTAGAATTTTGGAATGAAAAGTTTAAAATTGAGTTTCCTACAGAATAATTGGTTTGGATTGAGAATTTGATTATTAAAGACATTGTGGAGCTACTTTGCTTGGGATCCTTACAGGATGACAAGATTGTGGTGAAAACTTGATTGTAGTGAGTTGGTTTGTGAAATTTGTTTGAGTGATTTGCTTGCCTTAATAACTTTTACCCACAAACTTGTCACCCTGTAAGGGTCTATTTATTGTTGTAGCTTACTTTGTGTGAGATTCCTACGGAATGACAATATTGTGGATATAGATAATTTAAAAATCAGTACAGCCTTATAATACAATTCTTACCCACAAACTTGTCACCCTGTAAGGGTCTGGAAGTATTTAAACCGTTAGCATTTGCTTTTGATTGTTTGCACTAATCGTATTATTTCAAAAGTTTTACTTTACAAATTGTTGTTATTGTTAGTATTATGTTGAAGTTATTACAATTTCCTGACGGACTAATTCTGACGGTTGATGTGTAAGTTAGATCCTTACAGGATGACAAGATTGTGGTAAGAGTTTGATTGTAGTGAGTTGGTTAGTAAAATTTGTGAGTGATTTGTTTGTCTTAATAACTTTTACCCACAAACTTGTCACCCTGTAAGGGTCTATTTATATTTGTAGCTTGCTTTGTTTGAGATTCCTACGGAATAACAAGGTTGCGTGAAGAAATGGCTAAAGGTTTTATTTTTACTAAGAAATACTTACCCACAAACTTGTCACCCTGTAAGGGTCTATTTATAGTTGTAGCTTGCTTTGTGTGAGATTCCTACGGAATGACAAGATTGTGGATAGAGATAATTTAATAATCAGCTTTTATTTCATAAACTGTTGCTATTTTAACACTTAATCCAAATACACTACACTTATTAATTGGTTAGTACAAATTAATTTTTAAAACATAGTTTTGTATTGTAACAAATATAACCGTAATACTTTATTTATTTTAGTTTATCATTGGGAACGTTCTTATAAAATATTTTATGTGTCAAAAAAAAAATATTACACCATGCCCAATGGTAAACTTTTTTTTTATTAGTCCAATTCAATTTTAGTATCTTAATTTCATGTTCAATTTCAGTAAAAAAAAAAATACAACATCAATAATTCTGAAGAGATGATGCATTTTTATGAGCAATTACTCAAAATGAAAAAAAAGAGAAAAAATTTTGATGTGGAAAGAGTTATGAAAAAAGTATATCCTAATTTTAATTTTCCAAAACAAAAATAAATTTATTATTCGCAAAGAGTTTTTTTTGTGAGTTGTTTAAGTTGAAGGTTATTTATTTTAGAGTATTTTTGAAAAAACCTTAACTAATATAAGACTTTATATAAATTCCTCTCCATTAATTTATGGTTTTTCAAACCAAAATAAATTTAATAAATAATATTTCTGATGACAAATTATTCTGCCCTAATAATTGATGATGAAATTGAAAATATTCAGCTTTTAGAATTGTATTTAAAAAAATATTTTAAACAGATTGATACCCTATATAATGCCACAACTTTAAAAGAAGGAACAGAATTGTTTTTAGAACATAAACCCAATATTTTGTTTTTAGATATTAACTTAGGGCAAGGTGAAACTAGTTTCAGTTTATTAGAAAATTATGATACAAGCACAAGTAAGGTAATTATTATTTCTTCCTTTGAAGAGTTTGCTTTAAAAGCAATCAATATGGACGTTATGGCTTATTTACTCAAACCTTTAAAAATAAACGAGTTGATTAATGCAGTGTCTAAAACAATTCAAAAATTAAATGCAGAGAAAACAAATTTTACAGCAAAAACTATTGAACGCAATTCCAACTTAATAGCCATTGCTTCAGTGGAAAAAATAGAATTAATTGCAATTGATGAAATTATGTATTGTACTGCAGATGGTAAGTATACTGTTTTTCATACCCTTAACAATAAAACGTATACTTCTTGTAGAAATTTGGGAGAATATCAAGAATTATTAGATTCCAATTTTTTTTTTAGAATCCACCACAAATATATTGTGAACATTAATTTTGTGAAAGCTGTCAATAAAACGGAAGGTTATTTTTGTGAAATGAAAAATCATCAAACTTTACCTATTTCAATAAGGAAGCAGGATGAATTTAACAGATTTATTCGTTTAAAGTTTTAAAAAATAACACTTATTCCTCAAAACCTTACACTTATTTATTTGCTACGTGTTCTTCGTCGTTAATTTTTAATATTTGTATGATATAAATGCATATTAATATTTAAAAATTTCTGTCTATGATTAAAAACCTAAAAAAACATTTTTTGGTTTTGCTAATGCTTTTTTTTATTACAATTCCCAATTTTGTTTTAGCTCAAGATCCTTTAGATGATGGGCCCGATCCACCACCCGCTCCAATAGACAATCACATTAATCTAATGATGATAGTGATGTTTATTTTTTTGTTCGGTTTTTTTTATTATCGAGAATATAGAAAAAACGATTAGAATAATAATTCATAAAAAACAACAATTTGAAAACAATTACACACTTTAAAAGAAGTAAAAAAGAACTATTATGTCTTTTTACTTCGTTACTTTTTTTAGGTACTGTTTTTGGACAAGTTCAACAGAATGGATCTCTTTACGTAGGAGATTCTGGAGTAGTAAGTATTTTTACTTCACCTTACAATTTTGGAACTTCACCAGCTACGGTTACCTCTAGAACTGTTGCAACTTATGGAAAGCTTTATTTTCCTGCTGCCACTACATGGGCTTCAGCTACAAATGTACATCATGTCAATGGATATGCTAGTACATTTGGAAATGCTGATTTCATCTTTCCCATAGGAGACGGAACTATACTCGCACCTGCACGACTACAAAATGCAACTTTAGCAGCTACTTTTGATAGTGCTTATTGGAGTGTTAATCCAGCAACTGTTGACACTGATGTTGATTCAAGTACTTTATTAGCTATTTCATCTGTAGAGTACTGGGACTTATTCAGTTCTTCTTCTGCAAACCTTACACTTACTTGGAGAAGTGCTAGCAATTTAGCAACCTTAACTGCAGGTATTGTTCTTGAAGATATAGTTATTGCAGGATGGAATGGAACCCAATGGGAACAAATTCCTTCTACTGTTGATGAATATTATTTAGGGACTGGTTCAGCCAGTACTTTGACTGCAGGCTCTGTTACTTCAACAGTACCTGTAAATTTTGGTACATATTCCAAGTTTACTTTAGGGGCAAGAGGTACTTGTCAGCCTTTAGTGGCATCTTCAGGAGTTACTAAAACATGGAACGGATCATGGAGTCCGTCTGCACCTACTTTAGCAGACCCAGTGGTTATTAATACCGCTTATGCAGCTGGTTCATTCGCATGTAACTCTTTAGTTTTAAATGCTGATATCACTCTTGTTGCAAACGAAAACATAGAAATTGTTAATGGTGTAACAGGTTCTTCAAAAATCATCATGGCTTCTAGTGCTAGTGTTGTTCAAAGGGCTAGTGGAGTTGGTGCTCCATCTATTGAAATGACCAAAACAAGAATGGGACTCAAACGATACGATTATGTATATTTTGGTACTCCAGTTGTGGGTGATTTCTATGGAGATATGGCAACGGCTATCGCTGATGCTCCTGGTGCACTACCTGGTGCTTTTGATTTTTCTTATAAATACAATACAGGACCAGGAGGTGGATGGCAATCTACTTCTACTACAGAAACGGGCAAAGGTTTTATTGCTCATGTTGGTCAAGCAGCTCCTTTTTTAGATGCAATTACAACTGCTGATGTGAGTGTAGTTATTGATGGTGTGGCTAATAATGGAGATATCAATTTAGCTCCAATAACCAACAATATTGCACAACCAAATGGTGGAACTAGTCATATCTTATTAGGTAATCCTTACCCATCAGCAATTGATGGAGATAAATTTTTAGAGGAAAATACTGATTTAGATGGTGTTTTGTATATCTGGACTTCAGCAACTTCTTATCCGGGCTCTGGTCTTTATAATCAAGCAGATTATATTGCCTATACTAGAGCTGGTGTTGTAATTCCAACTGCTGTACCAACTACGTTTAATGGTAAAATTCCATCAGGACAAGGATTTAAAGTTAAAATACTTCCAAACTCTACAAACCCAACAACAGTTTCATCAACGGCTAATGTTGTTTTTAATAATTGTATGCGTGTTACTGGAGATAACAGTGTTTTTTACAAAAATGCACAACAAAATACTACAGTTACAAAAGATAGATTTAAATTAAACATGACTGGTGATAATGGAGTGTTTAGTCAAATTCTAATAGCGTATTTACCAGAAGCAACTTTAGGCTATGACAGAATGTACGACGCAGGTAGAAATTCAGTAAGTACAGCTCAACTATATTCAATTTTTGAAGGAGATGGTAGAAGGTTGTCCATAAATGCAAGACCTAATTTTACTTCAACAGATGTTGTACCAGTAGGAATTCGTAAAAACAACTCCAATACAGAAACTTTTGTTATTAGTATTACTGCACAAGAAGGTGTATTCACAGATCCTTTAGTTAAAGTGTATTTACATGACAAAATAGCCAACACTTATCATGATTTTAGTATAGGAGATTTTACCTACACTACAAATGAAAGTAGTGTTGATAATAGATTTGAAATTGTTTATCAATCTGCAGTTTTATCTAATACACAAGTAAGTTTAGGTGAAGCAGCTATAGTGTTGAATAACAATTTGCTTTCAATTAATTCTAGTACAATTATAAGAAGTGTTCAAATGTATGATCTAGCAGGCAGATTAATTAAAGATTATAAAGACATTAATGCTGCTATTTTTAGTAAAACTTTTAATCATGAAGAGAGTATTTATTTAGCAAAAATAAATTTTGATAATGGTACTACAATAAGCAAGAAATTAATACATACTAAAAATTAAATTATGAACAATTATAAAGTACTAATACTCTTTTTAATTATTTCTTTCACTGCATTTTCACAAAATGAAAATAAAGGAAACGATGGAGATTATAACAAATGGTCAGTAGAACTTAATGTAGGACAAAACAAACCTGAAAAGCCATATGGTGAAGGATATTTTTCATCAGATCCTAACAAGTATTTCAATTTTAATGGAATAGAACATATCGATCTTGGAGTAAGATATATGTTCAACCCGTATTTCGGTGCAAAACTAGATTTAGGTTATGACATCATGCAAAATCAATCGGGTACTTCTTCTTTACCTTTTGAAACCAAACAATACCGTGTAGGTTTACAAGGTATTGTAAATGCAGGTAGGCTTTTAAAATTTGAAACATTTACTAACAGATTTGGATTACTTTTTCATGGTGGTTTGCAAGTTTCACAATTAGCTCCTCAAAAGGGAGTTAATAAAGGAGTAACTGAAGACAACGGAGGTTTGATGGTTGGGTTAACTCCACAATTTAAAATCTCTAAACGTTTGGTATTAACAGGTGATTTCACTTTGTTAAGTAATGTGAGACAACATTTAAACTGGGACGGTTCATTTTCTGAAAAAGCCAATAATTTGACAGGTACTTTATTCAATACTTCATTAGGACTTACTTTATACTTAGGTAAAAAAGATACTCATGCCGATTGGTATTCTGAAAAAACAACATCAGTTGTTCCTGTGGAAAAATACGACGACCAAGAATTGAAAAAAAGATTGGAAGACTTGGAACGCAAAAATGTAGATATTGATAAGGATGGTGTACCAGACTATTTGGATTTACAAAACGATACGGTTTATGGTTTAAAAGTCGATTCAAAAGGTAGGTTTATTGATGAAAACAAAAACGGTATTCCTGATGAAACGGAAGAAAATCATGAAGATATTAAACCGTTTAATACAACAGAAGACCCAGAGTACAATGCCATCATGGAGTTTGAATACAACATCATGTATTACGATTTAGATAGAGTGGATCCCAACAAAGAATCTAGACAAAAATTAAAGTTTGTGATTGATTATTTGCAGAAAAATCCAGAGGTAAAAATACTATTAAAAGGTTATACGGATAATTTAGGGACTGTGCAATCTAACGACATTTTATCGAAACGCAGAGTAGCTAAACTAAAAAATATTTTGGAAAGCTTCAACATAAGTGGCGATAGAATCGATATTGAAGGAAAAGGAATTGATACAACATACAGTTTTTCTAAAAACGGAGAACCTTTAGCCCGAAGAGTAAACATCATCATACTTAAATAAAAACACAATTATTAAATTAAATACAATGAAAAAAATACTAATAAGTGCTATTTTATTAGCAACAACGAGCTTCTATGCTCAAGACGGTAAAGTAGGTATTGGAAATACCGCCCCTAAAGCCACCTTAGACGTAACAGGAACTCCTGCAACAGCAACTGTAGCAGACGGTATCATTGCACCTCGTTTAACAGGCGACCAATTAGCAGCAAAAGACGCTGTGTACCTAGCAAACCAAACTGGAGCACAAGTATATGTAACCGCAGCAGCAACATCACCAGCAGGTAAAACAATAAACGTAACTGCTCCAGGATACTATTATTTGGATAATAGTGCTGTTTGGCAAAAATATGCTACTGGTGGAAAAACTAAATTCGTAGACGGTACAGACCCACTTAATGCAGTTTATACTGGTGGTAAGGTTGGTATAGGTACAATTAATCCATTGTCAAAATTAAATGTAATTGTTAATAATCCTGATTTGACTAATGGAGATGGAATTATAGTTGGTATCAATAGTTCAACAAGATTTGCTCAATTAAGAACTGCTGACAATTCAAAATCAGAAGGTTGGCCAACGGGTGGTGTTTTAGAACTTCTACAGTCAGATAATACTACTTCAGGTAGTAAACTAAGTTCTGCTAGTAATAGTTATTTTAACTCAAATTATGGTAATGTAGGTATAGGTACCAATACACCTATACGAAAACTACATGTTGGTGGTACCGCTTATATTGGTGTTTCATCTTTCACTCCAACATCTAATGCAAGGTTTAATGTAGTATCAGAGGGGACAAATTTTACCATGGATGTAGATCATTTTGGTAACGGTGCTGGAGATGCTGGCTCAACCTTAAGACTTAGAGGTGCGAGAGGTACTAGTGCTGCTCCAACAGCAATAGTAGCGGGTAATGACCTCGGTTCTATTAGATTCGCTGGTCATGATGGCACTAATTTTTTAGGTTCTTCAGCATCTATAGCTGCTGTAGCAGAAGAAAATTTTACTTCGAACAGTTATGCAACGGGTATAAGACTAATGACCTTGCCTTCAGGTAGTGCAATAGTTCAAGAGAGAATGAGAATAACTTCTTCTGGTAGTGTTGGTATTGGAAGAACTACTCCATCAGAAAAATTGGATATTAATGGTAATACTATTTTAAAATCAAGTGGTTTGGATTCTAGTCAAAATCTTGGTGAATATCGCTTTGGTAATGTGGGTAACACTACTATAAATGCTTCCGTAGGAGCAATTAGAGGGGTAACAAATTTTGGTCAGGGTAATTTAGTTTTTAATACTTCACCAGATGATTCTGGTGCTGTTGAACGTATGAGAATTACAGAAACAGGTAGAGTTGGTATTGGCACTACAGTACCAAGTAAGAAATTACATGTTGTTGGTGATGCTTTAATAAGTTCATTGTCTGGTACTGGAAATCGTATGGTGGTAGCCGATGAAACTGGCGTTTTAAGCACACAAGCAATACCAAGTGGCTCAATAGCTGACGGTTCTGAAACCAAAATAAACCCAGGAACAAATGTTACGATAACAGGAACAGGAACAACCGCTTCACCTTACGTTGTTAACGCAACAGGAGCTATAGACGCAACATCTTCAGCCAATGGTGTTGTACGTTTAGCTGGAGATTTAAGCGGTACAGCGACAACTCCAACTATTGCTCCTAACGCAGTAACTTCTTCTAAAATTGCCAATGGTACAATCGCTGAAGTAGACATAGCACCTGGTGCTGTAACAAGTACTCTTATGAGTGCAGGAGCAGGAACAACAGGAAGAATTCCAGTAGCGAATGCCACAGGGAATATCACTTATACCGATGTGGCCACAGCAATACCAACTATTTATAGTGGTGATAGTAACTTAACGGGAAATAGAATTGTAAATCAAGTAGATAAAACTTTGGCATTTACAAGTACAGCAACTTCAGGAACCAGTCACTTTACAGTAGACGGATCTACTTTTAATGTTAATGCAGTAGATAACAGAGTAGGTATTGGAACTTTAACACCGTCTCGAAATTTACATGTTGGTGGTACCGCTTATATTGGTGTTTCAACTTTCACTCCAACATCTAATGCAAGGTTTAATGTAGTATCAGAGGGGGGGACAAATTTTACCATGGAAATAGATCATTTTGGTAACGGTGCTGGAGATGCTGGCTCAACCTTAAGACTTAGAGGTGCGAGAGGTACTAGTGCTGCTCCAACAGCAATAGTAGCGGGTAATGACCTCGGTTCTATTCGATTCTCTGGTCATGATGGCGCTAATTTTTTAGGTTCTTCAGCATCTATAGCTGCTGTAGCAGAAGAAAATTTTACTTCGAACAGTTATGCAACGGGTATAAGACTAATGACCTTGCCTTCAGGTAGTGCAATAGTTCAAGAGAGAATGAGAATAACTTCTTCTGGTAGTGTTGGTATTGGAACAACTACTCCAGGATCAAAGCTTGCAGTTGTAGGTCTTCCAGTTTATGCTGACAATACAGCTGCTGCCGCTTTATCAATAGGTGATTTTTATCGCACTTCTACAGGTGTGGTAATGGTTAAATATTAATCATCATTTCGTTGTAATTTTAATATTGAGTAGTAAGTATCATTTAATTCTTAATGGTACTTACTACTTTTTTTAAATTAAAAATAGTAAAAAATGAAATTATTTCTATCCATAACTTTACTATTACTAAATAGTATAACATTTGCTCAAAATAAAGAAGTTGCATCAACATCAATGCCAAAAATAGGAGCTTATCCTGATAAGGATGTTGTGGTGTATAAGAATGCTCTTTCGCTAGGTGATCTTGAGACCGCAACAAATGCTCTTCACTATATTATTGCAGCTAATCCTAATGGAGCTATATATAAAGATACGCTGGCATTATTGTATTTGCAACGTGGATATTACCGTCAGGCACAAGTTCTTACTATGCCCCTATACCAAGAAAAAGAAAATGAAACAAGAACAGAGGTGTTAGCCATCTGTGCTAAGCAATTAGGCCAACAAATTGAAGCTATAGATTTGTACAAAAAACTATATAGAACTACAAAAAACAACAATTATGCTTTTGAGCAGTTGCAACTAGAATATGATATTAAAAGACTTACCGAATCTAAATTAACAGCTGAAGCTTTATTGCTTGCGCTCCCATCAGATGATAAAACCAAATTAACGGTTCAAAAATTAGATAATAAAACTGTACAGCAAATTAGTTTAAAAGCAGGTATATATTATATATTAGGTACTATCTATTTTGATATGAATGATAGAGTACAAGCCCTACAACAATTTGAAAAAGCAATTGCATTACAACCAGACTATGATTTGGCTTTACAAGCGATTCAATTATTAACAAAGAAAGATGAAGTAGAAAATAATACTAAAAAGAAAAAGTAATTTTTTATTTGAAATATCCCAGATAGATTTCAAATAAAACAACAACTTAAAAACAATAAAAGACCTAACAAAAAATACAAATTTAAACTGTTTAAAATGCGAAAAATTATTCAAATACTTGCATTGTTTTTAGTAAATTTTGCAACTGCACAAGTTGGTATTGGAAATTCAGAACCTAAAGCCACTTTGGATGTAAATAAAACAAGTTATGTTATCGGAGAACAAGCAGGTATAGCCGTAACGCAATTATCAGGGTTACAGATTGTAAATATGAACACAGCAGGTTTAAAGGCAGGTACTTTAGTGTATGCTACCTCTACCTCTGGAATAATTAATACAGTTGGTTTTTGGAATTGGAACGGTTCTACATGGGTAAAAACGTATGGGGCAAAATTTGTAGATGGAACAATTCTAGCCGATGCTGTTTTTACAACAGGAAAAGTAGGCATTGGAACCTCTACACCATCAGAAGCACTTGAAGTGAATGGAAACATCAGAACCAACGCAGTAATTTTAAATTCAGACAGCAATTTAAAAAAAGAAATCAAGCCACTAGCATCTGTCTTAGAAGACCTCTCTCAAATAACTACCTATAGCTATTATTTTAAAAAAGACGAAAAATCTTCCGATTTACAATTTGGATTATTAGCACAAGAAGTGCAAAAGATATATCCAAATTTAGTAGCTAGTAATGGAGAATATCTTGGTGTTAATTACATACAATTAATTCCTGTATTAATTAAAGCCATTCAAGAACTACAAGTTGAAGTAAACTTTTTGAAAGAGCAACTTAAAGAATAATAGCAACTATGAATTTAAAATTTATATTCCTGATGTTTTTGTTAAATTATTCAGTATGTTATTCGCAACAATTGTTTGTCTCTACTACTGGGAATGACACCAATCCAGGCACCCAAACTCAACCTTTTCTAACAATTGCTAAAGCACAGCAGGTTGCCAGAACACTAATTCCTGCTATGACACAAGATGTTGTTATTTCAATAAATGATGGCACATACTTTATCAACCAAACTTTAAATTTTACAGGTCAAGATTCTGGAATAAATGGATTCAATGTTATTTATAGAGCCATTAACAGAGGGGCTGTTGCTATAAACGGAGGGGTTTTACTAACTAATTGGCAATTACATGATGCGGCCAACAATATTTATAAAACACAATTAGACCCAAATTTAAATGTGCGAACTTTTTTTGTAAATAATGAAAGAGCTCAAAGAGCAAGAACTGTTGATGGTACAGGTTGGACTTCTGACGCAGCTAATAAAAAGTTCAACTGTCCAAGTAGTGTAAACACTTGGAATGAGAAATCAGAATTAGAAGTTGTTATCAACGATGTTTGGCGACAACAGCGTGTGCCAATAAGTACTGTGAATAATGGTATTGCAAGCGTTGATGACACTTTTTTAAATATCAATCAATGGGCCTTATTTCCTTCGGGCACTACTCAATATATTGAAAACGCATATGAGCTATTAAATGATTTTGGCGAATGGTATTATTCTAAATCAACGGGTGTATTATATTATAAGCCAAGGCCGAATGAAAATATTCTTACTATTAATGCTTTGTTGCCCAGGTTAGAAAATATAGTAAATTTAAACCAAGTACAATACCTAAATTTTGATGGAATTTCATTTGAGGGTACTACCCGCTTCAAAACAAACATAAGAGGGTATTTTCATAGTCAAGGTGATATAGAATTTGATTGGACTTCTAGTGAGGCTGCCGTACAGTTAGTAAAGACGAAGAATGTACTTTTCAAATCATGTAGTTTCAATAAGTTGGGTACTTCTGGTATTAGTTTGTTTTATGGTTGTACGGAGAATGCCGTGTTTAATTGTACTTTTAATGACATAAGTGGTGTAGCCATATCACTTTCCCAACCACAAATTAATTCGTCTGGTATCAATTTGAATAATACAGCAGTTGCAGTTGTAGAAGATAATAACTGGATTTATAATAATGCTATTTCTAACATTGGAGTTGAGTACTTTGGTCATCCTGCTATCATGGTTGGTTCAGGTACGAGACATTTGATTTGTAATAATGATATCTACAATGTACCATATTCAGGAATTCATGTGGGTTGGGGTTGGAATAATACCATTAAAATTACAGAAAATAGCTTAATAGCTTTTAATCGAATCAACAGCGTAATGACTAAAATGCATGATGGAGGTGGTATTTATACTATAGGCTCTATGCCGAATACAGTTATCAAAAACAATTACATCCAAGATGTTGATGTCAGTCATGATGGACATGCCTTGTACCCGGATGAAGGAAGTGCCAATATCAAATGGGCAACTAATGTGGTGGGGTTACCCGTCAAAAATTGGATGTATTTGTGGTCTAATAACAGTATCAATAATCAAATTATCAATAATTTTTCACAAAGTCCAAGTAAGGTAATTGTTGGAGCAACAAATTCAGACGTTAATAATACAATTATATTTGGCGAATGGCCATTAGCTGCCAAAAAAATAATCAATGCGGCTGGTATTATACCTAATGCCATTGGGGATAATCTAACAAATGAAGGGAATATTGGAAGTGTTTTTTGGGGTGCTGACCCCACAGCTCAAACGAGTGAACCAAGGCTTTGGGTAACATTTGGCAATCAAATTGTGGCTTTAGATAACCTAAATGGGAAAAGCACTTTATCAATTCCTGTGGGTGCAGCAGGTACTATTAAGTTTCATCAAAATGATTGGTATGGTTCTGATGGATCGGCTTGGTATAAATTGAATAATCCTGTGGTAACCTCTGATGTTATTCCTTCTAATGCATTGGCTCAAACGGGTAAAATGATTGCTTTTGGAGGTCACATTTTTGGTTACAATGGCACTAGGTGGTGCCAGTTAGACGAGCTCATTGGAACACCTACAATGTTTAATATCTCAGCCCCCATGATAACTTCAAATCCTGTAACATTTGATGCAAATAATTCAAATGTGCAATTGAATGTTAGTAATGGAATATGGAGTGGATTGACGACAACCCCATCCTTTTCTTATCAATGGTTCCAAAATGGTGTTGCTATTAGTGGTGCAATTACAAGTTCATATTTGCTGTCATCTCCCTTCACTGCAAACTATTATTGTATAGTATCCGCTAGTAATGGTATTTCAAATATTTCAGCCAACAGCAATACTTTTAACATAAGTTCGCAACCACCTTTGAATACTGTGACACCTATTATTGAAAATTTTGCAGGTGAACTAAAAGTCATTTCTTCAGGCACCTGGCAAAATCAAGGTGATGGAGTGTTTACATATCAATGGCAAAAAAACAGTGTGAATATTCCAAACGCTAATGCATCTATTTATAATGTTCCTGCTGTAGACTATAATAGCAATTTTAGTTGCTTGGTTTCTACAGGAAATAATGCAGGAATAAGCACGGTATCTAGCAATTCCATTTTGTTAAAATTTACCCTTGAATATAGCACTCAAAACCCTCAGGTTGCCTACTCCACTAGAAAATTAGCAACCAATGCGGCATTAGCACTACAAGTAAGACGTAGCTCTGATAATACTATCTTAAACATTGGGTTTGATGCTTTTGGTAATCTAGATGAAGTCGCTTTAACCAATTTTGTAGGTACAAGTAATGGATTTGTTTCAATTTGGTATGACCAAAGTGGGAATAACCGCCATGCAACAGTAACCACAGCAAATCAGGCAATGCTAGTTAGTAATGGAATAGTAATTAAACAGAATAATAGACCCGCACTTCAAGGTTCAAGCGGTTCTGTATTTTATAACATAAGTTTGGTACCTTCAACGGTTAATTATACCGCAATGGCTGTTTTTAGAAAAACTGCAAATAATGTCGATTTTTATGGATTTAGCAATACTTCTAATCAGCAATTATTAAGAATTGGAGCAGATAATAGAGCATATACCTATTTTGGAAGTAGTCAGGGAGTGGGGCAAACCATTTCTATGAATGAAAACTTAACGATTGTGAACTTCACGAGACAATTAGGTTCTGGAAATAGTAATGTAGCTATATACAGGAGTGCTGTACCAAGAGGTGTTATAACTACAACAACCGACTCCATAACACTTAACAGATTAGGAGCTCCATGGGGTTCTTATTGGGGAGGATGGTATAGTGAAGCGATTTGGTATAATACTAATTTAAGCGACATTGACAGATTAGCGATAGAGAACAACCAATTGAAGTATTATGATATTAATTTTTAGAATTATTTGAAAACCCTGTAACCCATTGTTTAAAAACCTCTCTGCTTAGTTCGTTGAAGGGCCCCGTGATAATATCTCCTCCATATCGCATTTAAAGCCTATTGTCTATCTATCAAATGAACAATTATTTATCGTTTCACCTTCTTCGCTACAAAAAATTACGTTGTTTGATAATCTGGGCAAAGTTTTATTAACATCAGTTATTTCAAATAATACATCAAAATTGCAATTACCATTTGTATATTCAAAAGGAGTGTATAGGGTAGTTATACAATTAGAAAATAGCTCTGTTTACATTAGTAAGGTTATACTGTTTTAAAGTTAATTAAAAGTGAAAAATAAATAACCCCCGTGACTTTCTTTTCTTTGAGTGAAAAAAGTTAACCACAATGATTCAGAGTACAAAGAGAGAAACTAAACAAGATAAAGAAAATAATCAGATTATTATTTAAATTTAAAAATGATGATAACAAACAATAACAACTTTTTTGCAGCATTTTTATTGCTATTTTCAGGACTATTTTATGCCCAAAAAACACCCTACATACCTATTTTTTTGCAAAGCTCAAGCAATTCAAATAGCATTCAATTTTCATGGGATAAAACCTATCAATCTGATAATTTTATCATTATATGGGGCGATACTGTGGGTACCAATCCTGTTGCTTACAATGATCCAGATTTGGCTTTTGACCCTGCGGGTATTACTAATTATTTAGAAAATAGCTACCTAGTTTTTAAAAATTTAGGCTTTTTAATTGATACACCCAATACATTGCGGTTGGCACAATATAAAATACCTATTATCATAAACAATACTTGGGGCAATGCTAATGATGCTATTGAGGGGTGGGCAGAAGCTTATACTGATGGATTTATGCCTATTTTTAATGTCCATCCGTTAGGTACTAATGGTGGAGAAACACTAGCACACGAGTTTGCGCATTTGTTACAATTTCTGATTGAACTTGATGATTTGGCAATAAATAACCCAAATGGAGCTCCTTTTGCAGATGCAGCTGGTATTTATTTTGAGACCCATGCAGAGTTTATGGCAACACAGATTTATCCTAGTATAGCAGAAATTTGGGGTATGGATTCATATCCAATGCTAATGCATGGTGATTGGAAAAATACGTATCGCAATTATCCTTTATTATATCATATGCAATTGAAACATGGAATAAGTCGAGTAAATGATTTATGGTTTCAACAATTTGATAATGAATACCCAATTGCAACCTATAAACGAATTTCTAACTTTACTCAAAGTCAACTTAATGATGATTTATATGAATATGTTAGGAGAATACCTACACTTGATTTTGGTATATGGACTGCGCCACTTCAAAATAGTCGGGCCACCAATTCACTTTATAACGATTTAATACCAATACAAAATAGATATACCATTTTATCAAAAGAATCATTAAGCACAAATCAGTATCGTGTTCCTATAGAACAAGCACCCGAAGAATATGGCTATAACATAATTCCATTATATTATGAGTCTGGAACAACTTGTATTAGAGTAAAGTTTAAAGGAATAACGACTTTAAATCCGAGTGCTGGTTGGCGGTATGGTTTTGTCGCCGAAGATACGCAAGGACAATTACATTCGTATGGTGAAATGAACTATGAAAATGAGAAGGATTTTGCTTTTCAAATAGAATCTAATATGGGAAAAGTTTACTTAGTGGTTATGGGCGCTCCGGCAGATCAAATTCAGCAAGACGATAGTCATAACACATGGACGGGTTATCCCAAACATTACAGGTATCCGTATGAATTAGCTTTTGAAGGTGTTCTCCCAGAGGGTTTTCAAGCCAAAGAAGAATTTAGATCTTTTTTAAAACAAAATCCTGGAAATTATCATCCAAATGGTGGCGGCTGGGTAGATGCTTCATCTTCGGTTAGTCCATCAGTATTTGTAGAATCTCACGCTATTGTACTAGGTAATAGTCAAATTTCTGGTTCTAATACAAGAATTGAAGGTACTTCTATGGTAAAAAACACTACAATTCAAAATAATGTACATGTTAAAGATAATGCTGCAGTTTTTGGTGGATTCTACAGTTCACCCACAGGAAGTTTGGTTGAAATTAAAGGTAATTCTTATTCTGAAAATAACACAGTTACAGGAAATGCAAAAATTGTAGAGCGTGCAAATGTTTCAAATTATAACCTTAGTGGCACGGTGATGGTTGGCGGTGATGTAATGGTTTATGCAGATGCATCTTGTAATAATGGTGTTTATAGAACTCTAACAAATTATTATGAAAATAACCCTTTAGCTTGTGATAATAGAACAGCATTACATCCTACTAATATAGATGTAAATAATAATTATATACCCTTTACACCAAGTGTAATGGCCTTTAGTTCTTCTTCTACTTGTTTATCTTTATTGCATTCTTCTACTTACGTTAAAAACAAAAAACCGTTTTTGTTTCCCAATCCAACAAAAGACAAATTTACAATTGAAGGAGTCAATGAACCAATAGAAATGATTTCTGTATACAATGATTTAGGTCAACTTATTCTTTGTTTAAAAGAAGTCCCTACCATTTTTTCTATTAGTAATTTGCCAAATGGACTGTATATCGTAATTGTTACAACTACTATTGATTCAATTAAATTAAAAATTATTAAAAACTAGACACTATTAATCTTATGTAAAATTTGGTGTTCTTTATTTTCCAAATGTAAATTGTTATTAAGACTTATATATACCAAATGTTTTAGAAAAAAATAGTTGATAGTTTTTGAATTTATTAATTAATGAACGATAGAATTATATTTTAAAAGTATAACTGTATTATATGCTATGCTCTCATCACGAATAAATTATTTAAAATTAGCAGGATGTAGCTAGATTTATTGATTAACTTTGATTTAGTTTTATTCAAAAATGAAATTAAAGATTTAAAAGAGATATTATTAACATTCAGGTGTCATTAAAAAACATTTATTAAGTTGCCTAGAACGTAAAATGAAAAAAATTATTGAATGAAATTCGACTAAAACCATAATAGAAATACAAATACTACAAACCTAAAATCTATCGCTAAGCGATATAAAAGTAGTGCTAGATAAGCTAGCATTACAAAATAAAAAAGCCGGTGAAGTACCAGAAACTAAAAAACTAACCAAATCGTAAAAAACTACTTTTTTACAATGCATTATGGAAGCTGTTTTTTTGCAATTTTAAAAAGCTTGGTAGAAATAAATTATTGATGTTAAAGTGGTAGCAATGGCAAGCTAAATTATAAAGAGATAGCTAATATTTAAAAGTAGGAAATTAAGTTGTAAAGCAAAATAATTTGTGTTTTTTTAAGAATTTCTAAAACAATCTATTCAGTAATTATCTATTTAGATTGTTTTTTTTTATTTTTGAGTTCTATTATTTATCAATCTAGAATTTAAGTTAAATGAAAAAATTTCTACTATGTGTATTTATAAGTTTATTTTATTCTATATCATTTTATGCTCAAAATGAACTAAATCAGATTGATAGTTTAATAAAAGTGTTACCAAATTTAAAAGAAAACAGCTATAAAGTCGAAGCACTTTTTAAGTTAAGTAAATTGTACCAAAAAGTATCTTATGAAAATTCTGAAAACTTCAATAAGCAACTTTTTGAAGTTTCCAAAAAAATAAATTTCCAAAAAGGTTTAGGCTACTATCATTTGAATAACGCTTATTTGTTTCAAACCAAGGGTAATTATGAAAAGTCAATAGAAGAAGCAAAAAAGGCAGAGACAATATTTACACAGTTAAATGAAAAATCATACTTTTTAGATGCCATTTATTTTCATTCGTTTTCATTGTTTTTCTCAACTAAAGAAAATGAAGCATTTGATTTGGCAACTATACATGCATTAGATACAAAAAACACTATTTATTTTCAACAATTGGGGCAGTTACATTATTTTATTGCATATTTTCATTTTTCAAAAGACAATATAAGTAGGGCTTTAAAACATAATATTTTAGCACTCGAAAATTATAGAAAAGTTAAAAACACATTAGGAATACTCAAGTGTTATTATAATATGACTGACTTGTATATAAAAACAAATCAATTTACAATTGCAAAAGAGTATGGCTACAAAACCTTAAAAATACTTAATAGCCTCGAGGTTCCGGTAAAAGTTATGCAATCGGGAAATTATGCTTCTTTAGCTGAGATTCATTTGCATTTTAAGGAATTTGAGATAGCACAAGCATATTGCGACAAAGCCATTGCAATTAATAAAGAGCTAAATCAATTGGAGTATGTTGGTATCGATTTAATAATAAGTGCAGAAATTGATTATCAAAAGGGTGATTTTAATAAAATATTGCCAAAAGCCAAAAAAATCATTGCAATATCCAAAACACCCTATAATTTAATTAAAGGTTATTATTATATGGGCTTATATTTTAACAGTATAAAGGAATATTCTAATGCTAAAATATATTTAGAAAAAGGTTTAAGCTTAGTTACAGAAGAAAATGAATTGGTTCATAAAAATATTATAAAAGAACTGGCTTTTACAGAAGAAAAATTAAAAAACTATAACAGAAGTTTGACGCTTTTAAAATTGTTTTACAAGAATGAACTTTTATTTTTGGAAGATGAGAAAATAAATAAAGTAAATGAACTTCAAGTTAGATTTGATACAAAAGAAAAAGAAATAGAAATAAAAGATTTAACCATTGCCGCTCAAAAAGATAAAGAGTTACTAATTAAGAAGGAAAATCAAAAAAACTTTTTGATTACTATTATAGTTTTTGGTTTAATATTAGGTTTAATTAGCTATTTTCTTTACACTAAAATTAAGAAAAAGAATGATAAATTACAAACAAAAAATAGCATTATTGAACAACAAAACAAAGTAATATCAAAATCCAATGCAACCATTAAAAAAACATTTTCCATCATTTCTCATGATTTAAGAGGACCTTTTAATGTATTATTGGGCTATACCAATTATATCAATGAAAATTTTGAGGAATTGAATGGAGAAGAATTGAAATCCTATATAAACAAAGTAAACAATGCTGCTCAAAACAATTTTAATTTTACACAACAGCTTTTAAACTGGTCGCTAAAACAACAAAATGGTATTACCATCAATAAGGAATTATGTAATTTAAATGAAGTTGTAGAAAAATCCATTGCAACCCTTCAGCCTTTGGCACATCAAAAAGACATAGCCATTCACAAAGATTTTCTATTGGAAGATGATGCCAAACACTATTTGGATAAAGATATTGTTTTTAATGTGCTTTATAATGTAATTTCTAATGCCATCAAATACAGCAAAGACAATACTTCTATCCTAATTAAAACCTATGCTGACGAGCAATTTTTAACCATTGAAACCAAAGACAATGGAATAGGAATGACTAATGAACAGTTGCAAAAATTAAATCAAAATAACGATGTTAATGATTTTAATTTTATTAAAAATAACAACGAATATCAAGGAGGTTTTGGCTTAACTTATGCCAAAGAATTGGCAAACTTGTATGGAGCGCAATTGGTTTTTGAGTCTGTTTTAGGAGAAGGGACTACTGTTATTTTTAAAATTGAAGTACATGTCTAATAAATTTTACACTTATTCTTAAAAAACAGCATTTATTTATTGAGGATTACTGTAATGTTTTACTAATGTAAGTTTGTGAAGTAAAAACGACTTATACTAGTTTATTATTTAATGAAATCACTAACTAAATCACTCAAAATTGCTTTTATACTTTTTCATTTAGCTAATTTTATTTGTAAAGCGCAATCTAGAGACTCTTCCAAGAATCGAATTTTGATAGGTTTTAACATAATAGACGATTCGTTTACTTTAAAAAACAAATTATTTAATATTCAGGAAGAATGGAATGCATCAGCTTATCCTTCCTATTTTAGGTATGGAACAAAGGCATCTGAAAGCTTATTTTTTGATATAAGTCTTTCATTCAGTACGTATAAAAAAGGGAAACTTGTTGATGGTTATTATATTTCTTCAGATAGAAACTATTCAGCTTTTGATATAGGTTTAAAATATAATTTAAACACTTTAAATAATAATTTTGAAATTATTCCTGGTGTTGAACCCATTGTGTCTTTTGGATTGGGTTTTACTAGTATTGATGATGATATACGACCAACCCTAAATTATGGAGTTGGTTTTTATTTTTGGTTTTCGAGTTTAGAAAATTGTGATTGCAAAATTGATGATTCTTGGGCAGATAATTTTGGTATTCTCTTTCAAACACAAGGAAAGTCTAGTTTTGAACAAAAGATTTATGGCAATCAAATACAACATGTTTTTGGAATTGTTTATGCTTATTAATTTATGATAATAAAGGAAGAAGATAGCTTAGAATACTCAAATAGAGAAGGTTTTGTATTTTCAAAATATGTAATCATCAATTGTTTAAAAGATAAAATTTATTTTAATCAAATTGAGTCTGTTAGAATTTCTAAAAGAAAGTTTAATATTATTAATATCGCTTTGTTGTTTTTAAGTTTAATATTTTTTGGTTTTTATTTATTTCCAATGAGTGAGAACTATAAATATTTCAGCTTAATACTTGCTTTAGCTTGTTTTATCGCTTTTGAAAGAATTAAAATTTATAAGTATAGTATTGTACTCCAATTAAGTAATGGTAAAGAGGTATATAAAGCAATACAAAAAAATCAAAAGGAAGATTTGAAAGTTATAGTCAAAGAAATTCATAAAAAAATTAGTCTACGTGAAAGTATATAAATTATTGATTTTTATAAATTTAATTATTCTCAATAAACAACACTTATTTATTGGTGAATCATTTATTCTGTGTTTATATTAATTTCACGATTATTTAATAAATAACTTTAATAGGTATAAATATGCCCTCTTTTTCAGAATACTATTGTTTTAAAAATTTTCATTTGAATCATATGAAAAATGAAATAGCAACTATGTATTTAATTGAAAAAAGGAATAAAAGTATCAATATTTTTTTTTTACTTCTAGCTCTTGTTTTTTTTATTATTTATGTGAAAGATGTTTTATTACTAAAAGCCACTTCGTTAGTTTTAAGTTGCTTATTTTTTTTACTATTTCTAAAATTAAGAATTTACTATAATTTATTGGTAATTAAATTTATAGATAATACAAGTACACATTATAATGTTGCAAACAAAGAGAAAAAAGAAGTGGTAAATTTTATTTTAAATCAAAAGAAAGAATCAATTGCTATGGCTTGATAATCAATTTTTATTTTCTTTTTAGGCCTTTGCTTCATAGGTTTTTAAAAATAAAACAATAGTGGTTTACAACTTTGCATTGTTTAAATTTTCATGAATATCAATTTTAATTCGCTTATAAATGGTACCAACAATTTATATTTTCATATTCTAAAAATACATTTAAAGATGTTTACTGTAAAGAACAATATATTATATTTTATTATAAAATTTTTTAAAATTGATAGAAATAGCATAGCTGATGTTAATTTTAATAACGTTAATTCATTTAATGATTTACAAACTGAGATTTTAAAAATGGGACTGCAAACAAGATTAATACATAAAGAAGATATTCCTGAATCAGGTTCTTGTATAGTGGATATTATTACGTATAAAACGAATTCTAATTTTCTATTTTGTAATTACGATGCTTTTACTAACAATTTTAAGTTTTATGATTTTCTAAATGGGATAAATTATTGTTCAAATAGGCATGTTTTTAGTAAAGTGGTAACTAATGATTATTGTCTAATGGTTTTTAAATAAGAAACAAGATTTAATTATTTACATAAATGAGAACATTTTTTTTGAACAAGTATTTTCTACTGCTCCCACATACCTGCAATTAATCTCTATTTTCAACACTTATTTATTAGTCTACAATAAGTAGATGATTAGTAATATATTTAACTAATAATAAGTTTTTTAAGTGAATATGAGACACTGAATCTATGATAGTATCACTTTTTTAATTGGTGGTAATTTGGGGACTATTTAGATCAGTGTCTTTTTATTTATTATTATAATGAATATAGATATTATGAATAATAATAGAATTTTAATACATGATACATCAGACGTGTATATAAAACTAATAAATACAAAATTTTTAAATTGTGAAAATATTTTTTATACTAATAATATGTTCAATTTTGATAATATCAAATTTGATGAGTTTTCACTAATTATAATTCTTGTAAATTCATATGATGATTTGGTAGATTTAGCTTATTTATATAGACTAAAAAATGTAAGATTAGTTGTGGGTTCATTTACAAAATCAATTTTCCACAAGCTTATGTATTTTCCAGATATTGATTTATTTGACCTTAATACTCCTAAAAAAGATTTAATCAAGATAATAAAAGGTCATATTTATTATGAGAGTTTTATTCAAAGAGACTAATTTTAATATTGGAATTTGTTTCTTACCATTGACTTAAAGTTTTATAAAAACTTTTTTTACCAACAAACTTGTCACTTTGTGAGGATATCATATCAACTACTTCCACAAAAAAGAGATACCCATAAACTTGTCACTCTGTGAGGTTCTAATTACGTTTATTTATAATAATTTTTGAGATTCCTACGGAATGACAAGTTTATGGATAGGGATAATTTAATAATCAGCACAGCCCTATAATACAAAATTTACCCACAAACTTGTCACCCTGTAAGGGTCTATTTATAGTTATTTTTTGCTTTTGTGCGATTCCTACGGAATGACAATGTTGCGGAAGAAAGGGTTAATTCCATGGAAGAATTGAATGTAATCTTAGAATTAATTGGTAATGAATTAAAAAAATAAAAGCCAATTTCTATAATTACAAGGAATAGGCTTTTAATCTGAATTTGAATTAACTTTTATAATAAACTTTCTATAAATCTAAATAGGGTTACTAAACCTGTTTTTCTATTTTTGGCTTTTTCTTCTAATTGATTGAGTTGATGGTTTTGTAAATATCGTCCATTTACAAAAACTGCGTTAGGCTTACTTAATGTAGAAATATCTTCTAGTGGGTTTTTATCGGATAAAATTAAATTGGCCACTTTACCATTTTCAATTGTTCCTAAATCGTGAAACAAATCAATTTCAGTAGAAGGATTTACAGTAGCGGTTTTTAAAGCTTCATATGGTGTTAATCCTGCTTCTAAATAATAAGCGAGTTCTTCATGAATAGCATAACCAGGCATGTTAAAAACAATTCCTGCATCTGTCCCACATAATAATTGAACACCAGCTTGGTGAAGTTGTTTTACAATATAAAGATGAAATTGATGCTGTTTTTTTATTTGCTCTAATGTCTCAGGTTTATAAAATTGTTCACTTGTCCATCTATTATAACTATCCATAGAACCTAGACTTACTAATGTTGGATTCATATAATTTCCACCACCAATTGTTTTTATAGCATCCTTTTGTTCAATAATATCGATAATATTTTGATAAATAGTAAGAGTAGGAGTGTGAGCCATTTTTGCCTCAACATAATAGTTGACTACTTTTTGCAAAGCAACAGAATCAAGTTTATATGCAAGTGCATTTTGAACAATATCTTCAGTATGTTCAATACTTTGAATAGCTTTTTTAAAATGATAGGTATAAGGTACTTCAAAACTAGGGTGGGCTACAATTGGCATATCGTTTTTTTCAGATTCTTCAATAACTACATCAAAGATATCTTCAGGCATTCCAGCATAGGTTTTAATTAAATCATAACCGTCTTCATGATATTTATGAATTAATTCGTGTGCGTGTTTTGTGTCTTTAATTCCCAATTGGTCAAAACTTGCGTTTTTAGCACCAGTAAGTTTTGGAGTAGTAGTAATAAACAATGGACCTAATAACTCATTATTATTAATTTGTTTTTTAAAACGAAGATGAAAAGGCATTCCCCAAGCATTTCTTACAGCAGTAACACCATTAGCGAGATATAATCCTAATTCTTGCTTATCCCAAACATGAACGTGAACATCAATCAATCCAGGTGATAAATATTTTCCATTACCATCAATAACTTTTACATCAATTTCAGGAATAATCGAATCTATTCTAACAATTTTTCCATTCTTAACTAGAACACTTTTATTTCTTAATACAGTGTCTTTCGTCATAGGTATAACGTGAACATTTTTAATCAAAACACTTGTTTCATTATCTAAATCACTTGGATTTAAGTCAAGATAATCCGTTTGATTAGAATCAAGCCAAAAAGTAATTAGAACTGTTATTCCTAGTGCAATAACAAGACCTACAATAGCTTTAATAAAGAACTTTAAATATTTCATAATGGGTAGTTTTAGTTTTTAAAAGATTGCAATAGTACAGGTATAAAAACTATTCTATAAAGTTAAAATAAATTTTTGTTTCTAATTTAAAAGGAATAACCTATCGAAAACTCTCCTAAAAATGGATTTATAAAATCATAGCTATCTTCCCATGAATTTACTGCATTAGAAACCGCTTCATTATTGATAGATAGTTTTTTATCTTTAAATGAAACACCATATCCGAATGATAGATTAATATTAAAACCGCTTTTAAAAACCCAACGTTTTCCAATATTTAAACCCACTGTTGTTTCTGGAATTTTAAAATCAAAAGGTTGTGAATTAATATTTCCCTCACCTTTATACACTCGGAATCTTGTATAAGCTCCTGCATAAAAAGAATTCATGTTTTCAGAAAAATGTCTTCTGTAATTTAGGATAAAGGCTTTACCATTTGATTCGATATTAGCACTAGTGAATGTTTTAGGAATAGCTTCATAATCAAAACGTGCTACAATACCGTTTTTTGGAGTGATTAAATATTCATAATTTGCTGAGAAAATGCCAAAAGCAATTCCTCCTGGACAAAAATTAATTGCGTGTCGTTTTAGTTCATTTTTTTCTTGACTCATTGAAGTATTAATTCCTAAAATTAACACCAATAAAACTTTAATTACTTGATTTTTTGTTATTACTGATTTCATTTTGTATTATTTAGTATTTCTGAGTGCAAAGTTGAGACGATTTAAAATGGTAATCGTTTCAAATTATAATTCAGTACTAATTTTATAAATGAAATTATTTTTTATTTATTTTTAACCAAGTACTTGGAGTAGTATTTTCGTGTTTCTTAAAATAGGAATTAAATACAGTTTTAGAATTGAAGCCACTATCAAAAGCTAAACCTAATAAAGTAAAGTTTTCATTTTCAGGGAGTAATGCAATTTTTTTAAAATATCTTAAGCGGAATGAATTCACATATTCATTAAAATTCATTCCTATGACTTCATTGATTAAAAAGGAAGCTTTATTGGTCGAAATTTCAAGTATTTCTGCAATTGTATTTAAAGATAAAGAAGCATCTAGATACGGTTTTTCTTCATTAAAATAAGCAGTCAACTTGTTTTGCAATTCCTCTTGTTCTTCCTCCGATAAAAGGGGTTTGGTAGTTTCTGTACTTTTTTGATTTTCAATTATTTGTTCCATGGAAAAATTACTAACATGTAAATTGTAGAAATCATCAAATTTTCTTAAAGGTTTCAATAAAGGTTCTTGCTTGTAATTGAGAATTTGTCCACGTTTTTGTGCTACGAATTCTTTTAATAATTCAAAAGCCTCATTTTTGTATTGTGTATTGGCAAGAATAAATAGTTCAAACAAGGTCAGTTGATCTCTTTTTAAATGATTGTAAAGAAAGTTAGATAAAACCTCTTTAGGTAAGGTGTTTCTGTTTTCATTAACAACCTCATTTAATAATTGAATTTTTTCCCATAAAGGGTTGGTTTGAAATTCATTTTCTAATTGTTCCTTTTTATTAAGTGCAATTAAACAAACTGCTTTTTTATGATAAGCTAAATCAAAATCCAGACGTAATTCTATGGCTTTTGTAATATGATGTAAGGTAATATCAAAATCACCTTTATAGTAATAAATATTTGCAAAAATGTATTGGTTATTTGCTGAAAGCGGATCAATTTCTAATAGTTTTTTTCCATAAAAAATAGCTTCATCAAAATAACCATGTGCCATAAATAATTTGACCATGGTATCTAAAGCATCTACATGATTAGGGTTAATAGCAAGAACGTCTTTTATATATTGATAAGTAGAGGCAAAGTCCCATTCTCTCCAAAAGCATTTATTTACATAAGACATTGGGTACTCAGGTAAATTTGTGTCTATTTCTTTAGCTTTCATTAAATTGAGTAAAGCGTTTTCAGTACCTTCATCCTTACTCATATAACCCCAAGTGGTTAATAACTCATAGCATTGTATAGTACCATAATAAGCTTTAGCATAATTAGTATCTAAAGAAGTTGCCTTATTATAAAATTGGATAGCTTTGTTTAAAGCATCCGGTGTCCATTGTAACTGATAATATCTTCCTTTCAGAAAATGTTCGTAAGCTTCAATTTTTTTTGTACTATTATCTACCAAATGATCCTGAATCTCAAAAAAACCAAAATTATTTCGAATTTCATTAGCAATTAATAAACTAATTTCATCTTGAAGCTCAAAAATGTCGGTTAGTTCTCTATCAAAGTTTTTTGACCAATAATGAGTTCCATTTTGAGTTTCAATTAGTTGTGCTGTTATTCTTATTTTATGGGCTGATTTTCTAATGCTACCTTCTAATAATGAGGTAACGTTCAGTTGTTTCCCAATTTCTCTTACATCCATATTTTTACCTTTATAGACAAAAGAGGAAGTTCTTGCTATAACTTTTAATTCTTTTATTGTCGTTAAGGCATTGATAATTTCTTCTGTTATACCATCACTAAAGTATTCGTTTTCCTTATCGTCACTCATGTTTACAAAAGGAATAACAGCAATTGAAGTTTTAGAAATAGGATCTTTAATTTTCAACAGATGGATTTAAGATATAAACAAAAATAATGTAATTTAATGTAGTTTAAAAATAAACATAATTACCTTTTTTAATTCAGTCACTATGTTAATCAATTTTTAAATAAATTTCCAAAAGATATTTTATTTGTAAGAATATATTTTCTATTTGCCGATACAGAAATTAGCAAAAATATTACCAAGTAGCTCATCATTAGATACTTGACCTGTAATTTCTCCAAAATGAAACAAGGCTTGACGAATATCAATAGCCATTAAATCAGAAGATAAATTTTGGTCTAAACCAAAACGTACTTTCGTAATTTCTTCCAAAGCTTTCAACAAAGAATCATAATGACGCGTATTAGTTACAATCGTTTCGTTATTTCTCAGAGCACCTGTATTTACAAAAGAGAGTAGGGTGTTTTTAAGTTCTTCTATACCTGTTTTTTGTTTAGCGGAAATAGTTATAAGTTGTAAGTTATAAGTTGTGAGTTGTTCTTCTAGACTTGAAATCTGTGCTTCAGTCAATAAATCTGCTTTATTGGCAACTACAACAATTGGTTTTTGTGGAAATTTGTTTTTGATTTTCTCGGTCTCAACTTTTAAACTTTTTAAACTGTCTACCGTTAACTGTAAACTGTCCACTAAAAACAAAACTACTTGTGCCTGTTCAATTTTCTCAAAAGTTTTCTGAATTCCAATGCTTTCAACTACATCTTTTGTTTCTCTAATTCCAGCCGTATCAATGAATCTAAAACCTATTCCTTCAATAACTAATTCATCTTCAATAGTATCACGAGTCGTTCCTGCAATGTCTGAAACTATCGCACGTTCTTCATTTAATAAGGCATTCAATAAAGTCGATTTTCCTACATTCGGTTCTCCAACAATTGCTACTGGAATACCGTTTTTAATAACATTTCCAACAGCAAACGAATCAATTAAACGTTTTAAGACGAATTCAATTCGGTTTAATAATTCGGCAAATTGGGTTCTATCGGCAAATTCTACATCTTCTTCTGCAAAGTCTAATTCTAATTCAATTAAGGAAGCAAAGTTTAATAATTCTTCACGCAATTTGGCAATCTCATTGCTAAAACCACCACGCATTTGTTGCATCGCAATTTGGTGAGAAGCTTCATTATCAGACGAAATCAAATCAGCAACAGCTTCTGCCTGCGATAAATCGAGTTTACCGTTCAAAAAAGCTCTCAAGGTAAATTCACCTGCTTGAGCCATTTTAGCTCCTTTACGAAGTAATAATTGAATAATTTGTTGTTGAATAAATGTTGAACCGTGACAAGAAATCTCAACAACATCTTCACCTGTATAAGAATTTGGGTTTTTGAATATGGAAAGTAAGACTTGATCGAATATTTTTCCATTATCAACAATATGTCCTAAATGAATGGTATGTGTTTTTTGTGAAGCAATATTCTTTCCAGAAACCGATTCAAATACTTCAGAAGCAATAGTTATAGCATCATTTCCTGATAATCGAATAACAGCAATAGCTCCAGCTCCTGATGGAGTTGCTAATGCGACAATAGTTTCTTGGTTGATCATTTTTTTCGGTTTAACTGTTTAATTGTTGAATTGTTAAACGGTTTGGTTTGCAAAGATAATAAGTTTTTTGGGTTATGATTTATTGGTAGCACAATGTTTCCCAAAGTTTTGTGCTAAGTTTCACCGCGTTTGTTGGCTATCTGTCCTTTTTTAGGAACACAGATTGAAGAAATTGGAGAAATCTTTAAAATCTTCTTTATACTTTGCGGAAATCTTTGTGGACTTTGCGTTAAAGAAATAGATGCTGAATCAAGTTAAGCATGACAAAAGTAATATTCAAAAAAAAACCACAAATCAAATGACTTATGGCTTTCATATAATTGAGTTGAGTAAAATTAACTATTTAACATAACTGGCATTACCAACATTGTTACTGTTTCACCTTCATCTAAACCATCAATTGGTGTTAAAATTCCAGCTCTGTTTGGCATAGACATTTCTAATTGGATTTCGTCTGAAGTTAAGTTAGTCAACATTTCTGTTAAGAATCTTGAGTTGAAACCTATTTGGATATCGTCACCTTGGTATTCACAAGTCAAACGTTCATCTGCTTTGTTTGAATAATCAATATCTTCTGCAGAAATATTTAATTCTGTTCCTGCAATTTTTAAACGAATTTGGTGTGTAGTCTTGTTAGCAAAAATAGCCACACGACGAACTGAGTTTAAAAACTGAACTCTATTGATTATTAATTTATTTGGATTTTCTTTTGGAATAACGGCATCGTAATTAGGATATTTCCCGTCGATTAAACGACAAGTCAATACATAATTTTCTAAAGAAAATGTTGCATTTGAATCGTTATACTCAATTTTTACTTCAGCATCAGTTGCTCCTAAAATTCCTTTTAAAATGTTTAAAGGTTTCTTTGGCATGATAAAATCTGCTACTTCAGAAGCTACAACATCTGTACGAGCATATTTTACTAATTTGTGAGCATCTGTGGCTACAAAGATTAAACTTTGTGGTGAGAATTGGAAAAACACTCCACTCATCACTGGTCTTAAGTCATCGTTTCCAGCAGCAAAAATAGTTTTGTTGATTGCCGTTGATAACACTTCAGCAGGAACTAGAGTCGAAGAAGGATCTTCTAAAGCTACTGATTTAGGAAATTCTTCACCTGGAGCAAATGCGAGTGCATATTTTCCAGAGTTAGAACTAATTTCAACGGTATTGTTATCTTCAACAGTGAATGTTAAGGGTTGTTCAGGAAACGTTTTTAAAGTTTCTAATAATAATTTTGCAGGTAAAGCAACACTTCCAGTACTTGTAGAATCAATTTCTAGTGAAGCTGTCATGGTAGTTTCTAAGTCGGATGCAGAAACTTTAAGTGAATTATTGTCTAATTCGAATAAAAAATTATCTAAAATAGGTAAGGTATTACTGTTGTTGATTACGCTACCTAATACTTGTAATTGCTTTAATAAATAAGAGCTTGATACGATAAACTTCATCTTCTGTGTTTTAAAAATCCTTATTAATTTTAAGGATTACAAATATAATTTTAAATTTTGAAAATACAATCTTTATTTCTTTTAGATTTTCGGATATTCAGATTTTGGATTTTCGGAGTAATGCAATTTTATTTTACATATTTTCTTTTTCTTAAATAAGTAAATAGAAATCCAAATAAACCAAGAATTGCAAGTGGTAATCCTATTGTTACAATCTGTGCAAAAGTGTAGTTTTCATATACTTTCTCTTTATCTAACAAAGGTAAATCTACATCTTTACTTCTGATGTTGATTAAGCCATTATCATCTAAAAGATAGTTGACACAGTTCATTAAAAACTCTTTATTTCCGTATAAATTATTGGTGAATTTATCAAACCCTAGTTCCATTGGATAACCATCTTTGTCTAGTTGGTTTTTAATCACATCACCATCAGAAATAAATATCATTTTTGATTCTTTGTTGGTCTCTTTGAACTTAGGATCTTTGATAGGTAATACTCTGTTTTTATAAACTGATTTGAATTTTCCTTCCAATAAAACAGCCATTGGCAAAAGCCCACCATTTGGATAATCCGTTGGTTGTGTTTCTTCAGTTACTAAATCAAGGTTGATTGGAGTTGGTGTTCCAACAGGTTTTGAGTATTGTGAACTGGTTAAAAGCACCGTTTTCTTGATATCATTTTTAAGAATTTCAATTGGATTAGCAAATTCATATTTAATTCCTTCCATATTTTTCACAATAGGATGGTTGGAAGAAGGGTAAATAAATGGAGAAAAACGCCAAGGGAATTCTTGGTATTGTGTTTGACTTCCTTCTTGACCAGTAGCTAATTTAATCGTTGTAGCTTGTTCGTCTTTTACTAATTGACCGTTCACTCGAATTCCATATTGAAACAACTGATCAGTTAAATTCAAATCTTGAGGAAAAGCTAAAATTTGTGGTTCAGTAAATAAACTATCCATATCTGCTTTCACGGCATCTACTAACCAAAGTGTTTTTCCACCATTAATGATAAATTGGTCTAAAACTTGTTTTTCTTCATCGGTGAATGCTTCAGTTGGTTTAGCTATAATAGCCATATCATATTTTTGCAGTGCTTCAATAGTTTCAATAGGTTTTTTAGCTACTGAATCTAAAGTAAATGGGCCAACATAATAACTTTCTCTAACTGTTTTTAGGAAGTCAGCTATGTAACGATCACCTAACTCACCGTTTCCTCTTAAAACGGCAATTTTCTTTTGTTTTTCTTTTGTAATTTTATTTAAAGCATCCGCAAAAGCAAATTCTAAATGTTGGACTGAACTAATGACTTTTTCTTCTGTTGAAGCACCCATGAGGTTTTTCAATAAAGCTACTTTTGTACTTTTATCACCATAAGTGGTAACAGCCCAAGGAAAAACAACTTCTTGTGATTGTTTTCCTTTATCTTCTACTGTGATGCTTAATGGCATTAAACCTCTTTCGTAGAATTTCTTCATCACATCAACTCGTTCTTCTTCTTTCTCGATAGGGTTAACGAATTGGAAAATAATATTAGAATTATAAGCCGTAAATTCTTCTAAAAGTTGTCGGGTTTCGTTTTGTAAACGTTTGAATTCTGGTGGAAATTTTCCTTCCAAAAAAACATCAATATACAAAGGTGAATCAACTGATTCTATGATATTTAATGTAGTTTCTGATAAAGTATATCGTTTGTCTTTGGTTAAATCAAATCGTTTGAAGAAGTAATTTCCAAAAATATTTAGAGCTAATAAAACAGCAGCGATAATTCCTAATTGTTTTAGGCTATTTTTTTTGTTTGCTTCCATTACCATTTTAAAGATTTAAGTTGATAAACAGTTGCTGCTAAAAATAAGATGGTTATACTCACAAAATATAAAATATCTCTAGTATCTAATACACCTCGACTCATACTTTTAAAATGATAATCCATTCCAAAAGAAGCAAATAAAGCACTAAATTCTCCCATGAATGATGCAATTCCATCGAATCCGAAATAGAAAAAGAAACAAAGGAAAACCGCAATAATAAAAGCTACAATTTGATTTTCAGATAGAGTAGAAGTGAAAACACCAATAGCAGTATATCCACAAATTAAAAATAAAAGTCCAAAATAAGAACCCATTGTGCTTCCCATATCAATATTTCCTTCAGGATTTCCGAAGTACGAAATCATGGCAACATAAATTAAAGTTGGAATAATGGCTATCACGATTAATAACAAAGCACCCAAAAATTTACCATTAACAATTTCCCAAATAGACAAAGGTTTTGTGAATAATAATTCAATAGTTCCTTGTTTCTTTTCATCAGAAAAACTACGCATAGTTACAGCAGGAATTAAGAATATTAAAATCCAGGGAGACAATTTAAAAAACGGACTCATATCGGCAAATCCAGAATTAGGAATGTTGAAGTCACCTTCAAAAACCCATAAAAATAAACCGTTAAGTACTAAAAAGATGGCAATCACCAAATAACCTATGGGTGAGCCAAAAAAAGATTTTATTTCTCTAAGGAGTAATGCTTTCATGTATTGTTTAATTGTTAAACTGTGTAATTGTTTAATCGTTGTATTGTTGCAAATTTAGAAAGTTAAAGTAACTTTTAACCTCTTAACCCTTTAAACTTTTAAACTAAAGAAACTAATTTATCCACACTCCAAGCTTCTGGTTTATCACTAAACAATGCTTTGGTAAATTTCCAAACTTCTCCAAAAAGCTCTGATTTTCTATAGTTTTCTAAATCCGATTCATTTTCCCAATAACTATACGTAAAGAAAATACGAGGATCATTTTTATCTTGATACAATTCTAGTAAACGGTTGCCTTCAAAATTTCGTATGTGATTTTTAACTTCTTCAAAATTTTCAAGGAAAGTTTCTATTTTATCTTCTTGAAAACGCATTTTTACTATTCGTACAAACATAATTTTTGAGGTAATGGATTTTGGGTGATTGGTAATGGGTTATTTGAATTTTATGGATACTATGTCTCTAAATTTTAAACCTAATAGGGAAGTGGCTGAACCCACAGTTTCTGGATTTCCGTTATAAATGGCTATTTCTAAATAACCAGCTTCATTAAAAAGGGCTAAATATTCACCTTCATAATCTTTTAAAGTTTTGGTTGCTGTAATTTTGAAATCAGCATAACTTGTATTAATTCTATTGATGGTTTTATTTTTGAATTTAATTTCGAAATTTCTGTTTTTAGCTACTTCATCAAATATTTTTTTGGAAATATTGGTGATGCAATTGCCAAAGTAATCTATGTAAATAATGTTTCCTTTTATTTCTTCTAGATTTTCTGATATAATTAGTGGAGTAGTGTGAAAAGCTTTTAGGGTTTCAATTTCTTTTCCTATTACACTAATGTTACCACCTTTTGCCAAGTGACAAGCAACAGTTGCAAAAACATTCATATCTGATGTTTCAGTCAATCTATCATGAATATTGATTAAGGCTATCTTTTGAGCTTTTTTCTTTAAAGTGAGTGTATTTAAAATGCCATTATCTGCTGTTATAAAGTATTGGTCTTCCCATTGCATTACTATATGTTCAACACCAGTTGTTCGTTCCGAATTAACACAAATAATATGTACCGTATTCTTTGGAAAACTTTTATAAGCAGCTTCAATGATGTAACCTGCATCAAATACGTTAAAATAATCAATTTGGTGCGAAATGTCAACAATTTTGGCTTCTAAAAATTGTGATAAAATCTTCCCTTTCAAAGCACCCACATAATGGTCTTTGTATCCAAAATCAGATGTTAGGGTAATTATTGACATAAATTTGTTTATAACTTAAAATAAAACAGACATTATTTTTCTTAAATTTGATTGCAAAGCTAATGTATTTTTTAGCTTACCAAAAATAATTAAAAAAGAAAGCCCTTGAACGAAAGAATTATTGAATTAATCGACATTGCTCCAAAAGAATTTTGGGGAACGCAAGATAACCATCTTGAAGCTATCAAAAAATACTATCCAAAACTAAAAATTGTCGCTCGAGGTACGATTTTAAAGGCCTATGGTGAAGAAGAAGTTTTAAATGAATTTGAAACTCGTTTTAGGCGACTTATGCAACACTTTACCCGATATAACCGAATTGATGATAATGTTATTCTACGTGTTCTAGAAAGCGATGCACAAGAAATACAAGTCATGGATAACAAAGATAAAATCTTGGTTCATGGAATAGGAGGAAAGTTGATTAAAGCTATGACACCTAATCAACAAAAACTAGTTGATTTAGTAAATAAAAACGATATGGTTTTTGCCATTGGTCCAGCTGGTACAGGTAAAACATATACTGGAGTTGCAATGGCCGTTAAAGCTTTAAAAGAAAAACAAGTTAAGCGAATTATCTTAACTAGACCAGCTGTTGAAGCAGGAGAAAACTTAGGTTTTTTACCTGGTGATATGAAGGAAAAGTTAGATCCTTATATGCAACCTTTATACGATGCTTTGCGCGATATGTTGCCACCACAAACATTAGAAGATTATATTTTAAAAGGAATTATTCAAATTGCTCCTTTGGCCTTTATGCGTGGACGAACTCTAGATGGTGCTTTTGTTATCTTGGATGAAGCTCAAAACACCACTCATAATCAAATGAAAATGTTTTTAACTCGTATGGGAAAAAATGCAAAATTCATGATTACAGGTGATCCAGGACAGGTTGATTTACCAAGAAGAACTATTTCAGGTTTAAAAGAAGCTATTTTAGTTTTAAAGGACATAGAGGGTATCGGAATCATCTATTTAGACGACAAAGACATTGTTCGTCATAGATTAGTGAAGAAGGTTATTGATGCTTATAAGAGTATTGAAAATCACGATTAGAATTAGATAATAAAGAATCAAATTTATAAAGATGTATTTCATCTAATTTTAAAGAAGCCAATTGTGAAAATAATTGGCTTCTTTATTTTTATGGATTAAGCTTAATTTATTGTATTTTGCGGCTCATTAAAAATAAAAAATATTGAAAACTGTTCTTATAACTGGAGCTTGTGGAGGATTAGGAAATGAAACATCGTTATTTTTTGCTAACAAAGGTTGGCAAGTAATTGCAACAGTACATCATATAGATTTAGTGGAAGGCTTAAATATTCATCCAAATATAAAGTTTTATCCTTTAGACGTTACTTCAACAGAAGATATTGAAAGTGCTAAATCTGAAATTCTTAAAGATTATAAAACTATTGATGTAATCATTAATAATGCAGGAAAAGGCTACAGAAGTTTTGTAGAGCTTTCAAAAGATGATGAAATAAATTCTATTGTTGATGTAAATTGGTTAGGAGTTGTGAAAGTTTGCAGAGCTTTTATTCCAGTTTTTAGAGAACAAAATTTCGGACAATTTATCAATATTTCTTCAGTTGCAGGTTTGGTTAATTTGCCTTTAGGTAACTTTTATCATTCCACAAAACAAGCAGTAGAAAGTTTTTCTGAATGCATGGCATATGAATTAATTGATTTAAATATAAGTGTTTGCACCGTTCAATTTGGAAATGCACCAACCAATTTTCAGGCAAACGTTGTAAAGTCAAAACCCACAAAAATTGAGCATTATAATGCTATGATGCAAAAGATTGACGCTATTTTAGCTAATAAAACTTGCAAAAATCATGATTTAATTGATAATATAGTAGCTAAGTTGTATTCAGTAGCTGAAAACCCTAAAAAGAGTTTTAGAAGATACACCATAGGTTTTGATGCTAATTTTATGAAATATTTGAGAAGGATTCTGGGATATAGAGTTTTTAATTTTGTAATTAGTAAGAAGGTTTTATAACAATTTGAATTTTTCTTAAAAAATACTACAAAAGCCAGTTATTCATTTAATTGGCTTTTTTTATTGAAAATCAATTCAATAGACTATTTAGACTATTAATTCTGTAAGTTTTAAACAAAATCTTGTAATTATTTATTGCAAAGCTTGTCGACATTTGTATCATTAACTAAAAGAAAAAAATTATGAAAAAATTATTTTTAATTATCGGATTATTAGGGCTAAGTCCATTATTTGCACAAGAAACAGAAATTGATATTACACCAGACAATTCATGGCTAAAAGCTGGACTTACAGCAGGAATTCCTGTCGGAGATGCTTCAGATGTATCCTCTTTTAATTTAGGTGTAGATTTAAGAGGACAATATTTGTTTAATCCAAATTTTGCTATTGGTTTAGCTTCTGGATATAGTCATTATTTTGCAAAAGATGATTTAGAAGATTTTGGAGTGGTGCCAGTTGCAGGTTTTTTACGTTACTATTTTACACCAAGTGGATTATTCTTCGGTTCTGATGTAGGATATGGTTTTCTAACTAATATCGAAGATAACGACGGTGGTTTGTATGTGAACCCTCAAATTGGTTACCATAATAGAGATTGGAATATTTATGCTTTTTACCAAAATACTTTTGCAGAAAACGATGTTGACTTGCAAACTGTTGGTTTAGGTGTAACTTATAATATTCGCTTTAAATAAGCGGGTTTTGTTTATTTAGGTTGAAAAGGAGAAAGTTTATTTCTCCTTTTTTTATTTTGATATTGTTTGGCATTGGTAAACAAATTACATTTGCACTACAAACAACACACTACCTAATGAACACAATAACAACTACAAATTTCAATTTTCCCAATCAAAAATCAGTTTATCACGGAAAAGTAAGAGAAGTTTATAATATCAATGATGACTTATTAGTTATGGTTGCTACGGATAGACTTTCTGCTTTTGATGTAGTCATGCCAAAGGGAATTCCTTATAAAGGTCAAATCTTAAACCAAATTGCAACAAGATTCATGGAGTTAACTTCTGATATTGTACCCAATTGGTTAATTGCAACTCCAGATCCAAGTGTTGCTGTAGGTCATTTATGTGAACCTTTTAAGGTGGAAATGGTAATTCGTGGGTATTTAGCTGGACATGCAGCAAGAGAATATGCTTTAGGAAAAAGAATGCTTTGTGGAGTTGCTTTACCAGAAGGATTGAAAGAAAACGACAAATTTCCAACACCAATTATTACTCCTTCAACAAAAGCAGATAATGGAGAGCATGATGAAGATATTTCACGTGAAGATATATTAGCTAAAGGAATTGTAAGTGAAGAAGATTATTTGGTTTTAGAAAAATACACCAGAGCTTTATACCAAAGAGGAACAGAAATAGCAGCTTCAAGAGGTTTAATTTTGGTGGATACTAAATACGAATTTGGAAAAACAAAAGATGGAAAGATTGTTTTGATTGACGAAATTCATACACCTGATTCTTCTCGTTATTTTTATGCTGAAGGCTATCAAGAAAGACAAGATAGAGGAGAAGCTCAAAAGCAATTATCAAAAGAATTTGTGCGTCAATGGTTAATTGCTAATGGTTTTCAAGGAAAAGAAGGTCAACAAATTCCAGAAATGACTGATGAATATATTGAGTCAGTTTCTGAAAGATATATTGAACTTTATGAGAATATTATTGGTGAAAAATTCGTAAAAGCTGATATTTCAAATATTAATGATAGGATTGAAAAAAATGTCTTAAATTATTTAAAATAAATAAGATAACATATCTATAATACTAAATTAACCACGTTCTGCGTGGTTTTTTTGTTCTTTGTATTAAGTAAAATGAATATGTTAAAAAAATGTTATTTATTTAAAAATCAGTAACTAAATTATTTCAGAAACGTCTATTCAATTATAAATCATCTAATCATTTAAATTCACTAATCATGAAAAAATCAATCAAAATTCTTAGTCTAGCTTTAGTAATGTTAGGAAACGTTGCCTTAGCTTCAAATGTTGTAAACAATACAACAAAAAATGCAGTTAGTTATGAAAAATCAGATGTAAATCCGTTGTGTTTAGCAATCAGTAAAGGAGATATTGCTACAGTAAAGCAAATAATTTCTTATGGGATTGATGTAAACGATACTACGAATAGAGGAATGACTCCTTTAATGTATGCTGCGATTTACAATCAATCAGAAATTGCTGCTTTATTATTAGAAAAAGGAGCTGATGTAAACATGAAAGACAAATCTGGAAGTACAGCCTTGGATCATGCAAAAACTTCAGGTTCAAACGAAGTAATTGAAATCTTAAAACCAACTAAGAAAAGAAAGTAATCGATTCTTTTTTAAAAAATTAAAGCTCCTTTTTGGGAGCTTTTTTTTTATATTTGAAAATTATATAATTTTAAAAATGAACAAAAATAGGTATGCACTTTTAATATCAATTTTTTTGAATATGGTTTTGATTATAAAGTATTTAATTGATAAACTTAATATTCAATGCGAACCTTGTTTACCTAATATAATTTGTCCACCTTGTCAAACTATTTTTATGGAAAATGTATGGATATATGCATTATTTTTAAACATTTCTTTAATGATAATTTGGACCATAAAAAGAAGAAATACAATATAAAAAAATATTTAATGTTCATTTTTCTCCAAATATCTATCTTGAACCTTACTAAATAATACCAAAGCACAAATAGCACCAATTGTTGCAAAAAGCATATCAGATTGGGTATCCCAAATGTAACCTTGTGTTCCTAAAAAAGCATCACCACCTTCATCAGTCATTAAAGAAACAGCCCATTCAATCCATTCGTAAGCTGCACTTATCGCTAAACAAATACTTACAATTATAAAATTGAAAAAACTTGTATTAGCAATCACATTTTTTCGGATAAACAATTCACGAATAATTAAAGCTGGCACAAATCCTTGTGCAAAATGTCCCACTTTATCATAATTATTGCGACTTTGGTCAAAAACTTCTTTTATCCAATCAAATAAAGGAACTTCTGCATAAGTGTAATGTCCTCCAATGAAAAGAATGATACAGTGAATTAAGATGAAAAAATAGGTAAAATCAGTAAATCGAAACTTTTTGAACGTAAAAACTAAAATCAATAACCCAATAATAGCTGGAATAATTTCCAAAAAACAAGTAAAACCTTCTTTTGGGTTTATGACGGACCAAATCATGACACCAAAAAACACAACCAACATTGCATATATATTTTTCATAAAAAAGTTAAAAGGTTATAAGGTTAAAAGGGATTTTCAAAAACTAGTTTCAAAAATCCCTTTATTTTTTGTCTGAAAATCAAATATCTGAAAATCCTAAATCTCAATTATTTAAAATAAGAAAACGTTTCGTTATTTTCTATTTTCAATAAAGATTCATAAATCAATTTGATTACGTTTTCCACATCATCTCTGTGAACCATTTCTACTGTGGTGTGCATATAACGTAAAGGTAATGAAATCAAAGCTGAAGCAACTCCACCATTACTATAAGCAAAAGCATCAGTATCAGTTCCAGTAACTCTTGAAGAAGCATGTCTTTGAAAAGGAATTTTATTTTCAACGGCTGTGTCTACTATCATTTCACGTAGGTTATTTTGCGTAGCAGGAGCATAAGCAATTACTGGTCCTTTACCCATTTTTAAATCACCTTCAATCTTTTTATCAATCATTGGGGTAGTAGTATCGTGACAAACATCTGTTACAATAGCAACATTTGGTTTGATACTTTGCGTAATCATTTCAGCACCACGAAGTCCGATTTCTTCTTGCACAGAATTCACAATATACAATCCAAAAGGCAATTTCTTTTTATTTTCTTTTAATAAACGGGCTACTTCAGCAATCATAAATCCACCCATTCTGTTGTCAATAGCACGACAAATGAATTTATTTTCATTCAAGACTTCAAATCCATCAGGGTAAGTAATGACACAACCTACATGAACTCCTAAAGCTTCTACTTGTTCTTTAGTTTCGCAACCACAATCAATAAAAATGTTGCTAATTTTAGCTGGTTCTTCTTTATCCCTATTTCTTGTATGAATGGCAGGCCAACCAAAAACACCTTTTACAATTCCTTTTTTCGTATGAATGTGGACACGTTTTGAAGGAGCAATCATGTGATCACTACCACCATTTCTAATTACATAGATTAATCCGTCATCAGTAATATAATTTACATACCATGAAATTTCATCAGAATGACCTTCTATAACTACTTTAAATTTAGCATCAGGATTGATGATTCCAACTGCTGTTCCATAAGTATCAGTAGTAAAAGTATCTACATAAGGTTTTAAATAATCCATCCAAATTTTTTGTCCTTCAGATTCATAACCTGTTGGAGAAGCATTATTTAAATATTTTTCTAAAAAGCTTAGAGAAGCTTTGTTTAAGATTGATTTTGTACTCATAAAGTTTTAAATTTTTGCTAAATTAAGAATTAGTAATTAGACTTACACATTAATTCTATATTTTTGGTCTATTATTTGATTGACTTTATCCAAATAATTAATGCATGAAAAAATTAACTTACATAGTATTTATTCTTATTCCTTTTTTTGTTTTTTCCCAAGATAAAGACTCCATTGTAACTTCTACCGATACAATTCGATACAGTATTGAATTAGAAGAAGTTATTTTAACTGAAAATGGTGCTTATACTTTGACAGAAGAGCAAAAGAAAATAGCTATTTTAAAACGAAGAGTTTATAAAACCTATCCCTATGCAAAAATAGCTTCTGAAAAGTTAGTAGCTATGAATGATATGATGAATAAGTTGAAAACTGAAAAAGAAAAAAAGAAGTATTTTAAAATTGTAGAAAACTATTTAACGGATGAGTTTGAAGCTAAACTTAAAAAACTTTCGAGAAAAGATGGTCAAATATTAGTAAAGTTAATCAATAGACAAACAGGAAGCACAACATTTGAACTAATTAAAGATTTTAAAAGTGGTTGGAAGGCTTTTTGGTCAAACAACACAGCAAGATTGTTTGATATAAACCTAAAAACAGAATATAAACCTTATGATGTTTTAGAAGATTTTAATATCGAAAGTATTTTATTAACGGCTTTTGAAAATCATACATTACCAAGACAAGAAGCTAAAATTCCAATAGATTTAACAAAACTAATTGCAACTTGGAAAGAAAAAACTGCTGAAATGAAAGCAGAAAAAGCTAATCAATAAACTGATTGATTTTTTCAATTACTGCATCACTTCCTAATATTTTTCGGTGTCCAAAACCTTCCGTTAAAAATAAAGTACTGTATTTAGAATTTTTGTGAATGTTTTCTGCACAATAAACACCAACTTCCACATCGTTTTTGTCATGAATAATTAAGTGTGGAATTTCAAAATTCTGAATTACATAACTAGAATCATAATCGGACATTTTCTCCTTTAATTTATTTTCAAAATAGGCTGTTAATTTAGGAGCTAAAGAAGGTTTTAATTCCAATTGATTTACAAAGTCTTTTACAATATCTGAAATCTTGTCACCACTTCCAATAGTCACAATTTTATGGGTTGTAAATCTTTTTTGCAAAGCATTCATTATTGCCATTCCACCAAGTGAATGACCAATTGCATATTCAAAAGGACCAAATTTTTTGTCAAAAGTCAATATACATTCAATAAATTCAGGCATCATTGATTTTTTTCCTTCCGATTTTCCATGAGCTGGAGCATCAAAACTAATAACTCCATATCCTTTAGCAACCAATGCATCAGCAATTTTGAACATTTGAGTACCTCTACCAGACCAGCCATGAACCAAAAGTATTTTTTTTTCACCTTTTCCATAATGGTAAGCAACTACACTTTTATATAAACTATCAATAAATACATTTTCTTGAATACTTTCAGCAAGCATTGGTCGTTCTCTTTTAGGAACTTTATATTTTATTGGACTAGTAAAAAGTTTAGCAGCAAATCGAATTGTTAAATAAGTTGAAATACTTTGCAGAAATTTACCAGTATTAATTATAAATCTTGGTATTTCAATTCCTTGATTATTTTTAGAAGCTTTTTTTGACATTTAAAATTCATTTGAATACAAATTTATCATTAATTTGTTAGACAAAGTGTACAATTAACTTAGTTTTATATAACTTCGTCGAAAATTTATATAATTTAAATTTGGCTCAATTTGTGTTACTATTTTTTTGTATTTTTATAACTTAAATATAAAAAATCATGAATAATAGAATTAAAATCATCTTAGGGTTATTAGTGTTAGTAGTAATTTCATGTGCTAAAAATCCTTTTACGGGAAAAAACACTATGGCTTTTGTGCCTAACAGTCAAATATTTCCTATGGCATTTCAGCAATATGATGCATTTTTGTCTGAAAATAAAGTTGTAAAAGGAACAACTGATGCCAAACGAATTGAAAATATTGGTATAAAAATCAAAACGGCTGCTGAACGTTATTTAACTGCTAATGGAAATGCTGGTTATTTAAAAGATTACCAATGGGAATATAATTTGGTAGATGATCCAACTGTTAACGCTTGGTGTATGCCAGGTGGAAAAATAGTTTTTTACACAGGTATTTTACCAATTTGTAAAGATGATGCAGGAATTGCAGCTGTAATGGGACATGAGGTGGCTCACGCATTAGCAAACCATGGTCAACAACGTATGAGTGCTGGTTTATTGCAACAAGTTGGTCAAGTTGGTGCAGCTATTGCTGTTGGTAATAAAAGTCCAGAAACACAAGCAGCAGTTATGCAAGCTTATGGTGTTGGAAGTCAAGTAGGAGGTATGTTGCCTTTTAGTCGTTCCCACGAAAGTGAAGCTGATATGATTGGTTTAACTTTAATGGCAATTGCGGGTTATGAACCTATGAATGCAGTTTATCTTTGGGAGAGAATGTCTGCTAATTCAAGTGGAAATGCCCCACCAGAAATTTTAAGTACTCACCCAAGTAATCAAACAAGAATTGCAAACTTGACAGCTTTAGTTCCAGAAGCAAAAAAAGAAGCTGCTAAATTTGGAGTAACTTTTAAATAGTATAAAATAAAAATGTATATTCGAAGTCCCATTAATTTGGGACTTTTTTAATGTATATCTATGGCAAATTTAGAAAAAGGAAGTAAGAAATTAGGAACAGCTTGGGCTTTTTATGATTGGGCAAATTCAGTTTATAACTTAGTAATATCATCAGCTATATTTCCTATATATTATGGAGCTTTATTCAAAATTAAAGGAATTACAATGATTGATTTCTTAGGTTTTGAAATAAAAAATACTGCTTTAATTAGTTTTGTAACTGCTTTTGCATTTTTAATTGTAGCTATAATGTCTCCTTTACTTTCAGGTATTGCAGACTTTGCAGGAAATAAAAAGAGATTCATGCAATTCTTTTGTTATTTGGGAGCTTTGTCTTGTATTGGTTTAGCATTTTTCACTTTAGAAAATTTATATTTTGGAATAATTTGTTTCTTTTTTGGTTTAATAGGTTTTTGGGGAAGTTTGGTTTTTTATAATTCTTATCTACCAGATATTGCTTATCCAGAACAACAAGATAAACTAAGCGCTAAAGGATATTCTTTAGGATATATAGGTAGTGTTCTTTTACTATTGTTAAATTTAGGAATGGTAATGTTTCCAGAAAAGTTTGGAATTACTGGAGAAGATGCAGCCATGAAAGCTATGCAATATTCCTTTGTTTCGGTAGGTATTTGGTGGATTGTCTTTAGTCAATATACTTTTTATTATTTACCAAAAAACACTGTAAATAATAAAGTTACAAAGAATGTAATTTTTAATGGCTACAAAGAGTTAAAAAAAGTTTGGCATCAATTAGAAGAAAATATTATTTTGAAAAAATATTTAGGCAGTTTTTTCGTTTATAGTATGGCAGTTCAAACGGTTATGTTGGTAGCAACCTATTTTGGTGAACAAGAAATAGCTTGGGAAAATGATAGCCAAAGAACAATTGGATTAATCATTAGTATTTTAGTAATTCAAATTGTTGCCGTTTTTGGGGCAATCCTAACATCAAAATTATCTGAAGAAATTGGTAATATAAAAACACTTATCATTATAAATTCAATTTGGATAGTAATTTGTATTTATGCTTTTTTTGTGGTTAGTCCAGTTCAATTTTATGCTACTGCTGGTTTTGTGGGTTTAGTTATGGGAGGAATTCAATCGTTATCACGTTCTACCTATTCTAAGTTTTTACCAGAAACTAATGATACAACCTCATTTTTTAGTTTTTATGATGTTGCAGAAAAAATAGGAATTGTTATTGGAATGGGAATATTTGCTACGATTGATCAAATTTCTGGATCTATGCGAAATGCGATAGTTTTTTTAGCATTGTTTTTTATTATCGGAGTTTTTCTTCTAACTAAAGTGCAAAAAATTGTGGCAAAAAAATAAAAAAGTATATATTTGAAAAAAAATAATTTAAAAATGAAAAAATCAATAATTTTTAAGAGTTTAATCGTTTTATTTTCGATTATCTCTTTTGTTTCTTGTGAAACGGAACCTTTAGATCCTAACATCGATTTAGACTCTTTCAACCCAAATAATCCTAATAATAATCAATCAGGTAGCTTCACAGCTTCAATTGATGGAGTTAACTTTGTTTCTACACAAACAATGGGAGAATATTCAGATTCATCTCTTGGAAATGAGTTAAATGTTTTTGGAGTAACAACTGAAGGTAAAATAATCTCACTACAAATTATTAATCCATCAGTAGGAACATTTCAAGCAAGTACAAATGCAAGTAACCTTGTTTTTTTCCAATATTCTGATGCAACATTAGGAACTAATGGTTTTTTCAGTTCATTAAACTCATCTAATAATACCTCTACTGGTTCAGTTACCATTACTGAATTTAACACTACTACTAATAAAATTTCTGCAACGTTTAGTTTTACAGCTTATAACACAGCTGATCCAACTAATACCAAAGAGGTTACTCAAGGAGTAATAAATAATGTTTCATTTACTAATCAATTAACAGGAGGAAACCCATCAACAGATTTGTTTTTCGCAAATGTTGACGGAAGTGAATTTGTTGAGAACCAAATTGATGTAGCTGCAGTTTCATCAAGTGGTTTTCCTGATGCTATTAGTATTGCTGCTTCAAAATCAAATGGAGATGTTTTATCTATTAGTATCGATGAAGGAACACCTGTTGGTACTTATCCAATAACAGGTTTACTTTCAACCACAGATGTTGTAAGAGGAAAGTATCTAGTTGGAGGAACTTTACATGGAGGAGTTTCTGGTTCATTAACAATTACTTCATTAACCGCTACAAGGATTGCAGGAACATTTACTTTTACTGCTGAAGATATTAATCAAACAAGTTCACATCAAATCACTCAAGGAAGTTTTGATGTTGAATTACCATAAAAAATTACTATACTATAAAATACAAAAAACCGTTTATTTCATTTTAAACGGTTTTTTTATGGCATAAAACTTGACTTTATAAAGTGAAGTAATATTACATATGAAATTTAATACTTGATTTTCAGTGTTTTGTAGTATATTTATTCTGAAAAGAAGCTTCAAAAACATGAAGTTTAATGACAAAATGACCTAATATAACTATGTCGAATCAAAAAATATTTTCTATTGACAACTTGTCACTACAAGAAATTCAATCTGATGCAGAATTAATTCCATTAATGACTCCAGAAGATGAAGAAGAAATGAATAATGAATCTCTTCCAGAAGATTTAGCTATTCTGCCTCTACGAAATACAGTTTTATTTCCAGGTGTTGTAATTCCAATTACTGCTGGAAGAGATAAGTCTATAAAATTGTTAAATGATGCAAATGCCAATGGAAAAGTAATTGGTGTTGTTTCTCAAATTGATGAAGATGTTGAGGAACCTACTGTGAAAGATATTCATAAGGTAGGTACAGTTGCCCAAATTATGCGTGTTTTAAAAATGCCTGATGGAAATACAACTGTAATTCTTCAAGGTAAAAAGCGTTTTGAAATTGATAAAATCACGCAAGAAGAGCCTTATTTAAGAGCAACTATTAAAGAAGTAGTTGAAAAACGTCCAGAAGCTAACGATGAAGAATTTAAAACAATTGTTGATTCAATTAAAGATTTAGCCATTGAGATAATAAATGAAAGTCCAAATATTCCTTCTGAAGCTACTTTTGCAATCAAAAATATCGATAGCAATCCATTCTTAATCAATTTTGTGTCTTCTAACATGAATTTGAATGTGAAGGAGAAACAAGATTTATTACAAATTGGGAATCTTAAAGAAAGAGCATTAGAGACTTTACGTTTCATGAATTTGGAATTGCAAAAATTAGAACTTAAAAATGATATTCAATCTAAAGTAAGAACTGATTTAGACCAACAGCAACGTGAGTATTTCTTACAACAACAAATGAAAACCATTCAAGAAGAATTGGGTGGAGTTTCTTATGAGCAAGAGATTGAAGAAATGCGTACTAAAGCAAAAACCAAAAAATGGAATGAAGATGTTGCCAAACATTTTGAAAAGGAACTTTCTAAATTACAAAGAACCAATCCAAATGCTCCTGATTTTGGTATTCAGCGAAATTATCTAGAATTATTTTTAGAACTACCTTGGAATGTGGTTTCAAAAGATAATTTTGATTTAAAACGTGCTCAAAAAATCATTGACAGAGATCATTTTGGCTTAGATGATGTAAAAAAACGCATCATTGAGCATTTGGCTGTTTTAAAGCTGAGAAATGATATGAAATCACCAATTCTATGTTTGTATGGTCCTCCAGGAGTTGGAAAAACTTCTATTGGAAAATCAATTGCTGAAGCATTGGGTCGTGAATATGTTCGTATTTCATTAGGTGGTTTGCGTGATGAAGCAGAAATTCGTGGTCATAGAAAAACATATATCGGTGCAATGCCAGGTAGAATTATCCAATCTATTAAAAAAGCAAAAACTTCTAATCCAGTGTTTGTATTGGATGAAATTGATAAATTAAGTTCAAGTCATTCTGGAGATCCTTCTTCTGCATTGTTAGAAGTACTTGATCCAGAACAAAATGGTGAGTTTTATGATAACTTCTTGGAGTTAGGATATGATTTGTCTAAAGTAATGTTTATTGCAACTTCAAATAGTTTATCAACCATTCAACCTGCTTTGAAAGACAGAATGGAAATCATTAAAATGTCGGGTTATACTATTGAAGAAAAAATTGAAATAGCACATAAGCATTTATTGCCAAAACAGTTAAAAGAACATGGTTTAACTAATAAACACTTATCAATTGGTAAAAAAGAATTAGAAAAAATCATTGTAGGTTACACTCGTGAATCTGGTGTTAGAGGTTTAGAAAAGAAAATTGCTGAAATGGTTAGAAATGTAGCCAAATCAATCGCAATGGATGAAGAATATAATGTTAAAGTTAAAGCTGAAGATATTATAAGAGTTTTAAAGTCACCTAGATTAGAAAGAGATAAATACGAAAATAATGATACAGCTGGAGTAGTTACAGGTTTAGCTTGGACTTCTGTTGGTGGTGATATTTTATTCATTGAGTCACTAATTTCTAAAGGAAAAGGAGCAATGACCATGACTGGTAATCTAGGTACTGTAATGAAAGAATCAGTAACTATTGCTTTGGAATACATTAAAGCAAATTCTGAATTACTTGGAATTAAAGATTCTGTTGTTTCAAATTATAACATCCATATTCACGTTCCAGAAGGGGCAACTCCAAAAGATGGACCAAGTGCTGGAATTGCGATGTTAACGTCTATGGTGTCTTCTTATACACAAAAAAGGATAAAGAAAAACTTAGCCATGACTGGTGAAATTACTTTAAGAGGAAGAGTTTTACCTGTTGGAGGAATTAAAGAAAAAATATTAGCTGCAAAAAGAGCCAATATTAAAGAAATTATTCTTTGCACTGAAAACAAAAGAGATATTGAAGAAATTAATCAAGAGTATTTAAAAGGACTTACATTCCATTATGTGGATAAAATGAGCGAAGTAATTGACATTGCTATTTTAGACCAAAAAGTAAAGAATGCTAAGAAATTAGATTAAATTTCTTTAGAAATATATCAAAAGACGTTACAGTATGATTATTCAAACTGTAACGTTTTTTTATTTTATAGCTAACATTGAAATTTCAATATTTACGTTTTTTGGCAAACAAGCTACTTGAACTGTTTCTCTTGCTGGAGCCGTTTTTTCATCAAAATAAGTTCCATAAACAGCATTGATTTTAGCAAAATCTCCCATATTCATAATGAAAATAGTAGTTTTGATTACATTTTCAAAAGTCATATCAGCAGCTTCTAAAACGGCTTTCATGTTTTCCATGACTTGCTTCGTTTCTTGTTCAATGGAATCTAAAACTAATTCTCCAGTTGAAGGATTAATAGCAATTTGACCAGAAGTATATAAAGTATTTCCCACTAAAACAGCTTGGTTATAAGGACCAATAGGAGCTGGAGCTTTATCAGTAAATATTATTTTTTTCATGATTATTTTTTTAATTATTTATCTTAAAACTCTATCAGGAACACGGTTTTTATCCCATTTAATATCACTAAGAACAGAAGAACTGATACCAATGAAGAAGCCCCAATATGCACTTGGACCATAAGGAACCCAATTGAAACTCATTCTCCAACTTTCCAAATCTCTTTCAAATCGAAATTGTGTAAAAGTAACACCATTTTGAGCAAAATCATAACCAGTTGAAACACCAACCTTCCATCTTGGAGCTAATTCAACATTTCCTGAAACCATCAACGAATTATTACTAATTTCACTTTGTCTGTTACTGTTATTGTAGGTTACAGAATAGGCAAATTGTAAATCCCAAGGCAACTTTGTGTTATAAAATTCAGTTGATTTATTTTCGTCATTATCATCTTTATCTTTATCAAAAAGACTTTGTCTGTTATCATTTAAATCGGTTGCTTTACCAAATAAATCATCTGCCCTTCCACCATTAAGCTCATTTTGTGTTTTATTTTTATTTTTTCCATCAGAACCACTACTTGTTAATGAATAATTAATTTGCATATTAGCACTTGTCATTCTAAAAAGACTTCCTCCATTATCAATGTTGAATGTATTAATTCTTCTGCCACTATTATCAATAGCATATGGATCTAAATTTGTAGCAAAATTGACACTCATTTTGTCTTTTAATAAAGTTGTTCCACCACTAACAGAAAGCGGTTGTAAAGCTAAAGAATCAGCTGTTATATTATAAGCTGTTGAAAAGTTTAAGTTACTTAAAAGCATAACTTTTTTAACTTCTTCTTTTCCTGTTGTTTTATCAATTTTTTTGACTTTTGCTTCAAATGAATTTCCTATTCCTAAACCAATACTGCTGGATTTATTTAAGCCAGGAGCACCATAAACTCCACCCTCAAAACGAGTATATTCAGCCATGGTTGTTCCAGTTGCATCAATTGCATAAGTATCATAATATTGATCAAAACTTGGACTGTAATTATACGAAACAGATGGACGTATTACATGTCTTATGGCTTGAATTTTTTTATCTTCTCCAAAATCAAAAGTTCCATAAACGGTTGTTCCTAAACTTGAATTGAAATTATATGTTCTAAAAGCACCAAACTCATTTACTCGAGTTGTTACAACTTGGTTTTCAGTTGGGTTATAAGATTTTCTGACTGTATTAAAAGCCCAAGTTTCATTAAAACTAGTACTAGCACTTACACTAAAATATTTAAATACTTTAAAATTAGTACTCAATGGTATTGAATGTTGAAACCCAGCTTTTGCATCTTTAAACATTTGAGGTTTAAAAAATAAAGAATCGTACGTTACAATATCATTCTTAGCATTTAAGTTATATTGTAAATTAATGTTTTGAAATATTCCCTTTTTAGTACCATTTTTAGGAGCGAAAGGATATATTCTATCAACACTACCCTGAAATGTTGGTAATGTCATATTAATTTGTTCTGTATTTGTATTTTGAGAATGCGTTGCAGTAACCGAAAGATTAACTTGAGGAACAGTTGGAATTGTTTTTGAATAAGATATTGATGAGGATAAATTATTATTTAAAGTAGCACCAATATTTGAAAGATTTAATGAATTTCTAAAATACTGACTACTCGAAACATTTACTGAAGCTGAAAATCTTGAATTAGCAGCAGCTTTTGGGTCTTGACTATGATTCCACTGAATATTATATTGTTTAGATTTAACATAATCAGGAAAACCTCTTTCACTTTGAATCTGATTCTCATATCTAAGATTAACTCTACCGTTAAATTTATAGCGTAAAGCATAACTACTTTCTGCTCTTAAACCATAACTTCCATTGGTATAATAATCTCCTAAAATAGCTAAATCATAAAATTTACTAAGTGCAAAATAATAACCTCCATTTTGTAAAAAATAACCTCTTGAATTATTTTGCCCTGGTGTGGGAAGAATAAATCCAGAAATACTTTCTTCAGACATTGGAAAATAAGCAAAAGGAACACCAATTGGAGTAGGAACATCAGCAATTACGAGATTTGTTAAACCAGTCACTACTTTTTTTCCTGGAACAAACTTAATTTTTCGTGCTAAAAAATAATACTCAGGGTCATCCACATCTTTTGCTGTTGTGAAACGAACATTTTTCATAAAAATAACCGAATCATTCTCTCTTTTGGAAACTTCAGCTTTTAAATTTAACTCTCCTTGTTTGGATTTTGAATTCCAAATGATTGCTTTTTTGGATTTTGTATTAAATCGAATTGAGTCTGGTTCAATTAAATTTTCTCCTTGTTTAAAAGAAGGATATTGAGTATAATTTCCTAGAGAATCTTTTAATCTTCCAGCATTTACTTCATTAGTTTCATAATTTAACACAATAATACCTGCTTTTAATTCGATATCTTGATAGTAAAGTTCGGCTTCATCATATAAAGTCATCTCTTTCTTTCGTTGATCTATCTTTTCGTAACCTTTAGCTTTACGATGGACTATATCTTCTAGGATTGCTTTCTTTTTCTTGGTAGAATCTACTTCAGTACTGTCTTTAATTGTTAATAACTCGTTGGCATTAACTTGTAAAGTCTCTTTTGTAGTAATCTCTTGAGAAAAAGATGCAGTTGTTCCAATTGTTAGAAAAATGGAAAAAAAAACGATATGGATAGTCTTTAAATACAATGCTTTTGTGCTATTTTTGTATAAATGTGGCTTAGTTTTTGAAGGGTCAAACTTACATATATTTTTTTTAAAAATTATAGTGTTAGTAAAATTATAACATTCAATATTTTCAAATTATGAGAATTTTATATCCCAAATCATTTTTTTCAGTAGCAATGCTATTTTTAGTTTGTATTAGTTATGCACAAAATACGAAATTTAAAGTGGTTCTTGATGCTGGACATGGAGGGAAAGATTATGGTGCAACATATCACGGAAACGTTGAAAAAAACATTGCACTAAAAACTGTTTTAAAAGTAGGTGATATTTTAGAGAAAGATCCTAATATTACTGTTGTTTATACTAGAAATAAAGATGTTTTTGTAGAATTAGATGATAGAGCAAACATTGCAAACAAATCAAAAGCAAATATATTTGTCTCCATGCACTGTAATGCTAATAAGAACACCGGTGCTTCTGGTAATGAAACTTATGTAATGGGTATTACTAGAAATGCTTCAAACTTAGAAGTAGCTAAGAAAGAAAACTCAGTAGTTACTTTAGAGGATAATTACGAAATTAAATATGAAGGATTTGACCCTAATTCACCAGAATCAGTTATTGGAATTTCAATTCTCCAAGAAGAATATCGTGAGTTGAGTGTAGAATTAGCAGCTAAAGTTCAACAAGCTTTCACTAAAAAAACTTCTTTTAAAAACAGAGGTGTCAAAGAAGCTGGATTTCTTGTATTGAGAAAAATTACAATGCCAAGAGTTTTAATTGAAATGGGTTTTGTTTCCAATAAAGAAGAAGGAGCATTCCTAAATTCAGAATCAGGTCAAAATAAATTAGCAGAAGCTATCGCTAACTCAATTTTAGAATATAAAAAAGAATATTTCATTTCTTCCTCAAATTCATTGGATAAAAGCGAAGAAAAAGAAGATGAAAAACCAAAAGAAATAATTGTAAAAAAGGAAGAAACTAAAGTAATTAGTACTTCTTCAAACAAAGATAAAATCGTTTTTAAAGTACAAATTTCAGCGAGTAGTAAAAATTTAGAAACTACACCATCTAACTTTAAAGGTTTAAAAAATGTAACTAAAGAAAAAGGTTCTGTAATTTTTAAATATTTTTATGAAGAAGCTGACTCTTATACTGAAGCTCAGAAGAATTTAGTGGAAGCAAAAGAAAAAGGTTTTGATTCAGCTTTTATTGTTGCATTTAAAAATGGAGAAAAAATAAATATTTCAGAAGCATTGAAATAAAACTTGGCTTTATAGTTTTTTAATAATAAATTTGCTAAAAAAGATACTTTGAAATTATCAAGAGAAATTAAAACAGCCATATTAGTTATTTCTGCCATTTTGTTATTCATTTGGGGATATAGCTTTTTAAAAGGAAAAGACCTTTTAACTTCAGACAAGAATGTTTTTGTTGTATACGACAATATTCTAGGTTTGGCACCTTCAGCTCCTGTTACCTTAAATGGTTTCAGAATTGGTAAGGTGAATAAAATCAAAATTAATCCTGATGGAAAATTATTAGTTGAACTTCAGATTCAAAATGATTTTCCAATTTCTAAATCAAGTGTAGCCGAAATTTATGATTCTGGTTTAGTAGGAGGAAAAGAAATAGCTATTATTCCAAATCTTGAAGATAAAAGTGTCATTGATGATGGAGATTTCTTAAAACCTTCTAGAAAGTTAGGGTTAACTGAAAATATTGCCGAAAAATTAGAACCTTTAGAGAAAAAAATCCAATTATTATTAGATAATGCAAATGTAATGTTGGCTAATATTAATCAAGTTTTAGATGCTTCAACACAAGCTAATATTAAAAATAGTTTTGCTGAATTAAATAAAACATTAGCAGAATTTAGTCAATTGTCAAAATCAGCTAATCAAATGATTGCTGAAAACAAGACAAAACTGAATTCAACGATTACTAATTTCGATAAAACATCAGCTAATTTTGCTGCAATGTCAGATTCTTTAGCTAAAGCTAATTTAGGACAAACCGTTAAAAACCTTGAAAAAACGCTTTCTTCAGTAGATAAAATAATGGCTGACATGGAAGCAGGAAATGGAACAATGGGTAAATTAATGAAGGATGATAAAATGTATAATAACTTTACAGATGCTTCAAAAGAATTAGAATTGTTATTACAAGATTTACGTTTACATCCAACAAGATATATAAATGTTTCCCTATTTGGAAAAAAAGAGAAACCTTATATAGCTCCTAAAGAAGAATCATCAAAAGAATAAAAAACATCATTTAAAATGAATTATATCGACAATATTTTATTTGCAATCCTTTTATGTGTTGGAATTGGTTATTTTGCCATGAATGTAAAAAAACTGATTCGAAATATTAAATTAGGAAAAGATGTAAACCGAAAAGACAATCCTTCAGCTCGTTGGAAAAATATGGCTATGATAGCTCTTGGTCAATCAAAAATGGTTAAAAGACCAATTGCAGGTTTTCTTCACATTATAGTATATGCTGGATTTATCATCATTAATATTGAAGTTTTAGAAATCATTATCGATGGTTTATTTGGAACTCATCGTGTATTTTCATTTTTGGGTGGTTTTTATGATTTCTTAATTGGTTCTTTTGAAGTATTAGCTTTACTTGTATTAGTTGCCGTAATTATCTTTTGGGCAAGAAGAAATGCAATTAAATTAAAACGTTTCTGGAATTCAGAAATGAAAGGTTGGCCGAAAAGTGATGGAAATATCATTTTATATTTTGAAATGGTCTTAATGACATTATTCTTGGTAATGAATGCAACAGATGTTCATTTTCAAGCCAATCATTCAGGAAATGTAATTTCTCAATTTATTGCTCCATTATTTTCTAATTTTTCTGTTGAATCATTACATGTAATAGAAAGAACTGCTTGGTGGTTACACATTACAGGTATTTTAGTATTCTTAAATTATTTATACTTTTCTAAACATTTGCATATTTTATTAGCTTTCCCTAATACTTATTTTGCAGATTTAAATCCAAAAGGAGAATTAGACAACCTTGAAAGTGTAACTAATGAAGTAAAATTAATGATGGATCCAAATGTTGATCCGTTCGCTGCTCCTGCAAATCCAGATGCTGTTCCAGGTAAATTTGGAGCTAGTGATGTACAAGATTTAAATTGGGTACAATTATTAAATGCATACACTTGTACAGAATGTGGTCGTTGTACTTCATCATGTCCAGCTAACCAAACTGGAAAAAAATTGTCTCCTCGTAAAATTATGATGGACACAAGAGATAGGTTAGAAGAAGTAGGAAAAAATATAGATGCAAACAAAGGAATTTTTGTAGATGATAACAAATCGTTATTAAACGATTATATCACTACTGAAGAGCTTTGGGCTTGTACATCATGTAACGCTTGTGTAGAAGAATGTCCAGTAAATATCAGTCCTTTATCTATCATTATCGATATGAGAAGATACTTAGTAATGGAACAAAGTGCTGCTCCAATGTCTTTAAATGCTATGATGTCTAATATTGAAAACAATGGTGCTCCATGGCAATATAACCAACAAGACAGATTAAACTGGAAAGACGAAAATTAAGATAACAATAAGAATATTTTCATAAACGTGAGACTTGGAAATGTTAATATAAATTTGAAACAATTAATTAACAAAAATGAAAACTGAAGACATCAACAAAAACTTAAAAGAGTTAACGATTAATGGTGAAAAACTAAGTCCAATTTTACCAGAAGGAATAAAAAATTATCTTATTGATATTGACGGAACAATCTGTGATGATATTCCAAATGAAGAGCCAGAAAGAATGGCAACAGCAGCTGTTTATCCTGATGCTTTGAAAACATTAAATGGTTGGTATGATGAAGGTCATATTATATTTTTCTTTACTTCAAGAACCGAAGAACATAGAAAAGTCACTGAAGAATGGTTGAAAAAATTTGGTTTCAAATATCATGGAATGTTAATGGGAAAACCTCGTGGAGGAAACTACCACTGGATTGACAATCATTTGGTAAAAGCAACTAGGTATAGAGGAAAATTTACTGATTTAGTAGAAAAAGAAGTTACGATTCAAGTTTTTGACGACGAACATCACGAAAAATAGTTAAACAGTTTAACAACTCAATAGTTAAACAATTAAACATATAAAAAATATGTCAGAAAATTTAGTAGTTCCAACAATGGCAGAAATGTTAGCTCAAGGCAAACAACCCGAAGTTTTATTTTGGGTAGGCTGTTCTGGAAGTTTTGATGATAGAGCTAAAAAAATAACAAAAGCATTCGTTAGAATTTTAAATCGTGCAAAAGTTGACTTTGCCGTTTTAGGAACTGAAGAAAGTTGTACTGGTGATCCTGCAAAAAGAGCAGGAAATGAATTCTTGTTCCAAATGCAAGCGATGATGAACATTGAAGTTTTAAATGGTTATGAAGTTGGAAAAATAGTTACTGCTTGTCCTCACTGTTTCAATACAATTAAAAATGAATATCCTGAATTAGGTGGAAAATATGATGTTATGCATCACACTCAATTTCTTAAATCATTATTAGATGATGGAAGATTAACTATTGAAGGTGGACAGTTTAAAGGAAAACGTATTACATTTCACGATCCATGCTATTTAGGAAGAGCTAACAACGTTTATGAAGCTCCAAGAGATTTAATTGAAAAATTAGATGTTGAATTGGTTGAAATGAAACGTTCAAAAGCCAATGGACTTTGTTGTGGAGCTGGTGGAGCACAAATGTTTAAAGATGCTGAACCAGGAAACAAAGAAGTAAACATTGAAAGAACAGAAGATGCTATGGAAACCAAGCCAGATATTATTGCTGCTGGTTGTCCATTTTGTAATACGATGATGACTGATGGAGTAAAAGTAAAAGAAAAAGAAGGTTCAGTAAAAGTATTAGACATTGCTGAATTAATTGCTAACGCTCAAGATTTATAACATGAAGAAGGCAGTTTTATTTTTTGTTTTAAGTTCATTTTCCATGTTTTCTCAAGATGTTAAAGATATAATAGCAAAAGAGACTTGCGAATGTTCTACAAAGTTAGATTTGAGCACTATGAGTAGTGATGATCTAGAATTAAATTTTGGATTATGTATGCTTGAGTCTTATAATAATCATATCGATGAGTTTTCTGAAAGTGAAAAATTAGATTTTGAGAACAGTACTCAAATGGAAAAATTTGGAGAGCAAATTGCCTTAAAAATGCTTACTTTTTGTCCAGATGTTATATTAAAATTAGGTGAAGGTTATGGTGATGATGAAAGTGAAACTTCTACTGATTTATCTATTGAAGGTACATTTAACGCAACTAGTACCACAGGGTCTTTTTTTACAATTAGTATTAAAGAGTCTAACGGTAAATTGACAAATTTAGTTTTACTAGATAATTTTGATAATTCATATTTAATTGTTGATAAAGTAATTAAAAAAAATGAAGCTGTTAATGTTACTTATTACGAAGTTGAGTTGTTTGACATGAAGTTAAATCGATTTGTTACCACTAAAATTATAACAAATATTACAAAAAAATAAAATGTATATTCCTTTCGAAGATTTACCAGGTCACTCCAAAATATGGATTTATCAAGCCAACAGAAAGTTATCTGATAATGAAGTTGCTGAAATAACTGAAGCTACTAAAGAATTTGTTGAAAATTGGGCTGCTCATGGAACATCACTTGAAGCTTCTTTTGTAGTGAAGTACAATCGTTTCATTATTTTAGCTGTTAATCAAGATGTTCAAGCAGCAACCGGTTGTTCTATTGATAGTTCGGTGCAATTTATTCAAAGTTTAGAAGCAAAATACGAAATCGACTTGTTAGATAAAATGAATGTAACTTATAAAACAGGTGAATTTATTGCTTTCAAAACACTAATCGAATTCAAACAATTAGCCAAAAGTAAATCTGTTTCTGAAAATACAATTGTTTTCAATAATTTAGTCAATACTATAGAAGAATGGCAAGATTTTTGGGAAGTTCCTGCTAATGAGAGTTGGCACAGTAGATTTTTCTAAAAGATACTTATACAATCATCATTATTGTCTTATTTAATGATGATTTTTAATTTATACCTATGTTAAAATATAATTTAGTCTTATTATTTGTCTTAGTTTCCCTTTTTAATTACAACAGACCCATACATTTTTCTGAAAAAGAAAAAATTGAGGTCAAAGATATTTATGAAGAGCAACGATGGATTGATAGTGTCTATAAAAAAATGACTTTTGAAGAAAAAGTGGGTCAACTATTTATGGTAGCTGCTTATTCTAATAAAGACGAAGCTCATTACAGAAGCATAGACAAATTAGTGACCGATTATAAAATAGGAGGTTTAATCTTTTTTCAAGGTGGACCAGTTCGTCAGGCAGAATTAACTAACAGGTACCAAAGCAAATCAAAAGTTCCAATGTTGGTCGGAATTGACGCAGAATGGGGTTTGAGTATGCGTTTAGACTCTACGTATAAATATCCTTGGAACATGACACTTGGTGCTATTAAAGATAATTCACTTATTGAAAAAATGGGTGAACAAATGGCCGAACAATCTAAACGTTTGGGTATAAATTTTACATTTTCTCCAGTTGTTGATATTAATACCAATTCAAATAATCCAATTATTGGAAATCGTTCTTTTGGAGAAACGCGTGAAATTGTTGCAGACAAAGCTTTGGCTTATATGAATGGACTTCAAAAAAATGGTGTTTTTGCTACGGCTAAGCATTTTCCTGGACACGGAGATACTTCTTCAGATTCACATCATACATTGCCAACTGTAGCCTTTTCAAAAGCTAGAATTGATAGTGTTGAGATTTATCCTTACAGAAAATTAATTGAAAAAGGATTAGCTAGTGTTATGGTCGCTCATTTAAATGTTCCTAGTTTGGAATCTCAAGAAAATTTACCTTCATCGCTTTCTAGTAAAGTAGTTACTGATATTTTAAAAAATGATTTAAAATTTAATGGTCTAATTTTTACAGATGCTTTGAATATGAAAGGAGCAAGTAACTTCAAACAACCTGGAGATATTGATTTAGCTGCTTTTTTAGCAGGAAATGATGTTTTACTTTTTGCTGAAGATGTTCCAAAAGCAGTATTAAAATTTAAAGAAGCTTTTAAAAAGAAGACATTAACTGAAAAACGTTTGGCTTATTCTGTAAAAAAGATTTTAAAATACAAATTTAAAGCAGGTTTAAAACATTACAAACCTATTGCATTAGAAAATTTATATGAAGATTTAAATAAATCAGAATATGATGCTTTAAATGAGAAATTGTTTGAAAATGCCATTACAACTTTACAAAATAAAGATGAAATTATTCCAATAACCTCTTTAAAAACAGAGAAAATAGCTTATGTAAAAATAGGAGATGACTCTAGTGATGTTTTTCTTAATTACCTCAATGAATATGCAAAAGTTGACGAAATTAAGGAAAGTACAATAGAATTGACTTTAGCAAAATTACAAGAATATACCAAAGTAATTATTGGTTTTCATAAAGCAGATAATATTTGGAAGAAAAACAATCCAACATTTGAAGAAATTCGTTGGATTAATTCAATTTTAAAGCAAAAGAAAACAATTTTAACGTTTTTCACAAGACCCTATTCATTACCACCAACATTAGATTATGCTTCATTAGAAGGTTTAATAATGGCTTATCAAAACAATAATTTTACGCAGAAAATTGTCCCTGAAATTATTTTTGGTTCAACGGCTTCTAAAGGAAGAATTCCGGTTTCAATTAATGACAATTTCACAGTAAATTCAGGAATTGATACTAAAGAAATGAAACGTTTAGGTTTCGATGTTCCAGAAAATCAAGGAATTGATGGAAGTAACTTATCTAAAATTGATTCAATTGTAAAAATGGCAATTGATCAAAAAATGACACCTGGAGCTCAAATTGTTATTGCTAGAAGAGGAAAAGTTATCTACCAAAAATCTTTTGGAAATCATACCTATACAGATAATATTCCTGTTCAAGATGATGATTTATATGATGTTGCTTCTTTAACTAAAATACTTTCAACTTTACCAAATCTAATGCAAGTATATGACAAAGAAGAAATAACTTTAGATGAAAAATTAGGAAATATGTTGCCTGTTTTTAAAGGTTCTAATAAAGAAGATGCTACCTTGTTAGATATGTTGACTCATCAAGCTCGTTTTCAACCTTGGGAAGCATTTTATTTAAAGACTCTTGATGAAACAAAACATCCTAATGCAAAGTTTTATAGAAAAACACAATCCAAAGAGTTTCCATACAAAGTTGCAGAGAATTTATACCTAAGAAAAGACTTCAACGATACAATTATAAACACTATTGCCAATAGTAAGTTATTGCCTTCAAAACAGTATAAATACAGTGATTTTTCATTTATTTTATTAAAAGAATATTTAGAGCTTAAAACACAAAAGAAATTAGATGTTTTAGCCAATAATAATTTTTATAGTTTAATGGGAATGAATCATACTACTTATAAACCTTTAGAGAAATTTCCTTTAAACCAAATCATTCCTACTGAAGAAGATAAATATTATAGATATCAAACTGTTCAAGGAAATGTGCATGATATGGCTGCAGCTATGCAAGGAGGAGTTTCGGGTCATGCTGGTTTATTTTCAAATGCATTAGATGTTGCCAAAATGATGCAAATGTATTTGCAAAACGGAACGTATGGAAACAACAGATTCTTTTCAGAAAAAACAATGAATGCTTTTAATACATGCTATTTTTGTGATGAAGACAATAGAAGAGGAGTTGGTTTTGATAAACCTCAATTAGGAACAGCTGGACCAACATGTGGTTGTTTATCAATGACAAGTTTTGGACACACTGGTTTTACAGGTACAATGGCTTGGGCTGATCCAGAAAAAGAAATTGTTTATGTATTTTTATCGAACAGAACGTATCCTGATTCAAATGCTGCTAACAGATTATCAAGAGCTAATATTAGAGAAAATATTCAGAAAATTATTTATGAAAGTATTAGAGATTAATAGATAATAAAATAGTTCGAAAAGTTTACCAATCTACAAAATCTAAAAAAAAATGACATCTAAAGCTACAACACCAGAACAGTATATTCAAGAATTACCTGAAGATAGAGTAGAAGCTATTACTAAATTACGCAAAGTAATTAATGAAAATTTACCCAAAGGTTTCAAAGAACAAATGACTTATGGAATGATTGGTTATGTTGTTCCTCATTCTATTTATCCAGCAGGTTATCATTGTACACCAGAGTTGCCTTTACCTTTTATGAGTTTTGCTTCTCAAAAAAACAGTGTAAATTTCTACCACATGGGAATTTATGCAAAGCCTGAATTACTTAACTGGTTTACAACTGAATTTCCAAAACACTGTAAAGCCAAACTAGATATGGGAAAAAGTTGTGTCAGATTCAAAAAAATGGATCAAATTCCTTATGATTTGATTGGAGAATTGGTTCAAAAAATGTCAGTTGAAGATTGGATAAACTGTTATGAAGCTAACTTAAAACGATAATTTAACAAACTTTTATTTTCAGTTCTTTTTATTAGTATTAATTTTATAGAAAATAAAAAAAGAATGAAAATCGCTATAGTTTGTTACCCAACTTTTGGTGGTAGTGGTGTTGTCGCTACCGAATTAGGTTTAGAATTAGCCAAAAAAGGTCACGAAATCCATTTTATAACTTACAGTCAACCTGTACGTTTAGCTCTTTTAAATAAAAATTTGCATTACCACGAAGTGCATGTTCCAGAATATCCTTTATTTCATTATCAACCTTATGAATTAGCTCTATCTAGCAAACTAGTTGACATGGTTAAACTTTATAAAATTGATGTTTTGCATGTACATTATGCAATTCCTCATGCTTATGCTGGTTACATGGCCAAAAAAATGTTAGAAGACGAAGGAATAAAAATTCCTATGATTACTACACTTCATGGAACAGATATTACTTTGGTAGGAAATCATCCTTTTTATAAACCAGCTGTTAGTTTTAGCATCAATAAATCTGATATTGTAACCAGTGTTTCCAGTAGTTTAAGAGATGATACCTATCGTCTTTTTGATATCAAAAAAGAAATTATTGTAATACCAAACTTTATAGAACCTAATAAATCTTCTTCTGAAGAGATTTTAAGTTGCAAGCGAAGTATGATGGCTAAAGAAGATGAAAAAATCATTACACATATTTCAAATTTTAGAAAGGTAAAGCGTATTGATGATATTGTGAAAATCTTCTATAACATTCAGAAGGAAATTCCGGCCAAATTAATGATGGTTGGTGAAGGCCCAGAAAAACAAATGGCAGAAGATTTATGTTATTCTCTAGGAATTTATGATAAAGTTGTATTCTTTGGAAACAGTTCTGAAATTGATAAAATTTTATGTTATTCTGATTTATTTTTATTACCATCTGAAACCGAAAGTTTTGGATTAGCTGCTTTAGAAGCAATGGCTTGTGGAGTTCCAGTAATATCAAGTAATTCTGGAGGTTTACCTGAAGTAAACATTGAAGGTTATTCAGGTTATTTGAGCGATGTTGGAGATGTTAATGCAATGAGTAAAAATGCTATTTCTATTTTAAGTGATGAAGTCAAACTAAAACAATTTAAAATAAATGCAAAAGAAGTAGCTTCTCGATTTGATATTTTAAACATTGTTCCAATGTATGAAGAAGTATATCAACAAGCTATTGATAAGTATACAGAAAAAGTATAATTAAAAGTATAAAAAAACCACTCAAATTGAGTGGTTTTTTTTTGGTTTGATTTAAAATTAATTAAATCTATATCTGATACCTAATGCAATGTCTGGTCCAAAATTATCTTCTCTATAGTCATCTGAATTGAAATACAATTCTGGTCTAATGTCTAATGAAAGTTGAATTGGAGCTTCATCGAAGTTATATTCTATACCTAAATCTCCAGCTACAAATAAAATAGTTCCACTATCTTTATATCTATCGTTACCAATTCTTCTGTCATAACTCCAGCTTCCAATTCCTCCACCAACACCAGCATACCAGTTGAAACCACCTTCAATGTTCCAAACCCATTGGTATAAACCAGCTAGTTTAAATGCATCAACATCTTTACTATTTCTAAATCCTAAATCTAATTCTAAACGGTTGTTACCTGATAAACCTCTTTGGTATGAAATTTCACCTCCAAAACCATCATTGTCACCTAATCTAAGACCTAAAGCATTTTTCGAAATGTCTTGAGCGTTTGCGCTAATTGCTATTCCGAATAGCATAACTGCAGATAAAAGTAATTTTTTCATATTCTTAAATTTTAAATTTGTTATACAAAAGTAAATGAAATGTTAATTACAATTTTACAGTATTGTCATTTTTTATTTCAAAATTTACATTTTTACTATAAAAAACTAATTTATTAGATAAACATCTAAAAATTCCTCTTGTGTTTGACTTCCAGAAGAAGGAATTGGTAATTGAACTTGCGGAGGAAGTGTATTTAATACATAAGTAATATTTGTTTGATTATAAACCATTCCAATATTTTTGCTGTAATGTTGTGTTGAAACTAAAACGTCTTGAGCAGGCATTACAATGAATGCTATTCCAGAATAATTAGCTGTTATTTTTAAATTCAATATTACTTTCGTTTTTGTAATATCTGAATAAGTATTTCCATTTGATGTTAGTGAACTTTGTGCACCATCCGCAACAGATTTTAAGGTATAATCAAAAGTTAAGGGATAACCGTTATAATCTTTTGTAAATGAGCCATTTGTTGAACTTAACTCTTCACCAGCTGATGCATTTTCTTTTAAAATAATAAAATCAGAAACTGAAAAAGATAGAGCAGTAGGTAAACCAGCAGCAAAGTTGACTGATCCAGAAATTCTCATTTTATTTCCATCAATTCTTAATCCATTATCTTTTAAAGTTCCAGAAAAGAATCCATTGGCAATGTTTTCAGTTTTCATCTTTTTATATGTAACTGTATTTATCAGGGTGTCATTAGCTGCATATACAGAATCTCTGGCAAAAGATTCAGGTGTTTGAGTCGTTTGGTGATTAAAAACATCATAAGTCCAATAATTTCCTGATGTAATTGGTAATGAAGTTGCTGGAGCTCCATTGTCTTCACCAGAAGAATCATCTGAACTGCATGAAAAAGTAAAAATTGAAAGTCCTAGTAAAAGAAATAATTTAGTTTTCATTGTGATTTATTTTTTTGCTAATATACTTAAAAAATAGTTCCATTGGAATCTATAACTATTTATGCTATAATTTTTTTACATTTGTTTACTAATTAAATGCTATGTCTGGAAACACTTTTGGAAAAATTTTTAAGCTAACTACTTTTGGAGAATCACATGGTGAAGCAATAGGAGGAATTATTGATGGTTGTCCTGCTGGAATTGAACTTGACTTTGAAGCTATTAAAAAAGATATGCAAAGAAGAAAACCTGGTCAGTCTGCCATTGTTACCCAAAGAAAAGAGGAAGATAATGTCCAATTTCTTTCTGGAATATTTGAAGGAAAAACTACGGGAACTCCAATAGGTTTTATAATTCCAAATACCAATCAAAAGTCAAATGATTATTCTGATATAAAAAACACCTATCGTCCAAGTCATGCTGATTATGTTTACGAAAAGAAATATGGTATAAGAGATTATAGAGGTGGTGGAAGAAGTTCAGCTAGGGAAACTGCCAGTAGAGTAGTTGGTGGAGCAATTGCCAAACAAATTATCCCAGAAATAGAAATTACAGCTTTTGTTTCTTCTGTTGGAGATATATTTATAGACAAGCCTTATCAAGAGTTAGATTTTTCTAAAATTGAAAGTAATCCTGTTCGTTGCCCTGATGAAGCTACAGCTTTAAAAATGGAAAACTACATAAAGGAAATAAAAAAACAAGGTGATACTGTTGGTGGAACAATAATGTGTGTGATTCAAAATGTACCCATTGGACTAGGAGAACCTGTTTTTGATAAATTACATGCAGAGTTAGGTAAAGCTATGTTATCAATTAATGCAGTAAAAGGTATTGAATTTGGTAGTGGTTTTTGTGGAGCAAAAATGAAAGGAAGTGAACACAATGATTTGCAAAATACAGACGGAACAACAAAAACAAACCTTTCTGGTGGAATTCAAGGAGGAATTAGTAACGGAATGGATATCTATTTTCGAATAGCTTTCAAACCTGTGGCCACTTTAATACAAAAGCAAGAAGTATTATCTAATACAAACGAAATTATTGAACTACAAGGAAAAGGTAGACATGATCCATGTGTATTACCAAGAGCAGTTCCAATTGTTGAAGCTATGGCAGCTTTAGTATTAGCTGATTATAATGCATTAAATAATTGTAAGTAAATTACTATTTTCTTTAAATTTTTAAATTTGATTTTTTTTAAATTTTATACATTATTAGAAGTAATTTAATATTTTTTTTAATTATACTTAATTTTAAGTTTGATTTTTTAACATTAAACAAAGTGTTTTGTAAAAATTTAAATAGTATTTTCAAAGTAATAAATGATTTAATTTTGTATAAACTTTAAATTAATTAATTTATGAAAAAAATTACTCAAACAATTAAATTTTTATCACTAGTAATTCTATGCTTAGGTGCAACTTTTTCTGTATCAGCACAAAATGATTATTATCCAATAATTTCTGGAGCATCTACATCTGGTAACGGAAGAGCTCCTCAAGGTGGAAGAAACGTCTCTAGAAGTGTTTGGTTATTAACAGCTGCAGAAATGGCTGCTTCTGGTTTTGTAACAGGAGATAATATTAGTGGTCTAGGATTTACATATCAAACAGCACAAGATATAGCTACAACAGGAACTATGGTTGTTTATTTACAAAATACTGCAGATGTTGCAAATAATAAGAGTACAACTTGGGCAACTGCAATATCAGGTATGACAACTGCTTCGAATGGCTCTATAACTATTCCAAATACGGTTGGTGAATTTAATTATGTTTTTTCTGGTGGAAGTAGTTTTACTTACAGTGGAGGAGCTTTGTATGTTGCTTTTGATTATCAAAATTCAGGAACTGTTTCTGCTACTACAAACATTGCATTGTGTAATACAAGTTTAACAAATGGTTTAAAAGGAGCAATTTCTGCTGCAGGTGTAACAACTCCTCCTGCAACAATAACTTCATCTAGTTTTAGACCAGAAACAAGACTAGCAAAACCTGTAAGTTGTGCTAGACCAACAAATTTATCAAGTAATCTAGCTTCTGCTACATTAAATAGTGCATCATTATCATGGAATCCAGTTGGAGGTGCTAATGTGGATCTTGAATATGGAGCGTATAATTATACAGTAGGTACAGGAACAACTTTAACATCGGTAACAAGTCCTTACACACTATCAGGACTTACAGATAGTACAGTATACGATTACTATGTAAGAACTAATTGTGGTTCAGGATACAGTATTTGGAATGGCCCTTATGCCTTTAATACATTATTTACTCCAGCAAATGTTCCTTACAATACAAGTTTTGAACAAGAACAATTACCTTTTGTTGGATGGTCAACTCCAAATACAACTCCAGTTACAGGTGATTGGTCTATAGGGAATTATGGAGCAGGAGTATTGGTTCAAGATGGAGTTTCATCTGTGGCTTCAATTACTCCAGCTACTACTGCAGCAGACAATTGGATGTTTTCTAGAGGGATGAATTTAGTTGGAGGAAGTTTAGTTACAATTACTTACTACATTAGCAACTATCAAGCTACAACAACAGCAACAGGAAGTTATCAACTAACAGTTGGAAATGCTCAATCTATAGCTTCTCAAACTCAAGTTTTAGCAACTGAAACAGGTTTAAATGTTGCAGCCTTTACTTTAAAAACATTTACTTTTACACCTGCAACAAGTGGTGTATATTACTTTGGATTTAGAAATAACACACCAGCAAATGCTACTGGAACTCATGCATTAATTGTAGATAACTTTTCAGTGAGTCAAGTTTTATCCAATGATAAATTTATAGAATCTAATTTTTCAATTTATCCAAACCCTGTTAAAAGTACTTTAAACATTCAAAATGAATTATTTAATGAATCGTTTAATGTTACTATTTCAGATTTAAATGGAAGAACCATAAAAAACATTAATTCTTCTAACAACGATTTAACTATCGACATGAATGATATCCAAAATGGTATATATTTAGTTTCAGTTAAAACAGAAAAAGGTAGTTTTGTTAAGAAAATTGTGAAAAATTAATATTGTACCTCATAAAAACTTTTAAAAGAGAACAATAAGTATTGTTCTCTTTTTTATTTATAAAAATAATTTTAGCTCTTTCGTTTATATTTTATCTAATTAAATAATTAGTTTTCATATTGTTAAAAAAAGGAGTAAATGATAATTCTTACATTATTTTTTAATACATTTACATTAACTAAATTATAAAAAACTAAAAAAATGATGAAAAAACTACTTTATTTATTACTGATTGTGCCATTTATTTCTAATGCACAATTTTGGACAGAAAAAGCCACAACTTTTGCTACTGCTAGTAGAGGTGTAAATTGCATTTCTATTGTTGATGCAAACACAGTTTGGGTAAAAGCTTATGATGGTTCAGGAGCAGCCGTACAAACCATTAAAGAATATGCAAGAAGTACCGATGGAGGAAACACATGGACTTCAGGTACTATGAATCTTGGTATTGGAACAGGAGGTTTAGGAATTGGAAATATCACTGCAGTTTCAGGTACTACTGCTTGGATTTCTGCTTTTCCTGCAACTGGTAATCTTGGAGGTATTTGGAAAACAACTGATGGTGGAACTACTTGGACTAAACAAACAACTGCTTCTTTCAACACAGGTACAGATTCTTTTACAAACTGGGTGCACTTCTTTGATGCAAATAATGGAGTTTGTCAAGGTGATCCAGCAGGAGGTTATTTTGAGATTTATACTACTTCTAATGGTGGTACAACTTGGACTAGAGTGCCATCAGCTAACATTCCTTTGCCGCAAGCAACTGGTGAATTTGGAATTACAAATCTTTTTGAAGTAGCTGGAGGAACAATTTGGTTTGGTACAGATACTGGAAGATTATATAAATCTACAAATATGGGTTTAAATTGGACTGTTTCAGCTACACCTTCAACAAATTTAGGGGCTGATACTTTTAGTTTTAAAGATGCAAATAATGGTATAATTTTAACAGCAAGTGGTAATTTATACAAATCTACTGATGCAGGAACAACTTGGACACAACAAGCTTTCTCAGGACCTATATATACTGGTGATATAACTTATATCCCAGGCACTACAAGATTAGTTTGTACTGGTGCAGCTACTGGTGCTTCAGGTTCTGCTTATAGTTTAGATGACGGTTTAACATGGATAGGTGTTGATTCAGTTCAACATAATGACGTTGTCTTTTTAAATACTACTACTGGTTTTACAGGTGGTTTTAACACTTCTGCTACAGTAGGTGGAATATCTAAATATACAGGAACTGTTTTACCAACGCAATCATTTGAAGCAGCTGGTTTTTCAGTATATCCAAATCCAGTAAATGATAGCTTTACAATTCAAAATAGAAATAATATTGCTATTTCAGGTTTAACAATTTCTGATATTAATGGAAGAACGGTTAAAACTCTAAATGTGAATGCAATTGAAAATCAAATCAATATTTCTGATTTAAATTCAGGTGTATATTTCTTAAATATCGCTTCTGATAATGGTTCAGCTACAAAGAAAATTATTAAAAATTAGTTTTTAATAATTATTAATCGGTTTTTAATGAAAAAGCTCCTTATTTAATTGAGGAGCTTTTTTTATAAAAATTTGTCTATGGTTTCTTTTGTAGGAATCATACATTCGTCTTTTTTACCGTACCATTTGTATCTGTTTCTAGCAATGTAATCATAAACAAAATCAGTAATGAAAACTGGTAAAAATCGAAACAAGCTAATCATTTTGTAAAATCCTTGTAAATAATTAGCTATTCTAAAAGCAGCTTTTGATTTGTAATAATAAGCATTACCTGGTTCGTATAAAACAATTGAATCTGTTTTACTTCTATCAATTCCAATATGATTTATTATTTTTTCTCCTAATTCAGATTGCAAAGCCACAAATCGGAAAATATCTTTTTTGTCATTCTTAAGAATCAATTGAACCGATTTATCACACAAATTACAAACACCATCAAAAAGAATGATTTTTTTGTCTTTGGGTAAATCTTCTATATTTTTAATTTTCTCCATATCATTTTACTTCAAAACGAAAATTACTTATTTAATTTCTTTCTGAAAATCTAAAATCTGAATATCCATAAATCTAAACAGGTTGCACATATTCTAATTCATTCAAACTTACTTTAGATGTAAAAACACCATAGTTCACTGTTGCTTTTGTTTTTTCAATTTTATCAATAGTTCCAATGGCTCTTCCATCTTTCATGCGAACTCTATCGCCAATTTTTAGCACAACTTGTGGTTTGTTTTCTTCTTCAATTTTAGCTTTTATTTTCTTTTCTTTTTTGGCTGCACGAATTTTCTCTACTTTGACTTCAACTTCTTTGATGATTTCTTTTTTAACTACTTCAACAGCTTTTTTCTCTTTGGCAGTAGTCTTCTTTCTTTTTGAGTTTTCTATCTCAACCATTTTTAAGAATTCACCAATTAAAGTTTTTTTGTCTTTATTATTGAAGTACTTTTCAGAAATGTCATCTATTTTCTGACCCATATAAATCAAACGTTGATTGGCATCATATAATTCTTGATAACGTTCTAGTTTATCTTGAATTTTAGCATTAATACCTTCCATTTTCTTGCTTTCTTCACGAGCTTTGGTTTCTTCTTCTTTTAAAATGTTTGAAGTTTTTTCCAATTTGGAACGCTCTTTTTGCAAAGTAGCAATGGTTTTATCAAAACGAACTTTTCCTTTTTCAATTTTCTTTTTAGCACGATTAATTAATCCAAACGGAATTCCATTTTTCTGAGCCACTTCAAAGGTAAACGAACTTCCAGCTTGACCTAAATGCAATTTATACATGGGTTCTAAGGACTTTTCATCAAAAAGCATGTTTGCATTTGTAGCAAAAGGCAATTCGTTAGCTAATATCTTTAAATTAGTGTAATGTGTTGTTATGATGCCAAAAGCTTCTCTGTGATAAAATTCTTCTAAGAATGTTTCAGCCAAAGCACCACCTAGTTCTGGATCAGAACCTGTTCCAAATTCGTCAATTAAGAAAAGCGTTTTTGCATTACACTTTTTCAAAAATTGATTCATATTCTTCAGACGATAACTATACGTACTTAAATGATTTTCAATGGATTGATTATCGCCAATATCAGTCAAAATTCTGTCAAATAAGAATGTTTTACTTCTTTCATGAACTGGAATTAACATACCACTTTGTAACATCAATTGCAACAAGCCGATGGTTTTTAAGGAAATCGTTTTTCCACCTGCATTTGGACCAGAAATAACAATGATTCTGTTAGTATTTTCTAATTCAATGGTTTGTGGAAAAGTAACTTGATTTTTTGCTTTATTGTTCAGATATAGTATTGGATGATAAGCTTCACGAAAAAATAAATGCTTTTCTTCTGTGATTTCTGGTAAAATGGCATTTAATTTATTGGCATATTTCGCTTTAGCTGCAATGACATCAATATCACTTAAAAAGTCTTGATATTGCATTAATAAATCAGTAAACGGACGAATTTCGGCACTTAATTTCTTTAAAATGCGTTGGATTTCTTCTCGTTCTTCGTATTGTAAATTATTCAACTCTCTTGAATAACGTAAAGTAGCTTCGGGTTCGATATAGGCTATACTTCCTGTTTTAGAACTTCCTAAAATAGAACCTTTTATTTTTTTGCGATACATGGCTAAAACGGCTAAAACCCTACGATTTTCAACTACTGTTTCGCGAATATCATCTAAATAACCCAAAGAATTGTATTGACTCAAAGCTAAGCCAAAACTCTGATTGACTTTACCACGAACCAAATTTATATCTCTACGAATATTCACTAAATCTGGGGAAGCATTATCTTTAATTTCTCCATACTTATCAACTACTTCATCAATTTTTTGAACGATGAATTTGGTATACTCAACTTCAGTCGCTTTTTTGTTTAGTTTTGGATAATAGTCTTCAAATTTTTGGAAAAACTTGATTAAAAAATTAGAGGTTTCTGATAATTGAGCTAATTTTCTAAAGGTTCCTACTTCCAAAAAACTATCTTCAATTTTAAGAAACTTGATGTCTTTTGTCAAATTTTCAAAACCGTGATTTGGAATGGTGTTGTTATTGCTGAAAGAAGCTACATATTCAGAGGTTTGCAACAAACTATCCATCAAAGATTCTTTGTCTTTAAATGGAGCAATTTGCAATGCTTTTTGTATTCCAATTTCCGTATTGCATTTTTCGGAAACGGTTTCTAAAATCGTATTGAATTCTAAGTCTTGAAGTGTTTTATTGGTAATTGAAATCATGGTTTATTTGCGAAAGTTCAAAGTTACAAAGTTTCAAAATGTATTTTAATCTAAAATTCATATTTTTGGTAAAATTTAAGCTATGTTAATCGATATTTCTACTTCTTGGCAAGAAAAACTACAAAATGAGTTTGAAAAACCTTATTTTAAGGAATTAATGTATCAAGTTGAACAAGAATATCAAGAGCATATTTGTTTTCCTCCAAAAGAATTGATTTTTAATGCTTTTAAGTCTTGCTCATTTGAGGATGTGAAAGTCGTAATCATTGGTCAAGATCCTTATCATGGTGAAGGAGAAGCTAATGGTTTGTGTTTTTCAGTGAATAATGAGGTAAAAATTCCACCTTCATTGCGAAATATTTATAGAGAAATTGCTACTGATTTAGATTCGATTTTCATGCCAACTCATGGCAACTTACAACTTTGGGCTAACCAAGGAGTTTTGTTGTTAAATGCATCTTTGACCGTTAGAAAAGATACTCCAAACAGTCACAAACATTTGAAATGGAATGTTTTTACTGATGAAGTAATTCGAATTATATCTGAAGAAAAAGAACATGTTGTTTTTTTACTTTGGGGAAGTTTTGCTCAAAAAAAAGGAGCTAAGATTGATAAAACAAAACACTTAGTATTAGAAAGTGGTCATCCATCTCCAATGAGTGCTAATCAAGGAAAATGGTTTGGCAATAAACATTTTAGCCAAACGAACGAATATTTAGAAAAAATAGGAAAAAAGCCTATTGAATGGTTTTAATTCACTTTTACTAAAATATTCATAAACAATTTAAAACAACCTGAAACAAATTGAAACTATTTAAAAACAACTTGAAACTATATAAACTAATCTAAAGTTAATTGCCCTAAAATCTCTTCACTCATAAACGGACCACCAGGATATCGAGCTGTATAATCAAGGTTTAACCAATATTGTCCTCGTTCATCAAAGTGATAATGGATTTGTTTTCCAGCACTTTCTTTTACAAAAAGTTTGTCTTTAATCAACAAAATAGCCAATTCTAAATCAGCTTTACTTCCAATTAACATTTCAGGATAAATATGTCCACCCGTATGAATTAATCGAGGAGTACCACCAATTGCTCTGATACAAGCAGCCATAAGAATAGCATGATCATCACAATCTCCAGAAAAATGCTGTAAAGTCTCACTAGCTCTCGCAATATATTCTCTTCCAATAGGGTCATTTACGTAGTTCCAGCGGTTTTTTATTTCTTTAAAAACAGCAAAACATTGTACCATTTTTCTGTTTTCTTCATTGGTTTTAAAATCAGAAAAATGCTTTGTTGTTGCATAAAGAGCAAAGTTTCTAACCTTTGGATTAGTAAACTCAACAGCTGCAATTACTTTAGATTTATTGGGAAAAGGCAATAATTTAGAGATAATAATGTCTTGAGGATTTGGATTATTTTGCATGGCAAATAGCATAGCTCTATAATCTTCAAAAACTCGGTTGAATCCATAATTACCAATTAATGTACCATAAATTAAAAATAATAGATATATGAAAATACTAATTAAAGTAACACGTCTTAAAATCCTTAATAGCAATTGAATAACAGCAATTAAAACTACAAATATTAATATCCTATCTAATTGAAAAGGCCATTCCAAATCAATTAAATTTTGATGTAGAATCATGAATAACGGAATGGCAATTAGAATATTTAAAACAAGTATAATAATAGAATCCCACGGTTTTTTGACGTGAAAATAAGGTTCTATTTTTTTATATACTTGTTTAACTTTTTCTAACATAATTTTCTAAAATGTAAAGCTACAAAGAGTTTACAATTTCAGCAAAAGTACCTTTTTTATCTATAATTTTTAGCTCAAACAGTTGATTTTGAATTTTGTTTAACACTTTTTCATCTAAATTCTTTTGTGACCAATGAGTTAATGCTAACCACTCTTGAATATCTTCTATTTTTTGGTTGTATTTAGAAGCCAATGTTCTATCAATACTCGGAATCATTTTGAATTCCTCAGTGGTCATGTTGATGATTTCTAAAATTTGAGCAATTGTATTTGGATGTTTTTCCAAAACTTCATTTCTAACAGCAATTACAAAGCAAGGCCAAGGTGTTGGACAATCTGCAATTCTTCTAAAAATTCCTTTGTCAACTAATGGTTTTGTCATGAAACGTTCCCACATGAAATAATCGGCTTTCCCATTACTTAGTGCTTCCACAGCTCCATCAATGGTGTTTACGATTTCAAATTGTAGGGTAGAAGTATCCCAATTTTGATTTTGAGCATTCACAATACTCATCAAATGCGAACCTGAACCCATTCTAGAAATAGCTGGTTTTTTATCTTTTAAATCGGCTACTTCTTTATATTTTGATTTAGCATCGACGTGAATTCCCCAAATCAAAGGACTTTGCACATAAACTTGCACAATTTTAGAATCATTTCCAGCATTGATATCTTTTACGATTCCTTCAGTTAAAATTACTGCCATATCAGTTTCTCCATCACGAAGCATTTGACACATTTTACCTGTTCCTTCTGGAACGTCTGTCCATTCTAAGTTGATACCAACTTCTTCAAATTCTCCATTTTCAATGCACATATGCCAAGGCAAATTGAAATGTTCGGGTACACCTGCTATTTTTATTGTTTTCATGTAAAGGTTAAAAGTTTATGAGTTTATAAGGTTAAAAGGTTTTGTCTTTAAATAATAAATAATTTTGCTAACTGCTAACTGCTAACTGCTAACTGCTAACTGCTAACTGCTAACTGCTAACTGCTAACTGATTACTGATTACTGAACACTATTTTTAATCTGCCACCATTTCCAAGTCACACCATGTTCATCAGGATAATCTTCCATAAATTGCATACCACATTTGCTTAAAACTCTATTAGATGCTCCATTTTCAGCATGAGTATAAGCATTCATTTCTTTTATATTCATTTTTTTAAAACCATAGTCTAACCAAAATTGTGTAGCTTCAGTTGCATAGCCTTTATTCCAAAAAGGTTCACTTAAACGATAACCATAATCATAAAAATTAGTGTTTCCATTTTCCACATGGTCGTTCACAAATTTTATTCCTGTCCAACCTATAAACGTTCCTGTTTCTTTTAAAATTGTAGCAAAACGGCCAATTTTGTTTTCTTTGTATTGACGTTGTACATACTCAATCACTTTAATGCTTTCATCTACAACTACTTCAGGTTTTTGCCAAAGATATTTGTGAACATTTGGATTTTTATTCAATTCAAATAATGCTTCAGCATCACTTATTTCAAGTGGACGAAGTAATAATCGTTCTGTTTCTAAAATTAAATCCATTTTGAGTCAATTTGTTTTAAATGATGATAAAAATGATCCAAATAATCTTCTATTAAAAATGCCAAATTTTTCTTTTCTCCGTTAGGAAGAATAAGTTCAAATTCAAGCGTTTTTGAAGTTTGATTTTTCATTAAATATAACATATGATTATTTAATTTCAACCATAAGTTTACTAATTCTTGATTGTCTTTGTTTTGATAATGATTTGCTAAAACCAATTCATTTTGATTATAAGCTCTTATCTGATATGGTTTTTCAATAAATTGAATTTCTGTTAATCTTTGTAAGTTGTTTAAAGCTGAATCAATTAAATGTCCTATGATTTCTTTTTTTGACCATTTATCTTTTGAAATTTTCAATTCAAAATCAGCAATGGAATTTGTTGAAACAAATAAATCAATATTATTCAATACATTTTCAAATGCTATTAATTTTGCTTTCATTCAATTTTCAAATTTGATATAATCACTCTGTAACCATCAGGATCTAACACCATTTTACCATTTTCATTCCAGTATGGATTTTTGGCAATAATAGTATTAATTGCATTAATTTCCAGTGATTTAATAATTTCATTATATTCCTCTTCAGAAATTGGATAAAAAACCAAAGCATCATCTTCATTAAAATCAAATTTAATCCTTTCATCTGATTTTGTGAATTCTAAATGCCAATCTAAATTAGGTTTGCCTAAAAATAATCCATCATAACCATCATGGTTTTCAAAACTACCTAAAACCTCAAACCCTAGAATAGTTATATAAAAGAATTTAATAGCTTCTAAATCATTGGTATGTCTTGCTACTCTAAATTTCATGGTTTAGCATCTAACTTTTTTTGTATTTTTTTAATCATCTCTATTTGTTCCGCTTGACTTTTAATTAGAATCTGAATTTGTTCTTCTAACAGTAAATCCACTTTTTGATGCAAACTTCTTAATTCTAATTCGGCTTTTAAATTGATTAAATAATCATTTTCACTGCGTTTTCTGTCTTTTTCTTCTTGTCTGTTTTGGCTCATCATGATGATTGGAGCTTGTAATGCAGCAATACATGACAATACCAAATTCATCAAAATAAAAGGATAAGGATCAAATTCTAATGATTTTATAGCAAGTGTATTGAATAATATCCAAAGAAACAGAATTATTGAAAAAAGAATGATAAACTTCCAACTTCCTCCAAAGCTTGCCACTTTATCGGATATCTTTTGTCCTTTTGTCATTATTTCTTCTGGCTGATGTAAAAGGTTGTCAACCATTAGTTTTTCTTCATCAAAAGTTTGTTTGACAATGTTTTGTAGTTTTAGTAATTGCTCTTTTTCAGAGTTTAATAGGATTTTTGATGACTTTTCCATAAATAAGAATTTAGAAATTAGAATTTAGAATTCAGAATATTTTAATCAATTATATCTATTATAAATAAAACAAATATGAACGTTAGAATACCAACTACAAATCTTGATCTATTTGAAAAATAGTTTATGTTTTGGCTTTCAGTTAAATCATCAAATAGATAATAACCTAGTTCTGTTTTGTAGTTTTTTGAATAAAGCATATTTAATGAAAAGGCAAACAACCACAATGAAAATCCTCCAAAAGCCATGAATAATTTTTGAATTAATGTACCCATTTTAATTTATCTTAAACTTAATACTCTTGTCTTAATACTTTTACTCAGCTAATTTATTTAAAGTATAAGCAATCAATTCTTCAACAGCTTTGTATGGGTCATCACTAAAATTTCCTGTTGCTCGGTTGGCAATTATGGCATTTAGTGATAAACATTCGTGACCTAATAGTTTTCCTAAACCATAAATGGCAGCAGTTTCCATTTCTAAATTGGTCATTCTAATGCCTTTATAATTAAAGTTGTCCATTTTATGGTTTAATTCCTTGTCTTGAATCTCCAAACGTAATACACGACCTTGTGGACCATAAAAACCACCTGCTGTACCAGTGAATCCTTTGTGCATTTTATCACTGAAAATCTTATTTGCTAAAGTTTCACTGCCTTTTACAACATAAGGTTTTCCTTTTCTTAAATCCCAATTTGTTTGATTAATGAAAGCTTCTTCAATATCTTTTTCTGAAATGGTATCAATCAAATAGGAGCGAAGCATGTTGTCTAAACCAATAGCATATGCACTCATTACAAAACTATCAACAGGAATATCTGCTTGCAATGAACCAGATGTTCCAATACGAACAATATTTAGTGTAGTAAGGTCAGTTTTGGGTTTGCGTGTTTCTAAATCAATATTAACCAAAGCGTCTAGTTCGTTCATCACAATATCAATATTGTCTGGACCAATTCCAGTTGACATGACGGACATTCTTTTACCTTTATAAATTCCGGTTTGGGTTTTGAATTCTCTTTTTTGAGTGGAGAACTCAACAGCATCAAAATGTTTGGTTATTTTTTCTACACGGTTTTGATCACCCACAAAGATGATGTCGTGAGCAATATTTTCTGGTTTTAAATTCAAATGGTAAACACTACCGTCTGGATTTAGTATTAGTTCTGATGATTGGATCATTAGTTTTTTGTTTATAAGTTTATGTGGTTAAAAGGGTTTGTGTTAATTAGTAGTAATCTGAGGACTTCCAACTGAACACTGAACACTTTCTTAGCCTCCAACACGTTTTGTTTTAAACCCTTTTTCTTGAAGAAATTTCATGATTTTATCTCTATAGTCTCCTTGAATAATAATTTCTCCATCTTTGAAACTACCACCAACAGCAAATTTGCTTTTGATTTCTTTGGCTAGGATTTTAAAGTCTTCGTCTTCTCCTTCGTAACCAGAGATTATGGTTGTGGGTTTGCCTTTTCTTTTCTCGTATTTGCAAATCATTGGTTCTTTTTGAACGAATAATTCATGTTCATTTTCCTCAGTAGTTTCTGGCTCGTTAGAAACTTCGTGGTCTGGGAATAGATTTTTAAGTTGTTCGCTTAAATCCATTTTTTTATTGATTTAAACCATTAAGCAATTAAGGTTCATTAAGCAAAACTAACTTAATGAACCTTAATATCTAAATGGTAAAATAAGTTTACTTTTTAATCAATCCTAATTCTACTAATCTTTCATGCAAGAATTCACCAGCTGTGATGTCATCGTACTTTTTAGGATTTTCAGCATCGATACAATCTTCTAAAACATCTAATTTCATGTCGCTTACAGGATGCATGAAGAATGGAATTGAATATCTAGAGCTTCCCCACAATTCTCTTGGAGGATTTACTACTTGGTGAATAGTAGATTTTAATTTATTGTTAGTATGTCTTGATAACATATCACCTACATTGATCATTAACTCGTCTGGTTCAGCCATAGCATCAATCCAATCACCGTTGTGGTTTTGTACTTGCAAACCTTTTCCTTGAGCACCCATTAATAGTGTTATCAAGTTAATGTCTCCATGAGCAGCAGCTCTTACAGCACCATCTTTCGGTTCGTCTGTGATAGGAGGATAGTGAATTGGTCTTAAAATAGAATTTCCATCTTTGATGTATTTGTCAAAATAGAACTCATCTAAACCAATGTATAAAGCCAAAGCTCTTAAAACATAAATACCTGTTTTTTCTAACATTTGATAGGCTTCTTTACCTACTTGGTTGAATTTTGGTAATTCGGTTACTTCTACGTTATCTGGATATTCTCCTGCGTATTTGGAATCTTTGTCGACATATTGACCAAAGTGCCAAAACTCTTTTAAATCTCCAGCCGAACGGCCTTTAGCATGTTCTTTACCGAAGGAAACATAACCGCGTTGTCCTCCTATACCAGGGATTTCATATTTGGCTTTTGTCTCTAGAGGCAATTGGAAGAAATTTCTAACTTCACCATATAAACTTTCTACTAATTGGTCATCTAAGAAATGACCTTTTAAGGCTACGAAACCAATTTCTTCGTAGGCTTTTCCGATTTCATTTACAAATTTTTGTTTACGTGCCGGATCATCCGACAGGAAATCACGTAAGTCAACACTAGGAATTTTTTGCATTGTATTACTTTTTGTTACTAACTTACAACAGGTTTAAGTACCTATCTAAAACAAAAGTAAGCATAATTTTGAATTATTAATAACGGTAATAAATTTTTAAAATAAAAATATAACATTTTAAGTCAAATCTGTTATTTTTAGTACATTTGACCCTTGTAAAATTAATTTAAAAAACATGAATTTCGATAGGAAAGAGTTATCCAATGCAACTTTAGTTTCGTTATATAAAAAATTACTTAAGCCAAGACTCATAGAAGAAAAAATGTTGATTCTTTTGCGTCAAGGAAAGGTGTCTAAATGGTTTTCTGGAATAGGGCAAGAGGCTATATCTGTGGGGATTACGGCAGCATTAGACTCAGATGAATATATTTTACCTATGCACCGTAATTTAGGGGTTTTTACAGGAAGAGATATTCCTTTACACAGACTTTTTTCACAATGGCAAGGTAAGAAATCGGGTTTTACTAAAGGTAGAGACAGAAGTTTTCACTTTGGAACCCAAGAGTTTAAGATAATTGGAATGATATCGCATCTTGGTCCACAAATGGGTGTGGCTGATGGAATAGCTTTGGCCAACAAACTTAAACAAAATGGTAAAGTAACAGCAGTTTTTACTGGTGAAGGAGCAACTTCGGAAGGAGACTTTCATGAAGCCTTAAATATAGCAGCTGTCTGGGAATTGCCTGTGCTTTTTGTAATTGAAAACAATGGATATGGGTTATCCACTCCAACAAATGAGCAATATCGTTGTGAAAATTTAGCGGATAAAGGCATTGGATATGGCATGGAAAGTCATGTTATTGATGGTAATAATATTTTAGAGGTTTACACTAAGATTACTGAATTAAAAGCTTCTATGGTTGACAATCCAAGACCTGTTTTATTGGAATTCAAAACCTTTAGAATGCGTGGTCATGAAGAGGCTAGTGGTACCAAATATGTACCTCAAGAGTTGATGGATATGTGGGCTGCCAAAGATCCTATTGAAAACTTTAAGGAGTATTTACTTAGTATTTCGGCTATCAATGAAGAAGATGATGCAAATTTTAAAGCCGATATTAAGGCTGAAATAGACGAACATTGGGCTATTACTCAAGCTGAGCCAGATGTAATTGCTGTGTTAAGTGAAGAATTAAATGATGTTTACGAACCTTTTGTATATAAAGAATTTAAACCATCTGAAGAAAAGGAAAACATACGATTTATTGATGCTATATCATCTGGTTTGAAGCAATCTATGGAACTTCATCCTAATTTGGTGATTATGGGACAAGATATTGCAGAATATGGTGGTGCTTTTAAAATTACTGATGGTTTTGTAGCAGCTTTCGGCAAAGAAAGAGTTCGCAATACACCTATTTGTGAAAGTGCTGTAGTTTCTACGGCAAACGGACTTTCTATTAATGGATATAAAGCTGTGATGGAAATGCAGTTTGCTGATTTCGTATCTTCAGGTTTTAATCCTGTGGTGAATTTATTGGCTAAGCAACATTACCGTTGGAATGAAAAAGCCGATGTTGTAGTGCGAATGCCTTGTGGTGGTGGTACGCAAGCTGGACCCTTTCATTCACAAACTAATGAAGCTTGGTTTACCAAAACTCCTGGTCTAAAAGTCGTTTATCCAGCTTTTCCTTATGACGCGAAAGGCTTGTTGAACACAGCAATTAACGACCCAAACCCTGTGATGTATTTTGAACACAAACAATTGTATAGAAGCATTACGCAAGATGTTCCTAAGGATTATTACACCATTCCTTTTGGAAAAGCAGCTTTATTGCAAGAGGGAACAGGTGTTACGGTTATTTCTTTTGGAGCAGGAATACATTGGGCAATAGCCACATTAGAAAAACATCCTCAAATTAAGGCTGATTTAATCGATTTAAGAAGTTTACAACCTTTGGATACCGAAACTATTTTTGCTTCTGTTAAAAAGACAGGAAAATGCATTATTTTGCAAGAAGATACACTCTTTGGAGGAATTGCCAGTGATATTTCAGCTCTGATTATGGAAAACTGTTTTGAATCGTTAGATGCTCCTGTGCAAAGAGTTGGGTCTTTAGAAAGTGCTATTCCGTTTGTGAAAGCATTGGAAGAGCAATATTTGCCTAAGGTGAGGTTTGAGGAGGAATTGTTGGCTTTGGTTTCTTATTAGGTAAATGGGAGATAGGTGATGGGTGATAGGTAATGGGCCATTGAAGTAAAGAATTTACAATCATAGAAATGGTTTTTTGTCTATTTTTAGGGTTGTTTTTTTAGTATTTTTACTACTTGAAGGGTACTACAACTATTACATTACTATAAACTTACTATGGATTTATTATGTACTATCCACATAGGATGTATAGACGAGCCAAGAATTTTGAATACAGTTTTTATTTTGGTTTTGGTTAAGTTTTATTCGTGTTTGGTTCGCAAAAACATACTTTTTTGTAAATAGTTTGTTGTTCTTGAAAAAAAGTAGGGTACTACAACACCGAACAAAACTCAAACAAAACCCCTACGAAACCCGTAGCGATGCTATTTTAAAAAATATTTGAAATTATGGCTAAAATTACACTTATTGAGGATGGCATATTACCTAAAATTGAAGGGTTTGCAATTTACCCTTTAGATGGTCAATTGATTATAAGAACTCAAAGTGGTTTTACAAAAAAAGGATTGAAAAATAATCCTAAATATGCGAATTGTAAAAAAAATGCTTCTGAATTTGGTAGGGTTTCTTCAGTAGGAAAACACCTTCGGTTAGCCTTGCAAGATTTTTTACCACGAAAGAATAATTTAGCTGTGGTGAATGCATTGACTAAAAAATTGAGAGCAGTATTGCAGTGTGATACAATTTCTGCTAGAGGGGAGCGATTGTTAAGTTGTGCTTTTGCTACTTCTGAAGCACTTGACATGATGAATGGTTATGCTTTTAATCCGGATGGAATAGGCTATGCAAAATGCATAAAAGATGTAAAGGCTGTAGAGCTGACATTTGAAACACTAGCTACACCTGATATGGCTTCTTATTTAGCGCTACAAACCATTGAATTTGGGTTTAATTTTCAAAGTATGGCACATCAACTAAATTGTAGCGATTTGCGTTTTTTCTCCTTACCAAATAAGTTAGGCACTATACGTTTGCCAAGAGAGCAGGGGAGAGTATTTGAAGGCACTTCTTTTTTATTAGTAGCTATGATATTTTATAAAAAAGTAGGAGATTCTTTTGTTGCGTTATCTGAAGATGGAATGAATCAACTAGTTATTTTGTAGTTCTTCTGTCAATAAAAACTCCTCCTCACTAACTTCACTTTTTTTAAAAGTTTGTTTTTAGAATAGAACTATTTAGTATTTTTGTATTGAAAGCCAATAGATTATATATGCCTTTACCAGTTAAACCCACTATTTATATTGGAAAAGTTTTTCGGAATGGAGAAGCTAGAATTTCCATTGAATGTCAAAGAGATTATACGTTAATTCCTATTTTAAAAAATGATTTAAAAGCGCTATGGAGTGCTTCAAAATTATATTGGCATTTGCCTTTTAGTACAAACCATTTAGATGCTTTGAGTCATTTTTTAAAGGATAAGTATTTTTTAGATTTTTCAAAATTAGAAGCTGTAGTTACTTATGAAGAAGAACATTACGCTTCTTATATTCTGCACGAATCTGATCTTAAAAATATTGAATCTTTTTCAACCTATCTAACTACCAATAGATACAGTCAAAGTACAATTTCTACCTACATTAGTTTAGTTGTTTTTTATTTAAAATTCTTGAAAGCTAAAAATCTTGATATAGTGGATGCCCAATCTGTTTCCCTATTTAATTATGATTTTATAGTGAAACCTAGAAAATCCATTTCCTATCAAAATCAGGCTGTTAATGCTTTGAAAACCTATTTTAAATATTTAAAATTGGATATTGAAGTTAATTTAATTGAACGACCAAGAAAAGAAAAACGTTTGCCTGTTATACTAAGTTATGCAGAAGTGAAACAATTGATTAACTCTACTACAAATAGTAAGCACAAAGCTATGTTAAGTTTAATTTACTCAGCAGGATTACGAGTTAGTGAAGCCATTGCTATGAAATTAACCGATATTGATAGTGATAGAATGTTGATCCATGTAAAAAATGCTAAAGGTAAAAAAGACAGGTATACCTTATTGTCGGATAAAGTTTTGGTACTTTTAAGGGAATATTATCAAGCATATAAACCTAAGGAATACCTTTTTGAGGGACAATTTGGAGGACCTTATTCTGACCGTAGTGCCCAACAAGTACTTAAAAAAGCTGCTTTGAGGGCTGGTATACAAAAAAACATTACCCTACATTCCCTGCGTCATAGTTTTGCCACCCATTTGTTAGAAAACGGAACAGATATTCGCTACATACAAAACTTGCTAGGACACAGTAGCCCAAAGACTACTATGATTTATACGCATGTTAGTGAACAATCGATACAAAAAATAAAAAATCCTTTTGACATGTTATAAAAAGATGTATTATTGTGTAACAAAAAAACAAAAACATGCGACTATCCTGCCAAATAGGTATAAAAACGGTAGGAAAGTAGCGACTATAAACTAGTTGGCAGTCAGGTTACGAGAACCGAAAGTGATAGAAAAATTGAATTATTAACATATCCTAAAATTTAAAATTATGAAATTAGATTTGTACACTAAAAGCATCCTTACAATTATTGCAATTTGCTTAACAATTAACGTTTTGAAAGATTTTGACATTATGCCGAAAGCATACGCAAATGAACCTTTAAAAAATGAACTGAATTTACTTCCAAACAAAAATTACGGTTTAATTCCTGTAAATGCTGACGGAACAATTGATGTAAATATTAAATCTTCTTCTGAAATGAAGGTAGATATTTCAACTATATCAACTTGGGACAAAATGCGTGTCGTAATCAAAGAAAACGAAGATAAATAAATCACTTCTTTGACCAAAAATAAAACCTAGAAAGAATGTTTGAAAGCATAATAAATTGGATAATTGCCAATAAGGATTCACTAATTAGTAATTTAGTTGTAACATTATTTTTTATAGGCGTTGGTAAATTATGGATTCTGAAAAATAGAATACCAAATGCAATAAAGACACTAGTAAACATTAAAGGCATAAAATATTTAGGTTTTATAGTTGTATATATTTTACCACTTGGAACAATAGCTTGGATGATTGTCGATAAGACAAACGAACCTACTTTTAAAAACATTGCTTTATTCATAATAATTTGTGTTAGTTTAATTTTTAATATTTTAATGAACCACATCAGAGATATTTATAAAATGTTTACTGAATTAACTTCTAAATCTTCCGACAATGATGATGTTCATAAAAAAGCAATCAACATTATATTTGAATATATTGGAAAAGACGAAAGAATTAAATAATAAACCCGAACTGCCAACAGCAGTTACACGAGATTTGGGTTTCTGGCAAATTTTAAAGTTGGTTTTGTACTTGAAAATTCAGTCATTAACCGAAAATTATGGCGTACTTTTTCCCAAACCTCGTGTAGCTGCAAAACGTTAGCAGCAAGCTTGAAAAAATCCTATGAAAAACAATATTAAGACATTTTACATTTCTTTTTTGTTATTGACAGTTTTAAGTTGTGGACAGAAAGAAATAGAGTTTGACAAATCGAAATGGAACCAAAAAAGTGATGGTTTTTATTTGTATAGAGAAGAAATGGTTGAAGATTTAATGTCCAATCATTTACGTAAAGGAATGTCATTTAATGAGCTTCAAAATATACTTGGTGAACCTGAAAATTATTCTGATTTAGAGGAAAACACAATTGCTTATGGAATAATGGAAGATTACGGTTGGAATATAGACCCTGTTGAAACAAAAACACTTAGAATTGAATTAACTAAAGATTCGTTAGTCAGTAATTACAAAATAATACACTGGAAAAACTAAAGCCAGCTGCTAACAGCGGTTTGCTTCAATGGCTACTTCCGGATTTTCCTACGGAAAATCCGCTGCTGAATGGAATGTTTTGTTATATTTGTAATGGCTTGGTGTTGGCTCAACGCCACTGAGAGCAAGCCGCAGAACGTTGGTGGTCAGCTTGTAGGAACGACGAAATGCCGAAAAAAAACTGAAATTATTACAATGATTAGATATATAATTATCAAATATAATCCAGATGGATATGTGGCGGAAGCTTATCAGAATTAAAAACCATTAATAAAAATGAATTAGATGAATATCTAAACAACGGGTGGCATATTTTAGAAAAAATAATTCCGATTATAACGTCATTTAAAAAGTGGTGGAATAAATTTTCTACTAACCAAAAAATAGCAATTGTAACATTAGTTATTACTTCTATTTTTGGTGGTTTAGGATTGATTTTAGATAAGGTTTTTGATAATAAATATTACGAACTAAAGAATCAGTATGACGAATTGAATGAGAAATACAATCAAAATATTGACGTCTTAGTTCTGACTTCTGATTCATTAAATATAGAACGTGAAAATTCTGAACGTTTATTACAAGAATTGAAAACCAAAAAAGTTTTTTATACAAATCAAAACTTGAAAACCGAATAATAATATTTTTTAAATACATAACGTAAAAGTTAAAATTGTGTTTCACTTAATATCGGTGGAAACACGAAACCGAGAATAAAGCCGAACCACCAACACACGTTTGTACTTACTGTGGTTTTAGTGGAATTATCGTTTCGCATCATAATTCTACAAAGCAAAAATTGAAAGGTTACGAAGTCCACAGCAAGTACAAGCGTGGGAAACGTTAGCGGTCATTGTAAAAAAACACAAGAGAAAATAATATGAAAATAGAAAATCCAGCATTTAATTACGATAAACTCGGACAAAAATATTCAGGACATAGACAGACAGACCCAAGAATTGCAGACTATGTTTTTGATGAACTAAAAGATGCAAAAACAGTTTTGAATGTTGGTGCAGGTGCAGGTTCATACGAACCAACAAACAAATATGTTGTTGCGGTCGAGCCATCAATTGTAATGCGTTCTCAAAGAATTCAAAACGGAAAAACACCTGCAATAAATGCAAAAGCAGGCTGTTTACCTTTTGACGACAATTCATTTGACTCTTCAATGGCAATGGTTACAGTGCATCATTGGCCAGATATAGATAAAGGATTAAAAGAATTGCGAAGAGTTACAAAGGAGAAAGTTTTAGTAATGACTTTCGACCCAGAACACCTAGATGATTTTTGGAACGCTGAATATTTTCCTGAAGTAATTGAAGTAGAAAAAGCAAGGTATCCGACAATTGACTTTATTAAAGAAAGCCTTGGAGGAAATTGTGAAGTTATCCCAATTCCTATTCCTTTAGACTGCAAAGATGGATTTCAAGAAGCTTTTTATGGAAGACCTGAAGCTTTTTTAGAGAAACAAATAAGACTTTCACAATCAGCTTGGGGTTTTATTTCAGATGACAAACAAGAAGAAATTGTTTTGCGCCTTAAAACCGATTTAGAAAACGGTAATTGGGACAAAAAATATGGACATTTTAGAACGCAAGAATTTTTTACTTGTGCTTTAAGATTAATTGTATCTAACCCTTGAAATGAAACAACGAACCGCTAACAATGGCTATAAGTAATTGCTTGTTCTCGCCAACTTCTGAAAATCCTCGCGGATTTTCATTTTGGTGTGTACTTGCAAAGTTAAGTGCTAAACCACGCAACTACTCATATACGAGACCGTTGTAGGTAATTGTATAAAAAACCGAAACGTTAAAAAATAACGTGATATGAATACAAAAGAAGAAAATTACAATTATATATATCTAAAAGATTATTTAGAAAAAGAGAATAGTGAAAAAGCAAAATTAATGTTAGATAAAATAAAAGCAATAAAAACAAATGATGAATTTATTACTTTTATGTGGGACTTAAAACAGAAACTACTATTAGATGCTTTTTAATTTTTCTCTCAACTCATCTAATAATTCAAACATATCTTGTTTTTCTTGAGTTGGTGGAAGATTATCAATATGTTTTTTACCTAATCTTCTAATTATTTCAGATTGAATTAATACAATTTCTTTTAAGTTTTCTAAATCCATAACAAATTAATTTTTAAATTAGCAATAAACAAATATAATGAGTAAAACAATAGAAATCAAAAAAGTACATGTAAGAAATTTAGTATTGTCTTTTATTTTAGGTTTTGGCATTTTATATGCTTTAGAGCATTTTGGAAGTTTTAGTTATAAGCATAGTTATTCGCAACCTTATTCAGAAAGACCATCACTAACTTATCAAATACCTGCTACAACAAAAGTAAGTTACATTAAGTATCGAACTTATTTTAACAATGAAGTAAGCACAGATGGTAATGGTTTTGATTTATATGATTTAAACTATGAAGATTCTGATTTTAACAGTTACTCATCAAAAAGTTACTATTACACTCAAGCTACATTAAAAGATTATAAATATGGTATTTATATTTCAGTCGCTTTATTTTTAATAACTTTATTTTTTACAAACTTTAAAATTAAATTATCATAATGAAAAAATTACTTACTTTAATATTGTGCTTTATATTAATTTCTTGCTTTAACGAGCCAAAAAAGAACTCATCAGATACAACAGATGAAAGCATCACAATATCATCAGATATAAACAAAGTTAGTAATGTTGAAGACTTTGATTACATAGGAAAAGAAAATAATGGTCTTCGTTTAGTTGTTAAAAATAAAAAATATGGATTCATAGATGAATTTGATAATGTAGTTATTAATTTAAATTATGACTCTGCTTGGGATTTTCAAAATGGTTTAGCAAGAGTATACAAAAGATACTCATCAACAGGAGGTTATCCATATACTTTTAAATGGGGTTTTATAAATACAAATGGTGAAGAAGTTATTCCTTTAATATATGAATTTGTAATGCCTTTTGAAAATGGTTCTGCTGAAGTTGAAAAAGACGGCATCGTATTTTATATTAACCAAAACGGAGAAAAAGTAAATAGGTTAGAATGACTTATATTATAATTTTCATAAAATATTTGACGCAACTAAACTGAAAGAATAATAACTACCTACAACAATGGTTACAAGCAATTGCCAGGCTTGGTTTGTGCAGTAAAACTCTGTGCGTACAGAAAATAGCAGTAAAATTTATTAACGGCAATCTTGAAGGTACGCAACTTGTAGCCACAAAACGTTAGGCAACATAATGCAAAAACCGTTTAAAAATGAGAATCTTAACTATAATTTTTCTATTTCTATTTATTTCGTGCGGAAAGAAAGAAGATGAAAACATTGAAAAACTAGATATTGATAAAGAATTCAAAAGTACTAATGTCACAAATAAGTTTCTTAAAATTGAATACAGCTTAAAAGTAAATTACTTGGACAGCTTAGCCAAAAAAATTATACCTAATAAAAAATATCAATATTGGCAATATGTAACTTATCATCAAGGCTCAAATATAGAAACTTATGTAGTTTTAAATCAAGGTGGAGATTCTTCGTTAAGAAAAAAAATAAATGAAAAACCACGACCAAGTTATAACTCTGGAATTTTTTATGGTGGACATCCGAATTTTCGATGTAATTATATAGTAACAATTGACAATGGTCAACCTTACAGTTTAAAAACAGAAGAAGAGTTTCGAGACTTTTTAGGAACAATTGACAACCTTGAAGAAGCAATACTTTTAGCAAAAACTTACGGTTATATATTAGATACTAATATTAAAGGATGTGCATACAGAAATCTGGCAAATGGTTTTGAATTACATCTTATGAAATATCATGAATTTCCAATCAGAAAAGAATCTATAGAAATAATAATTAGTCGAGAAGGATTTGTAAAAACAAAAAGTCTTGGAATATATTGTGAAGGCTCAAATTGCCGTGAATAAAATTACATTGCATAACCACCGTTTGTGGCAATTGCTAGGCTTGGCTTATGTTCGGAATTTTCTACGAAAATTCTATGAGTAATTTTGCACTTGTGAAATTAAGTCATAAATTTACGCAACTGCCGCAATTGGCAACACGTTGTAATTAATTATGAAAAAAGGCTGCGGAATAGCATTATTAATAGTTTTTGGAATTGGAATAATTCTAATCGGACTTATTTATTGGGCATTCCAACCTAAATATAAAACCGTTAAAATTCAGCAGAAAATTGGCGGAATGCTAATCTGCAAAATGGAATATTATCCTGATCATCATTCTTGGGACTATATAATAAATTATGAATATGAAACTCAAAATGGAGAAATACAAGACCTTGGACAAGGATTTTATTCAGGAAGAGAATGGAATGAAGATGAGCAATTAGTAAAAGTTAACGACACGTATGTTTTAAAAACTGGGAATTTTGTTGGTTCTGATAAAATTATTTTCGGAAATATTAAGACAAATAATTGGGATGAATACGAATTCACACCGCAAAAAATTGAAAATGACAGTTTGTGGAAGACAAAGAAAATTAAATCTTTAGTCAATTATTGGCCTTCGGAAGCATATATAAACGTAATCAATAACAATAAAATATATGTTACCTACAAGTATAGAATTGACCCAAAAGAAACTGAATTGACTGAAACTAAATTGATTGAATATAATCTGAAAGAAAAACCGATAATAAATAAAATAACTAATTACAACAACGGCTATAAGTAATTGCTTGTTCTTGCTTACTTCTGAAAATCCTCGCGGATTTTCATTTTGGTGTGTACTTGCAAATTTAAGTGCTAAACCACCCAATTACTCATAGCCGAGACCGTTATAAGCAAGCTTAAAATATGTATCGTCCTAAAATAGGTTGACAAAAAATTACTATTGCTTTTTAAATTTTAGAAAATTATGAAATCACAATCTCTGAAAATATTAAGTATAATACCTTTCTTTATTGGAGTTACTATAGTTGTATTTGTAGTCAAAGAAAATTATTATGATAAAAAATTTAATGCTACAAAACTTAATATAACTATTGAAAACTTAAAAGATAATTGGGGAAAACCTGATTGTGAATTTGTACCAGAAAAGAAAACTGATTGTCGTGTAATAAAATACGAAAAAAGTATTTTTGGACAATATGTTTTTTTATCAGACGAAAAAGATAAATTAATAGTTACCAAAGCTTTTGATGATTAATAAAGAAAGCCTGCTTATAACAGCGGTTTCAAGAAATGGCGAGGCATGGGATTTATCAGAATTGGTAATTGTTGAATCAAAGTTTTGTCTATATTTGCAATGGTCAGTGAGTGAAGCACGCAACTTCTTGTAGCTGCCAATCGTTAGTAACAAGTTTAAAAAAACCAACTAAAAATGAAAACAAAAATTTTAATTGCAGTATTTACTTTATTTACCTTCACTCAAATCTCATTTGCTCAAAAGATTAAAATAAAAAATGAAATTGCTACTGTTGATGGTGTAGAGTTTTTAAAAATTAAAAAAGATAAATCTGATAAAGTTATTACAAATTTAAATGATAAAGAATTGATTTTTATTAGAATTTTTGCCGATACACGACCATCAGCACCACAATATTCTACATATCACAAGTTAATTTTTATTGGCTTAAATAAAACTATAGAAATAAAAGAAAGTGATAAAAATATTATTGAAATTTTATACAAAAATAAAGCAATAGATGAAAATGGTAATTTAAATGATGACGCTATTTCTTTATTAGTCGAAAAGTATGGAAACGAAATTTCACCGCAAATTAACAATTAGAGATTAAAATGAGTGTTAGCAAAAATTTTTTACGAACATACAAGAAACAATTATTATGAAAAAAATAATAATTCTAGGTTTATTATTAGGAATCACACAAGTTTATGCGCAAGAAGTGGAACTCAAAGATGATAAAGTAATCATTGATGGAAAAGAAATTCTCAAGTATGAAAAAGTGAATAACGGACAATATTCTTTCTTCAATAATGCGGACGATGAAATTTTAATGTATAAATATCAAAATAATCAAACGCAAGAATTGATAGAGGATGATTATATTACTTTCAACTTTTTAACACTCAAAAAAAAGGTTCAAACTTCTGATTTCAGTTTAATCTATGCTTCAAGTTCAAAAAAAAGCATGCAAAAACTTATCAAATTACTTTTAAAAGAAAAAGTTTTAGATCTCACTGGAACTATGAATGATGAAAAACTCGACATTTTCATAGAAAAATATAACCAAGTAATTAAATAAAACTTCTTCTAACAACCGTTTGTTGCAATTACTATGATTTGGTTACTTCGTAATTTTACTTTGTCAGTTCGCTTGACTAGTGCATCCGAAAATACTATGAGTGTTTTGTATTTGTAACCTTTTGGCTTAAATTTACACAACTGCTACAAACTCCAAAACATTAAAGGCAAGCTACAACAACATTATATATTGAAATGGTTAGTTTATTCAATAGAAGCCTGTGAGACTAGACTTTTCAATGTATAAAAAATAGATAATAAAATGGATGAATTTTTTGAAATCATAGAAAATATATTCAGCTCGGGTGGCTTTATGCCTAGATGGATTTGCGGACAGTGGTCAGAGACGCTTGGTTGGCTATACATTATAGCAAATATTGCCATTGGATTAGCCTACTTATCAATCCCATTTTTTTTGTACAAATTTGTTAAAAAAAGGAAGGAAAAAATATTTAATAGAGTGTTCATATGCTTTATACTTTTTATCTTTTTTTGTGGTGCAACGCATTTTATGGATGCTATTATATTCTGGAATCCATTGTACAGGCTAAATGCAGTAATCTTAATCATGACTGCATTCATATCTTGGATAACTGTTTTTGTGCTTTACCGTTTTCTTCCAAAAGCATTACATTATCAATCTCCAGATGATTTACAAGTAATAATTGACGAACAAACAAAAGACTTAGCCATCGCTTACCAAAAGCTAACAATTAGTGAGAATCAATTCAAGACACTTGTAAATAGTAATCCAGATATCATAACGCGTATAGACAAAAGATTAACCTATCAATTCATTAATGATTCGATTCGCAAAGTAGGGAATATGGAAGCTGAAGATATTGTTGGTAAGAATATTAGGGATGTACAGAGAGCTAGTGATGAAGAAATAAATGAATTATTCATTCGTCATGTAGAGTCTGTTTTTAAAACAAATAAAACTGAAACGTTTGAATTTGAAATGAATATAAATAAAGATCAGCATGGGTATTTTCAACTATCGGTAATACCACTTGAAAATCAAGGAGGTAAAATGCCAGAAGATGTATTGACTATAACTAGAGATATTACACGTCAGAAACTCTATGAATTGGAACTGAAACGCAATATTGATAATCTGGAGTTATTGGCAGATAGAATAGAAAAAAAGAGGAAGATATTAGAAGATTTTACGTATATAGTTTCACATAATTTAAGATCACCAGTTGCCAATTTGGCTGCTTTATTAAATTTGTTGAAGGAAGAGACAGATGAAGATATGAGAACCATGTTTATTCAAAAAATTGACATTGCCTTTGAAAACCTTTCTAATACCGTGACGGATTTGACCAATGCAGTTCGAATTAGACAAGAGACTGAAATAATGAAAGAAGAACTTTTCTTTGAGGATATTGTAAGATCTCACATAATTAATTTGGAAATGAAGATTAAGGAAACGAATGCCACTATAACTTATGACTTCAGTGCTTGTGAGAAAATTAATTATCCAAAAGTTTATCTTGAAAGCATTTTTTTAAATTTATTAACCAATGCAATTAGATATAGGTCTCCCCATAGGGCACCTCAAATAACCTTTAAATCTTTTATCGATAAAGATGGCATGATTAGTTTGACATGTGAAGACAACGGAATGGGCATAAATTTACAAAAACATGGGGAAAAACTTTTCGGACTAAATAAAACATTTCACGAACATCCTGATGCTAAAGGCACAGGCTTGTTTATCACCAAAAATCAAATTGAAACAATGGGAGGAAAAATTTATGCTGAAAGTGAAGTGGATAAAGGAACAAAATTTACAATACATTTTAATGTGAATAATTCTAAAATTTAAAAAAAAATAGTAATTTTATAAAAAAATTAAAGTCATTTTTTAAATTTTTTCTAAAAAAACATGAAAAAGATAAATACTTTTTGCATAGTAGACGATGATGATATCTATCAGCTAACTACTTCTATTATGCTAAAAAAAACAGATCTAGTAAATAAGATTATCTTGTTTTCAAATGGGCTCAAAGCAATTAATTTTTTAAAAGATGAGATTTCAAATGTTGAAAATATTCCTGACGTTCTATTTTTAGATATAAACATGCCAGTTATGGACGGGTGGGAGTTTTTGAAGGAATATCTACTTATCAAACCAATGATACCTAAAACGGTAGTAATTTATATGGTGAGTTCATCTGTTGACGAAAGAGATGTTTTAAAAGCTAAAGGCATTAGTGCACTTTCAGGTTATATAGTTAAACCAATATCAAGCCAAAATATAAAAGAAGTTATTTTAGAAATTCTTAATTGAGTTTCATAATTGTAATTTTTTAAAACACATGGAATTCCCACAAGTTCCCTAGCAATGTGTACTAATTTTGAAGACTTCTTTACTATGATAAAAATATTTAGATTAATAATTCTGATTTTTCTCTTATCAAATTGTCAGCAAAAAAAAGAATGTAATTTAGATGTTAATGTCCGAAAATCAAACGATAGTATTTTATCTAAAATAAAAAAAGAAGGAATTCTTAAAAAGACCTTAAACAAAATCAATGAGCCTGAATTAGAAACTCTCAAAAGAGAAACTTACCGATTTATGATTATGAGTTCATTTGGAGATTACCAAATTTACAGAGTTACTAAAAATGAAAATAATTATGATATAACATATAAAAACTATACTAAATATGTATATGATCCTGTCACTAATGAAGAAAAAATTATTGATAGTTTGTCTAAAGAAAGTATACAGAAAATAAGTGAAAATGACTGGTTCGAAATTAAAGAAAAATTATATGAATTAAATTTTTGGGAATTACCTATACATACAAATGAACGTTATTTAGATGGTGTAGCATACGTTATTGAAGGTTTCAATTTAGAAAAAAATGTTTGTACAGAAAGAAATTATCACGCAACAAGTAGAATTTCTCCAAGTGATTCAACAGATTATAGTTTATTATTCAAAAAAGTAATAAAGTTAACAGAAAAATGAGTAACATCAATTAAACCAGTACAGAACTCATTTTGTAGCAATTGTTAGGCTAGGTGTATGTTCGAAATTTTCTCCGAAAATACTATGAGTGTTTTGTACTTGTAAATTTTTGTTATAAATTTATGCAACAGCCACAAGTTAAAAAACGTTTTAAGTAATTTAAAAAAAACGTTCTCACTTGACAGATTTAAAGAACTAATTGATTTTAAACAGAAATGAAAAAAATAATACTTATTACTATAATCTTCGCTTGCTTGACAATATCTTGTACGAATTCTAATCGAAAAGAGAAAAATGATATTTCAAGTAAAGACAACGTAATTAAAAATGATTCCATTAAAAATAGTGAAAAAATGATTGCCCAAAAAATCACACCTTGTATTTGGGTTGAGACTACAAACGCTAAAGAAGTAATTGATTATTACCTGTCTATATTTAAAGACGGTAAGTTGAAAGAACACCATCAATTTAAAAATCCACCAGAAGCAGGTGGAGGAAACTTTGAAACAGCAATTATAGAAATTGCTGGTATGGAATTAAGTATCCTAGCTGCTGGTCCTTTTTTCAAATTTAATGAGTCCGTTTCGTTTGTTATCAATACTAAAGACCAAATGGAAACTGACTATTATTGGAATGCATTGACTGCTAACGGTGGAGAAGAAGGTTCTTGCGGTTGGTGTAAAGACAAATATGGTTTATCGTGGCAGATTGTTCCGATTGAGTATTTTGATCTAATCAACAGTAATGACCCAAAAATAAGAGAGAAAGCAATGAAGAATACTTTAAAGCAAACGAAAATAATTTTATCAGAACTTAAATAAAAATTATCTATAATATTAGCTATAAGTTATTGCTTGTTCTCATCTATTTCTGAAAATATTCTCGAATTTTCAACTTGTTGTTTACTTGTAAGTTAACCACTAAACCACCCAGCTATTCATACTGAGGTTGTTGTTTTACTTCTCTTCAAATTCAAGAATTTTAAAACAATTTTAAATTAAAAAACAACTTAAATTTGTAATACTTATTTTCAAAAAATCAATACAAACATGAAAACAAAAGAGTTTAAAATAACAATTCATATGGTTTCAAGTTTAGACGGATTTATTGCAAAAAAAGATAATAGTATATCTTGGTTTGAAACTACTGATAATTATGAAAAAGGTGTTAGTGAACAAAATACAGAAGAATTTCTAAATTCAATTGATTGTTATTTGATGGGTTCGAAGACTTATGAACATGCTTTGGAGCTTTCAAAATCCTATGGATGGGCTTATGGCGATAAGCCAACAATTGTTCTCACTAATAGACAATTAACCTCTAATAAACCTAATATTGAATTTTATTCAGGTAATTTAAAGTCACTTATAAATAATAGGTTAAAGCCAAATTATAAAAATGTATGGGTTGCTGGTGGTGCAGAATTCACTAAATCATTAATTCAGCAAAAATTGGCAGACGAAATAAGAGTAAGTATTTTGCCTATAATTTTAGGTGAAGGTTTGCTTTTTTTTGACAACATAGCACAAGAACTAAACTTGCATCTTATAGACTCTATTGCCTATAAAAACGGAATGATTGAACTCCATTACAAAATAAAAAAGGAGTAGAATAAAATTCAAAAGTTTAGTAAAAAGAAATAATCAACTTAAAAAATTTAGACATAGATTTAAGAAATAAATTCATTCAAAGTGTAAAATTAAATGCTAAATTTACTCAATTTCTGCAATTCGTCAAACGGTATCAGTAAGCTTAAAATCACTAGCAAAATGAAAAGCAAAATTTTAAACTTCCTTTTAATTATCACATCTCTTTTAGGGTATTTAGAGTGGAGTGGCAATAATCATATTTTTCTATTTAAAGCAGAAGCAGAAATTTTTTTAAAATTATTTACCAATCCACTTTCTGTTCTTCATCCATTTACAATACTACCTCTTGTAGGCCAAATACTTTTACTAATTACATTATTTCAAAAGACTCCAAATAAAACATTGTCATTCATTAGTATTGCAGGATTAGGATTACTTTTGGGTTTTATGTTTATTATTGGTTTACTGAGTTTAAATTTCAAAGTAATAATTTCAACTATTCCGTTTATAATTGTGTCCGTTTTAGCAATAAGACATTATAAAAATAAAATACCATAGTCCAAGATAAGAAAACAGAACTTCTAATGGAATTTATTTAGTAACAGTTAGATAAAGTAAAAAAATATTGAATACAATGGAAAAATAATTCAGTCAGACTGTAAATAAATTAAAGAAAATATAAAATGAAAATGTATAAACCAAAGAATTATAATTCTCTCTCACCGTACTTAATAGTTGATAATGCTCAAAAATTAGTTGACTTACTCAAAGTTATATTTGATGCAACTGAATTAAGGAAATTTGATCACGAAAACGGAACAATCGCTCACATTGAACTTGCACTAGACGATAGCGTTTTGATGATTAGTAATAGCACAGATAATTACCCAGCAAATACAACTATGCTACATGTATATGTTCCAAATGTTTTGAAAACTTATAATTTAGCAATCGAGAATGGTTGCAAAAAGATTGAGGAACCAATAAACAAAGATGGTGACCCTGATACAAGAGGTTCTTTTTATGATTTTGCCGGAAATTATTGGTCAGTTAGTACTCAAACAAATTAAATAATTGAGAAAAAATGACTTGGAGTAAACAAACTATCTTAATTTTAAAAATCTTTAGTTTTTTAGATTCTTTGTGATTTTATAAAAACTGAGTTGGTATATTTAAAATTTTAATCTATTTTTGTTTGTCAAGTAAATAGACAATTAATTAATTTAAACACAACCTACACCAAAATAAACCTATTATTATGAAGAATATTTCAATAATTTTAACCCTGATTTGTTTAACCATTGGACAATTTTCATTTGCTTGCGATTGTAATAGTCTTGAAGAATTTAAAACTGTTGCTCCAACAACTGAATTTGTGGCTTTAGTGAAAGTAAAAAAATATTTAACCTATAAAAATATTTATGGAGAACAAGTTCCAATTTCAATGGAAGTTGAAGTGGTAGATATTTATAAAGGAGAAGAGAAAAGAAGAAAGCTTACAATTTGGGGTGGAGATGTTAATATTTGCAGACCATTATTAACTAAATTCGAAGAAGGGAAAAATTATGTAATTGCTTTTAGTAAGATTAACTTAAATTCGGAAGGACCAACACATAAGGGAGAAAAAAGTTCAGACTATATAATTGAAAAATGTGGTGAAAGATGGTTGTCTGTGGATGATTCTAAAAAAACAGCTACTAATTGGATGACTGAAGATCCTAAATATTATGACCTAAAAGAGTTAAAAGCTTTTTTTAGAAAAGAGTAATTAGTTAATAACCTAATCATATAAAATCCTTTCAAATTCTAAATAAATTTGAAAGGATTTTTACTTTTATAGAAATATCAAAAAAATATCTTCTTCATTTACTATTGGTAATTCTGCTTCAAAAATAAATAGGAATTAGAACTGATAAATCTTATATTTGATTTCCACAAAACTTTAATTTAAGATACAATGCAAACAAAACTATTTTCCTTGTTTTTATTATTTTTCAGTATTTCATTAGTTGCTCAAACTAAAATTGATGAAAAGCAACTTGAAAAGCGATTAAAAGACATACAAGACATAACCAAAACAGTAGGTTTTTCAGTAGCAATTGTTAAAAATGATAAAGTTGTATACGCAAAAGGTTTTGGATATAGTGATTTGGAAAAAAAGCTAAAAGCAGATGAAAATACGTTGTATCCAATTGGTTCTACATCAAAAGCATTTACAGTTGGTCTATTAGGAATAATGGAAGAGGAGAATGGGTTATCTTTTTCTGATAGTCCCAAAAAATATGTTCCAGAATTAGCTTTTTATAATGATGAATTGGATACTAAAATTACGATTTTAGATATGATAAGTCATCGTACAGGTTTGCCTCGTCATGATTTTTCTTGGTATTTGTTTCCTACAGAAAGTAAGGATAGTTTAATGGCACGAATTAAGTACCAAAAACCATTTGCAGGAATAAGAGAACAATGGTACTATAATAATTTTATGTATTTGACTTTAGGAAAAATTACTGAAAAATTAACCGATAAAAGTTGGGAAGATAACATCAGAGAACGTTTTTTTAAACCTCTTGAAATGTCTCGCTCCAATTTGAATATAGTTGAATTAGCTAAGAGTACAAATGTTTCAAAAGGATACGCTTTAGAACATTTTGAAACCAATACAGAAACTCCTTATTACAACATTGCAGCTATGAGTCCTGCAGGAAGTATAAATAGTAGTGTGATAGAAATGGCTAATTGGCTAAAAATATGGCTAAATCAAGGAAAGTTTAACGGCACTCAAGTGTTACCTCAAAAATATATTGAAAAAGCAATTAATCCATTAATGTTAGTAGGAAGTGGAATAGGTGATAAGCAGTTTCCAGATCAACATTTAAACAGTTATGGATTTGCTTGGTTTACTTCATCTTACAAAGGACATTATCGATTAGAACATGGTGGAAATATTGATGGTTTTTCGGCTAATGTTAGTTTTTTTCCAACCGATAAAATAGGTATTGTTGTGCTTTCTAATCAAGATGGTTCTGCTTTGCCCACTTTGGTGAGAAATATAATTACTGATGAAATTTTGGGCTTAAAAAAAACGGATTGGGTAGCCTATTATACAGAAAAGATAAATGCAGTAAAAGAACAAGTAAAAAAGAAAAAGGAAGAAGAAAAAACAGTAGCCAATACCAAACCTTCACACGATTTAATAGAATATACTGGAACCTATACTAATCCAGGATACGGAACTTTTTCTATTGAAGTTGAAAATGATTCTTTATGGGCAAATTTCACCAGAAAGAAAGCTTTCTTAAAGCATTCGTATTATGATATTTTCAAGCCTTATGAAAAGAAGAATACCACTGTGGAATCAGAATCTAGTTTAGCTATTTTATTTAATTTTCAAACGAACGATATTGGTGATATTGCCAGTGTATCCTTAAAATTAGAACCAACTCTAGAGCCTATTATTTTTGAAAGAAGTCCTGCTAACGTTGCTGTTCCAAAAGAAAAACTCGATACTTATGTAGGAGTTTACACTTTGTCTGGTATTAATGTAAAAGTGTTTTTAAAAGATGAAAATTTAATGCTATTTGTTCCTGGTCAACCTGAATATACCTTACTTCCCGTGAAAGAAAATGAATTTGTGATTAAGGGTTTAACAGGTTATAAAGGAATATTTGAAACTATTGATGGAGTTTTAAATTTAGTAATGGTTCAACCTAATGGTACATTTAAGGCTATAAAAAAATAATGTTTTTTAATTTATGAAATCGGTAACAGTTGTAGGTTCAGGAATTATTGGGTTGACTACTGCGATAGCTCTTCAAGAAAACGGTTTTAATGTGACTTTGATTGCAAAAGAACGTTTTGAAAAAACACTATCTAGCAAAGTAGGAGCTATATGGTTTCCTTTTGAAATTCAGCCGATTGAGAAAACAAATCATTGGGCAACTTTGTCTTATGAACGTTACAAACTAGATCTTATCAATACCAACGGAGTGAGTTTTATACCATTTTTAACAGCATACACGAATACAAGTAATACCGAATGGACAACTAGATTGCCAGAAGGTACTGTTCGAAAAGCTTTGCCTTCTGAATTACCTTCTGGAATTAATAAAGCTTACATTTCAATTGTGCCTTTAGCCGAACCTCTTTTGTATTTGCCCTATTTGTTTGAGAAATTCACAAGAAATGGAGGTGTTTTTCAACAAAAAGAAATAACGAGTTTACACGAACTTGCTTCTTTGAATACATTGGTTGTTAACTGTACTGGATTAGGAGCAAAAGCATTGTGTAACGATACTGATTTGCATCCCATGAGAGGTCAAATATTACGCTGTAAAAAAATGAATGTTTCCTCTTTTGCTGAATCTACCCAAAAGAATGCACTAAGTTATATCATCAACAGAAGTACAGATTGTGTCATTGGTGGTACTGATTACGAAAACGATTGGAATACAAACATAGAAGCATCTGATACTACTTTGATTTTAAACAGAATAAAAGCTATTGGTTTAAGTGATAGTTCTCCTGAAATTTTAGAAGAAATAGTAGGTTTACGACCACGAAGAAGTCACGTTCGTTTTGAATTTGACAGCGAATTTAAAAATGTTTTTCATAATTACGGTCACGGTGGAGCTGGGTTTACAGTTGCTTGGGGTTGTGCTATTGAGCTTGCTGAACTATTTAGCTTAAAGAGTAGCTTTTAAGTTTTTAAAACACTTTAGTAACAAATTTGCATTTTAAACGACTTATCTTATAAGTAAAATCTAAAAAGAACAAAAAAATATAAAAGAATTAATACCAAAAGTAATCATGAAAAAACTAATCCAATCTAGTTTCCTTTTATCGTTTCTACTTATTCCATTGTTTGAAGGGAATGCTCAAACTATTGCCAAAGACAAAGCAGTACCTGTTTTTGAAAATGGGGAAGCTCAAATTGTACCTGAATTTAAAGATGCAGACAAATGGATAAGAGAAGATCTTTGGGTAGAAACTACATTTGACACTGATGGAGATGGAAAATTAGACAGAATGTATGTGGACGTCACAAGACCATTACAAACAGAATCTGAAGGGTTGAAATTACCTGTAATCTACGAATCAAGTCCTTATTATTCAGGAGTAGCACCCGATGTTGAAGGTGGTTTTTGGGATGTGAATCATGAATTAGGAGAAACAGCTAAAGAACGTGTGCATGCTGAAGTAGTTAGAACTGGAAAACGACCTATCATTTCTAAATCTCAAACTGCTACTTGGGTTCCTAGAGGTTTTATTGTTGTGCATTCTTGTTCTCCTGGTACAGGTTTATCTCAAGGTTCTCCAACAGTTGGAGGTGAAAACGAATCTTTAGCTCCAAAAGCAGTGATTGATTGGTTAAACGGTCGTGCTAAAGGGTATACAAGTCCAGATGGAAATGAAGAAGTAAAAGCCTATTGGACAACAGGTAAAGTTGGAATGACAGGAACTTCTTATAACGGAACAATTCCTTTAGCAGCTGCTACAACAGGAGTAGAAGGCTTAGAAGTAATTATTCCTGTAGCTCCTAATACTTCTTATTATCATTATTACCGTTCTAACGGATTAGTACGTTCTCCTGGTGGCTACTTGGGTGAAGATGTTGATGTTTTATATGATTTTATCCACAGTGGTGATGAATCAAAAAGAGCGTATAGTAATAAGACCATTCGCGATACAGAAATGAAAAACGGAATGGATAGAGCAACAGGTGATTACAATGATTTTTGGGCTGGACGTGATTATTTGAATCACATGGAGACTATGAAAGCAGCTTTATTAATGTCTCACGGTTTTAACGATTGGAACGTGATGCCTGAGCATAGTTATAGAATCTATAAAAAAGCCAAAGAAATGGGCTTAGAAACCGCAATTTACTATCATCAATATGGTCATGGAGGACAACCACCGCTTAGCATGATGAACAAATGGTTTACACATTATTTGTTTGGTATAGATAACGGTATTGAAAAAGAGAAAAATAAAGCCTTTATTGTCCGTGAAAACGACAAAATAGGGGAACCAACAGCTTATGTAGATTTCCCAAATCCAGAAGCTAAATCAGTACCTTTTTACTTGACTAAAGATGGTTTAAAAACAGGTAAACTACTACCAATAAAATCTAAGAAAGAAGGAAAAGAAACATTAGTTGATGATTATACTATCAAAGGTGATGAATTGGCAAAAGCGGAAAGTTCTGAACATCGTTTATTGTATGTTACTCCAACCTTGCAAAATGATCTTCATATTTCTGGAGTACCTAGAGTAACGGTTAAATTGTCTAGTAGTAAACCAGCAGCTAATTTATCGGTTTGGTTAGTATCTTTACCTTGGAATGACGGAAAAGGGACAAAAATAACCGATAACATCATTACAAGAGGTTGGGCCGATCCACAAAATCACAGTTCTATTCGAAAAGGAGAACCTTTACAAAAAGGAAAATTCTATGAAGTTTCTTTTGACTTGATGCCTGATGACCAAATCATTAAGAAAGGACAACAAATTGGTTTAATGATTTTCTCCAGTGATAATGAATTTACGTTACATCCAAAACCAGGAACAGAATTAACTATTGATTTAGACGGAACTACTTTAAGCTTACCTATTGTTGGTGGTTTAGATGCTTTTACAAAAGCTTTAAAAGAATAGTTCTACATCTTAAACTAATATGCCAAATCAAAGTCTTACTCTTTCCGAAATAGCAGTTAAAAGAACAACTGATTTTCCCAATAGACCTACAATTATATTCTTACACGATTCTTTAGGTTGTATTGATTTTTGGAGAGATTTTCCGGAAAGAGTAGGAGCATTGACTCAATGCAATGTGCTTGTTTATGACCGACAAGGTTATGGCAAGTCTTGTGGGTTTTCTTATACCAAACGAGACAATCATTATTTAGAACTAGAAGCTGATATCCTCAATCAATTATTAGATTATTGGAATATCGAACAACCCATTCTTTTTGGACATAGTGATGGTGGTTCCATTGCCTTGTTAACAGCAGCCAAATATCCAGATAAAATAAAAGCTATTATAACAGAAGGTGCTCATGTATTTGTTGAAGATATTACGGTGAATGGCATCAAAGAAGCTATAGAAGGCTACAAAACTACGGATTTAAAATCCAAATTAGAAAAATACCACGGTTCCAACACAGAGGCTATGTTTTGGGCTTGGGCAAATACTTGGACTACTGAAGAATTTCGTTCTTGGAATATTGAACACTTTTTACCCATGATTCAATGTCCAACTTTAGTTATTCAAGGAGAAAAAGATGAATATGGTTCTTTACAACAAGTGGAAAGTATCATAGAAAAGGTGAGTGGTGCAACAAAAAAAATTATTATTCCAGAAATTGGACACACACCTCATAAAGAAAATCCTGAAGTTGTTTTAGAGCAAGTAAGTGCTTTTATCAATGAATTAATTGGAGTTTAAAGTTTTTCTTCATCCTCTTGATACAAACGAACTCCTTCTTCTAATATATGCTTAATTCTATTTCTTAATTTTTCAGGTTTTAGGACTTTTAAACTGGCTCCAAATCCCAACAATAAGCGTTCAAACTCAAAATTATCCTTTAAGAATAAACTAATCACAACAGAACCATCTTCATTTTGTTGGATTAAACGTTGGGTGCTGTGCAAAGGTTTTGTAAGGACATAAGGAGCATTTTTTGGATCAACCCACAGTTGAATAACTTTAGCTTGTATGCCTTGATTAACAGTTACACCAACGACATATTTGTAATATTCCTCCACATCAAAATCTTCTTCGATATAGGTTTGGTTAAAATCATAATCAATGGAAATTATTCTATCTAAGGCTAAATTTACAATAGGCTTGTTGCTACTCTGTTTTCCAATGATAAACCAACGGTTATTAAACTCTTTCAAAGCAAAAGGATGGAATGAAAAACTACTCGATTCCTTGGCTTTAAAAGATTGGTATTCCAACTTCAAAACTACTTTTTTGACAATTGACTGATACAGCTCATCCAAGAAATGCAATCCTTTTAAACTTTCGTTTTTATCCAAATGTATTATGGGTTTGTTGTTTGATTTCTCAGCATAAATCTTGTCTTCCAAACGTTGTAAAATATCAGAAACATCGTTGAACAAAGAAAAATCTTTAAACTGTTTCAACATAGAAACGGTTTCTGTTAAAACGTTCATGTCGGTTTCCGTTAAGGGAATATCAGTTATGGTAAAATCTTCCTCTGCATAGTGGTAATATTTCTTATCATAAACTTCAATAGGAGCATTGTAACCCAATTTTTCACTACGCATCAATTGTATGTCTAACTGAATGGTTCGTTTACTGACTTTATTTTCTTTGCCTTCGTATTCAAACAAAGCTTCAGAACAAGCTTCAATTAAATCATCTAAGGTCCATTGTCTGTACTTGTTTTGCAAACATTTGTCTATGGTTTTGTAACGGATTAATGCGTTTTTGTTTTGGGCCATTTTTGAGTAGTGAGTAGTAAGTGGGATAAGTTCTTTTAGAGGATTTTTATTTCTTTTTGAATGTTTGTTCTGGCTTGGGTTTCGTATTGTTTTCTAAAGGCTTCCGTTTGGTAGATGAATTCATTGGCTAAGAAATGCTCTAAAGCTTTCTTTCTACCTGGATTATATAGCAAATTAGGTTATATTTTATATTCTTTTCTTATTTGTTGGGTATAGATTTCATAGTCGTTCCAATCTTTAGCTAGTATTTTTAAATCAAAATCTATCAGCCAATTTATATCTTCATTAGTTTGATGTTGATGCAATTGGGTAGCACAAATCATATCAAAAATCAATGTTTTGTTTAGTGAGGTTTGTTCTGGTAGAATAGCAATAGCATATTCGGCACTTTTTAGTTCATTGTCTTTTTTGGTGACTTTATAAACATAATCATGATAAAAGATAGCATATAAAACTTCATCAGGAAATTGTAAGTCTGAATGATGCAATTCGTATAATGTAATCATTTCCTCTAAATGCCTCAAGTTATGGTAATGCCTTGATTTTGAGGTGTAAGCTTTTTCTAATTCTTGCCAACGGACTTGACTTTCTGTTGAATTAAAGCCAATACGTTGCAGTAAATCTATAAAAGATTGATATAATTCCATGTTTTTTCTTTATTGTATCACGACTTCTCGATACTATTTTATAAATCAAATACTGTCGTTTTTAATTCATAAAATCACTCGAAGTGACGGTTGTTCCTTTTCAGTTGACCACTTCTCAATATAATTTAGCAAACCAAAAAATAGGTTTTTGCTACACCAAATCACTCGAAGTGACGGTTTTATTACGAGTTTGTTATAAAAATTAATGATCATCCTTTTACGTCAGTTCGAGTGTTTTTATAAAATGCGATTAGCAATTTTATAAAAATGTATCGAGAACCCTCATATTAAATGATATTACAATAGTATTTACAACTATAACAACCCAAAAATACAATTCTTTTTTTACTACGCAAAATAATTGCGTACTAGCTTAAAACCTTTGCCTCATCAAACAAAGGGAATGCCTGATGTGTCGGGGAAATGCATCAGGCTTGCGAAATAAAAAATTATTAAATTTACAATTATGAATACACCAATCAACGGAAACGATTTAAAAAACTTAGGATATGCAGAAGGTAGCTTAATCGGAATAGCTTTAAAATGCAACAGAAAACGTACAGGTTTAACCAAAGAGCAAATGCTAGAAAACTATACCAAAGTTTTAGCAACTCCAGAAGCTTATGTAGAGGATGCTTTATTTGGCACTTTAGCACAAGCGATTATCGAGAAAGCCAATGAAAAGCCAGAAGACTTTATAGCATTAAACCAAAATCCAGCTGCTTATGCCTTGTATGGAGAAAGTCATATTGAAGAAGGAGCCAAAAAACAAATGGATGTAGCTATGCAATTGCCTGTTACGGTGGCTGGTGCTTTAATGCCTGATGCTCATCAAGGATATGGATTGCCGATTGGTGGTGTTTTGGCTACTAAAAACGCTATCATTCCTTATGGTGTAGGTGTGGATATTGGTTGTAGAATGGCTTTATCGGTTTATGATATTCCTGAATTGTTTTACTATGAAAATGAAGATAAATTCAAACGTGAATTAATTGCACATTCTAAATTTGGAGCGGGTCATGGTTTTCAAGGACAATACAAATCGGATCATGCTGTTTTGGAACGAAAAGAATTTACGGATCATTCCTTCATTAAGAATTTGAAAGACAAGGCTTGGTCACAATTGGGTTCGTCTGGTGGTGGTAATCACTTTGTGGAATTTGGTATCCTTGAATTTACGCAAGATGATAAAGTCTTAAACATTCCAAAAGGAAAATATGTGGCTTTGTTAACGCACTCGGGTTCTAGAGGATTTGGAGCTACTGTGGCTGGACATTATACTAAAATGGCTAAAGAGACTTGCAAATTACCTGAAATAGCTAGAAACTTAGCGTATTTGGATTTGGAAAGTGAATTGGGACAAGACTATTGGATTGCCATGAACTTAGCGGGTGATTATGCTTCGGCTTGTCATGAAGTGATTCACGATAAAATGGAAAAAGCTTTGGGAGCAACGATTTTAGCCAAAATAGAAAACCATCACAACTTTGCTTGGAAAGAAATCTACAATGGTGAAGAAGTGATTGTGCATAGAAAAGGAGCTACACCAGCCGGAAAAGGAGTGATGGGAATTATCCCTGGTAGTATGACAGCACCAGGATTTTTGGTAAGAGGAAAAGGAGAGGAGCAAGCCATCAACTCAGCTTCTCATGGTGCAGGAAGACAAATGAGTAGAACACAAGCTACTAAAAACATCACTAAAAATGAGATGAAAAGCATTTTAAAAGACCATAATGTTACCTTAATTGGTGCTGGTTTAGATGAAGCTCCTATGGCTTACAAAGACATTCACCAAGTGATGGCTGCTCAAACAGATTTAGTGGATGTAGTGGCTCAATTTACTCCAAAAATGGTGAGAATGGCTGATGATGGAAGTAGAGAAGATTAAATACAATACTACAAACTGTAATTAGCAATTAGTAATACTTTATTTGGGTTTTGTTCTGGACTTGTTCGGTATTTAGTAGTTTTCTTTTGCATACTTTTTCCAACAAGCCTCGAGCAAAACCCTTCTTTATAGTAAAAATCTACCCTTTTTGACGGCTTTTGACGGGTATTGACTGGTTTTGATACTTAGTGTAGTACTTTGATGGGTTTGACCTTATTTTATAGGGGTTTCGTTCGTAATTGGTTCGTACTTCGTTCGCAAGCGGTTTGCCAAAAAGAGGTTTTTGCGAACAAACTCCGAACAAAGGCAGAACAAAACCCCTATTTACCCCAAAAAATACTAATTACAAAAAAGGTGTTTTTCCTGCTTTTTGGAAGTGTTTTTTTGTTAAATTTGATTTATATAATCTTTAGTAATAAGTAATTTTGATGTTATTAAAATAAAAGATAAAATTTAATTATGCAGGACAATGAATTAAGAAATGAAATTGAAAAGAAAGAAGTTTTATTTCAAAAATTATTTACTAAATACCAATATAATATTAGAAAAGTACCAAATTATATTAATTTTGATGCATTTAAAGATCTAAAACTAATATTTGAACTCTATTCAGAAATATTCCATTTGAGAGGATTTAATTATAATAAGTTATCAAATATAAAATTAGAAAAAATTATAAATCCTTACAGTGCATCTGAAAAAAAAGAACTAATTAGCCATTTAGTTAAAGCTTTAGTTAAAAACGGTAACGAAGAAGAGGCAAAAAGTGTAATGGAGTTACTTAATAAAATAGAAATCAAATATTACTGGGAAAACATAAAACTTAAAAATAACCTATTAATAAACTCTGTTAAACTACTTCTTAAAATTATTTCATACAACATATTAGTTCTACTTTTATTTTTAACATTATATCTTTTTATTTCAACTTTATTTTTTTGCGAATCCAAATTTGAATGTTTAGCTATTTTAGATGTAAAAAAAGTTAATATTACTGAGATAAACTGGTTAAATAATTTTGGAAACTTACTAACTTATATTTTTGATTTAGATAGTAAAATGGAAGTTATTCCTTTGAATTTTTATGGAGTTTTACTATTGGTTTTTCAAAAATCTTTTTTGATTTTAATCTTAGGTAATTATATTGTGAAAGAAATTTTTAATAAAATAAAGCTGAAATAATATGACGATAAAAGATATAGATTACGATTTAAGAAGATTTAATTCTCTTATTTTAAGATTAATATTAGTAATTACATTATTATCCATACAAATTTTTAATACTAATTTTTTTGATAAAAAAACTTATTTTATTAGTTTGTTAATATATGTGTGTGTGTTATTTTTAAACTTAAAATATTCAAACTCTAAATATAAAGGTAAAGTTAGACTATTTCTTGATTTAACTATTTTATGTGTGTTTTTGTATAAAAAAGATTTAAATCAAATTTTAAATTTTTTACCGTTTATATTATTATTGTCAAATATACAAAGCCATTCAAATAAGAATGGAAATTTTCCATTCTTTATTTTTTTAATTCATATAAGTATTTTTTTTATTGATAATTTTAAATTTAATTTAACACACCATGTAATTCCTATTATTTTTTATTTATTTACTTTTATACTTAGTATTAGAAATGTTTTTTCAAGTATTAATGAAGATATTGTTCATTTAGTAGGTGATTTATTTATTGAAAGCGTAAATGAAAATAATAGCCATAAAATCTTAAGAAACGTTATAAATAAAATTAATGTTTCGAGAGTTAAATATGTGAATCAAATAGAAGAACTTTTTTTATTTATTAATCATAATGGAAAATTTGTTTTAATTAAAGGTTCAAAATTTGTAAAAAATAATGAAATCGAAAGTTCATATGATTTAGCTAGAATTATTTCAAAAGATATTAATAAAAGAAAAAAAATTATAACGAAAGATAACGTTATAATTGATGATGTTAATTATAAGTATAGTTATTGGATTAACCATAAAGTATTAGAAAAGGATTATTACTTTCTTATTTGTTTAAAAAGAGAAAGTGTATTTAATGAATCTATAATTTCAAATTTCAGACCAATTTTTGAATATATAGCTAGAATTTATTTTATCAGTAATTCTTTAATTGAACTAAATAATTCTAATTTAAAAATAATTAAGCAAAAAATAGCATATGTGTTTGATGCACAAAATGCTTTGCATTTTGTTAAAAACAAGCTCTCACCAATTACTTCTACTATTGATTTAATGGATCGGTATTTTAAGCAAAATGATTTATCAGCTGAGAAAAAAGAATATATAGAAAAAAGACTTCTAGAAAATAATAATAATACAGAAATTAAGGCTATAATAAAAAAAGCAGAAGTATTAATTAAAGGTGTTGATAATATCTTAAATGAGAAAGATAGTATAATTTCATTAAAAACATTTATAGATGATTTAAGGAAAAATTGGTTTTTTCACTTTAATAGTATTGATGGAGTATTAATCAATGTAAATGATTTAACTAATATTAAAATATTAATTAATCAGATGATGTTTGATTTTGTATTTACAGATATAATAGAAAATATTAATAAATATGGTGAATCAAATAAAAAAAATGTAGAATTATCAATTATAGAGGGTGATTTAAAAATATTATTTTCTAATAAAATACTTGATTATGAAAGACATAAGCAAGAATTAGATGATATAATAACTTTATATAATTTAAGAGATAATGATGAAATTTATAGTAGAAAGACTCATGGATTAAACTTTATAAGAAGACTTTTAAGAAGAAAGAATATAGAAAATAAGATTTTTGTGGATAAATCAAATTTCACATTTAATCATGAAATTAAAATCAAAATACAAAAAAATGAGAATATTAGTATTTGAAAATGAAATTCCAAAGGTCAAAGATGCTTTTTCAGATGTAAATGAACTTGATTTCAATAAAGAGTTAAAAATAAATTACATTGACAAATCACAAAATTTTGGTGATTATAAGGATTCTGTAAATTATGATTTAATATTTGTTGATATAGATTTATCACCAACAAGTGAAAAAGATGGTTATGGAGTTATTGAAGAAATTATAAAATTTGGGAATAGAAACATTGTTGTGCTAACTGGAAATATGGTAGAGAAAGAATTAAAAAAAAGAGGTTTAGATAATATAAAAATTTTATCAAAACCAATATTTTTAGACGAGCTTAAAAGTACAATTGAAGCTTTTATGTAGTAATATTAATAATGATTTAAACTTTTTCCAATATTTGTTCTCAAAAAAACAATAATTGTTTGCATAAAAAAAAACCACAAGCCTAACTCGTGGTTTTTTTATAAATAAAAGTTGTCTAAATATTAAACCCTCCAGCAACTTCCAAACGTTGTGCGTTAATCCATTTAGCATCTTCACTACACAAAAACGCTACTACAGAGCCAATATCATCAGGTAACCCAACTCTTCCTAAAGCAGTGTTAGATGCAATCATGTTGTTCAAATCTTGGTTGTCACGCACAGCTCCACCACCAAAATCAGTTTCAATGGCTCCTGGTGCTACGGTGTTTACTCTAATTTTTCTTGGTCCTAATTCTAACGCTTGGTAACGACTCAAGGCTTCAATACCTGTTTTCATAACTGCATAAGCTGCATAACCGTTGAAACTAAAACGTGTCAATCCAGACGAAATGTTTACAATACTTGCTCCATCTTGCAACAACGGCAATAGTTTTTGGGTTAAAAAGAAAGCTCCTTTTAAATGAATATTTACCATACTGTCAAATTGTTCCATCGTTGTTTCAGCAAACGAAGCATGAACACCTACACCTGCATTATTTACCAAAGCAGCAAGGGTTTCTCCATGAAACTCGTTTTGGATTGTTTGTTGTAAGGTAGTGGCAAATTCCGAAAATGAATTGGCATTGGCAACATCTAGTGGCAAAGCAAATGCCTTTTGACCACTCGTATTAATTTGGTTTACTACTTCTTGAGCCGCATCGCTTTTGGTTTGGTACGTAAGGATTACATCAAATCCTTTTTTAGCTAATTGCAAAGCCATGTCTTTTCCAAGACCACGACTTCCACCTGTTACTAAGGCAATTTTGTTTACTGTGTTTGTCATTTTATTTGTGATTTAATTACAGTACAAAATTGGTGGAATTTGGGCAAAGAGCTGTTGCAAGAATCAAAGTGATGTTTGCAAAAATCAAATAATTAGTTTTCTCTAAATTGTAAAGGTGAACTATTCACTTGTTTTTTAAAGAAGTTGGAAAAATGAGCTACTTCATCAAAACCAAGACAAATGGCAATTTCAGAAATGTTCCAATCGGTTTGTTTTAAAAGAATTTTAGCTTCTTGTGTAATGCGATGTTTAATGATCTCAGTAGTGGTTTTTCCAGTAACTTCTTTCAAAACTTTGTTCAAATGATTGACATGAATTCGCAGATTTTCAGCATATTCCTTAGCAGTTCGCAATTGCAACTCTTGGTTGATGGATTCAATAGGAAACTGTCGTTCCAATAGTTCTATAAAGAGCGATGAAATTCGTGAAGAAGCATTGTGGTTCTCTTTTTGGCCTTCAATAGGCTTTAGTTTTTGCCCAGTATGAATTAATTCCATAACATAATTTCGCAACAAATCATACTTAAAAGCATAATCCGATTGAATTTCATCATTGATTTTCAGAAAGATATGTTCAATAGTCTCATATTGTTCATCACTTATTTGATACACAAAATCACTCTGATTGCTAAAAATAGGTAAGGTATCAATGTTCAAAGCTGTTTTAGAAATGTCCATAAAATCAGCCGTAAACACACAAAAATAACCCGATTGGTTTTCGTTTTGCGGTGTGTAACGATAAGGAATTCGCGGTGAAGCAAACAATATTGCTTTTTGTTTGATTTCTATTTGTTTATCCGCATAATCCACAATATTATGTCCGTTAATCAAACTTATTTTATAATAGGTTCTGCGGTTGTAAGGCATCACGAGCTTGCCTTTACAAGTGCTATTCATTTCAGCAATATTAAAAACATTGAAATGTCCGATATCTTCATTGCTTTGTTCATTAAAGAACAGTTCAGTCAAAGGGCATTTGTCTTTAAATATTTCTTTGTAGAATTCGTTTATGGAAATAGTTGTCATCTTGTAAAAATCAAATAGTTTACAAAGATAGGGGTTTTGTTTGATATTTTTGAGTTTATGGTTTATGGTTGAAAGTTTATGGTTTACAGTTGCCATGTTTGTGGGGCTACTTGTGAGTTCCCTCCTTTGTCGGGATGATAAGATTATGACTAATTGCTTATAAAATTCTAATTCTAAAAATAATTCTTACATTTGCCCTTGAAATGAAAACACAAAAACAACATAATAGCTTATTTATAATCACTAAAGCATTCCGTTCAGGAAAAGATTTTCCTTTGGATTGCTATGGACGTTGTATGTGTTTTTGTAAAGAAATGAATTGATTTTCTAAATAAATACCAGTATAAATACAAAACGTCCTTTGCAAAGAGGACGTTTTTTTTGTTTAACAGAGAAAGAAAATAGAAAAAAGAGCATAGAAAATAGAAAAAAGATGCTGAATCAAGTTCAGCATGACAGTAAAAGATAAAAAAATAGAAAAAATGTTTAATGATAAATAAAAATAAAAGAAAATAAGACTTGAGAACTAACCAAATGAGAGACAGTCATTTGCACTTTTAAAAGTATCTGTTGAAAAACGGACAGGATTTTTTATGTCCAAAAACAAAGTTAAGTAACTGATTATCAATAAAATAATTTTGAAAAATATTTGGAAGTTGTGTTTTTTTGACTTTATCTTTGCCGAAGAAAATTAGACAATTACGAATTATCAATTACGAATTATCAATTATAAAAATGAGAACACTATATATACAAATTAAGAATGATAATAAGATGAAGTTAGTTTCATTACTTACAAATGATTTCGCACAACCTAGTTTTTGTTTTGGGTTTGGAGGAATGCAGGTGTATAAGTATAGGCAGTAGGATAGAAGTATCCGATTGTAAGTATTTGAAGCACCTTTAACGAGGTGTTTTTTTTTGCTTTTATACCGTCAGTTTGAGTGTTTTTTGAAGTAGTATGCTTTGGAGGTTAAGCAGTAGTCTGAACTTCAAAAAAAGTATCGAGAACCATTGTTGGAGAAAATGAAGTAAAAGCTTCTCGATACATTTTATACTTTAAAAACTAGCGTTTTCAAAGTATAAAACACTCGAAGTGACGTTAGCGAGACGATTTAGGATAAAAGATGATATTCAATTATACCGTCAGTTCGAGTGTTTTTTGAAATAGTATGCTTTGGAGGTTAAGCAGTAGTCTGAACTTCAAAAAAAGTATCGAGAACCATTGTTGGAGAAAATGAAGTAAAAGCTTCTCGATACATTTTACACTTTAAAAACTAGCGTTTTCAAAGTATAAAACACTCGAAGTGACGTTTGCGACAATGTTTAGAGTTAAAGAAGTGTCGAAAAAATAAAATAAGATTTTGTAGCTCAGCTGGTTAGAGCAATCGTCTTTTAAGCGATGGGTCTCAGGTTCGAATCCTGACAGAATCACTTATGGTCTAGAAAGGACCAAACTCAAAGGATTTTTTTTGACTGTCTCTCAGAAAAATGAATTTGAGTTACTACTGGGAAGATAACGATTGGTTGTTTACTCGCTTTGGATGCGAGAGGTTGCAGGTTCGAGTCCTGCTTCCCAGACAAAAGGAACAGTGGTGTACAAGGTGTTGCACGTTAGTCTGAAGAACTAGAGGTATTCGTTCGATTCGAATCTGTTCCACAAATAAAAAAAATGTAAATTAGCCTTACTTAAACTAGTTTTTTCCGTTACAAGGATTAGCAATAGGATGAGTTTACATGAATTAAGTTGAATTTAAAATTGTAAATTATGAAACCAGACATTTTAAAAAGATTCCTTACAAACACTGATGAAACAGGTAGATTTGTTATGAAGTCAAGAATCACTGGAATCACCTATTTTGTAGAACCTATTTATAACGGGAAAGCTCCAAAATGGGGAGATCTTGACCCTGCCACAAATAAATTAACCGGAAATTATGGTTCCAAATATACTGGAGCCGTTACCAAAAAAGAATCTTTAATTACTGAAGAAAACGGATTTGAAAACATTGGTTATTTTAAAGGAAGTCCTTTTGGTGCCATAGATCAGCGTGATAAAGAGCATCAATTGCGAATGGAAAAAAAATAAACTTTTGTTCTACGCAAAATAGTTGCGTACTGCTTTTTGAATCTTTGTTCAGAGAAAAAATTAAAGTTCTTTGCGTAACAAATAATATCAAACAAGTCTTGTTGGGTGTTTCTGTATAGCACTATTGTAGTATTCGTTTCGCTGATGCGAATGATGTTTTACTATTCAACTTGATTTGAAGGTTTTGGGTTGTTTTCCAAAAAATAATTCACCATTTACTCTATGGGTCACGGGTTCGATTCCCGTACATACTTCGGGTATGTTAGTTCAGTCTGGTAAGAACAATAGAATGGATACGTAGGTTCGAATCCTACACACATTTCGTTAGTGTGTTTGACAGTGGCAGTCACCAACAGGCTCAAAATCTGTTAGAAGAGTAGCGTTCGCTCTATAAATTGAATGTACCATGGAAAAAGACTATTTGTCTTTGTCTGCAACAACTTAACCAGTGTTCAAATGTTGCACTCACGACAAGACCTGACAATTGTCTCCGTTTTTTAAACCGTTACTTGCCTTTGGGGTTTGCTTGTACTGAACTTAGGTTTTGTACAAAAAATAACATCAAACGCTTGCAACGCTTTGCTAAACTGGCTTTTATCCGTCCTTGAAGGAGGATGAAGACAAGTAGGCTTTTTTATTTAAAACGAATTATAAATTAGGCTGTTAAATGCAGTAATAATAACTAGAAATAATGATTAAAAGAATTACAATCAAAGCCTACCAAGTAGGTTTGGTATTTGAAAACAGAAAATTAATTGCTGTTTTAGAAGAAGGTAAATTTTGGATTTGGGGTAACAAAGAAGTCATGATTTATGAAATGAAATCGTCTTTTGTAGCACCAGTAGAATTGAATATTTTATTGCAAAATGAAACATTAGCTTCTTTGTTGGATATTGTTGAAATTGCCGATAATGAAATTGCTTTATACTTTGTTAATGGTATTTTCAAAGAGGTTTTGACAACTGGAAGATATGCGTTTTGGAAAGGTTATATGGATCATACATTCATCAAAGCAGACACCAGTAAAGTGCATATCACAGAACAAATTGCCATTAATATGTTAGAAAACCCAAAAGTGAGAGTTTACATTAGAAAGTTTCATGTAGCGAATTTTGAAAAAGGTTTGTTGTTTGTAAATGGTGCTTTTGTAAAAGAGTTAGCATCTGGTACGTATTATTTTTGGAACAATACTATTTCGGTAGAAATTAAAAATGTAGATATCAGAAAACAACAAATGGAAATCTCAGGTCAAGAATTATTGACTAAAGACAAAGCTACTTTGAGAATTAACTTCTTTGCAAGTTACACGGTTACGGATGTAGTGAAAGCTTTGGTGAACAATAAAGACTTTGAAAAACAGTTGTATGTAACGATGCAATTAGCTTTAAGAGCTTTTGTGAGTGTTTATACTTTGGATGAGTTGTTGAGTAAAAAAGACACCATTGCTGAAGTAATTTTGGAAGAAACTACAACTAAAATTGCTGATTTAGGTTTGCAAGTATTTGCGGTAGGTATCAGAGATGTTATTTTACCAGGAGATATGAAAGAAATCATGAATCAAGTTTTGGTAGCAGAAAAGAAAGCACAAGCTAACAGCATCATGAGAAGAGAAGAAACAGCTTCTACAAGAAGTTTGTTGAACACAGCCAAATTGATGGAAGAAAACGAAATGTTGTGGAAATTGAAAGAGATGGAATACGTAGAAAAAATTGCAGATAGAATTGGTGAAATCACCATTTCTGGTAGTGGTAACATCATCGGTCAATTGAAAGAAATTTTCGTGAAATAAGCTGAACCTCGAGATTAATATTTCGAGGTTTTTTGTATTAGATGACAGTATTGGATAAATAATTTGCAAATCTGCGGTGAATGAAATAACTAGTAAGTCCTTTACAAGTTGATAAGTTTAAGGTTAATACTTTAAACAAAAAAACTTTACTCATCGAAACAAGTAAAGTTTTTATAATTTATAAAAGTAGCTTTTAAAGAAACTTAATCAATTCTAGTAAAAAATTCATCTTCAGGAGTTCTTACTTTTTTCATATCAACTAACCAATCGTTTTCAGCATCTCTGTAACCTAAAGTCATGATAACTGTACTTTTTAAGCCTAATTCTCTTAAACCTAATATTTCATCTACTTTTAGTGGTTCAAAACCTTCCATTGGTGTTGCATCTACTTTTAATTCTGCAGCAGCAGCTAAAGCCATTCCTAATGAAATATAAGATTGTTTAGCAGCATGATTAAAATGCCATTCTTTTCCTAAAGGTTCATACATGCTCCAAAGGTTCTTTTTATAGTCATCCATAGTGTCCATTGGCAAACCTCTTTCTTTCATTGTATAGTTAAACATTTTTTCGATACGTTCTAAAGTATAGCAATCCCAAGCAGCAAAAACCAATACATGTGAAGCATCCGTAATTTGACTTTGGTTGGAAGCAACTGTTCTTATTTTTTCTTTTACTTCTTGATTTGAAATTACAAAAATTTGGAAAGGCTGTAAACCCGAAGAAGAAGGAGCTAAGCGAGCCGCTTCCAGTATATAATCTATTTTTTCTTGTGCAACATTCTTTCCATTCATTTTTTTAGTAGCATAACGCCACTTTAAATCTTCTAATAAGCTCATTTTTTTTCTTTTTAATTAGTCTTGCTAATTTACAATTTATAAGCTAATTCTTCTCTACACAACTCTTAAAGTTATCTAAAATTGCTTGCCAACCTTGTTGTTGCATTTCCAATGAATTTTGATTTTCGGCTTCAAAAACTTCCGTTATTTGAACTTCATTATCAATTTCTTCAAAAACGATTTCAACTTTACGATTATCTTCAAGGGTGTAAGCTATTTTTTGTAATGGAATAATATCATCATAAATTCCACAAAAATCAAAACTCATACTACCATCTTTAGCAGCCATTGTGGAACAAAATTTTCCACCAACTTGTAAATCATTCGTTGCTTTTGTAGTATGCCAATCAGGTGATGGAGTATTCCATTTCATTATATATTTAGTGTCTGTCCAAAAAGCCCACACTTTTTCAATTGGAGCATTAACTTTAGTTTGGATTTTTATTTTATGACTCATTTCTAATTTTAATTATGTTACTACTTGCGAGTTATAAATTTAAGAATAATACTCTACTTTTAGAAAAAATTATCATTTTTTTATAAAATCAACAATAGTGTTAGTTGGCTTACAAAGTTTTTCATTAGTAAAAAGTATTTTTGAATCCTAACTTAAACACAAATGCTATGATTAAGAAAATATTTTATTTATTAATTGCTTTATTTCTTTTTTCTTGTGAAGAAGAGGGAGAGTTTACTAAGCAAGAAACACAAGAGCAAGTAATTATTGATCCTAATATTGAATTAATTGAACTATATGCTGGAACATTTGCACCTACTTCTGGTATAAATGTTACTGGACAAGCTAAGGTATTTCAACAAGGAACAACACGATATGTTTCATTAGAAAACTTCACGATTTCAGATGGACCCGATCTGAAAGTATATCTTTCCACAACTGCAAATCCAGATATGTTTGTGAATTTAGGAAACTTGACATCGGCAACCAACTATAGTATTCCTTCTGAAGTTGATTTGGAACTTTATAAATATGTATTGATTCATTGCCAACAATACAATCATTTGTTCGCTATTGCTAATTTAAATTAATCAATTTATGAAAAATATATTATTTGTATTCTTGGTTTTAGGAAGTTTTTCAATACAAGCACAAGGTTGTAGTGATGCTGGTTTTTGCTCCGTAGGAAATACGTTTACAGATGAACTAAATACTACTAAAAACCAACTTGATTTTGGAGGTATAATCGGTGGAGGAGAAGCATCTATTTTTTACATTTCTCCTTATGTGACTTATACAAGAAACTTTTCGGAATCGTTTTCTATGAGTGCAAAAGTAACTTATTCGCAAGCAAATGGAGATTTTGGAACAAGAGGTCAGTTTGGAGATGCATTCTTAACCAGTAATTATACTTTTAAAGAAAAAAACGATAAAACTTGGAGTACGCTTTTGGGTTTTAAATTTCCGTTTACTACTTCCAATGCAAAGATCAATGATATTTCTTTGCCTTTAGATTACCAAGCGAGTTTAGGAACTTTTGATTTAATTGCTGGTGTAGGTTTGAAGTATAAAAAATGGTTTTTTAATACTGCTGTTCAAATTCCTGTATTCAATAACAATAAGAATTCATATTTTGATGAATATTCCGCTTCAAATGATTTTAACTCCACCAATCTATTTGAGAGAAAACCTGATGTTTTGTTTAGAACTACTTACATCATCAATACTACTAAAAAATTCACTTTCAAACCTAATTTATTATTCATTTATCATTTAGGAGAAGATAGTTATGAGAATATTTTTGGCAATAGAACTACAATTGAAAATTCGGATGGACTGACATTGAATGGAAACTTGATAACAAGCTATGCTATTTCACAAAATAGAAGTATTGAATTGTCGTTAGCAACACCTTTTGCTGTGAGAGATGAAAGACCAGATGGTTTAACACGTTCGTTTACTGCTGGAATTATTTATAAGTATGCTTTTTAATTTTATTCATACAATCGCAATCGATTCTTTAGGTAGTTGATTTCATTAAGAAGTTGATTTTCTTTTTCTTGTAGGTTTAAAATAATGTCAATTCCTTCTTTATTGACGTTTAATTCGTTGTGAAGACGTATAATTTTTTCAAGGGTTGCTAATTGGTTTCTGTCCAAATATTTTTGTTCTTCTTGTACAATAATTTGAATTAATCCAAAAGCTTCCAAGTCTTGAATAAAGTTGATTTCTATTTGATATTCTTGACAAAATACGTCTACTATTATTAATTCTTGCGTTTCCATATTTGTTTATTTTTGAGCTACTTTAGCTAATTCATTAAATAGTTCGGTTTCTTTTTCAGTTAAGTTGGTTGGAATAACAATATTGAAAGTCACATACAAATCTCCAAATGTGCCCTCTTTTTTGTAAACAGGGAAACCTTTTCCTTTCAAACGTACTTTTGTTGCATTTTGAGTTCCAGCAGCTACTTTCAGTTTTAATTTGGTATTGTTAAAATCAGCAATAGTTACATCACCACCTAAAACAGCTGTATATAAATCTAAATCGTGTGTTAGATATAAGTCATTTCCAACACGCTTGAAAGCTGTAGTATTTACTATAGAAAAAGTAATATACAAATCACCATTTGGTCCATTATTAGCACCTGGTCCACCATAACCGTTAATTTTAATAGTTTGTTGGTCTTCAATACCAGCAGGAATAGTGATTCTAATGCTTTTTCCGTTTACCGAAAATTCCTTTTTATGTGTTGAATAAGCTTCTCTAATATTCAATTGAAGTTGGGCTTGAATATCTTGTCCGCGATATTTAGGTTGACTTCTTCTGCTACCAGTTCCTTGATTTCCGAACATGGAAGAAAAGAAATCTGAGAAATCTTCTCCTTCGAAATGACTACCTGTATAAGATTGCTGTTGGCTGCCATTTGAATATTGACGTTGTTGTTGCTGTTGCTGTTGTTTGTATTTTTCGTATTCTTCTCCATTTTCCCAATCTTTTCCATACTTATCGTACTTCTTTCTTTTTTCGGGATTACTCAAAACTTCATTTGCCTCATTGAGTTGTTGAAACTTAGCTTGAGCTTCTTTATCATTTGGATTAATGTCTGGATGGAGTTTTCGAGCTAGTTTTCGGTAGGCTTTTTTAATTTCATCACTAGTTGCATTTTTTGTAATGCCTAAGACTTTGTAATAATCAATAAATTCCATAAAATTTGTAAATTAAACAGTTTTAAATCACATATAGTGATTGGTTAAATTTACGAAATTCTATGGAATTTAGGTCTTAAATGCTTGTTAATAATTATAGTATATTCTTTACTACATAATAAACAACTATGAAAAGTATTACAGTTCCAAAACAACCTAGTTTGGCTTTTTTTGCAGTAAATAATGCAGCGAAGAATGCGATTAGGTTTTTCATAGGTTTTATTTAAGTTAGTACTCTATATTCTATTATCTATTTTCTTTAATCTCATTTTAATTAATACTTCCCATTTAACAATTCACCACCAATAGCTGATTTTGCTTCAATTCCGATTTTCTTCATCATTTCATAAGTGGTACAAACTGCTGCTGAAGTCACAGGAATACCACATTCAGCTTGAATTAAGTCAATAGCTTCCAAAGAAGGCATTTGCACACAAGCTGAAGCTACCAAAACATCCACATCAGTCAAATCTAATTGTTTGTAGATTTCCAATAAATTCATAGGATCTTGAGCTGCAACTTCCAAATTATCTGGAATTTCCAAAGCAATACTTTGTTTTACTTTTATACCTTGATTTTCGATATAATCTACTACCATATCAGTCAAAGGTCTCATGTAAGGTGTAATAATTGAAATTTGTTTTGCTCCTAAAACTTTTAAACCATTAATCAAAGCACCAGCTGAAGTCACAATTGGAGTAGGGAAGTCATTAGCCACCGTTTCTTGGTGTAAATTCACTTCTGAAACGCAATGATAGCCTCTTCCCATGCTCATAATTGCAACTAAACAAGCATAACCCATGACATCTACATGAGCATCTGACAATTCTTGAGCACATTTTAAACTCATGGCATCCATTGCTTCGAGTTCTTCTTTCGTTACTTTTTTCATTCGCATTCTACTACTATGAAAGGTAAAGCGTTCAGGAAGTATAGTTTCTCTTGAACGGAAGATTGCTGGTATTTCGGTTTCCATCGTTACGTTTGAGGATGGAACTATTTGGCCTATTCTGTATTTCTTCATTTTGTTTAATTTTTGTTTTGTCTCCCTGAGCGCAGTCGAAGGGCTTATGGTTTATATTTATGATGAGTCGCATTTCTACACTCAGCTAATGTTTGTAATAAATCAAAATCACCTTTTATTAAGGCTTCTTTCTTTGATTTAGACCATTTTTTTAATTTCTTTTCAAAATATATCGCTTGCTCAGCTTCCATAAATTCTTGGTAAAATTCTAATATGACTGGTCTTCTCTTAAAAGTATATGCATTAGGTAATCTACCATCATTATGTTCGTTTAATCTTCTTTCAAGATTATTTGTTATACCTGTGTAAAGTGAATTGTCATTACATCTTAATATGTATACATAATAAAATTTCATAATTATTTAGCAATAACTCCCTCGACTGCGCTCGGGATGACAAACGTATAAAATCATGTTTCTATATTTCTTTTACTGTATTTTCGATTGAACCAATTCCTTCCACAGTGCATTTCACTACATCACCATCTTTTAACCATTCTTGAGGACTTCTTCCTGCTCCAACTCCTGCTGGTGTTCCTGTTGCGATGATGTCTCCTGCTTCTATGGTGAAAACGGTACTCAAATCTTCAATCAGATCATTGATATTGAATAACATAAATTGTGTATTTGAATTTTGTTTTTCAATGCCATTTACGGTTAATGACAAATTCAAATTATGAGGGTTTTTGATTTCGTCTTTGGTAACTAAAATGGGTCCCATTGGTGCAAATGTATCTTGTCCTTTAGAAACAATCCATTGTCCTGAACGACGACAATCTCTTGCTGAAATATCGTTAATTACTGTGTAACCAAATACATAATCCATTGCTTCAGATTTAGGCACGTATTTTCCTTTTTTTGAGATAATTACAGCTAATTCAACTTCCCAGTCCAATTGATTAGTAAGCTTTCTATTTAGAAGAATTTCAGTATTAGTTGCAGTAACCGTAGTAGGTGGTTTTGAGAAGATAACTGGTTGTTGTGGCAACTCGTTTGAAGTGTCTAACGTACGAGCGCTTTCGGCAACGTGTTCCGTATAATTTAAACCAATTCCGATAATGTTTTTTCTAGGTTTTGGAATAGGTGCTAAGAAAGTAACTTCTTCTATCTTATAAGAGATTTCTTCAAAGTCAACTTCACGAGTATCTTCAATTAAACCGTTGATTTCTTCAATAATTTCATAGCCTAAATCAATTAAATCCAACATATCATCTGGTAATGGAAAATTGCAAATGTTTCCAAAGTCTTCCATATCGATAACTAGGTTATTGTGGATGAATCCTAGTCTTGGTTCTGTGCTATTTGTTTTGTAAGTAAGTAGTTTCATTTTATTTGAGTTTACTGTTATAAGTTAACAGTTTTAAGTTATTAGTTTCAAAGGGTAAAGGTCTTTTCTCTTTTATCTTTCCTCTATTTTCTTTCTTATTGATGTCCGTTATTTTCTGTCATTTCTTTTCCTTGATATAATCCTAATTTTTCAATTACAGGCAAATCATTAAAATTGAAAAGACAAGCATCTTCCGTTTCTGATAAGTTATTGTGTTCGTGCCAAGCCCAAGATGGAACACAGAAAATATCACGTTCTTTCCAATCGTAGCGTTTTCCATCAATTATGGTGTAACCTTTTCCTTTGGCACATTGGTACACAAAAGAACCTGTGTGTTTGTGCGCTTTTCCTTTAAAACCTGCTGGTAATAATTGCATAGAAGCACCCATAGTTTGCATCACATGTCCACCAGTCAGAGGATTTGAATAATGCATAAAGACACCATCAAATGGATTAATTTCATTTGATTTTGAAGCTTCAACTAATGCTGGATAGACTTTAGACCAAGAAAATTTGAACAAAGGAGAATAGGGTTTATCCCAAACTTTATCTGCAGGAATGATTCCAGCTGTTCCGTAATTGATTGGAGAATGATTTAAAGGAAAATCTAATGGCTGTTTGCCATCATAAACGGCATAATCATTAGCTTCTAAAGCATTTACTAAAGGAATATCTAAACCATCTTGCCAAATACAGGTTTTCCCGTTGGCATCAACACCATGTTCGTGCCAAGTTGAGTTTGGTGTTATTACAAAATCGTTAACTTCAAATGTAATTTTATTACCATCAACCACAGTATATCCACCTTCACCTTCCATAATGAAGCGTAGGGCAGAAGCTTTGTGTCTGTGAGCAGATGTAAATTCCCCTGGACGAGTAACTTGGATTCCAGAATACAACCAACCTACAGCAGCTGCAACGTCTTTTCTTTTGTCGTTTACCAAATAAACTACTCGTCTTCCTGCTTGTTCTGGTGTGACTAATTCGGATGATTTTAAAACTAAATCGCGTAAGTCATCATATTTCCATAACATAGGAACTGAATTTGATTTTGGTTCCCAAGGTTCAATATCATTGGCAACAGTCCATAAGGCACCAGCACCTAATGTTTCTAATTCTTTGTAATACGCTTTAAGTTCATCAGAGTCTTGAACTCTAGCTCTTCCGTATTGATCGTCTGAATGGTTTTCGTTCATGGTTTGTTCTTATTAAAACAACCCTTCTAGGGTTCCAAACCCTAGAAGGGTTAAATTTATTCAATTATAAAGTTATTTATTTCTTGTAAATTTTGTTCTGAATTATGGTATTCTATAAAATTTTCTTTATTCTGATAAAACTCAATCACGTCTTCTCTTTTTAATTTTGTGGGTTTATCTGAAATTATTGTTTCGTAAGAAGACCAAGGATATAGATTTATGTTTTTTGTAAATCCATGATGAACTGGATTATTATGTATGTAAAAAATAACTTTTTGTAAATAGGCATCTGAAGTTATTTTTTTTCTCTCGAATCTTGACTCAAATAGACTTCCGGTTCTGTTGAATTTTTTATTTATTCCTTGTGTATAGGCATTAAATAAGTGGGAAAACTGTTTCGAAGCTGAAATTACTTTTGGCTTTTCAACTGTAGAAAATTCTAATTTATCTTGGTTTATTTCATGATTAAATTTGATGTAAACCAATATATGAAAGTGATTCTTAAGTAAGCACCAAGCCAAGGTATCCGCTACAGGTGTTATATATTTATCATAAAGTTTCAAAAAATAATAGTAACTATCTGAATCAAAAAACACATCACAACGGTTATTGCCACGATTGTAGATGTGGTAATAAGATCCTTGTTCTATTGGTTCTTTTATTTGAGACATTTACTTTAATTTATTTAAAATAACCCTACTAGGGTTTAAAACCCTAGTAGGGTTAGATTTGTTATTTCTTATTTTTTATTAAATTCTTCATAATTATCGATAAACTTAATCTTTCTTGTTGGAGCAATATTTACTCTTAAATCAAAGATATCGAATCTGTTGTAATGTCCCAAAATATCGTGCATTTGTTTGGGTTGGATGCATTTTTCTAAATCAATTTCAGCATAGACAATTCCTTCATCATCGATTAAAGGTTCTCCGATTGTAGCACCATTTGGACCAATAAATCCTGAAAAAGCTGAATTTTTACGCGTTAATACTTCATCTACATTTGGAACATCTTCGCGTAAAGCATCCATAATTTCTTGAGAAATGGTTGAACAAGAAACGATTGTGAATAATTTTCCTTCAAAAGAATGTGCTGCTGCTCTAATTTTAATTGCTTCAGCCATATTGTAATCTGGTGGTGCAACAGGAAGCGAAATATAATTAGCAATATGAACCAATTCTCCTTGTGAAAGTAATGTAAAACGAGCTAAAGTATTGGTGTTTTCTCCACAAGCTAATGTTCCTAATGGCCCAACTTCTGTATCATAGACTTTTAGCGAAGAACCATCACCCGAAGACCAAGTAAGTTTTTCAGCCCAAGTTGGAACTAGTTTTCTATGTTTTCCAATTAGCTTTCCGTTGTTGTCAATAATTAAGTTGGTGTTGTAAATTTCTCCATACGAATTGCCACGTTCGTTAATACCAATAACGATATGTATATTATATTCTTTTGCAGCTTCAAATAAAGGTTGCATAGAAGCATCATCTGTTTTTACCGAACATTTGTATAGTTTTTCATACCATTTACTGCCTTGAACGGGTGTCATTATCCAATTCCAATAAGGATAACCTGCTACAAATACTTCTGGGAAGGCAATTAATGACGCTCCATTTTGACTAGCTTCTTTAATGAAACCAATAGCTTTTTCAATAGTTTTTTCTACATTTAGAAAAACGGGTGAAGTTTGTACGGTTGCTGCTTTGATTTTTTTAAAGTCCATATATATTGTTTTTGGAACACAGATTGGAGAAATTATATAAATTTTAAAATTTCTTAAATCTGTGTTCCCTGTTCTATAATTCGTATTGTTTTATTTTATTCTTCATTTCCTCTGAAAAAGGTTCAGCTTTTATATCATTCCTGTTTTCGTTGAATGCTACATTTACTAAAGTTACTTCTCCTTCAAGACAGGTTTTTCCTTCTTCATCTTCAAATTTGAAACCACATAGAATAGAAGCTCCTCCAAGGTTTTTTACCCAAAGTTTTTTTGTTAGTATTTCTCCTAATCGAGCTGCTTTTTTGAATTGTACTTTTAAATCAACTGTTGGAATTCCATTGGTTTCGTGCATTTTTGAAAAGGGTCTCTCTAAGGCTTCTTCAAACCAATCCTCTACTAAATCGTTTAGCATTTCTAGAAATCTTGGATAAAAGACAATTCCAGCGTAATCAATATGCTTGAATTTGATTTTTTCTTGTTTTGTGAATATTTGATTCATTCTTTTATTTTTTTGCCACAGATTACACTGATTAGCACGGATTTTTAAAATTATTACTTCTCTTTATTAATGGTCTAGCCCAGATAGGAACGGTATCCTTTTTTGTCTCGTTCAAAAACGAGATAAAAAAGATATAGTGGATAGCTGGATTAGCTTCTAAAACTTCTCTACACTGGCTCTTTTCCAAAAATACAAAAATTCTTGAGGAACCGTTTCTTCTTTTAACAAACAACCAGTTACTAAATCTGGGAAAATTTGAGCAAAGGTTTCGACTTTGTTTCTGTCTATTCTTGTGGTTATCACATCTCTAGTCACTAAATCTGGATGCATAATTCCTGCAGAAGCCATTAAATCTACTGCACTTTTTACGGTTTCGCTTTGAAAACGTGTCACACGAATGCTTTTGTCTTCTGGAACTAATCCTTTCATCAAAGATGGATTTTGTGTGGCAACTCCAGTTGGACAAGTATTAGCGTGACATTCTAAAGCTTGAATACAACCTAACGCAAACATCATTCCTCTAGCAGAATTGCATAAATCAGCTCCCAATGAAAGGTTTCTAATAATATCAAAACCAGTAATTACTTTTCCAGAAGCTATAATTTTGATTTGATTTTTTATACCAAAACCATTCAAAGCATCATGGACAAAAGCTACAGCATCTCTTAAAGGCATACCAACATGATCTGAATATTCTTGTGGAGCAGCACCCGTTCCACCTTCACCACCATCAACAGTCACGAAATCAAAATAGGTTTCTGTTTGAACCATGGCTTTACAAATCGCAATGAATTCTGATTTGTTTCCAATGCAAATTTTCATTCCAATAGGTTTTCCACCAGACTTTTGTCTTAATAATTTAATGAAATCCATTAATTCTAAAGGTGTACTAAAAGCAGAATGTGATGGTGGTGAAATGATATCGTGTCCTTTATTGACTAAACGAATAGCTGCAATTTCATCGGTTACTTTTTCTTTGGGTAAAATTCCACCATGTCCAGGTTTTGCTCCTTGTGAGAATTTGATTTCAATCATTTTTACGTTGTCTAAAATGGCTCTTTTTTCAAATTCATCTACATTGAAAGTGCCATCAAAATTTCGACAACTGAAATAACCTGTTCCAATATTCCAAACTACATCACCACCTTGTAGATGATAAGGAGATAAACCACCTTCACCCGTATTGTGATAAAAACCTCCTTGTTTTGCACCATTATTTAACGCTAGAATAGCATTTTTACTTAAAGAGCCATAACTCATAGCACTTATGTTAAAAAGGCTAGCCTCATAAGGTTTTGTGCATTGCGAAGAACCAATTCGTACTCTAGGATCATGTTTTGCTTCAGCAAACGGAATGGAACGAATACTATGATTAATCCATTCATAACCATCATTATACACGTCTAATTGCGTTCCAAAAGGCATAGAATCAACTTCTTTTTTACTTCTATGATAGACAATATTTCTTTGCAAACGATTAAAAGGTTTTCCATCAGTATCTGTTTCAATGAAATACTGACGCATTTCTGGTCCAATGGCTGATAAAATATAACGCATTCGACCTAATAATGGAAAGTTTCTTCTAATGGTTCTATCTGAGAAATACATATCGTATAATCCCATGATGATTAATGGAATTAATATGAGTAATAGGAAACTAAACTTCCAATTCACATAAGTTAATATGGCTGTTAGTGATAGAAATGTGAAACTAACTACTAAAAAGGTTTTTCTCATTTTTATTTTTTTAGATTCTGAAACAAGTTCAGAATGACAAATTTTATGTTATTTCAATTTAAATCGTTGAATTTTACCTGTTTCTGTTTTGGGTAAAGTATCTAAATAATTTATTACTCTTGGATATTTGTAAGGTGCAGCTACTTCTTTGAACCACTGTTGAATAGATTTTGTTAATTCATCGGAAGCTTTATCTTTTTCTTTCAACACAATATGCGCACAAACCAACATACCTCTTTCTGAATCAGGTAAACCTACAACTGCACATTCTAAAATATCCTGATGAGTTAAAAGTACGGATTCTACTTCAATGGCTGCAATATTATAACCTGAAGAAATAATCATATCATCTCCACGAGCTACAAACCAAAAGTAACCCTTCTCATCTTTTTTAAATATATCACCAGTAATATTCCAACCGTTTTGAACGTATTCTTTTTGTTTTTCTTCTCTATTTAGGTATTTACAACCTGTAATTCCTCTTACGGCTAATTTTCCTGGTTGATTTGGAGGAAGTTCATTTCCTTTTTCATCTATGATTTTAGCTTCATATCCTAAAATAGGTAAACCTGTTGCACCTGGAACCATGTTTTCTTCGTTGGATGAAATGAAAATATGTAACATTTCTGTCGCTCCAATGCCATCTATAATTTTTAAACCTGTTGCATTATACCAGTCTTGCCAAACTTGTAGCGGTAAAGTTTCTCCGGCTGAAACACATTTTCGTAAACTTGAAACATTAAATTCATTCAGTTTTGTGGTTAAAACTCTCCAAGCAGTTGGTGCTGTGAAACAAATGGTAATTTTATATTCTTCAATAGCTTTCAAAAGTAAATCTGGACTTGGTTTTTCGATTAAGAAAGTGGAAGCACCAAAATACATGGGAAATAAAACCAAACCACCTAAACCAAATGTAAATCCTAATGGTGGACTTCCTATAAAAATATCATCTTTAGTTGGTTGTAAAGAATAAACTGGAAAGGCTTCACAAATATTCAAAACATCTTTGTGATAATGAGCAGTCATTTTGGGTAAACCTGTAGTTCCAGAAGTAAAACCAATTAAGCAAACACTATCTACTTTGGAATGGTAATTATCAAACGTTTTAGGTTTAGATGCCATTAATTGTTCTAAATCGCCATTTCTGTAAAAACTTTTAGCTTTTAAAAAGTTAGATTCAACTTGATTCATTTCATCGGCTAAATCAGCATCACATATTGCAATCGAAATTTCGGCACAATCAATAATGGTTGTTAATTCTTTAGCTCGAAGTAAAGGCATAGTGGCTACAACAATACCACCTGCTTTTATGACAGCAAACCAACAAGCCACCATCATTGGATTGTTAGCAGAACGCAATAAAACTCTATTTCCAGAAACTAAACCTAAGTCATCTATCAAAACATGAGCAATTTGATTGGCTTTTTCAAATAAATCGTTGTAAGTCCATGTTTCTTCAAAAGTACGAATACAAAAGGTATCACCATTGCCGTTTTTGATGTGATTATCCAACAAACGTTCTACACAATTTAGCATTTCTGGATGTTGAAATTGAGGTAAATCACACAAATAGTCAGGTTGCAAAGTGATATTTGGTAGGTTATTGTGAGCGAAATTGTCTTCGTGGTGTCTCATAATTCGTAATTCCTAATTCGTAATTATTTCTTATTGCTTTTTGGTTTCAATGCTTTTTTCATTCCTTCAGCTTGTTTTCTTTCGGAAGCTTTTAAAGGATATAAGTGAGAAATTCCCATTTTGTATTGATTAGGAATATCTTCTGCTTGGAATTTTTCGTAAGCTTGAGCATTTCTAACAAAATAAGGGTCTAATAGTAAAGGTCTTCCTAAAGCCACTAAATCAGCTCTTCCGTTTAGAATTATAGTGTTTATTTGGTCAATGTCTTGAATGTAACCAGCTGTAATTGTTGGAACATGAACCGAATTTCTGATAGTATCTGAAAAAGGAGTTTGCCACATTCTACCAGTTTGTGGTTTTTGATGTGCAACTGTATTTCCAGTAGAAACATTAATAATATCAGCTCCAGCATTTTTGAAAGCCGTTGCAATAGTTATAACATCATCTTCTGAAATTCCGTTTTCAGCCCAATCAGTTGCTGAAATTCTAACAGACATTGGTTTTTCTTTTGGGAAAACATTTCGCATTGCATTGAAAACTCGCATAGGAAATTTTAAGCGGTTTTCGATACTTCCTCCAAATTCATCTGTTCTAATATTAGTCAAAGGAGAAAGGAAAGAAGCTAATAAAAATCCGTGATGAGCTTGTAGTTCAATCATGTCAAATTTTGCTTCTTCAGCGTTTTTTGTAGCTTGAACAAATTGTCTGCAAACCAAATCCATATCTTCCAAAGTCATTTCTTTTGGATTTGGAAAGTTTTCATTGAATGGAATAGGAGAAGCAGAAAGTAATTCCCATTTATCTTTTAAATCATCAGTTTCCCAAGGTCTTTTTGTGGCACCTTTTCGACCCGAATGACCTAATTGAATTCCGATTTTTGTTTGCGTATTTTTATGAATGAAATCATTAATTCGTTTCCATTCAACTATTTGATTTTCATTATATATTCCAGCACAACCTAAAGTAATACGTCCGTTTTCTGAAACAGCCGTCATTTCGGTTAAAATCAATCCTAAACCACCAATGGCACAAGAAGTATAATGTTGAAAATGCCAATCGTTAACCAATCCATTTTCTGCCGAATATTGTCCCATTGAACTCATTACAATTCGGTTATGTAGTTCTAAATTTTTTAATTTGAATTTTGAAAAAGCAGCGGCTATTTGTTGTTGGTTGTTGGTTGTCGGTTGTTGGGAAGAATTGAATTCTTCAAGAACTTTATCAGTAAATGATTTGTCGCGTATTTGTAAGTTTTCGTAGGTTACTTTTTTAGAACGAGTCATGCATCCAAAGGCAAATTGGTAAAATGGATGTTGCATGTGTCGGTCCATATTTTCAAACCAATCGAGAGAAACATTGGCAGCATATTGAATCATTTCTACAATGTTTCTTCTTGATTTATCGTAGTTTTCAAATGCTTTTTGAATGTTATTTGGATTTTCAACAAGAGCTTCTGATAAAGCAATTGCTGATTCCATAGCTAATTTCGTTCCAGAGCCAATAGAGTAGTGTGCTGTGGCTTTCGAATCTCCTAATAAAACGATGTTGTCTTTAAACCAGTTTTCATTAGTTACATGTGGAAATTGCCTCCAATGTGATTTATTGGTAATTAATGGATGACCGTCTAATTCAGTTTTGAATAAATCTTGTAGTTTTTGAACGGTATCTTCTTCATTATAAGTATCAAATCCGTATTTCTCCCAAGTTTCTGGAGCACATTCAAAAATCCAAGTACTCATGCCTTCTTCGTATTGGTAGGTATGAGCTGCAAACGTTCCGTGTTGGGTTTCTTTGAAAAAATAGGTAAAAGCGTCTAATGGTTTTGTAGAACCCATCCAAACGAATTTGTTTTTCTTCAACTCGACATTTGTACCGAAATCACTTTCAAATTGTGTTCTTATTTGACTTGAAATTCCATCACAAGCTACGATTACATCTGAATCAGCAAATTGACTTAAATCGTCCACATTGGCTTCAAAATGAAGATTTACACCTTCTTCTTGGCAACGTTGGTGTAACAATTGCAATAGTGTTTTACGAGAACAACCACAAAATCCGTTTCCAGCAATACTAACTTCTTGTCCGTCACGAGCTATAATAATATCATCCCAATAAGCGAATTTACTTCGAATTAATTCATAAGATTTCATGTCTTTTTTCAAGAATTCCCCTAAAGTCTCATCAGAAAAAACCACTCCAAACCCAAAACTATCATCCGGACGATTGCGTTCGTACACATCGATTTGGCAATCAGGCATTGCTTTTTTGGTTAATATCGAAAAATATAGTCCTCCTGGACCACCACCAATTACTGTTATTTTCATTTTTATGCTGAATTTATTTCAGTATTTTTTGTTTTTTTGGAACACAGATTTGAGAAATTTAAGAAATTAAAAAAATCTTTTTTTTCTATGTTCTATATTCTATTTTCTTCTTTTAAGAACATTGATTCTCTGGTCTCATGAAATCAAAAGCACCTTTTCTTAAATTAATGCCGTATTCTACATAAGCTTTTAAACAAGAAAGAAAATTTGACCATCCAAAAGAATTTCCTGATAACCATTTTAATCCTTTTTCATTGTTTTCCATACTTTTTTCTGTAATTGAAACTAGCGTAGAATTGTTTTCTTTCTCTGTCAAAGTCATTTCTACCAAAAGTTCAATATCATCTATCATCCAATAATAGGAAATAAATTTATCCTTTTCTATTTTGCCAACACGAACAGGACAATCGAAATCAAATTCTGGAAATTTCCAAATTAATTCTTTTCCTTCTTGCATAATGCCATTGCTTTCTGAAATAAAATAATTGACCATTTTTTCAGGATTTACAATTGCTTCAAAAACCTCATGAATAGGTTTTTGAATCTGCATAGCTACTTTAATTTCTAATTGTTTTGTTGTCATTCTAGGCTCTTTTTATGGAGAAAATTTCTCCCAATGTACCATAATTTGAACCTGCTAAACGGGCAACAGGTTTGTATTTGTCTAAATTTATATAATTGTTTTCCAATAGTATTGAATCATCTATATGGATAAGTTTGATTTTTCCGATTACTACACATGCACCTCCATTTGCTTCATTGTCAATGAAATAATGATGTATTTTTTCGCATTCAAAATGAACTAAACTTTCTTTAACTCTTTTGGGTTTAACCATTATTGAATCAATAGGAGTAAGGTTGGCTAATTCAAATTCATCTACATCTGAAGTTACAGCAGCAGAAGTTGCATTCATTTTTTCTACGATTTCATGCGTGACTAAATTCACAACAAATTCTTTGTTCTCTAAAACATTATTTAAAGTGTCTTTGTTTTTATTATTATCTCTTCTTGTAGAAAACATCACACAAGGAGGATCACTTGAAACCATGTTAAAATAAGAGAAAGGAGCAAGGTTGTTAATTCCGTTTTTGTCAATTGTTGAAATCCAGCCAATTGGTCTAGGAATTATGGTTCCTGTAAGGAGTTTGTATAACAGTTTTTCGTCTGTTTCTTGGGTATTGAATTGCATTTTAGTTGTAGTTGTTTCTACAAATTAAATAAAATATTAGGAGTTATGGAATGATATTGGATTATATTTTTTCAAAAAAAACATATCTAACATAAAATGCACTCATTTATAAATATTTACTAATTTCTATTAAATTGCTAATTTTTATGAGTTATTTTTTTATAGTCAATAAAAACATCCTAAATTTTTTCTGTATTTGATAAATTATATTTGCAAAATTAATATATTTATGCAAATTTTTTATACATGGAAATTGTTGCTTGTCCAAAATGTCAGAATACAGGCATTGTAAAGAGTGGAATAATTAAAGAAAGACAACGTTATTTATGCAAATCTTGTACTTATTATTTCACCGTAAATAAGTTAGGTAAAAAGATTGATGATTACTACGTAACAAAGGCTTTGCAATTGTATTTAGAAGGCCTGAGTTATAGGGAAATTGAACGAATCATTGGGGTTTCTCATGTTTCGATTAGTAATTGGGTAAAGGAGTTCAAAATAAAGAAACCTCCACATCCTAATTATCATCCAACTTATAAAATATTTAAGCATAATGAGTTAATTGAATATTTGAAAGATAAAGAATTATTATCAGGTGCTGGAATGATTATAACCGAGCTAGGAGACAAGTTTATGCTAATTAAATGGGAACGATTTAAGGATTAGCTATACTTCTTTACATATATATATATCATAATTTTTTTCATTAACAAAATTTTAGAATTTGGTCGAACAAAATTAACAACTAACCAAATTTTAATTATGAAAAAAGTAATGTTTCTATTCGTGTTATCCCTATCTTATTTTGGGTTTTCACAAGGTTCTCCAGATTATGGAGGAGGATTAAAAGTTAATATAAATGAAGATGGTTCAAAATACTTCAGAATCATTTCGTGGGCACAAGTACAAGCACAATACAATGATGATGTGCCATCTACTGATAGTAAATTAAACTTCAATTTGCGAAGAGCTCGTGTTTTAATGTATGCTCAAATTAACAAAGATTTTTTAATCCTTACTCATTTTGGATTAAATAGTTTAAACGCTAATAATTTATCTCCAACTGGAAAAGGAGAATCTTCTCAATTATTTTTTCATGATGTATGGGCACAATATAGTGTTGGAAAAAATCATGCTGTTGGTGGAGGTTTACATTATTGGAATGGTATTTCTCGTTTAAACAATCAAAGTACATTAAACATAATGACTTTAGATAATCAACGTCAATCATGGGCAACTTTAGGTTTATCAGATCAATTTGCTAGACATATTGGTTTTTATGCTAAAGGAACTATTGATAAATTTCAATATAGAATTTCTATAAATGAGGCTATGACAAATAATTTACAAGCAACTGCTGTTCCTGTAAATGGTGGTGCTGCTACCTATACAGGGAGAAGATTATTAGGTTCTAGAGATGCAGGAAAAAACTTTGCTGGATATTTTGAATATGCTTTTAAAGATAGTGAAAGTAACTTTTTACCATACAAAGTAGGAACTTATCTTGGAAGTAAAAAAGTATTTAATGTTGGAGCTGGATTCTTTGTGCATCCGAGTGGTTCTGTAGTAGCTGATGCGTCAGGAAATTTGAGTGGACAAGATGTAAAAATATTAGCTGCAGACGTTTTTTATGATGCTCCAGTAGGCTCAAATGGAGGTGCTTTAACCGCTTATGCATTATATCAAAATAATGATTATGGTAAAGACTTTACTTTAGGAACAACCTATGAAACAGGTTCATTACTTCATGGACATCTTGGGTATGTAATTCCTTCCCAAAAAACCACAAAATTCCAACCTTATTTATCGTATGATGCTAGAAAAATTGATGCATTAAATGATAATGCAAATCAATTAGGTATTGGAACAAACTTATATTTCAGTGGACATAATTCTAAATTGACATTAGAATATCAATCCCTTAAATATGCTACAAACAAAGCTGTCAATACTGTGACACTACAAGCAATGATTTATCTATAAAAAATCTTTAATTAAATAACTATTATGAGCGATAAACAAAAACATGCTACGGCTTATTGGAAGGAAAATCTAAAGTATCTTCTAATATTATTGAGTATTTGGTTTGCGGTTTCTTATGGAGCTGGAATCTTATTCAAAGATACATTAAACGAAATCAAAGTTGGTGGATTTCCATTAGGATTTTGGTTTGCACAACAAGGTTCAATCTACGTCTTTGTGATTTTAATTTTTGTCTATGTTCGATTGATGAACAGATTGGATAAAAAATACGGATTTGACGATTAATTAATTAACTAAAACAAAAAAAATATCATGGATGTACTTACTTGGACCTACATCATTGTAGGGATTACATTTTCTCTATACATAGGAATTGCTATCTGGTCTCGTGCTGGATCAACAAAAGAATTTTATGTTGCTGGTGGAGGAGTTTCTCCTTTAGCTAATGGAATGGCAACTGCTGCCGATTGGATGTCAGCAGCTTCATTTATCTCAATGGCTGGAATTATATCTTTTGCAGGATATGATGGAGCTGTTTACTTAATGGGTTGGACAGGTGGATATGTGCTTTTGGCATTATTATTAGCACCTTATTTAAGAAAATTTGGAAAATTTACAGTACCTGATTTTATTGGGGAAAGATACTATTCTAACACGGCTAGAACTGTAGCTGTAATCTGTGCGTTAGTTGTTTCATTTACTTATGTAGCTGGACAAATGCGTGGAGTAGGAGTTGTTTTTTCTAGATTCTTAGAAGTGGAAATTGAAACAGGAGTGGTTATAGGAATGGTAATTGTACTTTTTTATGCTGTTCTTGGAGGAATGAAAGGTATTACTTATACACAAGTAGCACAATATTGTGTGTTAATCTTTGCTTTCATGGTACCCGCTATTTTTATCTCAATACAAATGACGGGTAATCCAATTCCACAATTAGGAATGGGTGGAACGGTTACTGGTGATGGAAATGTTTATTTATTGGATAAATTGAACGGTCTTTCTACAGAATTAGGATTTGCAGAATATACCAATGGTTCAAAATCAATGATAGATGTATTTGCAATAACTTTAGCATTAATGGTTGGAACAGCAGGTTTACCTCACGTAATTGTTCGTTTCTTTACTGTTAAAAAAGTTAGAGATGCTCGTAAATCTGCGGGTTGGGCTTTATTGTTAATTGCTATTTTATACACAACTGCTCCTGCGGTATCTGTTTTTGCAAAAACTAATTTAATTGAAACTGTTAGTAACAAAGAATATGCAACTATGCCAAAATGGTTTACCAATTGGGAAAAAACAGGATTATTAAAATTTGAAGATAAAAACGGTGACGGAAAAATTCAATATTATAACGATAAATCAAAAAATGAAGAATTCTTAGCAGCTCAAGAAGCAAAAGGGTTAAAAGGAAGTGAATTAACAATTGATAACGACATCATGGTATTGGCTAATCCAGAAATTGCACAATTGCCAAACTGGGTAATTGCATTGGTTGCTGCTGGTGCATTGGCTGCGGCATTATCAACTGCTGCTGGTTTATTATTGGTAATTTCATCTTCAGTTTCTCATGATTTAATCAAAAAAATGATCAATCCAAATATTTCTGAAAAAGGAGAACTTTGGGCTGCACGTGGTGCTGCTGCTGTAGCTGTAGTTGTAGCAGGTTATTTTGGAATTAATCCTCCAGGATTTGTTGCTGCTGTGGTTGCATTGGCTTTTGGTTTAGCTGCAGCATCATTCTTTCCTGCGATTATTTTAGGAATTTTCCACAAACGAATGAATAAAGAAGGGGCAATAGCCGGAATGGTAGTAGGTTTATTGTTAATGCTTTTCTATATGTTAAAATTCAAATTCGGAATTTTTGATGGTGGAAAAGAAGCTGTTGATGGTTTAAAAGCCAGTTGGTGGTTTGGTATTTCTCCTGAAGGATTTGGAACGGTAGCTATGATTGTAAACTTCATTGTTGCATTTGCAGTAAATGCCTTTACACCAGCTCCTCCGCAAGATGTTCAAGATATTGTGGAACATATTAGAATTCCTTCTGGTGCAGGTGAAGCAACAGGACATTAAGATTTCATTTTAGTTTAATTGGTCATAAACTAAGTTACATTTCTCTGCTTTTTTAAAGGCAGAGATTTGTTTTTTTATACATTTACTTTCATACAACATTTAAAAAAAATCAATATATTTACTTTATAGTAAATTCGTATGAAAAAAAGACATCAACAAAAATTATTAGTATTAAGTATTGGGTTGCTAATTGCATTTAACTTACCTATTTTACTTCTTTTTGATAGTACAAATGCATTGTTAGGTTTTCCAATTATTTATATTTATATATTCTCCCTTTGGCTCTTTTCTATCTTAGTTTCTTTATTAGTTGTAAATCGATATTATGAATAGTATAGTACTAATTATCATTTTATTAGGCTATTTAATCTTCTTGTTTTTTATTGCACATTGGGCAGAAAAAAAAGGAAATATAAAATGGACCAACAATTCCTATATATATTCCTTATCCTTAGCGGTTTATTGTACAGCTTGGACTTACTATGGTAGTATTGGAGTAGCAGCTAATTCAGGATTAAGTTATATTGCTATTTATATTGGTCCCATCATAATTATTCCGGCTTGGATAATAATTTTAAGAAAAATCATTAGAATTTCAAGGGTAAATAATGTCTCAAGTATTGCTGATTTTATTTCACTTAGATACGGCAACAGTAGGTTTTTAGGAGCCATTGTTACACTTGTATGTTTGTTTGGGATTTTGCCTTATGTTGCTTTGCAATTAAAAGCTATTGCTGAGACTTTTCACATTGTAACCAAAACTTCTTCGTCATCCTTAATTTTTAATGATACCACAACGTATGTTGCTGTTGCATTAGCTTTATTTTCATCCTATTATGGAACGCGCTATGTAGATGCTTCAGAAAAAAGAAAAGGAATTGTTATGGCAGTAGCCATGGAAAGTATTTTAAAACTTGTATTCTTTATAATCATTGGAGTTTATGTAACCTTTTTTGTTTTTGACGGCTTTGAAGACATTTATCATCAAGCTTCACAACTGACTGGTTTTGAAGAAAAAAATAAAATTGGTGGTTTAACACAAGGCATCAACTGGTTCTTTATGTGCATGGTTTCCTTGTTTGCTATTTTTTTATTGCCTAGACAATTTCACATTTCGGTTGTGGAAAACAATAGAGAACGTCACATTAAAACAGCTATTTGGTTGTTTCCTTTGTATTTATTGATTTTCAATTTGTTTGTTTATCCCATTGCTTGGGGTGGCAATATTTTGTTTAAAGGACAAAATGTCAATGCCGATACTTATTCATTACTCATTCCTCAATTTTTTAATAATGATTTATTAACCATTATTGTTTTTTTGGGAGGATTTTCAGCAGCCATATCAATGATTGTAGTTTCAAGTATTAGTTTATCTACAATGTTGAGTAATAACATATTAATTCCTTATACATTCTTAGGAAAATTAAGAAATGAAGAACAATTGGTCAACAACAAAAAGATTGTAAACATTAGAAAAATAGGTATCTTTTCAATAATTATTTCATCCTATTTTATCTATAGATTTTTTGCTTTAGATTATAACTTAGTTTCTATAGGGTTAATTTCGTTTGTTATTATTGCTCAATTAGCACCTGCTTTTTTTGGAGCAGTTTTTTGGAGAAGAGGTTCGTGTTTAGGTGCCATTTGGTCTATAATTATTGGGTTTTCAATATGCATGTACACCTTATTAATTCCTTATGCTATTGGCATTTATTCAGACAATTCACCATTTATTTCAGAAGGGTTGTTTCATATTCAAATTTTAAAACCTTTTCAATTGTTTGGATTGGATTATTTGCAACCTGTTCCTCATGCGTTATTTTGGAGTTTGCTGTTCAATACAATGGTTTATTTTGCGGTTTCTGTAAGTTTTAAAGGAAATTATAGAGAACGAAATTATGCCGAAATGTATGTAGATATTGAAAAATACAGTGCAAATCACGAAAATGCTTTTGTTTGGAAAGGAACGGCTTACACCAGTGATATTAAGAAAGTCTTAATTCGATTTTTAGGAGAAGACAGAACAAAACGAGCCATGCATATTTTCAATACAAAATATAATGTAGATTCCAATCAAGAACTTGCCGATGCTCGTTTGGTTAAATTTGCCGAAAATCTTTTAACCGGTCACATTGGTACTGCCTCAGCAAGAATTTTGATTTCAAGTGTGGTCAAAGAAGAAAAAGTCACTTTGCCTGAAGTTTTAAAAATCTTAGAAGAATCCAAAGAAAATATCATCATTAATAAAAAGTTGATTGAAACTTCTAATGAATTGAAAAAGATTTCATCACAACTTAAAAATGCTAATGAAAATTTAGTGATAAAAGACAAACAAAAAGATGAGTTTTTAGATACTGTTACTCATGAATTGAGAACACCAATCACAGCGATTAGAGCAGCCAGTGAAATTTTGCACGATGATGATGAAATTCCAGAAGACTTGAAGAAACAATTTCTACAAAATATTATTTCCGAATCCGATAGATTGAATCGTTTAATCGATAAAATTCTGGATTTGGAAAAGTTTGAAACAGGAAAACAAACCATAAATCCCAGTAATAATGACTTAATTGAAACCATAAAAAATTCAATTGAACCGTTGCAACATCTAATCAAAAATAAAAATATTGATGTAATTTTTAACTCAAGCAATGCTGTATTTTGTTTTTATGATGAAGATCGTATTATTCAGGTTATTACCAATTTATTATCTAATGCTATTAAATTTTGTCCAGAAAAAAACGGAAACATTACCATAAATTGCAAAATTGAAAATACCTTTGTAAAAACAACCGTAACAGATAACGGAAAAGGAATAAACCCATCAGATGTTGAAGCAATTTTTGATAAATTTTACCAATCCACCAATCAGAATATTAAAAAACCTGTTGGAAGTGGTTTAGGTTTAGCTATTTGCAAACAAATTATCGAACATCATCAAGGTAAAATTTGGGTAGAACCAAGTGCAAAAGGAGCTTGTATTGCTTTTACTTTGCCTTTAAAAAATTATGAAACTATAGATTTATGAAGAAGATTTTAATTGTTGACGACGAACCAAACATTGTAATGACTTTGGAATATACTTTCAAAAAAAGCAATTATGAAGTATTTATTGCTCGTGATGGTCAAGAAGCATTGGATATAATAAAAACCATTTTTCCAGATGTAATTATTTTGGATATTATGATGCCAATGGTTGATGGTTATGCTACATTAGAGCAAATTAAAAAAGACAAAAATTTAAAACACACAAAGGTTATATTTTTATCTGCCAAAAACAAAGCTTCGGATATAGAGAAAGGATTAGCACTGGGTGCAGATGCTTACTTAACCAAACCATTTTCTATTAAAAATGTTGTGGATAAGGTGTTTAAATTGGTTGAGTAAGTTGTAAAGCAATAACCATTAACAATAAGCCATTAACTATATTTATTTAGCAACATTTTTAAAAATGGAATTCTGATTTTCTTTATATTTACTATACTTAATTAACACAACTTCAAACAGGTATTAGTAAATGAATTATAAAGATTTTTATTCCAAAAGTATTCAATTTCCTAAAGAATTTTGGTCAGAACAAGCCCAACAACTAAAATGGTTTGAAAATCCAACGACTATTTTATCTAAAGATTACAACGATTATCCATTATGGTTTGCAGATGGAGAATTGAATATATGTTATTTAGCTATAGATAAACACATTGAAGATGGTTTTGGAGATCAAATTGCCATGATTTTTGATTCACCTGTTACGCAAACTGTAAAGAAATATACATATAATGAAGTGAAATCAGAAGTATCAAAGCTTGCTGGAGGTTTACTTTCATTAGGATTAAAAACAGGAAATACAGCTATTATTTATATGCCAATGATTCCTCAAGCCGCTTTTGCTATGTTAGCTTGTGCTCGAATTGGAGTCACTCATTCAGTAGTTTTTGGAGGTTTTGCTCCACACGAATTGGCTATACGAATTGATGATTGCAAACCCAAAGCAATTATTACGGCTTCATCTGGAATTGAAATTGATAGAGTAATTGCCTATAAACCAATGGTTGATGAAGCAATTGCTTTAGCGGAACATAAACCCAAAAAAGTAGTCGTTTTCAATAGAAAATTAGGAGCAAGAGTTCCTTTTAAAAAATATGATGTTGATTATGATGCTTTAGTTTATGGCTCAGAAGAAACGGATTGTGTTTCTTTGAAATCAACACATCCATTGTATATTTTATACACTTCTGGAACTACTGGGAAACCAAAAGGAATTGTCAGAGATACAGGTGGTTATGCTACTGCACTTAAATTTTCAATGCAATATATATATGGTGTAAATGAAGGAGAAGTATTTTGGGCAGCTTCAGATGTAGGTTGGGTAGTTGGTCACAGTTTTATTGTTTATGGACCACTTATAAATAGAAATACAACTATTATTTTTGAAGGCAAACCCATAAAAACTCCTGATGCTTCCACTTTTTGGAGAGTTATTGCAGAACATAAAGTAAACGTAATGTTTACAGCTCCAACAGCCATTCGTGCCATAAAGAAAGAAGATCCTAATGGAGAATTTATTAAAAAACATGATTTAAGTAGCTTAAAAACACAATTTTTAGCAGGTGAACGTTGTGATATAGCTACACTAGAATGGTACCAACAACATATTCCAATTCCAGCTATAGATCATTGGTGGCAAACAGAATCAGGTTGGCCAATGATTTCCAATATGATGGGAGTTGAATATTTACCCATAAAACCAGGTTCAGCAGGAAAAGCTGTTTCAGGTTACGACATCCGAATTTTTAATGAAAATGGAGATGAGTTAAGTCCAAATGAAGAAGGTTATGTGGTTATCAAATTACCTTTACCACCAGGAACATTATTGGATTTATGGAATGATAATGAACGATTTAAATCAGGATATTTGAATAAATTTCCAGGGTATTATTTTTCAGGTGATGGTGGTTATAAAGATGAAGATGATTATATATTTATCACTGGTAGAGTAGATGATGTTATTAATGTAGCTGGACATCGATTGTCAACGGCAGAAATGGAAGAAATTGTAGCTTCTCATCATGCTGTTGCAGAATGTGCTGTGATTGGTATAAATGATGAATTAAAAGGTCAAATACCATTAGCATTGGTAGTTACAAAATCAGGAGAAGCCATAGAGCATTTTCAATTAGAGCATGAAGTAGTTCAATTAGTTAGAGCACAAATTGGAGCAGTAGCTAGTTTACGAAATGTCATCATTATACAAAGATTACCAAAAACTCGTTCGGGAAAAATTCTTCGCAAATTATTGAGAAGTATTGTAGATGGAGAAAACTTCCAAATTCCTTCAACCATTGATGATGTAGCAATTATTGATGAAGTTAAAGAAGATTTTCAAAAATATAAAATTGGATCATTTAAATAAATCTATATTAAATTAGCAAGAAATAATTTCAAGCCTTAATCGGATTTCATATATTTACATTTATTATTACTGAATACTAACCACTGAAAACTGAACACTAAAAATATGAGTTACTATAAAATCAAAGATTTAGAAAACTATTTTAAAATGTATAAAAAGTCAGTAAGAGAACCTAGAAAATTCTGGGATAAAATTGCTGATGATGAATTTACTTGGTATCAAAAATGGGATAAAACCTTTGAGTTTGATATGGAAGAAGCTAGTTTTAAATGGTTTTTAAATGCAAAACTAAATATTACTAAAAACTGTATTGATAGGCACTTAAATAAAAGAGGTGATAAAACAGCTATTATTTTTGAGCCTAATGATTCAAAAGAAGAAGCACAACATATAACCTATAACGATTTATATGCTCGTGTTGCTAAAATGGCTAATGTTTTGCAAGAGCAAGGCATTAAAAAAGGAGATAGAGTTTGTATTTATTTACCAATGATTCCAGAATTAGCAGTTTCTGTTTTAGCTTGTGCAAGAATAGGAGCAATTCATTCGGTAGTTTTTGCTGGTTTTTCTGCTTCAGCTGTTGCAGCTCGTATCAACGATAGTGAATGCAAAATGGTAATCACTTCTGACGGTGGTTTTAGAGGAAACAAAACAATTGATTTAAAAGGAATTGTAGATGAATCATTAAAAAATTGTCCTTCTGTTGAAACTGTATTAGTAGCTAAACGTACCAACTCTGATGTGAACATGAAAGAAGGACGTGATAAATGGTTACAACCTTTATTAGATGAAGCTATTGCAAATCATGTAGCAGCTATTATGGATGCTGAAGATCCGTTATTTATTCTTTATACTTCTGGTTCAACAGGAAAACCTAAAGGAATGGTTCATACTACTGCTGGTTATATGGTTTACACAGCTTATACATTCAAAAATGTTTTCAACTATGAAGAAGAAGATGTGTATTGGTGTACAGCAGATATAGGTTGGATTACAGGACATTCATATATCTTATATGGACCTCTTTTAAATGGTGCAACAACTGTTATTTTTGAAGGAGTTCCATCTTATCCAGATTTTAGTCGTTTTTGGGAAGTTATTGAAAAACATAAAGTTAATCAATTCTACACAGCACCAACAGCTATTCGTGCCTTAGCAAAAGAAAGTCTTGATTTTGTACAACGTTTTCCTTTAAAATCATTGAAAGTAATTGGTTCTGTTGGTGAACCTATCAATGAAGAAGCTTGGCACTGGTACAACGATCATGTAGGTGGCAAACGATGTCCATTAGTAGATACTTGGTGGCAAACTGAAACAGGTGGAATTATGATTTCTCCAATTCCTTTCGTTACACCAACAAAACCAACTTACGCTTCATTGCCTTTACCAGGAATTCAACCTGTTTTAATGGATGAATTACGAAATGAAATAGAAGGAAACCAAGTAACAGGAAGTTTGTGTATTAAATTTCCTTGGCCAAGTATGGCTAGAACGATTTGGGGTGATCATCAACGTTATAAAGAAACTTATTTTACAGCCTTTCCAGGTAAATATTTTACTGGTGATGGTGCGTTGCGAGATGAAGTAGGATATTATAGAATCACAGGTAGAGTAGATGATGTAATTATTGTTTCTGGACATAATTTAGGAACAGCTCCAATTGAAGATGCTGTAAATGAACATCCAGCTATAGCTGAAAGTGCTATTGTGGGTTTCCCTCATGATGTGAAAGGAAATGCTCTTTATGGTTATGTCATTCTAAAAGAATCAGGGGAAAGCCGTAATCATGACAATTTACGTAAAGAAATTAATGAAATGATTTCAAATCAAATAGGACCAATTGCAAAATTAGATAAAATCCAATTTGTTACAGGTTTACCTAAAACGCGTTCTGGTAAAATTATGCGTAGAATTTTACGCAAAATAGCCGAAGGAGATTTTAGTAATTTTGGAGATACCTCTACACTTCTTAATCCAGAATGTGTTGAAGAAATTAAAGAAGGGAAGCTGTAAGCTTCCTTTTTTTACAACATACTCGATAATACAAACGTAGCTACAATCCACAAAATGATTGACAGTATACCTCCAACGATAAAAAAGTGCTTGAATTTATATACATTTAAGCCATAAATAATAGTATTAGTTTGATAACCCATTGGAGTAAAGAAACTAAAATTAGCAGCAAATAAAACAGCTAAAATAAAAGGTTTTACGGGTAAATCCATTCCTTGTGCTAAAGCAATTGCAATTGGAGTAATAATAATAGCTGTAGCATTATTAGATATAAAACCGCTGATTATCATAGTCGTTAAAAATAGAATTCCAATAATAAAATAGGGCTTTTGGTCTAAACACAAATCCAATAAATGTTTAGTCAGATATTTATCAGCTCCACTGTTTGCCATCGCTATCCCAATTGGAATCATTCCAGCTAGTAAAAAGATAATTTCCCAATTTACTTTTTTGTAAATGTCTCCTAAACGAATACAATTAAAAACTAAGAGTAAAGCACATCCAACCAAAGCACTACTTAAAATAGGAAGTATACTGGTAGAAGCTAAACCAATTACTACAAGTAGAATTATAAAAGTAATATTTCGCTTTGTTTTTGAGCTTTTTAGTGTGAAATCATAATCTCTATTCACAGTCATGTATTCAGATGAACTAAATTCAAAGTATCTTTTCTCAGGTATTTCTACCAAAACATGATCTCCCAAGTTAATAGTTAAATCATCCATATTTTTTTGCATGATTCGTTCATAAAAATTAGGCAGTTTTGTTCTATTTCTAAATCCTAGAGGCTTTGCACCATTAATCATATAACTTTTAATGTCAGAAAATCTTTTATTAATTAAAGGTGAACCGGGAAGAACAACCAAATCAATTATTTTAGTATAATTCAATTCATTTTCCTCTGTATTTTCTTCCTCGGTTTCTTCTTTTTGTTCGTCTTCTAATGTATAGTTTACAAGATAATTATCTGAATTTTTTAAATTAAAAATAGACTTAGCATCACCACTAATCACAAATACATCATTTGCTTTAATTTTAATGTATTTTCCTGGTAGTTTTGTGCTTTTATAACCTCTAATTAGTTTTAAAATCTTAATTTTATCTTTCTTAAAAAGATAGGTTTCTTCTAAAATTTTATCAATTAATTCTGAGTCTTCTTTAATCTGAACAGTAGTTAAATATCGATTATTTATATCCAAAACATCATATTCTTCATTGTTTCCTGATGGAAGTAAAAAGGATAGTAAAGTCACAACCACAATTCCAATAACTAAGAAAAGTAAACCATATTTACTGAATTCAAAAAAAGTAAAACCTTCAATACCATGTTTCTTTACAACTGAATTGATAATAAGATTTGTTGAAGTTCCCATCAACGTGCAACTTCCTCCTAAAATTCCAGCAAACGAAATTGGCAAAAGTAATTTCCCTTTGGGAATTTTATATTTTCTAGCAAGATCTGTGATGATTTTTATAAAAACAATAACAACAGCAGTGGTACTTATAAAACTTGAAACTGTTCCAGTGATAAACATAAACAATGGGATGATTAACAACAAGGGAAGTATTTTCAACTTCTGAAGACCACTAGATAACCACGAAATAACTCCATTATCCTCTAATCCTATAGCTAAAATCATTAAACATAATATTGAAATAGTAGCTGGACTAGAAAACCCACTGATTGCTTCCTCAGGTTTTAATAAACCAAAAACCAATAAACTTACCATTATAAAAAAGGCAATTTTGTCAATAGGAAATACTTCAAAGGCAAATAATACTACCGATAGTAGAAGTATACTAAATACAATAATTATTTCTAAAGTCATGGTTTTTAAATTTCTTATAAATTTATTTACAATTTAGTAGGCTAACTTATTGAATTATAAAAACTATTTATATAATTTCCATGTAATAAAAATTAATTAAAAATAAGTCATTAAGTTTGATGTTTAACAATAGTTAAAGTTAATAATAATTAGCCTATTTCATTAAAAGAAATAGTACATTAGATAAATGAAAGCAAACAATGAAATTTCAATAATTGGTGGTGGTTTAGCTGGTCTAACAGGAGGTATTGATTTATTAAAACGAAATTTCAAAGTAGTTCTGTTTGAGAAAAATGACTATCCAAAACACAAAGTTTGTGGTGAATTTATTTCGAATGAAGTTTTACCTTATCTATCAGATTTAGGTTTAAAAATTGAATCACTTCAGCCCACAATAATCAATAAAACACAATTATCTACTTATTCCGGAAAAACAATTGAATCAGACCTATCTTTAGGTGGCTTTGGCATAAGTCGTTATGTTTTAGATAACTTTTTGTATAATAAATTTTTAGAGTTAGGAGGAAAGGTTATAAAAGAAGTTGTTACTAAGGTTGGTTTTTCCAATGAAATATTTACCATTTTTACACAATCAAATACAATTTATGAATCAAAAATAGTTTTAGGTGCTTTTGGAAAACGTTCTAATCTAGATATGCAACTGCACCGCAAGTTCATTCAACAAAAATCTCCATGGTTAGCTGTTAAAGCTCATTATTCAGGCAAATTTCCAAATGACTTAGTTGGGTTACATAACTTTAAAGGTGGTTATTGTGGAGTTTCTAAAGTAGAAAATGATGTAATAAATATTTGCTATTTGGTGAAATATAAGTCCTTCAAAAAATATAAAGACATAAAAGATTTTCAAGAAAATGTACTGTATAAAAACAAAAATCTAGAATCAATTTTTAAGGAAAGTCAAATTATTTTTAAAAAGCCATTAACAATTAGTCAAATATCTTTTGAAGACAAACCTAAAATAGAAAATCATATGCTCATGATTGGTGATGCAGCAGGTTTAATTCATCCTTTGTGTGGAAATGGAATGGCAATGGCAATTCACAGTTCAAAAATAAGTTGTGATTTAGTAACTGATTATCTTCAAGAAAAAATTTCGAGAGCAACATTAGAATCAAAATATCAACAAATTTGGAACAAAACATTCCAAAAAAGACTCAATTTTGGAAAATTTTTATCCAAACTCTTATTGAATTCGTATCTTTCTAAAATAACAATGTCGATTTTGATAGCATTTCCTTTCTTGTTACCAATTATCATAAAAAAAACACACGGCAATCCTTTATAATGGCAATAAATACCAAATACAGAACAGAAGAAGAAGAAATCATGGATGATTTTTCACTAGAAGGTGAAGAATTGCGTGATGCTTTGGACAAAATTGCTACAATAAATCAGTTTTTAGGTGGAAACCATTTGACTTTAGAAGGAGTTAAAAAATTGATTAATTCAGAAGAAGCAATTACAATTGTAGATGTTGGTTGTGGTAATGGAGATATGTTGAGAACCTTAGCTGAATATGGAAATAAAAATAATCTAAAATTCAATTTAATAGGAATAGATGCTAATGCTTTTACGATTGATTATGCTATAAAACTTTCAAAAGAATATCCAAATATTAGTTATAAATGCGAAGATATATTTAGTAAAGTTTTTGCTCAAATGAATTATGATATAGTTTTGTGCACCCTAACGTTACATCATTTTAAAAACAACCAAATTGATTATTTAATTCTACTTTTTAACAAACAAGCAAGAATAGGAATTGTAATCAATGATTTACACAGAAATATAGTTGCTTATAGAGCATTTCAAGTAATTTGTTGGGTTTTCAGATTAAACAAAATGTCCAAAGAAGATGGATTAGTATCTATTTTAAGAGGTTTCAAAAAACAAGAATTAATTGAATTCTCCGAACGAAATAAATTAAAAAAATATACCATAAATTGGAAATGGGCTTTTCGCTACCAATGGATAATTAAGAAATAAATTCCAACATCCAAAATCCAAAATCTGAAAATCTGAAAATCTAAATTATGTCAGTCAAAATAATAAATGTTGCCACTCAATTACCTGAATTCTCAAGAGAAACAAAGGATATCATTCCTTTTTTAGATATTTGGTTAGCCAATCAAGACGATCGCTTTAAACGAAAAGTCAAGAAGATATTTGAAGGAGCCAATGTAGATAAACGTTATTCTATAATGGATCCAGAAGAAGTTTTTTCTTTACATTCTTTCGAACAAAGAAATGCAATTTATGCACGAGAAATGATTGTTTTAGGAGAAAAAGTATTGAAAAAAGCATTGGATAAAGCCCATTGGCAACCCGAAACAATCGATTTTATCATTACAGTAAGTTGTACTGGAATTATGATTCCTTCATTAGATGCTTATTTAATCAATAAATTGAATTTACGTCAAGATATAGTTCGTTTGCCCGTTACAGAAATGGGATGTGTTGGTGGTGTTTCCGGAATTATTTATGCCAAAAACTTTCTGAAAGCGAATCCAAACAAAAGGGCTGTTGTAATTACTGTAGAAAGTCCAACAGCAACTTTTCAATTAGATGATTATTCGATGGCAAATATTGTTAGTGCTGCTATTTTTGGTGATGGTGCTGCTTGTGTTTTAATGTCATCGCATGAAGATGAAGTTGGACCAACAATCGTTGACGAATCCATGTATCATTTCTACGATAAGGAACACATGATGGGTTTTGATTTAACCAACAAAGGTTTAAAAATGATTTTAGACATAGAAGTGCCAGATACCATTGAAGAACATTTTCCTGCAATTCTGCACCCTTTTTTAGAACGAAATAATTTAGCAATAAAAGATATCGAACATTTGATTTTTCATCCAGGTGGAAAAAAAATCGTTAACTTAGTGGAAGGATTATTTTCGGATTTAGGAAAGAATATTGATGATACCAAAGAAGTACTTCGTTTATATGGAAATATGTCTAGTGCAACAGTAATTTATGTACTAGAACGAATCATGAACAACCAACCCAAAGCTGGTGAAAAAGGGGTAATGTTGAGTTTTGGACCAGGTTTCACAGCACAAAGAGTGTTATTAGAATTTTAAGAAAGAATAAAATAATTTGCGAATTTGCGATTATATGACAAAACAAGAAATCATATCAAAATTACCTTACACACAACCTTTTTTGTTTGTAGATGATATTATTTCTATTGATGAGAATAGAGTAGAAGGTACGTTTACTTTTGATGAAAATTTAGATTTCTATAAAGGCCATTTCAAAGAAAATCCAGTTACACCTGGAGTTATTTTAACGGAAACCATGGCTCAAATAGGACTAGTTTGCTTGGGAATTTATCTAAATGAAAAAAAAGATATAAAAAACATAGGTTTCACGTCATCAGAAGTTGAATTTCTAAAACCCGTTTATCCAAATGAAAAAGTAACTGTTATTTCAGAAAAAATATACTATCGTTTTGGAAAACTAAAATGTAAAGTCAAAATGCTAAATGATAAGAAAGAAGAAGTTTGTTCTGGAACTTTAGCAGGAATGATTTTATAGATAAGGTTAAAAGTTTAAAAGAAAATATATAGTTTGAAAAGAAGAGTCGTTATAACAGGATTAGGAATTGTTGCACCAAATGGAGTAGGATTGGAGACGTTCACAAATGCCATAAAAAACGGAATTTCTGGGATAGAATTTGATGCTGAATTAGAACGTTTAAAATTTTCTTGTCAAATTTCAGGAGCTCCAAAAATTTCAGAAGACTTAAAACGAGAATACTTTTCAGAACTTGAATTGCGAAATTTCAATTCAACCGGAATATTATATGGTGTAATTGCAGGAGTGGATGCTTGGAAAGATGCAGGTTTATCCATCGAAAACAATGAAAATCCTGATTGGGAAAGCGGAACAATCTTCGGAACAGGAACATCTGGTATTGAAAAATTCAGAGAATCTATTTATAAAATTGATGATTTTCAAACCAGAAGACTCGGAAGTACAGCTGTCGCACAAACCATGAACAGCGGAATTTCAGCTTACTTAGGTGGAAAATTAGGTTTAGGCAATCAAGTTACAACCAATTCTTCAGCATGCACAACAGGAACAGAAAGTATTTTATTAGGTTTTGAACGAATCCAACAAGGAAAAGCCAAACGAATGTTAGTAGGAAGCACAAGTGATTCTGGCCCCTACATTTGGGGTGGATTTGATGCCATGAAAGTCTGTACTTTCAAACATAATGAATCACCAGAAAAAGGCTCAAGGCCAATGAGTGCAACTGCTTCAGGTTTTGTACCAAGTAGTGGAGCAGGAGCTTTTGTTATTGAAGAGTTAGAAACCGCTTTAGCTCGTGGAGCTCGAATTTATGCTGAAATATTAGGAGGAAATATCAATTCAGGAGGACAAAGAGGTGAAGGAACTATGACAGCTCCCAATTCAATTGCTGTTCAAAAATGTATTACAGATGCTTTGAAAGATGCCAATGTAAATCCAAATGAAATTGATACGATAAACGGTCATTTGACAGCAACTTCAAAAGATAGTTTAGAAATTCAAAATTGGTGTGAAGCTTTAGGTCGAAAAGGAAACGATTTTCCGTATATAAATTCATTAAAATCAATGGTTGGACATTGTTTATCTGGTGCAGGAAGTGTTGAGTCGGTCGCAACGGTGCTTCAAATTTACAATAGTTTTATTTTTCCAAATATAAACTCTGAAGATTTGAATGATGAAATAAAAGCATTAATTTCGGAAGATAAAATTCCACAAAAATTGTTGCACAAAGAACTAAATATTGTAGCTAAAGCAAGTTTTGGTTTTGGTGATGTAAATGGTTGTGTTATCTTTAAAAAGTATCAATAGAGTATTAAGATTTGAGTATTAAGTAGTAAGACATATAAAATGAATAAAGAAGAAATAATAGAAAAATTAAAGCCAATCGTGAAACCATTTGTTAAAGATGATGATGCTTTTGAAAATATAAATGAACAAACCCATTTCATTAAAGATTTAAACATCAATTCTGCTAATTTAGTTGACATTGTGTTAGATGTTGAAGAAGCTTTTGACATAGAAATTGACAATGAATCTATGGAGAAAATGCTCGATTTAGAGCATACAATTATAATCATTCAAACCAAATTAGCTGAAAAATGATAGGAAATGATGTTGTAGATTTAGTAGTAGGTAGAAAAGAAAGCAATTGGAAACGAAAAGGCTTTCTAAATAAACTATTCACAACATTTGAACAAGATTTAATTCAAAAAGCTCCAAATCAAGACGAAATGGTTTGGATGCTTTGGAGTATAAAAGAAAGTGTTTATAAAGCCTATCAACGAATTAATTATAATGAAGGTTTTTATCCTATAAAAATTGAAATTATTGAAATAAATGACCAAAAAGAATCAGTTGTTCAATTATTTGGGACTTTATTTTATGGAAAAACTATTGTTGAAAATGATTTTATTAAAACTGTAGTGGTTTTGGATAAATCAGATTTTAATAGAATTCAATACATCAAAACTTCAGATTATAGTAAAAATAAAAATGGACTACCAATTGAATTAAATTCAAACAAACCAATTTCTGTTAGTCATCATGGTAGAATCAATGAAATTGTTGGAATACTTTAAATCTCCAATTTCTTCTTCAATTTCAAAAAAAGGAGTGCTGTTATAAATGAATCACCAGAAGCGGTATGTCTATCACTTTTTCTGATTTTATAAATATCACATAATTCATCTAAACTTCGGTGCTCTTCAAAATGTAAATGCTTCAATTTCTGGTACATAGCATCTGTATCCATAAATTCATTTTTTAATTTACCCAAATGTAATCTTCCCAATGCTTCATTGATTAATTCGATATCAAAATTTACATGATGTCCAACCAGAGTTGCATCTTTAATATAATCTAAAAACCTAATAATTGCTTCAGCTTCAACAATTTTATCTTCATTACCATTTCTCATTATACCATGAATAGGGACAGATTCTGGTTTAAATAACTCTTGAACAACAAAAACTTCAAAATAATCATTTACTTCAATTTTATCATCCAAAATAGCAACAGCTCCTATTGATAATATTCTGTCTTTCTTAACATGTAAACCTGTTGATTCACAATCAAATATTACATAACGTTTGCTTCGTTCTTTACCTACAAAATGAGACAAATACGTTTCCCAAAATTTGGGTTTTTCTTGTAATGCTTTTTTAAACCAATTCCAACTCATGTTTATGTAAAATAGGTTAATTGAAATCGTGTTTTAATCAATTCTTGAATACCTTGAATAGGACTAAAAGTATTTTTAAGTTTTACTTTATCTAATTTTGATAACTCTTTCAAGTTCAAATACCTACCTGAATTACCATTTTGCAATCCCTCTTTAGTTCTAAAGGTTAAAATTGCCAGAAAAGCATCTGCACAAGCCAAATATAAATCTTCATTTTGAGGTTCTATTTCAGCTAATTTCTTAAAACGCAAATAGGTGTTATTTACATTTCTAAGTTCTTTATTGAGAGCTAATAATCTACCAGCATCAATCATTGGCATTAGAGCTCTAGCTTTTATATCAAATGAATCTTTGTTCTCTCCATCATTTTCTACAATAAATTGTTTAAAAAATCCCAATGGTGGTGGACTTTTAATTGCATCTGTACCAAGATATGCATAAAACAATTCGTTTTTATGAGTATTATCAAATATGTTTTGAGTTAATTTTTCCACTAAAAATTCGTCTCCATAAACTAAATCATAATCAAAAAAAATAGAACACATTAAAATTCCGTTATCACCAGGAGCATTTATCCATAAATTAAATTGTTTTTTCCAATCAGTTAATGATTTGCACCATTGTGGATTGCTGGCCATCATATTTGCAGGACAATATTCATAACCAATCTTATTCAAAGTTTTAGTTACTCGTTCAGCCAATTGAAGGAAATAAGACTTTACCTTATCATAATCTTTATCAGGAACATCTTCAAATAGTAAAAAATTATCTTGATCAGTCATTAACAATTGTTCTTTTCGACCTTGGCTTCCCATTGCCATCCATGAAAAACGGGTTGGAGGAGGAGTTCCTATTTTTTCTATAGCCAATTCAATGGCCCTTTTTGAAATAGCGGTATTGATTTCTCCAGTTATCGAACATAAATGATTGATAGGTATGTTTTTGTCTAAAGATTGCTGAATTAAATCGGTTAATTTTTCTCTTATAATTCTCAAATCTTTTGAATTTGTAGCTCTTTTACATTGTTTAATTAATACTCCAGGATTATTGGCTTGAGCCACAACTATGTCATGCTCTGAAATAATACCTTTAATTTCAGAATGAAATGTGCCGTCAACTGTAACGCAAAGATGACCAACATTATATTTTAACATCATAATTTGAGCTTCAGCAATGGATAAATTTTCTGCAACTGTGATAACTGGAGAAGACATAATTTGTTTGGCTTCAACCTCAATAGGAAATAAACCTGTAGCTATTTTTGAACGTAAATCTTTGTCCGTAATAATTCCAATAGGAATATTGCTTTTTTCTACAATAATACTTCCAATTTTATGATCAACCATTTTTTGGGCAATATCCTTAATTATATGATTAGCCTTTGAAGTAATTGGCTTTTTAGTGTATTTTATAGGCTGATAATATTGAATTTCAGTAGATTGGTCATCATATATTACATTTTCAGAAATTAATTTACCTTTGTTTTCTGTATTATGAGGATTTCTTGTATTTGAAGCAAAACTTTCCAATAAAAAATTCAAAACCTCTTGATTTTGTGACACATAAGGTTTGAAAACTTCAATTGGAATAGCATATAAAATAGATTCTTCACGAGCTTTTGCAGTCATTAAATAATTATCCTTTGCAAAAAATGGTCGTAAACCAATTATATCACCATCATCACATTTATCAATTAAAACATCGTCAGAGTCTGAAGTTATATTTAAACCAATTTCACCAGTATTAACTACATAAAAAGAATCATGGGTTTTATCATTAATTTGAAATAAAATTTGATTTTTTTCTAAATATAAAACTTTGACTTGTGTGGCAATTAAATAAATGGCTTCAGAATCTAAATATAAAAACGGTTCATAGTGTTTTAAAAAATCAGCAATACGTTGAGCGATAGAGTTGTTCATACAATAAGAATTACTATAACGAATTTACGATTCTTTTAGTTAGAAACAAAGATGTATTGAAATATTCTATTTTACATAATATATATTATAAGTCAATTATAAATATTTAAAATACATAAAAAAAACCTTGTGTATAATTGACTTATATAGTAATTTTACCGCACAAAATTATATCATGCAAAATAAACAAGCCACACAACTTATTGAAAAAATTCAAAAGGAAATTTCTTCTAACAAATATGATTTTTCTTCAATTATTGAAGATTTAAAAAAAGTTAGAGAAATTACTATGGATTTAAATAATCCTGTTTTAACAAAAGCATTACGTTTGTCTTACGAACATCTTGAAGAAAATAATGCTTTTTTGATTGAAATTCCAAACGATGAACCAATTGATGAAGAATCTGAAACTGAAGCTTCTGTTTATTCTTCTGAAAATAACTTAGAGAGTTTTAGTTACTTTTTATCGTTATTAGTTGATTGTTCAAAGAAAAACAATTTATTGGATTTAAGAGAATACAACAAAGCTTTTATAGCTATGTAAATTAAACTCTTTCTATTTTACATAATATAAATCGGTTTAATTACCGATTTTTTTATACATATCTTAACGTAAAATCAATAATATTCTGTCTAATTTTGCATTAAGATAAAATAATAATAAATTAAAAATGTCAAATACTAAAAAATCACGTTTTAAATTACTTCATCAGTATTATAAGTATACTGGGTTTTATTCGTTTATCTTACAAGGATTAAAAAAAGCAATTATTCCAACCGTTTTATTAGTTGCTGTTCTTTTTTATGTTAATGAAAAAGTCATCAATTTGAATGATGCTATGGTTTATGCTACTAAAAATTTTAGTGATTTTTTCTTATTTTCTATCTTTTTAATTTCTGAAAGTATATTAGGATTAATTCCACCAGACATCTTTATTGCTTGGACAAAAAACACAGAATCACCACTACTCTATCTTTCTATATTAGCTGTTTTATCTTATACGGGTGGTGTTATTGCTTACTTTTTAGGAAGAACATTAGCTGCAATTCCTTCTGTAAATAGATACATGTATGGGAAAATGACTAAACACATCATCAACATGCAAAAATGGGGTGGTTTTTTAATTATTGTGGGAGCCTTGTTACCATTACCTTTTGCAATGGCTTGTTTGGCTGCAGGAATGATTAACTTTTCTCGTAAACATTTTTTCTTATTTGCCTTATTCCGTGTATTTAGATTTGTAATATATGGATATGTAATTTATTCTGCTTTATCATGATAAAAACCTTTAAAATAGTTGCTGTCTTAGAAGGATTTTCATACCTTTTCTTATTTGCTAACATGTTTATTACTAAAAATATTAACTTAGAACTTTATAAATCTATCTTGTATCCATTAGGAATGGTGCATGGTTTATTGTTCATAGGCTATATTGCTTTAGCTATTCTTTTAAAATTTAAACTTAATTGGTCTTTCTCTACATTTTTAATCATTTGTATTGCTTCATTAATTCCTTTTGGAACATTTTACATTGAAAAAAAATACTTGAGACATGAAAATATATAATTGGTCTTATGAATTACTAAAAAACTTTCATGTTGACGATACTATGTCGTTATATGTAAGTTTATTTATTAATATTGCTATACTTATTACAATAGCTCTATTGTTAGATTATATTTTCAAAAAAATATTGATTATTGCTTTAGCTATTATTGCAACAAGAACAAAGTCAACATTTGATGATTTTTTAGTTGCTAATAAAACTGCAAAATACATAGCTCATCTTATACCTTTATATTATGTTTATAAAACTGTTCCAATAATTCTTAAAGATTTTGTGTATTGGGAAGAGTTTTTTTCAAAAGGAATTAAGATATATATCATAGTTTTATTCTTATGGATTGTTCGAAGTGTTTTTAACTCTTTGAAAGATTATCTAAAACACAAACCAAGATACAGTGACAAGCCAATAGATAGTTACATTCAAGTAATTATGATTGTGCTTTGGATTTTTGGAATTACTTCTTTTGTATTAATAATGTTTGATACCAATTTCAAAACTTTATTGACAACTTTTGGAGCAATTTCTGCTTTAATCTTTTTGATTTTTAAAGATACTATACTTGGTTTTGTGGCAAGTATTCAAGTTTCGGTTAATGATATGGTTCGTATTGGTGATTGGATTACAATGGAAAAATTCGGAGCAGATGGAGATGTAATTGAAATCAACTTAGCAACCGTTAAAGTTAGAAACTTTGACAATACAACAACTACTATTCCAACGTATAGTTTAATATCTGATAGTTTTAGAAACTGGAGAGGAATGCAAAATTCTGATGGAAGACGTTTTAAACGAAGTTTATTAATAAAACCAAGTTCTGTAAGGTTTATAAATGATGAAGAATTGCCAAAGTTTGAAAAATTAGCATTATTAAAATCTTATATTGATCATAGACAATCTGATATTAAAAAATATAATAATAACCATTCAATTGATAAATCAGTAATCTTAAATGGTAGAAACCTAACAAACTTGGGACTATTCAGAAAATTTATTCATCAATATATACAAAATCATCCAGGTATTAATCAAGAAATGTTATTGATGGTTCGTTATCTTCAACCTTCTGAGTTGGGAATTCCATTTGAGATTTATTGCTTTTCTAAAGATAAGGTATGGGAAAATTATGAACACATAATGGCTGATATCATTGATTATACAGTATCTTCTGTTAATTACTTTGATTTAGAAATCTTGGAATATAACTTTATAAAAAAGGGTTAAAATAAAAAAAAGATTAAGTTATTATTAAGTTATTTCCTATCGCTAAATAAGACAAATTAGGTTTTTTTTGTAAAAAAAGGCCAATTGTTAATAATAATTTTAATACTTTTGCAGGGTTACACAAACAATAAATAAATTCATGAAAAAAGTATTACTATTATTGTCGCTATTCATATTTACTAGTGCAATAGCTCAAGAAGAAGAAGTTAATGGTGGAATGCAGTCAAATGCTTACAACAAATGGTCGATTGATGTAAATGGTGGTTTATCTAGACCAACTACCCCTTTTATGCCAGGTTATTATGTAGAAGATTTTTCTTTTTATCATGTTGATTTAGGTGCAAGATATATGTTCAACTCTAAATTTGGTATGAAAGTAGATTTCGGTTATGACAGCTTTGAAAATCCTAGTGATGTACCAGAATTTAAATCACAATACTATAGAGCTAATTTACAAGGAGTTTTAAATCTTGGAAGAGCTTTAAATTTTGAGGAATTTACTCAAAGTTTTAATATCCAAATGCACGGTGGTCTTGGTTATTCATTCATGACATCAGATGGATTTGACGGTGAAGACAATATGACTAATGTTTTGTTAGGTCTAACTGGTCAATACAAATTAACTGAGAAAGTAGCTTTAAATGCTGACTTTACTATGATTAATAATATTAGACAACACTATACATTTGATGGAACTTCTGGTTTTGGAAATGTACCAGATGATAGAGGTTTCAACGGAACATTATATAATGCTACTTTAGGTTTATCAATCTATTTAGGTAGTAACGAGACTCATGCTGACTGGGCTTATGAAATGCAAGATGAAAAACAAGCTGAGCTTGAAGAAAGAATCGGTGAAATGGAAACTATGATGAATGATACTGATAGAGATGGTGTTCCAGATTATTTAGATGTTGAGAACAACACTACTAATGGAGTTGCTGTCGATTCTAAAGGAAGAGCTATTGATTTAAACAACAATGGTGTTCCAGATGAATTAGAAAGATATGTTGAAACGAAAACTAAAGAAGCTGTTGCTACTGCAAACGGTACAAATGGTGCTAGTGGAAGAAGTGGAAAATCTCCTTATGAATTAATCAACCAAGGTTATATTAATATTTTCTTTGATACAGATTCATTTGATCCAAAATCATCTTCTACAAATGATTTATACTTTGTAATTAACTATCTTAAAGATAATCCAAGTGCAACAGTAGACATTATTGGTTCAGCAGATACTAGAGGTTCTAGTGATTATAACAAAGAATTATCTAGAAAAAGAGCTGAAAGAGTTAAGTCTATCGTAGAAAAAGCTGGAATTGCTGGTTCAAGATTAAATATCGTTCCTCAAGGAGAGGATAGTTTAGGAGAAGGTTCTGCTAACTATTCGCTTGTAAGAAAAGTTACTTTCAAATTAAAATAATTATAAACAATTAGTTTTTAATAACTTAAATAACCTCTAAGAAATTAGAGGTTATTTTTTTTTATCTTTAAAAGAAAAACATGGAAACTCGTGATGAATTACTTTTAGCACACAAAGGAACAGCAATTGGTATAATTACCAAAGACTCCTCTCCTGAAGAAAAATTTCAAAATGAAACACTAAGACCAATTCTAAAATTTCAAAATGATTTGTTTATTGAAGTTTTTAAAAATTATGCCATCAAACAAAAAGGTGTGTTTTTTACACTATCACCTGAAAAAAAAATGCATTACATTGAAAATACTATTCAAAGAGATATTAAATTCAGGAATTCATTAAAAGGAATTGTGATTGGTATGTTTACTGTTACTGAATACAAAGAATACATTCTCAATTCATCAAACTTAAACAAGCGAATGATGAATTTATTAATAGAACGCATTAAAAGTCAAATTCAATTATATGAATCAGTAGAGCGAAATGCCGTTTAAATCTGTAGATAAAACATCACTCATGTAATCAAAAAATGGTCGCATTGCTTTAAATGTGGCAATAACTTCATTTTCAAAATTTGGAGAAAGTACTTCTTTATTTGTAAACTTACGTGTTACTAAAAATTGTTTTTTTCTAATTAAATCAATATCAGGATGATTTTTGTCAAAATCTCTTGGAGCTGTTTTTAATTCTTCACCTTGTAATGATCCGAAATAATGTTTAAAATCATTTTGATTAATTATTTCTCTTAATTCTGAAGAATCTATTGCTATTTCCTTTCTTATTCGTAATAAATCTTCTTTATTAGGTTCCCAAAAACCACCACCAACAAATGAAGCATTATCTTCTATATGCAAATAATAACCTCCTCTAAGTTGCGGCTTTTGTCTAGTAAAACCAGCACTAAAATGAGTTTTATAAGGAGTTTTATCTTTTGAAAAACGTACATCTCTATATATTCTAAAGATTTGCATTTTTTCAATATTATCAATTTCACTTAGTTCATTTTTTATGCTACTAAAAAATGATTTAATTTCTTTTTGCTCTTTTTCAAATCTAGTTTTACTCACTGTAAACCACTCTCTATTATTATTTTGTTTTAAATCAATTAAATAGTCTAAAATCCCTTTTGATAGTGTTTTCATAATGTAATGATTTTATTTTTTACGGTTTTACCGCATTTTTTTTATTAACAGTGTTTTTTTTTAACTTTTTGTTTAAAAATGAATTACATTTACTTTTTATCGATTAAAACAAACCTTTAATCGGATTTTGTTCCAAATTAAAAAGCAACCTACTTATGAACAACAAATTATTTCTATTAGTGTTTTTATTCTTAACAAAATTCTCTTTTTGTCAAGTTGTAGATGTTATTACAAATTTTAATTCTGCTGGAATCACAAATCTTGTTCACAAAGATAATTACATTTATTTTACTGCTTATAGTCACAAAAAAGTTTACAAATTTGATTATACATCTTCTACTCCAACTGTAGAAATAGTATATCAATTTAATGAAAACCCCAATTTTATTTATACCAAAAATAATATTTTATTTGTAGGTGTTGAAAGTCCTTATAAAACTTATAAAATTGATTTAAATTCTCCTAATGTTCAACCTATCGTTTTAGCAACGATTGCTGGACCAATGGCACAAATAAACAATGATTTATATATTGGTCAATATGTAGCTGAGAAAATTTCTAAAATAGATCTTTCAACTAATGTGCAAACGGATATCTTAACGGGTTATAAACCTAATTTTTTTGCTATACATAACAACGAACTATATTTTACATCTAATACAGCAAATGCTTTATATAAATACAATTGTGGATTCAATAATGTAACTTCAATTTTAAGTGGTTTAAATTATGCTTCTGGAATAGTTTTAAACAATGATAATTTATTTATTTGTGAAAGTTCTGGAAATACAATTTCTTATTATTCAAATCCTGGTTTTCAACTTGAAAGTAATATTCAATTACCTCCAAGCTCTTGGCCAAATGGGATAACAATTGTAAACGATTATTTATATTTTATTCAAACAGTATCTGGAAAAATATCTAAAGTAGCTTTGAATTCTTTAAACAGTGTAACTTTAGCTGATGATTCTTTCACGAAACCAAATGCTGAGTTAGTTTCAGTTTACCCAAATCCTTCTAATGGAATATTTACTATCAAAAGTGAATTAGAAGTCAGTAATGCTAAAATCTATGATTTAAACGGAAATCAAGTTTTAAATGCTCCAATTACTAATAAAACAATAGATGCAGGAAACCTAAGTAGCGGAACTTATCTTTTAAATGTTAATGGTAAAACTACAAAAATAGTTAAGATTTAAAATTTTATCTATCTTTTAGTCGGTTTACAACATATTCTACTTCTGTTTTTCCGTGAGGTTTAGGCTTTCCGTCTTGTCCTAAATTAACCATAGTTATGTTATCAATAGTAATAATTGTTTCATGAGTCATTTTATTGCGAACTTCACACTTTAAGACAAGAGATGAATTTCCAAATTTTACTACTTCCATACCAATTTCAACAATATCACCTTGTTTGGCAGAACTCATAAAGTTGATTTCACTCATGTATTTGGTAACTACCTTGTTATTTTCAAATTGAATAATCGTATATAAAGCCGCTTCTTCATCTATCCATGAAAGCAATTTTCCTCCAAATAAAGAGCCGTTAGCGTTTAAGTCTTCGGGTTTTACCCATTTTCTAGTGTGAAATTTCATATTGAGCTTATTAGGTTAAGCAAGTAAATTTACAAAATATTATTTTTTTCTTTGTTTTAAAACCGAAATAACATCATTTAATTGAAAACCTTTAGCTTGTAATAAAATTAAGTAGTGAAACAATAAATCTGCACTTTCTGAAAGAAATAAATCATCATTAGAATCTTTGGCCTCAATAACAACTTCAACGGCTTCTTCTCCAACTTTTTGAGCAATTTTGTTAAATCCTTTTGCAAATAATGAAGCTATATAACTTGAATCTGGATTAGCATTTTCTTTTCTATCCTTTATAGTTTTTTCTAATTTTGAAATGAATCCATATTCTTGATTATTGGTTTCTTGCCAACAAGTATCTGAACCAGTATGACATGTTGGTCCAACTGGATTTACTTGAATTAACAATGTATCATCATCACAATCTTTTTTTATTGAAATCAAGTTTAAAAAATTGCCACTCTCCTCACCTTTTGTCCATAATCTGTTTTTAGAACGACTAAAAAAAGTCACTTTATTGGTTTCTAAAGTTTTGTCTAATGCTTCTTGATTCATATAACCCATCATCAAAACATTTTTAGTCTCATTGTCTTGAATTATGGTAGGAGTTAAACCATCCGTATTTTTTGTAAAATCTATTTTCATTATTTTATTTTTAAATTCTAATTGGAATTTTCTTTTCATTTAAATATCTTTTTAATTCAGGTATTTCAATTTCTTGAAAGTGAAAAACACTGGCTGCTAAGGCAGCATCAACTTTTCCAAGCATAAATGTGTCTGCGAAATGTTGCATAGTTCCAGCTCCACCAGAAGCAATGATGGGAATATTTACTATTTCAGATAATTGTGCTAAGGCTTCATTGGCAAATCCTTTTTTAGTTCCATCGTTATTCATGGATGTAAATAAAATTTCTCCAGCTCCTCTTTTTTCTACTTCAACAGCCCAATCAAATAGGTTTAATTCCGTTGGTAACTTTCCTCCTACTAAATGCACTATCCATTCTCCATTGATTTTTTTAGCATCAATAGCAACTACTACACATTGACTACCATATTTTGAAGCAATTGCGTTAATTAAATCAGGATTTTTAATAGCTGATGAATTAATGGATATTTTGTCAGCACCATTGCGTAATAAAACATCTACATCAGCAACCGATGATATGCCACCACCAACGGTAAACGGAATATTGATAGCTTTTGCGACATTTCTAACCAAATCAACTAATGTTTTTCTTCTTTCTTCAGTAGCTGAAATATCTAGGAAAACTAATTCATCAGCTCCTTCTTTTGAATATTTTTTAGCAAATTCAACAGGATCACCAGCATCTTTTAAGTCCACAAAATTGACACCTTTAACTATTCTTCCATTTTTGATGTCTAAGCACGGAATTATTCTTTTTGTTAGCATTTTTTTTTAGTTATCAGTAATTAGTAACTAGTGATTAGCTTTCAAAAGAGGCTAATTACTAATTACTAATTATTTTTTACTAGTTACTTATATGTTTTTCTAATTGTTTTAAAGTGATTCTTCCTTCATAAATGGCTTTTCCTATGATGGTTCCTTCGCAACCTAATTCGGCTAATTTTGGTAATTCATCAAAAGTTGAAATTCCTCCTGATGCAATTAATTTAATGTTTTCACATTCAATTATAATCTCTTTATATAAATCAAAACTTGGTCCTTCAAGCATTCCGTCTTTAGCAATATCTGTACAAATTACATACGAAATTCCTTCTATTTGATAACTTTTAATAAAAGGAATTACTTCTTCTTTACTCTCTTCTAGCCAACCTGAAACGGCAATTTTTCTATTATTAGCATCAGCTCCAAGCATTATTTTGTCTGTTCCATATTGATTAATCCATTCTTTGAACAACGTTGGATTTTTAACTGCAATACTTCCTCCAGTTATTTGATTGGCTCCACTTTCAAAAGCTATTTTTAAATCTTCATTCGTTTTTAAACCACCACCAAAATCGATTTTCAAATTGGTTTTTAAAGCAATTTGTTCTAATACATTGTGATTGATTATTCTACTCGATTTCGCTCCATCTAAATCAACTAAATGTAAATACTCAATTCCATGTGCTTCAAAGGATTTGGCAACTTCTAACGGATTTTCGTTATATATTTTTTTAGTGTTATAATCTCCTTTGGAAAGTCGAACACATTTACCTTCTATGATGTCTATAGCTGGGATTATTCTCATTTTTATATTTATTTTTTTTGGAACACAGATTTTTAAAATTTGAGAAATTTATATAATCTTATTATTTATTATATTTTAATAGTTTCTCTTATTTCTCAAATCTGTGTCCTTCGCTTTAGTTATTATAAGTTTAGAAAGTTCATTAAAACTTGTTCTCCGAACTTTCCACTTTTTTCAGGGTGAAATTGGACTCCAAAGAAATTGTCTTGATGCAGAGCTGTACTATATTCTTTTTCATAATTGGTTGTGGCAATAGTATTCTCATTCAATGGAACATAAAAACTGTGCACTAAATACATGAATTTATTCTCTTTAATATCTTGAAATAGAGTTGATTTTAAATTGTAAATTGTATTCCAACCCATTTGAGGAACTTTTACTTTATTTGAAAATTTTATAATATCAACTTCAAAAATTCCAAGTCCTTTTGTATTACCTTCTTCAGTTGATTTGCACAACAACTGCATTCCTAAACAAATCCCTAAAACCGGTTGTTTTAATGTTGGAATTAGTATATCTAATCCTCTTTCTTTGAGTTTTTTCATCGCACTACTCGCTTCACCAACACCAGGAAAAATGACTTTATCTGCTTTTTGAATTTCGTTCCAATCACTACTCAAAATACCATTAAAACCTAGTCTTTCAAGAGCAAATTGAATGCTTTGAATGTTTCCAGCACCGTAATCAATTATTACAATATTCATTATAACATTCCTTTTGTTGATGGTAAAATCATTTTTTCTACATCACGTTTAACAGCTACTTTTATAGCTTTTGCGAAAGCTTTAAAAATCGCTTCAATTTTGTGGTGTTCGTTTGTGCCTTCAGCTTTTATATTTAAGTTAGCTTTTGCACCATCAGTAAACGATTTAAAAAAGTGATAAAACATTTCGGTTGGCATTTTTCCAACCATCTCACGTTTGAAATCTGCTTTCCAAACTAACCAATTTCTTCCTCCAAAATCAATCGCTACATGTGCTAAACAATCATCCATTGGTAAACAAAAACCATATCTTTCAATTCCTAATTTCGTTCCTAAAGCTTTTGCAAAAACTTGACCTAAAGCAATTGCTGTATCTTCAATAGTGTGGTGTTCGTCAATTTCTAAATCACCTTTTACTTGAATATCTAAATCCATTTGTCCATGACGAGCAATTTGGTCTAACATGTGATCGAAAAAGGCAATTCCAGTTGAAATATTGCTTTTTCCAGTTCCATCCAAATTTAAAGTGATTGAAATATCAGTTTCATTAGTTTTTCTTTGAATTGAAGCCGTTCGATTTTCCAACTTTAGAAATTTATAAATCTTTTCCCAATCATTTGTTTCTAAAGCGATTATTGGTTGTAATTCTTCTTGTTTTACAGAGATTTCGGTAGTTCCTAAATTGGTGTTATCGTTTATAAATATTGCTTTTGAACCTAAATTCTTTGCTAATTCTACATCAGTTAATCTATCACCAATTACAAATGAATTTTCTAAATCATACTCCTCAGAAAAATAATCTGTTAATAATCCTGTTCCTGGTTTTCTGGTGTTCTTGTTTTCACTTGGAAATGATTTATCAATAAATACTTTATCAAAAGCAACTCCTTCATTTTCATAGGTTTTCATTATAAAATTGTGCACTGGCCAAAACGTATCTTCTGGAAATTTATCAGTTCCTAAACCGTCTTGATTTGTTATCATAACCAATTCGTAATCCAATTCTTTGGCAATTTTACTCAAAAAAGGAATACATTTTGGATAGAAAATCATTTTATCAAACGCATCAATTTGTTCGTTTTGCGTTTCTTTGATTATGGTTCCATCTCTATCGATGAATAATACTTTTTTACGCATATTGTACCGTTTTTAAAAGTTGAATTACTTTTTCATTTTCTTGTTTTGTTCCAACAGTAATTCGCAAACAATTATCGCACAAAGGTTGATTACTTCTGCTTCTGACTACAATTCCGTTTTTAATAAATTGTTCGTAACGTAAGTTTGCATTATCCACTTGAATCAATATAAAATTTGCATCAGAAGGAATCACTTTTTCAATAAAAGTAATCTTTTTAAGCTCTTTTGCCAACCGCTCTCTCTCAGTTATTATCTTTTTTACTTGAAATTCTAAAGTACTTTGTTGGATTTTTTTAATGGCTTTTTCTTGTGAAAGCACATTGATGTTATAAGGTGGTTTTATTTTATTCAGAATTGAAATTATTTTAGCAGAAGCATACAATAAACCTATTCGAACTCCAGCCATAGCGTAAGCTTTAGATAGTGTTTGGCAAATTACTAAATTGGGATAATCTTTTAGCAATAACAACCAACTGTCTTTCTCAGAAAAATCAATATAGGCTTCATCAATCAAAATCAAACCATTAAAATTACTCAACAAGTCAAATACAATTTTGTCTGAAAAAGAGTTACCAGTTGGGTTATTTGGAGAACATAAGAATAAAATTTTCGTGTTTTTATCTGTTTTGTTGAGAATAGCTTCAGCATCAGGTTGAAAATCATCATTTAGCAACACTGCTCTATTTTCAACAGCGTTTAAATTAGCCAAAACTTCATACATTCCATAAGTTGGTGGTAAAGTGATTACGTTGTCTTTATTTGGCTCACAAAAAGCTCTAAATAACAAATCTAAAACTTCATCACTTCCGTTTCCGATTAATATATTTTCAACTTTTACATTTCTCTTTTCAGCAATAAGCTCTTTTAATTCTAGTTGTTGTGGATCAGGATAACGATTTAAACCATTATCAAAAGGATTTTCGTTAGCATCCAAATAAATCATTTCATGTTTAAAATCCTTGAATTCATCTCTCGCAGATGCATAAGGTTTCATTTTTAAAACATTTGTCCTTGTTAATTTATTGATATCGAAATTATTCATTTTTTAAAGTCTTTAGTCTAATTGAAACGGCATTTTTGTGAGCTTCTAATCCTTCGGCTTCAGCCATTAATTCTATAGCTTTTCCAATATTTTGGATTCCTTTTTTTGAAATCTTTTGGAAAGTCATCGCTTTTAGAAAACTATCTAAATTGACACCATTATAACTTTTTGAGAAGCCATTTGTTGGCAACGTGTGATTGGTTCCAGAAGCATAATCACCAGCACTTTCTGGAGTATAATTTCCGATAAAAATAGATCCTGCATTTTCAACATTCTCTATAAAATAATCTTCATTTTTAGCACAAATAATGAAATGTTCAGGTCCATATTCATTGATTAATTTTAAAGCTTTCTTTTCTGTTTGCATTAAAATTAATTTAGAATTTTCAATAGCAACTTTTGCAATCTCTTTTCTTGGCAATTGTTCAATTTGAAGATATATTTCTTTCTCAACAGCTTCTAGCAGTTCTTCTGAAGTGGTTACTAAAACGACTTGACTATCTTTTCCATGTTCCGCTTGACTCAATAAATCAGAAGCCACAAACGAAGGAATTGCGGTTTCATCAGCGTAAACTAATAGTTCACTTGGTCCAGCTGGCATATCAATTGCAACACCATTTTGTGATGCATATTGTTTTGCTGTTGTTACAAATTGATTTCCAGGTCCAAAAATTTTATAAACTTTATCAATTGTTTTTGTTCCAAAAGTCATGGCAGCAATAGCTTGAATGCCACCAACTTTATAAATTTTAGTTATACCACAAAGTGAAGCTGCATATAAAATTGCTGGGTCAATAGTGGCATTTCTATCTGGTGGTGTACACAAAATAACTTCTTTGCAGCCTGCAATTTTAGCTGGAATTGCCAACATTAAAACCGTTGAAAACAAAGGAGCAGAACCACCAGGAATATAAAGCCCTACTTTTTGAATAGCTCTTTTTTCTTGCCAACATAAAACTCCTTCAACAGTTTCAACCTTTACTTTTTCTGTAATTTGAGCTAGGTGAAATTTTTCAACATTAGCTTTTGCTAGTTTAATAGCTTCTTTTAGTTCGTCTGATAATAGAGTTGCTGCATAATCAATTTCAGCTTCTGAGACTTCCATTGTGTTTAAAATAATTCCATCAAAATAGGAAGTATATTTTGAAACAGCTCTATCACCTTTTCTCTTAACTTCATTAAAAACTTGTTTTACAATTTCTTGTGTATCTTCAAATGATTGTGTTGGTCTTTTTAAAATTTCTGACCATGTTTTAGGTTCTGGATTGTATATTTTTTTCATATTTTAGCCTTTTCTCTTTGTTCTTTCTTCTATTCTCTTTTTTATAAAACCATTTTTTCGATTGGACAAATTAATATTCCTTCAGCTCCAGCTTCTTTTAATTGGTCAATTACTTCCCAAAAAGTATCCTCTTCAATTACTGAGTGTACACTACTCCAACCTTTTTCAGCTAAAGGCATAACTGTTGGACTTTTTAAAACAGGAAGAATATTACTAATATTATTTATTTTATGATTTGGAACGTTCATTAATATGTATTTTGATTTTCTTGATCGTAAAACAGATTGTATTCTGAATTGAAGTTTATTCAATAAAGCTTTAGCTTCTTCAGAAATTTGTGGAGAAACGGCTAAAACTGCTTCACTTTGTAAAATAACTTCTACTTCTTTTAAACCATTTTTAAATAATGTACTTCCACTTGAAACAATATCCACGATTGCATCTGATAAACCAATATTTGGAGCAATTTCAACCGAACCTGATATTTGGTGAATATCAACTGTAATTCCTTTTGAATTGAAAAAATCTAAAACTGTTTTGGGATAAGACGTTGCAATTCGCAATCCATTTAAATCTTGAATAGTATTGTAATCAAAAATTTTTGGAACGGCTACAGAAACTTTACATTTAGAGAATCCTAATTTTTCAGCAATTTGAATATTTTGTCCTTTCTCGACTAGAAGATTATCTCCAACAATGGCAATATCAACAACTCCATCAATTAAATATTGAGGAATATCAGAGTTTCTTAAATAATAAACTTCTAAAGGAAAATTGGAAGCGGTAACTTTCAGTTGGTCATTTCCATTATAAACTGAAATACCACAATCTTTTAAGATTTGGATACTTTCATCGTGAAGTCGACCTGATTTTTGAATAGCAATTTTTAACGTGTTCATTTTTATTTTAGTTTTTAAAAAGTACACCAAAGGAGTTTAAAAAAATTGCTTAGCAATAAAAAACCCGTTTGATGTACTCAAACGGGTTTCTGATTTATATGGATTAATTACATAGCATCATTACTTCGCTTGAGCGTAGATATGATGATGGTGATGTAATTGAATTATAAACATAATTTCTGTTTTTTAACAGTGCAAATCTAACAACTTAATTTTTGAATAAACAAATTTTTATGAAAATTTATGTTTTGTTTAAGCTAATTGTACTCCAAAAACATGTCCAACTAAAGCAGTTAAAACCATAGCAATTGTTCCCCAAAAGGTAACTCTCAATACTGCTTTTGTTACGTTTGAACCACCTGTTTTTGCTGCTAAAGCCCCGAGAAAAGCTAAAAACAAGATTGCTAATCCATAAAGCCAATATTCCATGCTTTCAATTGGTAAAAATAAAGTCACTAAAAAAGGTAAAGCTCCACCTACAACAAACGAAGCCCCTGAAGCTAACGCTGCTTGCAAAGGATTAGCTTGATTGATTTCATTAATTCCTAATTCGTCTCTTACGTGAGCTCCTAATGCATCGTGCCCAGTTAATTCTTTTGCTACTTGCAAAGCTGTTTCTTTTTTCAAACCTCTCTCTTCATAAATCTCGGCTAAACGTTGCAATTCCAATTCTGGCATTTCTTCCAATTCTATCTTTTCACGTTCTATATCAGCTTTTTCGACATCGGTTTGAGAACTTACCGAAACGTATTCACCAGCAGCCATTGACAAAGCACCAGCTACTAATCCTGCTAAAGTTGCTAAAATTACTGGTTCTCTAAATTCACTAGCAGCTGCAACACCTATTGCAATACTTGAAGTTGATAAAATTCCGTCATTTGCACCTAAAACAGCAGCTCTTAACCAATTACTTTTGTGAATATAATGGTTGTGTAAGTAGTTTTCTAATTCATTTTCCATAATTAATAGATGTCAAAAACTCCTTTTACTAAAATTTTTGAGTTTTGGTTTATTTTATTATTAGTTTCAATTTCAATAAAATCAGCTGACAGTTCACCTGTTTTTACACCTGTTTTTTCAAAGGAATAAGTTTTATTTTCATTTGATATCAATAAAAGTACATAATTTTTCTCATTTTCTGTGATTAAAGCATCCTTTGGTATAGCTAGCCCTTTTTTAGAATCAGTTAAAATGGTTGCTTCCACAAACATACCTGTTAATAATCTTTGTTTAATAGTATTGTCTAAATGACCATGAATCATAATGGTTCTGTCATTGCCTTCTATTGATTTTCCTACTAAAACTACTTCTGCTTTAAATATTTCTTTTGAAGCTTGTGGCACAGTAAACTCAATTTTTTGACCCGTTTTTACTTTTAAAATGTCTTTCTCAAAAACGGCTAATTCTACATGCAAATGATTGGTATCCACAATTTCTAAAATCACATCAGAAGCAGCCATAAACATGCCAACATTTGCACTCATAACGGTTACATCACCAGCAATCGGAGCATAAATAGTAATGGTTGATGTTAAATTGCCTTTTCGTACTTGTTCTGGAGAAATATTCAACAATTGTAGTTTTTTCTTTAAACTTTGGTACATGCCATTAGTTCTTTTATATTCACTTTCAGCTTTTAGATAGTTTTTTTGAGAAGTGATTTTTTCATCATACAAGGTTTTTTGTCTATCGTATTCCGATTTTAAATAACTAATTTGTTCAGCTACTTCTAAATAATCTTTCTGAATATCAATAAATTCAGTGTTTTCAAGCGTAACTAAAGCTTGTCCTTTTTTTACTTTATCACCAATTAATAAATGTGTTGTTTTAACATAACCTCCTAAAAAAGAAGTAATTTTGGCTCTGTTTTCAGGTGGAACATCTATTTTTCCTGTGGCTTTTATACCAACATTGAAATCTTGCTCTTTTGGTGTTCCAATTTCTAATTTTGAAGATTGAAACTGTTCGTTTGAAATCGTAATCAAACCATCATCTACTAGTTCAAGTTGCTTATTTTCATTGTTTTTGCATGAAATTATGGCAACAGAAAATACTATCATATAGAAAAAATTTTTCATCTTATTGTATTGTTATGTGTTGTAATTGTAATTGGGTTAAATTGTATTGTAATAAAGCATCTAAATAATCAATTTGGATTGAAGTAGCATTATCTAGACTTAGAATGTATTCAAAAAAGTCAATTTCTCCATGTTTATAACTCATATTAGCAACTTTTAGAATTTCTTCTGAAAGCTTTTTACCATATTGATCATAATAATTAATGCTTTCTTTATATTGATCTAACTCCAAATTTTTTTGTTTTAAATAAGCTTCGATTTTAAGCATTTCATTTTCTTTTTGAGTTTCCCAACTTTGTAATTCTAATTTTGCTACTTTATTTTTTGAGCTATTGTAGAATAAAGGAATACCAATTCCAACTTGAAAACCATATAACGATGATGATAATCCTGTATTCTTTCCTTGAAAATATTGCAAGTGAATGTCCGGTAAAGCTTGTTGTTTTTGAAAACTAATTTGGTTTTTATAAATTTCTATAATATTCTGATAATATGTATCATAAAGGTCTTTATTACTAGTAGTACTTATAATATTCTTTAGTTCTAATTCACTTGTACTTATGTTAATTTTTTCTTCTGATTGAACCAAAACTTGCAACATTTCATATAATCCAGTCTTTTCTTTTTCTAACTGAATTAATTGGGTATTTATTTGACGGAATTTGGCTTGAGCTGTAATTTTTTCTAGGTAATTACTTTCTCCTAATTCAAATCTTCTATCACTTGCTTTTGAGAAATTTTGGTATAAACTATCCAAATACTGATACAATTTTTGCTTGTGCTGCACATAAACAATTTGGTTGTATTTTACAGAAATTTCATTGGCCAACTGATTTTTTTGAAGTGCTAAACTTGATTTTTCTTTTTCAAATTCAGCTGTCAAAACTTTTTTATGAGCTCCATAAACGGTTGGAAAAGCAAATGTTTGTTGAATTCCAAACACTTTTAAAGGTTCGTTATTTATAGCTAAATTATTTTGATCATAACTGTAATAAACCATTGTTTTATCAAAAGAATAGGCTGACTTAATAGAAGTTTCGGCTTTGTCTACTTGTAATTGTAACGCTTTAATGTTTTTATTGTTTGCAATACCTTTTGAAATTAAACTATCTAGTTCAGCAGTATTATTTTGTGAAAATCCAAAACTTGTAAGAAAGAAAAAAGCAATAACATAAGTACCTGTTTGATGTTTTTTAAATTTTGGTTTTTTAAATTCTTTGACATCTAAAATTTTATAAAGAATTGGTAAAACTAACATCGTTAATAATGTTGCGGTAAATAATCCACCAATTACAACGGTTGCTAATGGTCTTTGTACTTCTGCTCCAGCTGATGAAGAAATTGCCATTGGTAAAAACCCTAATGCAGCTGCACTTGCTGTTAATAAAACAGGTCTTAATCTATCAGTTGTTCCTTTTAAAATTAATTCATTGATATCTTTCATACCTTGGTGTTTTAGTTCTTTAAAATGTTCGATTAATACAATTCCATTTAAAACGGCAATTCCGAAAAGAGCAATAAATCCTACACCAGCTGAAATACTAAAAGGTAAATCACGAATCCATAAGAATAAAATTCCTCCAACAGCAGATAATGGAATTGCTGAATACACCATCAAAGCTTCTTTAATCGAACCAAATGCAAAGTATAACAAGATAAAAATCAAAGCTAAAGCAATTGGAACAGCAATCATCAATCGGTCTTTTGCGCTTTGTAAATTTTCAAATTGTCCACCATAAGTTACTCTATAACCTGTTGGTAATTTAATTTTTGTATTCACAATTTTCTGAATATCATCTACTACACTTTGTAAATCTCTATTTCTAACGTTAATTCCAACTACAATTCTTCTGTTGGTATTATCTCTTGAAATTTTTGCTGGTCCAGTTGTATATTCAATTTCAGCTAATTCTTGCATTGGAATTTGATTTCCATTTGGAGTAGAAACATATAAATTTTGAATATCTTGAATATCTGTACGATTGTTTTTATCCGAACGAATGACCATATCAAAACGTTTTTCACCTTCGAAGACAGTTCCCACTATTTTTCCTGAGAAAGCTAGTGATAAAACATCATTTAAATCGGCAATGTTCATTCCGTATTGTGCTATTTTGGAACGGTTATAGTTGACAGCCATTTGAGGTAAACCTTCTGTTTTTTCGATAATAATATCAGAAGCTCCTTCTACGTTTTTAATCGCTTTAGCAATTTCATCCGCTTTTTTTGCCAAAATCTCTAAATCGTCTCCAAAAACTTTTACAGCAACATCTGAACGTGTTCCAGAAATTAATTCGTTAAAACGCATCTCAATAGGTTGTGTGAATTCGATTTCCATATTTGGAATCTTTTTTTCTATGGCTTCTTTGATTTTATCAGCTAATCCATCTTTGGTATCCGCTGAAACCCATTCTGATTTTGGTTTCAACTTGACAATTACGTCACTTTCTTCCATACTCATTGGATCGGTTGGTACTTCGGCTGCTCCTATCCTACTGACTACTTGTTCTACTTCAGGAAAGTTTTTCAGAATAATTTGTTCTATTTTAGTTGTAGTTTCAATAGTCTTGGATAAAGACGTTCCTGTTTTTAAAACCGGTTGAATCACAAAATCACCTTCATCTAAAGTTGGAATAAATTCTCCACCCATAGTTGTAAACAATAAAATTGCTGTAACTAATAACCCAACTGCTCCATATAAAACTTTTTTAGTGTTATTCAAAGCCCAATTTATAGAAGGTAAATACCAAGAATTCAATTTGTTAATCAATCTATTGGAAAGTGAATTTGGGTTTTCTTCTTTAGGTTTTAAAAATAAAGATGAAATTACTGGAACATAAGTAAAACAAAATAACATAGCTCCAACCAATGCAAAACTAAAAGTCATTGCCATTGGTTTAAACATCTTTCCTTCTACACCAGAAAGCGATAAAATAGGAATGAATACAATTAAGATAATTAATTGACCAAAAACAGCTGAATTCATCATTTTTGAAGCACTTTTATATGTGATTTCATCAATTTGAATCTGTCTATCTTCTTTTGACAATCCAACTAAATGCTTGGATTTATGAGCGATTTGGAAGGCAATAAACTCGACAATAATGACGGCTCCATCGATTATTATTCCAAAATCAATAGCACCTAAACTCATTAAATTGGCATCAATTCCGAAAATATTCATGAACGAAATGGCAAATAATAAACACAACGGAATAACTGAAGCTACTACTAAACCGGAACGCCAATTTCCTAATAACAAAACCACTACAAAAATCACAATCAAACAACCTAAAATAAGGTTCTCTGCTACTGTAAAAGTCGTTTTTCCTACTAATTCACTTCTTTCTAAAAATCCGTTGATGTAAACTCCTTTTGGTAATGTTTTTTCTATTTCTAAAACTCTTGCTTTGACATCATCAATGACTTGTTTTGAGTTTCCTCCTTTTAGCATCATGACTTGTCCTAATACTTTTTCACCTTCTCCGTTTCCAGTTATTGCTCCAAAACGATTGGCTGCACCATATTTTACATTGGCAACATTCTTAATTAAAATTGGATTTCCATTTGAAGTTTTAATTACAATGTTATTAATATCTTCAATAGATTTTACTTTCCCTTCACCACGAATGAAATAACTTTGATTGGTTTTTTCGATGTAAGCACCACCAGCGATACTGTTGTTTTTTTCTAAAGCTGTCAAAACATCACTTATTGCAATGTTCATGGACTTTAACGCAGAAGGAACAACAGCTATTTCATATTGTTTTAGATATCCACCCCAAGTATTTATTTCCACAACACCTTTTATGCCAGATAATTGACGTTTAACAACCCAATCTTGTAAAGTTCTTAAATCAGTCACAGAATATTCGTCTTTATATTCTGATTGTACTTCTAATGTGTATTGATAAATTTCACCTAAACCCGTTGTGATTGGTCCCATTTGTGGAGTTCCAAAACCAGCAGGAATTTTTTCAGAAGCTGATTTTATTTTTTCAGCAATTAATTGTCGAGGTAAATACGTTCCTATTTCATCATTAAAGACAATAGTTACAACGGATAAACCAAATTTTGAAACCGAACGTATTTCTTCCACACCTGGCAAATTAGCCATTTCTAATTCTACTGGATAAGTGATATATTGTTCAATATCTTGTGTAGAAAGGTTTTGTGAAGTTGTGATCACTTGCACTTGATTATTAGTAACATCAGGTACTGCTCCAATTGAAATTTGGGTTAATGAATATATTCCAAAACCTAAAATTCCGAGTGTAAATAAAATAATTATGAATTTATTTTTTAGACTGAAAGCTATTATTTTTTCTAACATTTTTATTAAATTGAAAATTAAGAAATAGTACTTACTTGATTTACAAATAAATACAGATGTTAATGTAGAAATTATCTATGTTCTACTCAATATTATGTTAGACCAATTTAGGTGGAAGCCAAAAAGAAGTAAATAAATTTGACTTGAATGAATTTTTATAGAAAAAAGATTTCTTTACTTTAAAAGTTGCTTTTTTATATAAAAGTTGGAAATTCAATGTAGTCAAAGTAAAAAGATGATTTACAGTATTATCGAAGGTTTTAAAAGGTAAATCTTGATGCTCTTTTTCATTATTCTCAGTATTTTTAGAATAATGAAATTTTAAAAATTGAGTAAATGAACTAGAATAATTTGTTAAATCATCCTTGTGTTCTTTATAATGTTCTATTAAGTTAGGTACCTTCAATAATTGCCCTATCGATGTGTTGGCACACATAAATACATTTATTAGAAAAAGGGCAACTATTCTGTTCATAATATAAAATTAGTACCTTTAAATGGATACACTACAAATTTACATATTATATGAATATGAAAACTTAAGTTCTACTTAGGATTTTCTATAGGAAAACTTAATTTAACTTCAGTTCCAACTCCGATATTACTATTTATATCAATTTCAATTTGTAATAAATCACATAATCTTTTAACGATAGATAATCCTAATCCAGTTCCTTTAACATCAGGATGTTCCATACTTTTAGATCTGTAGAAAGCATTAAAAATTTTATGTTTATCATCTTCAGAAATTCCTACTCCTTCATCTTTAATAGTGCAAATGATGTGATTGTTTTCTTTAAAAAGTTTTAAATGAATTTTTGAATTATCATTGGAATACTTCAAGGCATTTGAGAAAAGGTTGCTAATAATAGTTGAGACTAAATTATAATCAGAATTTATATAGTAATCATCATAAAATTGATGCGTAATTTGACAATTTTTCTTATTTGTTTTCTCTGAAAACCTTGCTGAAGTATCTAACAACAAAGCATTTAGCAATAAATTTTCTGATTTAATATTTTGTTTTTCATTTTCAAATCTAGCTAAAAGTAATAATTCATCTACAATTTTATTAACACGGTTTACTTCATTAATACAGAAATTAATTTTTTCTTCATATTCTTGTTTTTCTCGAGGTTTACGAATAAGAACTTCAAGTGTTCCTTTAATAATAGCTAAAGGTGTTCTTAGTTCATGAGAAGCATCTGAAGTAAATTGTTTTTCTCTTTCAATATCATTTTCAATTCGGTTTAAAAGTTTATTTATAGTATCTGATAACTCATATAGCTCATCTTTATTTTCAGGAAGTGCTATACGCATATTCAAATTATCTTTTGTTATTTTATTAGAAGTTTGGATGATTGTTTTAACCGGTTTTATGCTCCTTCCCACAATGAATCTTGCAACTAAAAATAATATTCCTAAAACCAATGGAAAAGCTATTAATAGTGTAAAACGCAAATTTCGTAAAACAAGATTTGCATCTTCTAAAGGCATAGCAATAATGATATAACCTACTGTTTTATCTTTAAAGTTGATCTCTATTTGAGTTTGTCTAATGGCAATTTTATCTAATTTTGAATCAAAATAAGTGGGTAACTTTTCTTCTGATTTGTGAAAAATAAGCTGAGATTTTTTTAAATTAGGTGATTTATCAAACATTTTTCCTTCTGCATCAGCAAACTGAATAAATATAGGATTTACATCTAAAGTGTTATGCTCTTTTTCTTTCCACTCATGTAAATCAATCAATTTAAAACCGTCATTTGATATAGCAATTTCATCAAAAATTTTTATTTTTTCAACTGCAATATCATTTTCAATATGTCTATAAACAGATTCTTTGACACTTATATAGATAACCGTAAACACAACAGATATCAATAACCCTGTAGTTACTATATAATAAAGAGCTATTCTATTTCTGTATGAAAATGATGGCATGATAAATTAGTTTAAATCATTAGCTATGTATCCAACACCTCGAATGGTTTTAATTAAATCATTTTCTTTATTAAGATTTAATTTTTTTCGAATTGCATTCATAAAAACATCAATAACACTTGTGTCATATTCAAAATTAATGTTCCAAACGTCTTCAATGATTTGGTTTCTTGTACAAACTTTTCCTTTATTTTTAATTAAATAAGTCAGTAACTCAAACTCTCTTTGTGTCAAGGAAATTTCTTTATTATCAACAAGGACTTGGTATTTTAATAAATTTATTTGAATGCTACCTAAAGTAAGTATATCGAGAGCATTATTTTTTCGGAAATATACCTTTATTCTTTCTAATAATTCTTCAAAACTAAAGGGTTTTTTTATATAATCATTTGCACCAGCTTGTAAGCCTTCTATAGTTTCTAGAACAGTATCTCTTGCTGTTAGAAATAGAATTGGAACATCAATATTAGTTTTTCTGATGGTTTTACAAACTTCAATACCCGAAATTTTTGGCAACATCCAATCTAAAAGAATTAAATCAACAGGTACCGTAAGTGCTAAATCTAAACCAAATTGTCCGTTAGAAGCGGTTAAAACATCATAACCTTCTTCTTCTAAACCTTGTTTTAGAAAATTGGCAATTCCAATTTCATCCTCAATAATTAAAATTTTCATATTGAATTTATTATGGTTTAAAATTACAACGAATCAAATTGTTTATGAAGTAAATATAAAATCTTAATGATAAATTAAGTTTACATTACAAATTTGAAACCAATACTTCCAATATTTGCATTTAAACCATCACTTCTGGCATAATGATTAAATCTGAAATCGATATTTTTTAAGCCAAATTTCCAAATTTGAAAATTTGTAAAAATATCTACATAGTTTACACCAAAACCATATTGATTGGCATTGAAGGTCGACAAGTCATAATCAGAAGTATAAAATTCTTCCGTTGAAAGATGTTTTTCAAAAGCTGCAAAATATTTAGATTGCTGCTGGGTGTAATATCGATACATTGGAAAAACCGTGAACTTATCAGATATTTTTATAGGTAATTCGATACTTGCTGTGTGAGATGTTATGTCCCAATTGTCCCAATAATACCTATAATACGTTCGAATAGTTACACGTTCATTTAAATAATAATTCAAACGTGCTCCAATAGGAATTTTTGTTCTGGAATCTGGTAAACGTTCAATGTCATCTGCTAATTTGTAAACCCCTTGATTTTGTGTTGTTTCATAAACCGGAATATATTGGGCTTGACCTACATAATAATCTGCTTTATCTGCAAAATGAACTCTATGATAAGGTGTTGAAAGCAATCCTTGTTGTTGAATTACATCAAAAAACAAAGAGAATTGCATATTTTTTGTCGCTACTTGAGAAAAACCAAATGAAGCTGAATACGAATTACGGTTTACTTTATCGATAGTTGAAAACATTGATGGATTGTAAGAATTTGTTGAAGTTCCGTTTTCATCAATTACATTATAAAAGAATCTATTGTCTGCAAAGTCAATTAGCTCTTTTGGGTAAATGGGTCTCCATTGATCTAAATATACATTGGCTTTTAATGAAAGTTCAGTGTTTTTATTATTGAAAAGTTTAGCAATTCCACCTCCAAAACCAATGGAAGTATAATCATATTCATTAGAGAATGAAACATCAGCATTCCAAACAAAATTTCTATCATCACTTGAATGACTATAATTTGCGACTAAAGATGTCAGCGCATCAGATTGAGAAGCTCCAGAAGAAGCTTGCCAGGGATTTGTATTCGTTTTATCGTATGGATTGATATTACTTGAAGATGCTGAAGTATAAGCAGAAATTCCAGCATCAAAAGTCAGAATATCATCTTCATTCATGGGTAAGGAAACCACAATGTTTGAAGCCACATCTGTTAAATCTTCTGAACCCATTCCACCAGAAACTGCTGAATGCACTCCATCTTGTTTATAATAACTCAATAAAAAGTCAACTTCAGTGCTTTCTAAAACACGTTTTTTATAAACAATACTATCATTTTCTTGAGCAAATGATATGGAAATATTGCAAAGTGCAAATAAAATTAATAGCTTTCTCATAATTAATTAGTTACAACCACAACCACCACCTGTTTTTCCACCATTAGCACCAGCAGCAGCTTCTCTATATACTTGAAAAGCTGTTTCATATCGTTCAGAAGTTTGAGCAGATAGTTTCATGCTTGTATCGTTAATGTTCTGCATGTCATATTCTTTTACTGCTTTACAAGATTGTAAGCTTATCAAAACGACTGCAACAATGATTATTTTTTTCATCTATTCGTATTTTTTTAAATCAATATTTTTTGAAGCATGAATTACTCCTTTATCATCTACAATTATACAATCAATACCGTTAATTTGATTGACAAAATCGAGACCAACTTCAACTCCCATAACAAAAATACCTGTTGCCAAAGCATCTGCTAATTCTGTTTGTTTAGCAAAAACAGATATACTTACAATTCCACTTGCTGGATAACCTGTTCGTGGATCAATAATATGAGAGTATCTTTTTCCATCAAATGTAACAAATTTTTCATAACTTCCTGAAGTTTCTACAGCTGTATCTTCTAATGGAAAAGTAGCAAATACTTTGTTCTTATTCATTGGGTTTATAATTCCTATTGTCCAAAGTTTTCCATCAATCTGTTTTCCCCATGTACTTATGTCTCCAGAAACATTTACAATTCCAGCTACACATCCTTTAGATTGTAATAATTCTTTGATTTTATCAGCAATATAACCTTGTCCTATTCCACCTAAACCCAACTTCATTCCCTTATTTTTCAAGAAAATAGTCGTGTCCTTTGCATTTAAAATAATATTTTTATATCCTACTTTTGCTACTGATTTTTTTATTTCTTCAGCAGTAGGCATTTTTTTCATACTGCCATCAAATTTCCAAATTTTATCCATTGAAGCATATGAAATATCAAAAGCTCCATCTGTTAATTTTGAAATTCTAATAGCTCTTTCCACTAAACTATAAACTTCTAAATCAACTTTTACAGGTTGAATTCCTGCATTTATGTTAACCATAGAAATTTGTGATGTAGGAATCCAATCTGAAATTAAATTTTCAATTCTTTTTACTTCAGCAATTGCATCTTCTGTATAAATGTTACCTTCTATACTATCTTTTGCAACCACTGTAATATCAAAAGGACTTCCCAAAAGAGATGCCTTTTTCTTGTAAGTAATTTGACCAAAACTTATATAAGAAAAAAGTGACAATATGCTAACAAAGAAAAACTTCACTATTCTTTAAAGGATTTTAATTTTGCAATATACTCTTTAGCGTCAATCTTTTCATAACCCATTATTCCTAAAACTTTACCTTCATGGTTCAGTACAATAACTTTAGGAAAACTACCTTCTGGATTATAAATCTCAGCTAATTCTTGATTGGCTTTTGTTTGAGCTTCTGATAATGCATTAGCTTTCTTTTTTGGAAAATCAGCTTTTAATAAAACCCAATTTTCAGGAGCTTCATTTTTAAATTCATCAGATTGCCAAATTGTTCTGTCTAGCTTAATACAAGGTGCACACCAATCTGAACCTGAAAACACTAAAATAATATTTTTAGATTCTGAAGTAGCTTCTTCTTTAGCTTTTTCAAAATTGGTTTTCCAGTCTTGAGCAGAAATTAGCGAAGTTGTTAAAAAACAAATGATTAATAATACTTTATTCATGATATCAATTTTTATTCAAAATAACGAAATTAAAACTTTAATCGTATAAGATTAGAATTATTTTAAGCTAATCTTAAGGTTTTACTTATTTAAGATTAAGCAAATATTAAGCCAATCTTAATTTAATAATTAACAAGCTAAAATACCTTTGAATCACTATATTTATTAATGTTCTATGAATTATTCAAAATATTTTGCACCCTTTAAAAACCTTGGTTTATTTTATTTATTACTTGGATTTATTTTAAGAATTGTACTTCTCTTTCATCCTATAACCCAAACAAAATTTGGAGTTTTAGCACTAGTTAAAATTTTTACGTTAGGATTAATATCTGATTTACTTGTTTTTATTGTGGCAAGTGTTTTTTTATGGATATATCTCATTTTTCTTTCGGATTCTAAATTCAATAAACCTTGGGGTTATGTTCTATTTGGAATTTATTTGGCTTTGCTAATCTATATTTTATCAGGAAAGACAATTTTAAATGAATATGGTGGTGTTCTACCTACTATAGGAATTGTATTTATTGGAATAAAAACAGTATTAATAGGTCTTTTATTATTGCTTCCTAAACAGAGAAGAACAATAAGATTAGCTGTTTTCTCCGTAACTATTTTCATTTTTGTATTAATCCTAATTCAAAATGCAGTTAGCGAATTCTTCTTTTGGAATGAATTTGGAGTTCGATATAACTTCATTGCTGTAGATTATTTAGTATACACCAATACAGTCATTGGAAATATAATGGAATCTTATCCTGTTGTTCCATTATTCACAGCTGTTGGATTAGTTGCTTTAGTTTCAACTTATATTATTGTAAAAAAATCTAAAATATATTTAGAAAATATTCCAACTTTTATTGATAAATTAAAAATAATAGGAATTTATGGTTTGTTGTTGTTTGTGTCCTTAAAATTAATTCCAGTTTTGGCTAAGCAAGAAAATTCACCCAATGTTTTTACCAATGAATTACAAGCCAATGGAATTTACAAATTTTATGGTGCTTTTATGCATAGTGAATTAGATTTCTTTAAGTTTTATGAAACTATACCAAATGAAGAAGCTTATGCATTATTGAAAAAACAAATTCCTACAATTCAATCTAATTCTACTCTAAGAACTATTCAGTCTGATTCAACTGAAAGAAAAATGAATGTGGTTTTAATTACCATAGAAAGTTTAAGTGCAGAATTCATGAAAATGTATGGCAATGAACAAAATATAACACCTTTTTTAGATTCTTTAGCCTTACAAAGTTTAAATTTTTCTAATTTATATGCCACAGGAAACAGAACCGTTCGTGGTTTAGAAGCTATGACTTTGTGTATTCCTCCAACTCCTGGTGAAAGTGTGGTAAAACGTGAAGACAACAAAAACAAATTTAGTACAGCTAGTATTTTTCAGAAAAAAGGCTATCAAACTAAATATTTATATGGTGGTGATGCTTTTTTTGACAATATGCAAGATTTTTTTAGCGGAAATGGTTATGACATTGTAGATAAAAGCTCATTTTCTGAAAACGAAATCACCTTTGCAAATATTTGGGGTGTTTGTGATGGAGATATGGCAAACAAAGCGATAAAAACCATGAATGAAGAAGCTAAAACGGGAAAACCATTTTTTAATCATTGGATGACCGTAAGTAACCACAGACCTTTTACCTATCCTGATGGAAAAATTGATATTTCTCCAACTATAAAATCGCGTAATGGTGGTGTGAAATATACCGATTATGCTTTACGTCAGTTTTTCAACAAAGCTGCAAAAGAACCTTGGTTTAAAAATACCGTTTTTGTAATTGTAGCAGATCATTGTGCTTCAAGTTCTGGAAAAACGGAATTACCTATGGATAAATACAGAATTCCTGCTATGATTTATGGACCAGGATTTATTAAACCCGAAAATAATAAAAAATTAATGTCACAAATCGATTTAATGCCAACACTTTTTGGATTGTTAAATTTTGATTATGAAAGTAAATTTTATGGACAAGATGTTTTAAAAGACGTTTACCAACCTAGAGCTTTTATTGCTACATATCAAGATTTAGGATATATAAAAGATAATGTTCTAACGATTATTTCTCCAGTAAAAAAATCAAAACAATTTGCTTTAAAACAATTAGATAATTCCAAACTTCAAGAAGATTATAGAATTTTCTATGAAGAAACACTAATGACCTCAAAACGACAAGATTTAATTAAAGAATCTACGGCTTTTTATCAAACAGCTTCTGATATGTTGATGCACAAAAAATATTAAAAGAATAAATAAAACCGTAACATTTTTAACTAAAAACCGTAAAATTTATTTTATGAATCTTCTAAATTTGTAATAGCTCCTAATTGCAAATAAAATGAAAAGTAAAATAGAAATTTTTAAAACTACATTTTGTTCTACAACATTAAGTATTTATTTAGGCCTTTTGGTTTACAGTGTTTTTGAAATCGATTTTTCAAATTCCATAAGTTTAATTGAATTATTTATAAAATCAATTTCCACAAGTGTGACTTCGGGTTTGATTTTAGGTGTTTTAAATGCAGCCTTTAGTGATACATTGATCAAACACAAAGGTTTGTTTCAAAGAATGAATGGAGTTTTTACAAATCTTTTCTAATAAGATGATTGTTTGTTAATATAATTTTAATTGTAAGTCTGGGTTGTGAAAAGTAAAATTTTTGCGACCCTTTTTTTATAAATTATCTTACAGAAAGCTTTTCTAAATTAAAAATTAGATTAAAAATATTATAAATTAAGAATCTACAACAACCCATTATACTTCCTAACAAACCATTCCGTAGCCAAAGCAATAGCTAATAAAATCAACAACCAAACCCAATCAATCAAAGGAGATTTTTTAACGATTTCTTTTTGAATGGATTTGTAATTATCGTTTGCTAATAAATTATCAACTAAAGCATCAATATTTGTTGGATAAAAAGCTTTTCCATTGGTGTTTTGAGCCAATTGTTCTAAACGATTTTTATCAGCGTTTACAAATTGTTTTTCGATTTCAAAATCTAAAATTTCAAATGAACCTGAATATTTAGTGTTGCTGTTCTTTTCGGTAACAGTGAAACTATAATTTCCAGCTTCTAAATTGTCTAAACTTACTTTGTATTCGTTATTTCCTTTTAAGAAATCGTAAGTTTTAGAAGTATTTTTAGTCTTATTTTGTAGATTGATAGCTAATTTGGCATTTTCATCAAATTCGTAATTCTTATTGAAAAATTGAGCCGTAATTTCGATTGGTTCACCTGAATTATAAAACGATTCATGATTTACAACTAATGATTTTTTAGCACTATTTGTCGTCAAGAATTGTACAATTTTGTCCATAAAGGTATCAAATTGCGTAAATTCTTTCGTTTTAACGTGACTTTCGATTCTCCATTTCCAAATGTTTTCTCCCAACAAATAAGCATTTCTATTCGCACCATTTTCAGAAAAACACAACATTGGATTTTCAACCTCAATGCGATTGATTTTTGAACCTAGCAAAACAGAAACATTACTATTCGCTTTGATAGAACCAAATCCATTTTCTAAAGGTGGAAAATAATCGAAACCAATATTGTCTTGAGCAAATAAGTTAAATTGTTCATTGTATGAAGCTACATAATTCTCTTTTTGATTAGCCATTTTAAAGGTTAAATCGGTTTGCGATTGATTCATTACATTAAAATCAGTTGACTTTCCTGTAATGAAAAACGCATTTAATCCTAACTTTTTAGCTTGACTAATTACGGTCGAAAATTCAGAAGTTGGTTGATAAAATATACAGACATTGAATTTAGTTAAATCATTAACTTCCTTTGGTTTAAGAATGGTTACTTTACGCTGTTGATTAGCTTCTATACTTCTTTTAATAGCTCCTAAATCTGGATGATTTACAGAAGAAATTAACGCAATTTCTTTTCTTTGGTCTAAAACTTCAACGGCAAAATATTTGGTGTTATTGGTTTTATTTTTTTCAGTTAAACTACTTGAAATAGTAACTGTGTATTTTTTTGTTCCAATAGAATTTGCATTCAACAAAGCTGTTACTGTTTTCACCTTTTGACTGGCTGAAAGTGAAACGGTTTCTTTAAAAAACACACTTCCATTTTCAGATATAGAAACATTAGCACTAATTGACTTTTGACCATTATATTGTACAAATACTTCAACTGGAAATTTATTCTTTAAAAACGCGTATTTATTCACGTTTACTTGATTGATTTTTAAATCTTCCACTTCTGTTGTATCACCAACAATTACTGGGAATACATTAGCATTCGACTGAAAAGAATAAATATAATCACTTCCTTGGGTTTGATTTCCATCCGTAACCAAAATCACAGGAAAAATTGGTGCTTTGTATAGTTGTTTTATGTCTTTAGCTATTTGATCAATTTTAGATTGTTTCCCTTTAAAATCTAAGGCTTTATCTTGATAAATTTCATCATCAAACAAATACGTTTGCAGTTCAAATTTATCTTTCAACTTGCTATTTTCGCTTAAAGCTTTAAAAACCTTTGAAATATTTTCAGAAGCTCCTAATTCATTGATAGATTGTGAATTATCAAAAAATATAGGCAAAGGAGTTTTTGAAGTTTCCAACGTTTTTCGAGAGATAATTGGATTAATCAACAGCAAAAACACCGTAAAATAAGACACAAAACGTAAAAAAGTCAAAAACAAATTCAAAGTTGACTTGTTCTTGACTTTATATAGGTATTGATAAAACGACAATAATCCAGCGATTACTACTGATAGAATTAGAAGGAAGATTGTGATTTTGGTCATTTTTGTGTTTATGGTTTATTGTTTATTGTTTACGGTTAACTATAAACCATAAACTATTAACTACAAACTGTTAAGTTAACATTCCTCCATCAACATTAATAACTTGTCCGGTTACGTAAGCACTCATATCAGATGATAAAAATACACAAACGTTTGCAATATCTTCAGGTGTTCCTCCTCTTTTTAATGGAATAGCTTCTCTCCAACCTTTTACTACATCTTCGTTTAATTTTGCAGTCATTTCAGTTTCAATGAAACCTGGTGCGATTGCGTTGCAACGAATATTTCTTGAACCTAATTCTAAAGCTATAGATTTTGTAAAACCAATCATACCAGCTTTTGAAGCAGCATAATTTGCTTGTCCAGCATTACCTTTCACTCCTACTACACTACTCATGTTTACGATAGAACCTTTACGGTTTTTAAGCATGATTTTTTGAACTGCTTTTGTCATATTAAAAACAGACTTCAAGTTGATTTCGATTACTTTATCAAAATCTTCTTCAGACATTCTCATTAATAAGTTGTCTTTTGTGATTCCAGCGTTGTTAATCAAGATATCAAGATTTCCAAATTCAGCCATTACATCATCAACCAACTTTTGAGCTTCATTAAAATCAGCAGCATTTGATTTATATCCTTTTGCTTTAACTCCTAAAGCATTTAATTCGTTTTCTAAAGCTAATGCAGATTCTGCAGATGAACTGTATGTAAAAGCTACGTTTGCACCTTGTTCAGCAAATACTTTAGCAATTCCACTTCCAATTCCACGACTTGCTCCTGTTATAATAGCAACTTTTCCGTCTAATAATTTCATATTACTTGTGTTTAAAATATAAAGTTCAAATATACTATTATTTTAATGTTTTAAAAATAGAATAATGCAATTAAATAATAATTTGAGTAGATAATTTATAAAGAAAAAGCTCCAAATTCAAAACGAACATGGAGCTTTTTTATAATTAGTTTGGAATCAATTATCCCATTACTTCTTTCACTTTTTTACCGATTTCAGCAGGTGAATCAACAACGTGAATTCCGTTTTCTCTCATGATTCTTTTCTTAGCTTCTGCAGTATCATCAGAACCTCCAACGATTGCACCAGCATGACCCATTGTTCTTCCAGCAGGAGCAGTTTCACCAGCAATAAATCCTACGATAGGTTTTTTACTTCCACTTTCTTTGTACCATTTAGCAGCATCAGCTTCTAATTGACCTCCAATTTCACCAATCATAACTACGCATTCAGTTTCTGGATCGTTTATTAATAATTCAACTGCTTCTTTTGTAGTTGTTCCAATAATTGGGTCACCACCAATTCCGATAGCAGTTGTGATTCCCATACCTTGTTTTACAACTTGGTCAGCAGCTTCATATGTCAAAGTTCCAGATTTAGAAACAATACCTACATTTCCTTTTTTGAATACGAAACCTGGCATAATTCCAACTTTAGCTTCACCTGGAGTGATTACACCTGGACAGTTAGGTCCAACTAAACGGCAATCTCTATCTTGAATATAATCATAAGCTTTAATCATATCAGCAACAGGAATTCCTTCAGTAATACAAATAATTACTTTAATTCCAGCATCAGCAGCTTCCATAATTGCATCAGCAGCAAAAGCTGGTGGTACGAATAATATAGAAGTATCAGCTCCAGCTTGTTCAACTGCATCTTGCACAGTATTAAAAACAGGTCTATCTAAATGTGTTGAACCACCTTTTCCTGGAGTTACACCACCTACTACATTTGTACCATATTCAATCATTTGAGTAGCGTGAAAAGTTCCTTCACTACCTGTAAATCCTTGAACTATTATTTTTGAATCTTTGTTTACTAAAACACTCATGTTGTTATTTTTAATTTATTTTATTAAAAGTGTAGCAAAAGTAATATTTTTTGATTGATTAATAAAGTTTTTAAAAAATATTTTACTACTGAAAAGTTTCTATATTTTCTTTTTTATAAGGATAACTATAAATATAGAAGGTTGCTTTGCAATTTGGGTTTTGTTTCTTCCATTTTTTGATAACATCTATTAGAATTCTTCGTTCTGGATAAACTGTTATGTTTAATTCTTTTAAAGACCAATCATGTACAGATATTGCTACTTTATCATCACAGAATTTCCCTTTTTTAAATTTATAGACTTCAATCTTTTTTAATTCTTTAGGATTTTCAACACATATCTCTAAATATTTTGTCCCTCCTGAATATAAGTTAAATGAGAGAAAATTATCCCAAATTCCTAAAAAACAGAAAAACGGCATTATGCCTATCAAAACAAATAAAACAAAATTATAACCTTCAATTATTTTTTTAAATGATATTTTTATTGGATAATTTGAAATAAAAACTACATACAAAAACAAAATCATCAAAATATTCCATGGCCATACAATAGAATTATAGTTTAATCCAAATGGTGAAATCATTGCAATAATAAAAAGATGCATTCCAATTAAAGCTATTGCGGAAATTTTTTGAGTTTGCTTAAAAAATAAACCTAAAGCAGCAAGTACTTCAATTAGTCCAAGTAACAAACCGAAGTAATGTAGTCCACTATTTTTAATTAATTCATGTTCAAATCCGAAGAACCGATGTAAAATCATGTTTTCCCAAACAGTATATAAAAAACTACCATTTAGTTTATGCAATCCACTATTTAAGTAAATTACAAGAAGTAAGAAAGCAAAATAATTTAAAAATTGCTTCTTATTTTTATGGTAAAACAAAAAGAAAACAAAAGTCAATATAAATTGATATTCATATGGTTGCCAGCGATTTTGATCAAGTAAACAGGTAAAAATTTCCATTAAAAGTATTCCAACAAAGAGTATTTTTTTATTGGGAAAAATAAACACTAAAGTTATTCCTGTAAGAAATAAAATAAATAAAGATAAATGAATAAAATTTGGGATGTTCTCCAAAAAATCAAATGCTGGAGAAAGTGGAAAAATACGATTAGAAATCCATAATTTATAACTAGCTATTTTGGTTATAAACCAAAAAGCAGAAGTTAACTTTATAATTACTTCTGCTTTTTTATTGATTTTATATGTATCTATCTTATCCAAGAACTGAAGATTGATACCCTTTAATGATTTTTCCATTTTTAAATTCCCAAATCACTATAATTTTTGTTATTAAAATGACTTCAGAAGGATTTTCAATTGTTGATGCATAATAATTATATCGTGCTGCAACAGAATCACCTTCACCAAAAACGGTTAATAAGTCTATTTTTGAATAAGAATAATTCTCAAATAACTCTTTAGTAAGCTTCAATATATCAGATTTATTATATGTAAATTGACCCACTGAACTATTCCATTCAAGAGAAATAGAGTCGTCAACTAATTTATCAACATAATCTAAATTTCTAAAATTATCAGTTGTATAAAAATCCTTTATAATTTCAACATTAGTCATTTTGAATCTTTTTTAAAATTTCAGGTATTCTTTTAATATTTGCTAACTGCTTTAGTTTTTCTCTAGATTCTTCAATTGGAGTACCAAAATAAACTTTAGATCCTTCAATTGATTTTGTGATACCAGTTTGTCCCATTACAACAGCTTTTGAGCCAATGGTGATTCCACTAGTAGTTCCAACTTGTCCCCAAAGCGTTACTTCATCTTCAACAATAACACAACCTGCAATTCCGGTTTGAGCTGCAATTAAACATTTTTTACCAATAACCGTATCATGACCAACATGCACTTGATTATCAATTTTTGTTCCTTCACCAATTGTTGTATCACCTGTAACACCTTTGTCAATTGTACACAAGGCTCCTATTCCAACATTATCTTTAATAACAACTCTTCCACCAGAAAGTAATTGATCAAAGCCTTCTGCACGTTTTTTATAATAAAATGCATCAGCTCCTATGATTGTTCCTGCATGAATAATTACATTATCTCCAATAACAGTATTATCATAAATAGAAACATTAGAGTGAATAATACAATTTTTACCAATTGACACATGATTTCCAATGAAACAGTTAGGTTGAATGTAAGTATTTTCTCCAACTGTAGAACTGTCTGAAATTGGAATATTAATTGGTTGAAAAGGTTTAAAGTGTTTTGTTAATGTATTGAAATCCCGAAAAGGGTCATCAGAAATTAATAAAGCTTTACCTTCAGGACAGTCTACTTTTTTGTTAATTAAAACAATAGTTGCTGCAGATTGTAAAGCTTTATCATAATATTTTGGATGATCCACAAAAACAATATCTCCAGGTTCAACAACATGAATTTCATTCATTCCTTGAATAGGAAAATTTGCATCACCTACGAATTCCGTATTAATAATAGTAGCAATTTCGCTTAAAGTATATGTTTTTGGAAATTTCATATAGAAAATAAATTACTCTTTTATACGCTCCATGTAGTTACCAGAAGCTGTGTCAATTTTAATTTTATCACCTTCATTAATAAATAAAGGCACATTTACTGAAGCACCAGTTTCAACAGTTGCAGGTTTTGTAGCATTAGTTGCAGTATTTCCTTTAACACCTGGTTCAGTATAAGTTACTTCAAGAATAACTGAAGCTGGCATATCTACTGATAAAGGTAAATCAGTTTCAGTGTTGATTTGCAGCATTACATTTGTTCCTTCTTTCAATAAATCTGGAGCATCTAATACGTCTCTTTGTAAAGTAATTTGTTCGTAGTTATCTACATTCATAAAATGAAATGTATTTCCTTCTGCATATAAAAATTGGTAAGTGTGAGTTTCTACACGAACTACATCTATTTTATGACCTGCAGAAAATGTATTATCTAATACTTTTCCATTACTTACTGATTTTAATTTTGTTCTTACAAACGCTGGTCCTTTTCCTGGTTTAACGTGTAAAAATTCGATAATTTTATAAATATCATGATTATATTTGATACATAATCCGTTTCTAATATCTGATGTACTTGCCATTATATTTGTTTGTTTTGGTTTTTAATTTTTGTTTGTTCAGGGTTTAAACTCCTGTATATCCTTTCATTATACCTCTTGATGAACTTCTGATGAATTGAATAATTTCATCTCTTTCTGGAGTTGCTTCCATTTCAGCTTCAATAATTGCAACTGCTTGAGATGTATTGTAATTCTTTTGGTAGAGAATTCTATAAATATCTTGAATTTCTCTAATTTTTTCAGTTGTAAATCCTCTTCTTCTTAATCCTACAGAGTTTATTCCTACGTAAGATAATGGTTCTTTTGCAGCTTTTGTAAAAGGAGGAACATCTTTCCTCACTAAAGATCCACCAGAAACCATTGCATGTTCTCCTATTGAAATAAACTGATGAATAGCTGCTAAACCACCAATTATTGCATAATTTCCAATGGTTACATGTCCAGCTAAAGCTACTCCATTTACAATAATTGCATTATCACCAATATGACAATCGTGAGCAATATGAGCAGTTGCCATGATAAGACAATTGTTTCCAATTTTAGTCTGACCCGAAGCTATTGTTCCTCTATTGATAGTTACACATTCTCTAACGGTTGTATTGTCTCCAATAATAGCCAAAGAATCTTCTCCTCCAAATTTTAAATCTTGAGGAACGGCTGAAATTACTGCACCTGGAAAAATATTACAATTTTTTCCAATTCGAGCTCCTTCCATAATAGTTACATTTGAACCAATCCAAGTTCCTTCTCCAATAATTACATTATTATGAATGGTTGTAAAGGGATCGATTACTACATTTCGAGCTATTTTTGCTCCTGGATGTACATAGGCTAATGGTTGATTCATCTTTTATTGTTTTTTTGCTATTTGAGCCATTAATTCTGCTTGAGCTACTAGTTTACCATTAGCATAGGCATTGGCTTGCATGTGACAAATTCCACGTCTAATAGGTGTAATTAAATCACATTTAAAAATTAAGGTATCACCTGGTAATACTTTTTGTTTGAATTTTACATTATCTATTTTCATAAAGAATGTTAGATAATTTTCAGGATCTGGAACCGTACTTAAGACTAAAATTCCACCTGATTGTGCCATTGCTTCTACTATTAAAACTCCTGGCATAACTGGTGCATCTGGAAAATGACCTACAAAGAAAGGCTCATTCATAGTCACATTTTTCAATCCAACTACATGAGAATCTGACATTTCTAATATTCTATCTACCAATAAGAATGGTGGTCTATGAGGCAACATAGCCATAATTTGATGAATATCCATCAGAGGCTCTTTATGCAAATCATACACTGGAACTTGGTTTCTTTCTTCTATCTTAATTATTTTAGAAAGTTTTTTAGCAAATTGTGTATTTACGAAATGTCCTGGTTTATTGGCAATAACTTTTCCTTGAATTCTACATCCTACTAAAGCTAAATCTCCAACAACATCTAATAATTTATGACGAGCAGCTTCATTAGGATGATGCAATTCTAAATTATCTAAAATTCCATTTGGTTTAACTGATATTTTATCTTTTCCAAAGGCTTTTTTAAGGTTACTCATTGTGTCATCAGAAATTTCCTTATCTACATAAACAATAGCATTGTTTAAATCACCACCTTTAATTAAGCCATTATTTAGTAAAGCTTCTAATTCATGTAAAAAACTAAAAGTTCTACTATCTGAAATTTCTGTTTTGAATTCAGAAATATTTTTCATCGTAGCATTTTGAGTTCCTAAAACTTTAGTACCAAAATCCACCATTGCGGTTACACAATAAGTATCATGAGGAATCACAGTGATTTCACTTCCTGTTGCCTCATCTGTATATGAAATAACTTCTTTAACAACATACACTTTTCGATCAGCATCTTGCTCAACAACACCTACTTTTTCAATAGCTTCCACAAAATATTTTGATGATCCATCCATTATTGGTGGTTCAGAAGCATTTAGTTCAATGATAACATTATCAACATCACAGCCAACAAATGCAGCTAAAACGTGCTCAGATGTCTGAATAAAAACTCCTCTTTTTTCAAGATTTGTACCACGTTGTGTATTCATTACATAATTAGCATCAGCCTCTATCATTGGCTCACCTTCTAAATCAACTCTAATAAATGTAAAACCATTATTTACTGGTGCAGGTTTAAATGTCATTGTTACTTCTTGTCCTGTATGAAGTCCAACACCTTTTAGGGTAATTTCTCCTGCAATGGTTGTCTGTTTAACCATAAAATATCTAATTTAAACTTGTTATTTCTTTTTTAATTCTTCTAATTCATTGACAATATTCGGCAAATTTTTGAAATGCACATATGATTTTGCAAAATCACCATAGTTAAAAGCAGGTGAACCTTGCACAACTTCATTATCACCAATACTTTTTCCAATTCCAGCTTGTGCTTGAATTTTCACACCATTTCCTATAACTAAATGTCCAGCTATACCAACTTGTCCACCAATCATACAGTTTTTACCAATTTTGGTTGAACCTGCAATTCCGGTTTGAGCAGCAATTACGGTGTTTTCATCGATTTCTACATTATGAGCTACCTGAATATGATTGTCTAATTTAACTCCTTTTCTAATAATAGTAGAACCTAATGTTGCTCTATCTATAGTTGTGTTTGCTCCTACTTCAACATTATCTTCAATAATTACATTACCAATTTGAGGAATCTTGGAATAAGTCCCATCCTCAAGAGGTGCAAATCCAAAACCATCAGAACCAATAATACTTCCTGAATGGAAAGTGCAATTATTTCCTATTTCAGTTTCAGAATAAACTCTAACTCCAGCAAAAAAAATACAATCATCACCAATAACAACATTATCACCAATGAAAGTATTAGGATAAATTTTGGCATTCTTTCCTATAGTTACATTCTTTCCAATATAACAGAAGCTACCTAAATATAGACCTTCACCATAAGTTACATTCTCTGAAATCATTGAAGGTTGCTCAATACCTGATTTCATCAATTTTACTTGATTGTAGTATTCTAAAAGAGTTGAAAATGATTTGTAAGCATCTTCTACTCTAATTAATGTAGTAGTTATTTCTTGTTCAGCTACAAAATCATGATTTACAATTGTTATAGTAGCTAAAGTTGAATATATATAATTGCTGTATTTTTTATTTGCTAAAAAAGTAAGCGATCCTTCTGATCCTTCCTCAATTTTTGCTAATTTATAGACTTCAGCATTAGGATTACCTACTACTTCACCATTTAATATACCTGCAATTTGTTCTGCTGTAAACTTCATTTAAAATTTTTAAGTTACCGTCAATCCTGACGGAATTTTCTTTTTTACATTATAGTTGAAAGATCCTTAATTATATTTCAATCTCACAAAAATATAAAATTAAATCAAATAGCTATGCAACTATCAATTCTTTTGGATAACAAATAAAATATTTTGTAACTGGTTTTGATAATGCTTTAAGACTTAATTGATCAGAAGCTTGTGCTACATCTTCTATGGTTCCATCCTTTTTTAGGATACGAATAGGTTCACTTTCTTTGTTGTAAGCTTGGTTCTTTATTTTTCCTTTAAAAACAAAATATTCGGTTTCCAAAGCTGTTGTTTTATGAATTGAAATAAATTTATTTTTATAAGATAACAAACTCTCTTTGTTTGGTTTATCGTCCATCATTTGAATTTTTAATAAATCCCTATTGATAATCATTTTTGAAAGTGAACTCAATACAAAATCATCATGAAATTGCCAATTCTTAATAGCACTCATGACATCAAAATCGTCTAAATAAGAAAAGGTCTGAAGAATTTTTGCATCAAAGTTTTCAAAAGAAATTTTATGATTTAAAAAGAATTGCAAAGGTTCACTACAGTTTAAAACAATTCCGTTTTGAGTTAATTCTTTGGCTCTTTTTAAAATATTCATCAAGATAATTTCAGAAACCACACTTGTTTTATGCAAATAGGCTTGCCAATACATCAATCGTCTTGCCATTAAGAATTTTTCAACCGAATAAATTCCTTTCTCTTCAATAACTAATACATCATCTTGAACATTCATCATTTGAATCAAACGTTCGCTATTAATGTTTCCTTCTGCAACACCACTGTAAAAACTATCTCTTCGCAAATAATCCATTCGATCCATATCCAACTGACTCGAAACCAATTGTAGCATGAATTTTCTATGATATTGCTCTTTAAAAATTTGAATAGCTAATATTAATTTTCCGTCAAATTCCTTATTCAATTGCTCCATAAACAACAAAGACAATTGTTCGTGATGAACTTCATCAACAATACTTTGTTCCATGGCATGACTAAAAGGGCCATGACCAATATCATGTAACAAAATGGCAATTAACAAAGCATTTTCTTCATCTTCAGAAATTTCAACAGCTTTAAAACGAAGGGTTTGAATGGCTTTTTGCATTAAATGCATACATCCTAAAGCGTGATGAAAACGAGTATGATGTGCTCCTGGATAAACTAAATAAGTTAAACCCATTTGCGATATTCTTCGCAATCGCTGAAAATAAGGATGTTGAATTAAATCGTAAATTAACGTATTAGGAATGGTGATAAAACCATAAATTGGATCGTTAAAAATCTTGAGTTTATTGATTTGGCTCACAAAAAATATTTTTGGTAAAAGTAAGGATTTTTGAGGTTATTGTAAAAGATTTATTTTTACTGGAAATTCTATAAAATTTTATACAAATTTTAATACATTCAACGTTGTATTAGTACTAACTTGCATTCTTTATTAATAAGTAAGAACAGATAAACATTCCACATAATATGAATAAGATAAAAATTCTTTGGGTTGATGACGAAATAGATTTATTAAAACCTCATATATTATTCCTAGAAAAGAAAAATTACGACGTTACAACTTGTAACAACGGACAAGATGCTATAGATTTATTTGAAGAAACAAATTTTGATATCGTTTTTTTAGATGAAAACATGCCTGGTTTGAGTGGTTTAGAAACACTTTCAGAAATGAAAGAAAAGAAATCTTCAGTTCCTGTAATAATGATTACAAAAAGTGAGGAAGAATACATCATGGAAGAAGCTATCGGTTCAAAAATAGCTGATTACCTAATAAAACCAGTAAACCCAAATCAAATTTTGTTAAGTTTAAAAAAGAACTTAGATCATTCAAGACTGGTTTCAGATAAAACTACTTTAGACTACCAAAAAGAATTTCGTAAAATAGCAATGGATATGGCTATGGTAAATTCTTTTGAAGATTGGGTTGAGATGTACAAAAGATTAATTTTTTGGGAATTGGAACTAGAAAATATTGAATCTCAAAGTATGATTGAGATTTTAGAAAGTCAAAAACTAGAAGCAAATACGCAATTTGGTAAATTTATTGAACGTAATTACGAAGATTGGTTTACTAATACCAAAGACAAACCATTTTTATCACATGAAATATTTGGAGAATTAGTAGCTCCAGAACTTAGAAAAAAAGAAAAGCCAGTTCTTTTTATTGTAATTGATAATTTGCGTTATGACCAATGGAAAGCATTTGAAAGTATTGTAAATAATCATTACAAACTGGAAAAAGAAGTAAGCTACTACTCTATTTTACCAACAGCAACTCAATATGCTCGAAATGCTATTTTTAGTGGTTTGACTCCGTTAGATATGGAAAAGAAATTTCCTCAGTATTGGAAAAATGATGTGGATGATGGTGGAAAAAACCTTTATGAAGGAGAGTTTTTAACCGAACAATTAAAGCGTTTGGGTTTAAATATCAAACAAGAATATTATAAAATCACTAATTTTAAAGACGGTAAAAAGTTAGCTGAAAATTTTAAAGGATTAAAAGATAATGATTTAACCACTATTGTTTACAATTTTGTAGATATGCTTTCTCACTCTAAAACCGAAATGGATGTTGTGAAAGAATTAGCATCTAATGATAAAGCTTATCGTTCTTTAACTTTGAGTTGGTTTAAAAATTCTCCATTGTTAGAAATGATTCAACAAGCACAACAATTAGGTTTCAAGTTGATTTTAACAACTGATCATGGAACAATTAACTGTAAAAATCCTTCAAAAGTAATTGGTGATAAAAACACTAGTTTAAACTTACGTTATAAAACAGGAAGAAGTTTAACCTATGAAGATAGAGATGTTTATGCCATAAAAGATCCTAAAAAAGTAGGTTTACCAGCAATAAATATGAGTAGTTCGTTTATTTTTGCAAAGAATGACTTATTTTTAGCTTACGTGAATAATTTCAACCACTATGTAAGTTATTATAGAAATACTTATCAACATGGTGGAATTTCTTTAGAAGAAATGATTATTCCTTTCTTAGTTTTTGAACCAAGAAATTAGTTTTAACAAATTATACAAATCTTTAAATGGAAATTACTTTTTCATTAGACGAAATACATGAAGTTGCAAAAAAAATTCTTGCCTTTCCTGGTTTAAAGAAGGTAATTACTTTTGATGCGACAATGGGTGTTGGAAAAACAACTTTAATTAAAGCTTTAGTTAAAGAATTAAATGTTTCTGATAATAGCAGTAGTCCAACGTTTTCAATCGTTAACGAATATCGAACTTCCGAATTAGAACCTATTTATCATTTTGATTTATACCGTTTAAATAACGAAATTGAAGGCTACGATATGGGCTTAGATGAATACTTCTACTCAGGAAACTGGTGTTTTATAGAATGGCCCGAAAAGACTCCAAATTTAATTCCAATGGATCATGCAAGAATCATTATTAAAGAAGTTGAAAATGGAAAACGTCAACTTATTTTAATTAATTAAAGTACTTTTTTATTTTAATAGCATTGTTTTAAATATTGAAAAAAATAAGTAACTTGGCACAACTTAACTAAAAACTATGGCATCCTTTTCCCCTTTTTCTAAAATGCAACTAATGCCTCAAGAAGAAAAACTTGAAGTAGCTCGTCATAAAAGCGAATTATTTATTGGTGTTCCTAAAGAAATATCTTATCAAGAAAGAAGAATTTGCCTTACACCAGATGCAGTTAGTTCATTGGTACATCAAGGACACAGGGTAATGATAGAATCTGGAGCTGGAGAAAGTTCTAGTTTCACAGATATAGAATACAGTAATGCTGGAGCTGAAGTTACAAAAGACACTAAAAAAGTTTTCAGTTGTCCAATGATTCTTAAGGTTGAACCACCTACAATTGATGAAATTGACTTAATTAACCCTCAGACTATTGTACTTTCAGCCATTCAATTAAAAACACAGAAAAAAGCATATTTTGAAGCATTAGCACACAAAAGAATTACAGCTTTAGCTTATGAATTCATAAAAGATGAAGATGGCTCTTATCCAGCTGTAAAGTCTTTATCTGAAATTGCAGGAACTGCTTCTGTTTTAATTGCAGCTGAATTAATGATTAATGAAAACATAGGTAAAGGATTATTATTTGGAAATATTACAGGAGTTCCTCCAACAGAAATTGTTATTCTTGGAGCGGGAACAGTTGCCGAATTTGCTGCAAGAACTGCTTTAGGACTTGGTGCAAGTGTAAAAGTTTTTGATAATTCTATTACCAAATTAAGACGACTTCAAAATTTATTAAACCAAAGAATATTTACTTCTACAATTCAAGAAAAAGCATTGGTAAAAGCTTTAAGAAGATGTGATGTTGCTATTGGTGCAATGAGAGGTAAAAATAGGACTCCTATTGTTGTAACGGAAACAATGGTTGAACACATGAAAAAAGGTGCTGTTATTGTAGATGTAAGCATTGATTCTGGAGGAAGCTTTGAAACTTCTGAAGTTACAACACATGAAAAACCAACTTTCATTAAAAACAATGTAATTCATTATTGTGTTCCAAATATTCCTTCAAGATATTCTAAAACAGCTTCATTGTCAATAAGTAACATTATTACTCCTTTCTTACTTCAAATTGCAGAAGATGGTGGTTTAGAAAGCGCTATTAGATGCAATAGGGGTTTGAAAAATGGAGTTTATTTCTATCATGGTTTATTAACCAACAAATCAATAGCGGATTGGTTTTCTATAGAATACAGAGATATCAATTTGATTGTTTTTTAGAATTTTATCGATTTAAAATATATCTAAAACAAAAAAGCCTTGCAATTGCATGGCTTTTTTTGTGATCGCGCCAGGATTCGAACCTGGGACCTACTCATTAGAAGTGAGTTGCTCTATCCAGCTGAGCTACGCAACCAATATTTACTGTTCAAAGTCATTAAAATAACTTTATTTTGTCGGGGTGGCAGGATTCGAACCTGCGACCTCCTGCTCCCAAAGCAGGCGCGATGACCGGGCTACGCTACACCCCGAAAAAAAATAAGCGGAGAGTAAGGGATTCGAACCCTTGGTACAGTTTCCCATACGCTTGTTTAGCAAACAAGTCCTTTCGGCCACTCAGGCAACTCTCCAATCTTTTTATTTCTGCAAAGAACTTATCTTTTTAGCGGTTGCAAATGTAGGTTTTACATCTTATTCTTGCAACATTTTTTTGCTTTTTTTTGAGTTAAATATGAAAATAAATTAAAATTAATTAAAAATCAAGTATATAGAAATTATAAAAAAAATAGAAAAATAAATTATTCCACAAACATTACTTATTTTTCAATGATTTTAATTCTAATTTTAGAAAAAATAAGTATAAATTTATTAAATTCGCAAAAAATAAATATTATGAGTACAAAAGTAGTTATCGTTTCAGCAGTAAGAACTCCAATTGGAAGTTTTATGGGTGCTTTATCAACTGTTCCAGCTACACAGTTAGGTGCAACTGCTATAAAAGGAGCTTTAAATAAAATCAATTTAGATGTTAATCTTGTAGATGAAGTTATAATGGGTAATGTTGTTCAGGCTGGAAATGGTCAGGCACCAGCTAGACAAGCTGCATTAGCTGCAGGTTTATCAAATAATGTCCCTTGTACAACAATCAATAAAGTTTGTGCTAGTGGAATGAAAGCTGTTATGCAAGGTGCTCAAGCTATTATGGCTGGTGATGCAGAAGTTGTTGTTGCAGGTGGAATGGAAAATATGAGTTTGATTCCTCACTATGTTCACATGAGAAATGGGGTAAAATTTGGCCCTACTTCACTTGTTGATGGAATGCAAAGAGATGGTTTAGTGGATGCTTATGATAATCAAGCAATGGGAACTTGTGCTGATTTGTGTGCAACAGAATATAAAATTTCAAGAGAAGAACAAGATAATTTTGCAATACAATCTTATGAACGTTCAGCAAAAGCTTGGGAAGCTGGAAAATTTGATTCTGAAATTGTACCTGTTGAAGTACCACAACGTCGTGGAGATGCCTTAATTGTATCAAAAGACGAAGAGTATACAAATGTTAAGCTTGATAAAATCCCTGCTTTGAATCCAGTATTTACGAAAAATGGTACAGTTACAGCTGCTAATGCTTCAACAATCAATGATGGTGCTGCTGCTTTAGTTTTAATGAGTGAAGAAAAAGCAAATTCTTTAGGATTAACTCCTTTAGCTTACATAAAATCATATGCAGATGCAGCTCAAGAACCAAAATGGTTTACAACTGCTCCTGCTAAAGCTTTACCAAAAGCGTTAGACAAAGCTGGAATTTCGATTAGTGATGTAGATTATTTTGAATTCAATGAAGCATTTGCAGTTGTAGGATTAGCTAATGCTAAAATTTTAGGGTTAAATGAAGATAAAGTAAATGTTAATGGTGGTGCAGTTTCATTAGGTCACCCTCTTGGATGTTCAGGTGCTAGAATTATTGTAACTTTAATTAATGTTTTATTACAAAACAATGCAAAAGTTGGAGCAGCTGCTATTTGTAATGGTGGAGGTGGTGCATCAGCGATTGTGATTGAAAGAGCTTAAATTTAATTATGAATTATGAGTTATGAATTATAATTTTGTTCTAACTCATAATTTTACTAATTGCATTATTTAAATGTTTGGAATTTGTAACCTTGCCATTGTTCCTTTGCGATTTGAACCTTCAGATAAAAGTGAACAGGTTTCACAGCTTTTATTTGGTGAACATTTTAGAATTATTGAGCAAAAACCTAAATGGATTTATATTGAATTAGCTTACGATGGTTACAAAGGATGGATTAATAATAAACAATTTCAAACTATATCTGAAGAGCATTTTGATATATTAAATACAATTTCTAACGTATTAAGTGCAGATTTGATTGAATACATCTCTACTCCTAACAATCAATTGATACCAATTCCATTGGGAAGTAGTCTGTCCTTTTTAGACAATGATGATATAAATGATTCTAAATTTTCATTTGATGGTCTAAAAGTTTGTGGAATAAAAGATAAATCAGAATTAATTAAAACAGCATTTATGTATTTGAATGCTCCTTATTTATGGGGTGGAAAATCCCCTTTTGGCATTGATTGTTCTGGTTTTACACAAATGGTTTATAAACTGAATGGTTACCAATTATTGAGAGATGCTTCTGAACAAGCAAACCAAGGTGACCCTTTAAGCTTTATTGAAGAAAGTGAACCAGGTGATTTAGCTTTTTTTGATAATGAAGAAGGACATATTATTCACGTTGGAATCATGATGGAAAACAATTATATTATTCATGCTTCTGGTAAAGTAAGAATTGATAGATTAGACCATTTGGGTATTTACAATGTTGATACTGGTAGACATACTCACAAATTAAGAGTTATTAAAAAAATAATATAAAAAAATCCCGTTTTTCAACGGGATTTCTATTTTTTATAATTTATCTGCTTTTTCTTTCATATCCAAAACATTATATGTAGATTTTAATGCATTTTTATAATCTGCATTAGTAGGCTCTAAATTATATGCCTTCTCAAAATAAGGCAAAGCTCTAATGAAAGAATTTTTTCTCTTTAAAACTAATTCATCATATTTTGTTCTATTATCCAAATTCTTATTAATTTCCTCAACTAATTTACCATCTTCTGCAATAGATAAATAACCTATTTTAAATTGCAAAGTTGCATTGTTTGGATCTTTTTCTACTAATTCTTTTATGAGTTTAGAATATGTTACCAAATCATTTGAATTATAATATAAATTGGCTTCATTAGTTAAAAGCTCTAAATCATCATTGTTAAATTCTTTAGCCTCATTATATATTTTTTTTGCTTTTTCAACATTTCCATTATTCTCAACTAAAGTAGCATACATCTTATATATACTTGGTTTTTTTAAAATTACTTTTTCATCTCTAGGTTTTTCATGAGTTCCAATATTTATAGCATTTAATCTTGCTTTAGAACTTGGAAAAGTTTCCTCTTTTTCATTTGCTTTACTGACTGCATAATAAACTATTCCATTAGTTAAATAATCGCTATTTAAAAATTCCTCATAAAGTTTTTCGGCTTTTTTGTAATCTTCTGATTGAACACTTAAAATTGCCGCATTTTCTAAGTTTGAGCCATCGTTTTTATCTAATAAATATGCTAAATAAAAATAATCAGATGCATCTTTAAATTTTGAACTTGAATTTAAAGTATAGGCTTTTTGTAAAACTAAAGGTTTTATAAGAGGAACTATATCTTTAACTATATCACTAGTATGTTCTTTTTTTACAATATTCTTTTCGAAATCTAAAACCTTATTAAAATATTCAGCAGTTATAATTAGCTTATTATAAGCCAATGAGTTTATAATGGCAGTTTTATCAGTAGGGTTATTAATAGCAATTACAAAAACTTCCATTAGAGGTTGAATTCCTTTGTAAAAATTATATTTATTCTTTTGCTCAGGGCTTAAGTTACTCAACATCCCATCCAAAGAGGCTAAAGCAACTTTTACTTTGTCAATATCTTTTTGAGAAGGTGCTGAACTTAAATTATAAGTTCTGTCTAAGGTTTTTAACTCATCTGTTTGTGCTAAAATAGCAAAACTAAAAAAAAGTGTTACAATAAAAATTATTTTTTTCATATAAAATATTTAAAAAAGCCCAAAACTAATTGGGCTTTGCAATTTATTCTTCAGTTTCCGATTCTTCAGATAAATCAGTATCTGTATTATTTTCAGTATTGTTTGTTATTTCTCCTTCAACAATATCTCCTTCAATTATAACTTCTTCTTCTTCTCGAAGAACTTTTGTAACTGCTGCAATTGAATCTTTTCCTTTAATATTGATTAATCGAACTCCTTGAGTAGCTCTACCCATAGTTCTTAAATCAGAAACATTCATTCTAATGGTTAATCCAGATTTATTGATAATCATTAAGTCATCTGCATCAGAAACGATATTGATAGAAACTAAAGCACCTGTTTTTTCAGTAACATTTAAAGCTTTAACTCCTTTTCCTCCTCTGTTTGTTATTCTATAGATAGCTTCACCATCTTCTTCAAGTTTGGTACGTTTTCCATAACCATTCTCTGTTACAACTAACAATTGTGTATCATTTACATCATTTACATCTACAGAAACCATTCCAATTAACTCGTCTGTTTCATCTTTTAGAGTAATTCCTCTTACTCCAGAAGCAGTTCTACCCATTGGTCTAGTTTTTTCTTCTTCAAAACGAACAATTTTACCTGAACGAACAGCTAATAAAACTTGGCTATTTCCTGTAGTTAATTTTGCTTCTAATAATTCGTCATCTTCTTTAATTGTAATTGCGGCAACTCCATTAACTCTTGGACGAGAATACTTTTCTAAAGAAGTTTTCTTTACCTGACCTTGCTTCGTAGCCATAATTACATAATGACTGTTGATATATTCTTCATCTTTAAGGTCTTGTGTGCAAATAAAAGCTTTTACTTTATCATCATTTTCGATATTGATAAGGTTTTGAAGTGCTCTACCTTTACTAGCTTTTGTTCCTTCTGGTATTTCAAAAACTCTCATCCAGAAACATTTTCCTTTTTGAGTAAAGAACATTAAATATTGGTGATTTGTAGCGACGAATAAATGTTCTAAGAAATCTTCATCTCTTGTGGCTGCACTTTTTTGTCCAACTCCACCTCTATTTTGTGTTTTATATTCTGATAATGAAGTTCGTTTGATATAACCTGCATGAGAAATTGTAACAACAACTTGCTCATCTGCAATTAAATCTTCAATGCTTACATCACCACCAGCATATTCAATTACTGAACGTCTTTCGTCTCCGTATTTATCTTTAACTTCAGCTAATTCATCTTTAATTACTTGCGATCTCATTTCTTTACTAGCTAATAACTCTTTTAAATAAGCAATTAACTTCATAATTTCTTCATATTCTGCACGTAATTTATCTTGCTCAAGACCTGTTAATTGTCTCAAACGCATTTCAACAATGGCACGAGCTTGAATTTCAGATAAATTAAACCTTTCAATTAATTTCTCTCTTGCTTCTTCACCATCTTTCGATGCTCTAATAATTTTGATTACTTCATCTATATTATCAGAAGCAATAATTAAACCTTCAAGAATGTGAGCTCTTTCTTCTGCTTTACGTAATTCATATTGTGTTCTTCTAACAACTACATCATGTCTATGCTCAACAAAATAATGAATTAAATCTTTTAGGTTCAACATTTGAGGTCTACCATTAACAAGTGCAATGTTATTTACACTAAAAGAAGATTGTAGTTGAGTATACTTATATAATGTGTTTAAAACTACATTAGGAACAGCATCACGTTTTAGTTCATAAACAATACGCATTCCGTTTCTATCCGATTCATCACGAATATTTGAAATACCTTCAATTTTTTTATCATTTACTAAATCTGCCGTTTTTTTAATCATATCAGCTTTATTAACCTGATATGGGATTTCTGTAACAACAATAGCTTCTTTGTTGTTAGATTCTTCAAAAGTAGCTTTAGCACGCATTACAATACGTCCACGACCAGTTTTAAATGCCTCTCTTACTCCTTCGTAACCATAAATAGTTCCACCTGTTGGAAAATCTGGAGCTTTTATATAATTGATTAGTTCGTCTATTTCAATTTCTGGATTATCAATGTATGCCAATGTTCCATCAATTACTTCAGTCAAGTTATGAGGAGCCATGTTTGTAGCCATACCTACAGCAATTCCAGAAGCACCATTAATTAATAAGGTTGGAATTTTTGTTGGCATAACAGTTGGCTCTTCCAACGTATCGTCGAAATTTAACTGAAAGTCAACAGTTTCTTTGTCTAAATCAGCCAACATATCTTCAGATATTTTTCGCATACGTGCTTCAGTATAACGCATTGCTGCTGGACTATCTCCATCTACTGATCCAAAGTTACCTTGTCCGTCAACCATCATATATCTCAAACTCCATTCTTGAGCCATACGAACCATTGCATCATAAACCGATGTATCTCCATGTGGGTGATACTTTCCTAATACTTCTCCAACAATTCTAGCTGATTTCTTGTGAGCTCTATTAGAAAGAACTCCTAATTCATACATTCCATATAATACTCTTCGATGTACAGGCTTTAAACCATCTCTAACATCAGGAAGAGCTCTAGATACTATAACTGACATTGAATAATCAATGTAAGCTGATTTCATTTCATCTTCAATGTTAATAGGAATTAACTTTTCTCCTTCAGACATAGGTATTTTATATTAAAATTATTGTTATTACTTAAACGTGCCAATTTACTGCTTTTATATTTTTTTACCATCCTTTTTTTAAATAAATATAAAAGATTTATTAACAAAAAGTAATCATTTTTTGATGATAACTCCATTCATTTTAACTTTTATTATTGAGATATTTTTTGTCAATTAGCCTTAAAATAATAGTATACTAGTTTTTAGTATTCTATATTATTTGTATATTTACTTGATTAAATTAATATAATGGACGATAATTTTTCCCCAAGAGTTAAAGATGTAATTACTTACAGTAAAGAAGAAGCTTTGCGTTTAGGTCATGACTTCATTGGCACAGAACACTTAATATTGGGTATTCTTAGAGATGGCAGTGGAAAAGCAATGACCATTTTAAATAGCTTAGCAATTGACTTTAGTCACTTACGTAAAAAAGTAGAACTATTGAGTCCTGCCAATTCGACAGGTATTCAAAATAATGATAAAAAAAATCTTCATCTAACCAGACAAGCCGAACGTGCAATTAAAACTACTTTCCTTGAAGCCAAGCTGTACAATAGTTCAGCCGTAAGTACGGCACATTTATTGTTGTGTATATTACGTAATGAAAATGATCCAACTACCAAGTTGATGAAAAAATTAAAAATCGATTACGAAACCGTTAAAGAAAATTATATTGCTATGATAAATAACGAAGAAGATTTTATAGAAAACCTACCAAAAGCTGAATCATATAATGATGATTCTGGACAAGATGATGGAATTAAAGATAGTGCTTTTAACAACCCTTCTTCAGGTAGTAAAACAACAAAAAAATCAAAAACTCCTGTCTTAGATAATTTTGGTAGAGATTTAACCGAAATGGCTGAAGAAGGTAAATTAGACCCTGTTGTAGGTCGTGAAAAAGAAATTGAAAGAGTTTCTCAAATTTTAAGCCGTAGAAAGAAAAACAACCCTTTACTGATTGGTGAACCTGGAGTTGGAAAATCTGCTATTGCAGAAGGTTTAGCTCTAATGATTATCAAGAAAAAAGTATCTCGTGTTTTATTTAACAAACGTGTTGTTACTCTTGATTTAGCTAGTTTAGTGGCTGGAACAAAATACCGTGGACAGTTTGAAGAACGTATGAAAGCTGTCATGAATGAATTAGAAAAAAATGATGACATCATTCTATTCATTGATGAAATTCATACTATTGTTGGTGCTGGTGGAGCTACTGGTTCGTTAGATGCTTCTAATATGTTTAAACCTGCTTTAGCTCGTGGAGAAATTCAATGTGTTGGTGCAACAACTCTTGATGAATACCGTCAATATATTGAAAAAGATGGAGCTCTTGAAAGACGTTTTCAAAAAGTAATCATTGAACCTACTTCTGTAGATGAAACGATTACAATCTTACATAATATTAAAGGTAAATATGAAGATCATCATAGCGTAACATACACAGATGAAGCTATTGAAGCTTGTGTAAAATTAACGAATCGCTATATGACTGACAGATTCCTTCCAGATAAAGCTATCGATGCTTTAGATGAAGCTGGTTCTAGAGTTCATATTACCAATATTGATGTACCAAAACAAATTTTAGATTTAGAACGTCAATTGGAAGAAGTCAGAGAATTGAAAAATTCTGTTGTTAAAAAACAGAAATATGAAGAAGCTGCTAAACTTCGCGATGATGAAAAACGTATTGAAAAAGAATTAGCAATCGCTCAAGAAAAATGGGAAGAAGATGCTAAAAATAATAGAATTGAAGTTTCAGAAGATAATGTAGCTGATGTAGTTTCAATGATGACTGGAATTCCAGTGAATAGAATTGCACAAACTGAGAGTAATAAATTAGCTCATTTACCTGAATTGATTCAAGGAAAAGTGATTGGTCAAAATGAAGCGGTTTCTAAAATTGCTAAGTCAATTCAAAGAAATAGAGCTGGTTTAAAAGACCCAAATAAACCAATTGGATCATTCATATTTTTAGGTCAAACAGGAGTTGGTAAAACACAGTTAGCCAAAGTATTAGCAAAAGAGTTATTTGATTCTGAAGATGCCCTCGTTCGTATTGATATGAGTGAATATATGGAGAAGTTTGCTATCTCTAGATTAGTAGGTGCTCCTCCAGGATATGTTGGTTATGAAGAAGGTGGACAACTAACTGAAAAAGTTAGAAGAAAACCTTATTGTGTGGTTCTTTTAGATGAAATCGAAAAAGCTCATCCAGATGTTTTCAATATGATGCTTCAAGTTTTAGATGATGGTCATTTAACAGACAGTTTAGGACGAAAAATTGATTTTAGAAACACTATAATCATTATGACATCTAATGTTGGTGCTCGTCAATTAAAGGATTTTGGACAAGGTGTTGGATTTGGAACAGCTTCAAAAACAGCTCAAGCAGATGAAAATTCGAAAGGAATTATTGAAAACGCTCTTAAGAAAGCATTTGCACCAGAATTTTTAAATAGAATTGATGATGTAGTTGTCTTCAATTCGCTAGAAAAAGAAGATATTGATAAGATTATTGATATCGAAATGGATAAGTTGTATTTAAGAATTAAAGGTTTAGGATATACTTTAAATTTATCAGAAAAAGCTAAAGATTATATCGCAGACAAAGGTTTTGATAAACAATTTGGAGCTAGACCACTAAAAAGAGCTATTCAAAAATATGTTGAAGATGCTTTAGCAGAAGAGATTATAACATCAAAAATACATGAAGGAGATGAAATTTTCATGGATTTAGATGAAGATAAGCAAGAACTTACTGTAACAATCAAAAAATCTGAAAAACCTGCTGAAAAGTAGGTTTTTTTTTCTCTTTGATTTATCAAAAAAAATAGTACTTTAGATTAAAATTAACACAATACAAAATGCAACAAAAAGTCATTGTAGGTAGCGAAGAATGGTGTTCTTTGCCAACAATTGGAATTCCAACCATAAAAGCAAGAGTTGACTCAGGAGCCAAAACTTCAGCACTACATGCTATAAACATAAAAACTTATACCAAAGATCATCAAGAATGGGTGAAATTTGACATTAATCCTATTCAAAACAATGCAAAAGCACTTATTCATTGTGATGCTCAATTAGTTGACCAAAGAATTGTTAAAAGTTCAAGTGGATTCCGTGAAAAAAGATATGTAATTCGCACTAATGTTTCTTTAGGTGGAAAAACTTGGGAAATTGAAGTTACGTTAACCAATCGTGATTCAATGGGATACAGAATGCTTTTAGGTAGAGAAGCTATGTCTGGAAGAGTTATGGTTGATCCTGAGCAAAAATTTGTTTTGGGCCAGCCAACTAATGAAAAACTAAAAGAATACTATTATTCTGAATCTTCAGAAAAAAAAGGATTAAGAATTGGACTTTTGGCTAGTAACCCAGAATTATATAGTAATAAACGAATTTTAGAAGCTGGAGAAATGCGTGGACATGAAATGCATTTTTTAAATCTGAAATATTGCTATATGAAATTGGATGCAGATACACCTGAAATTCATTATCGTGGTGGAAAAATTCTAAATGATTTTGATGCCGTAATTCCAAGAATTCGTCCAAGTATGACTTATTATGGTTGTGCTTTAACACGTCAATTTGAAGCTTTAAAAGTATTTGCTTTAAATAATGCTGCAGCTATTACACAATCTCGTGATAAGTTATTTTCATTACAATTGCTTTTAAATAATGGTGTTGACATTCCAACTACTGGATTTGCTAATTCTCCTTTAGATACAGATGATTTAATTAAAATGGTTGGTGGTTCTCCCTTAATTGTTAAATTATTAGAAGGAACTCAAGGAAAAGGTGTTGTATTGGCTGAAACAAAAAAAGCTGCTGAATCAGTTATTAACGCTTTCAAAAGTTTGAATGCTAATATTTTAGTTCAAGAATTTATTAAAGAAGCTAACGGAAAGGATTTACGTCTTTTTGTGGTTGATGGAAAAGTAGTTGCTGCTATGCAAAGAGAAGCTGCTCCTGGTGAATTTAGAGCTAATATTCACATGGGTGGTTCTGCTTCTGTAGTTAAAGTTACAGCTGAAGAAAAGAAAATTGCTATAAAAGCTGCAAAAGCGATGGATTTAAAAGTGGCTGGTGTTGATATTATTCGTTCTTCAAAAGGTCCTTTATTACTTGAAGTAAATTCCTCTCCTGGTTTAGAAGGTATCGAAGGAGCAACAAATAAGGACATTGCTGGTGAAATGATAAAAGCGATTGAGAAAAATTTTAAATGGAAATAATTTTAAAGATGAAAAAAATAGTATTATTGTTTGTTGTTACTTTAGGATTTTCGTCTTTGAGTTATTCGCAAAATTGCAAAAACTATAAAAATGGTAAATTTAAACTTCAAGATGATGAATTGGGAGTTACATATATCATTGAAAGAAAAGGTAATCTTCAAACAGAACGCAAACTAGGAGAAGATACTGTTCTTGATTTTGAAGTTATTTGGATTGATGATTGTACTTATACATTGAAAAGCTCTGAAAAAACAGCAGCTTTTTTAAAGTCTAATGTTGATTTGATTGTAAAAATAAAAGATATTAGTGGTGATTTTTTAGAACTAGAAATGCATATGAAAGATTATCCACAATCAAAAATATCAACAATTGTTGAAGTCATAAATTAAAATATTTTATGAAAAAAAACAGACTCGAAGCTTTTAGTGATGGAGTTTTAGCCATAATTATTACCATTATGGTCTTAGAGTTTAGTGTGCCAGAAGGTCATACTTTTAACGACTTAAAACCTCTACTTCCTAAAGTTTTAGGTTACATTTTGAGTTTCATTTATATTGCTATTTATTGGAATAATCACCATCATTTGATGCACACAGTTGAAAAAGTAAATGGAAAAATTCTTTGGGCAAACATGCATTTACTGTTTTGGTTATCATTAATTCCATTTGCAACAGCTTGGCTTGGTGAAAGCGAATTTGCTCATTTTCCAATGTTTTTATACGGAATTGTCCTTTTAGGCTGTGCAATTGCTTACTTTATTCTTCAAAAGTGTATCATTAAATTTGAAGGTAAAGATTCACTTCTTTACAATTCTGTTGGAAAAGACAACAAAGGAAAATTATCAAATTTACTCTATATAATTGCAATTGCGTTCGCTTTATATATTCCTTTAATTTCTGGAATTCTTTATATAATTGTAGCTTTTATTTGGCTTGTTCCTGATAAAAGAATTGAAGATAATTTTAACCAATAAAAACAGAAAAGATGAATATTTTATCACAAATTATCATAGGTTTTGTAGCTTTTATGCATCTTTATTTTTTGTATTTAGAAATGTTTGCTTGGACCACAAAAGCACCAAAAGTTTTTACCAATTTTCCAAAAGACTTATTCAAACCCACAAAAGCAATGGCAGCAAATCAAGGATTATACAATGGTTTTTTAGCTGCTGGTTTAATTTGGACGTTCTTTATTTCAGATGAATTTTGGTCAAGAAATATTGCACTATTCTTCTTAAACTGTGTGCTTGTAGCAGCTATTTATGGAGCTTATTCGGTTTCTAAAAAAATATTTTTTGTACAAGGGCTTCCTGCTATTCTTGGGATTTTGAGTTTGTTTTTGGGTTAGAAAAATATTAAGAACATTAATCTTTGAAGATTTTCCACTATTTACAAAATTTTGCAGATATTTAAATAACAAATAATTACAAATACTTTATGACAGATTACGAAAAAGATTTTTACAAAAATTGGAATAACATTAAATTCATAAAAGATAGTGCAGGTAATAATTTGATTGTTTTATCTAACAAAATAAAAAAAACAAGTGCAGATGGACCTTATATTGATGGAGATATAGCGGAATTTATTTTTGAATTAAATAAAAGTAAAATTCTTTCTAATGAAGAAATTAATGAACGTGTAAAATTAGCAATTTTCTACATTAGTAAAGGAAATGAAAAAAACATTATTGAAATTTTAAATAAAAAATTTTAAAAAAATGGATTAAAAAAACATTCTCATTTATTAATATTCATGGTTTGCATTCAAAATCTTCTACTAAAAAATTCCAAGAAGAATTTAGTACTTGCAATCTTAATATATAAATTTAAGCAACTATTAAAAACATTGAAATATTAAGATAAATTTAAACAAAATTCCTAATCCTCCAACTCTATCTGAAAACTTTGTAAAAAAGCAATTGTTTTTTCAATGTCATAATGTAAGATTCGGTCTTCTTTTACAAAAGAAACTTCATCTCTGTATGATTTGATAAACATTTCAATAAATTCACTTGATTTTAATGGTCTTCTGAATTCTAACGCTTGAGAAGCATTCAATAATTCAATAGCTAAAATACGTTCTAAATTATCTACAATTCGCAATGTTTTTGTAGCTGCATTAGCTCCCATTGAAACATGATCTTCTTGTCCGTTACTCGAAACAATACTATCAATACTTGCTGGTGTTGCTAATTGTTTGTTCTGACTTGCAATACTTGCAGCTGTATATTGTGGAATCATAAATCCTGAATTCAAACCTGGATTATCTACTAAAAAAGCTGGTAATTCGCGTAAACCTGAAATTAATTGATACGTTCTTCTTTCCGAAATACTTCCCAATTCTGACAAAGCAATTCCTAAAAAGTCAAAAGCTAAAGCCAAAGGTTGTCCGTGGAAATTTCCACCAGAAATAATTTCATCTTCACCCACAAAAATATTTGGATTGTCTGTAACCGAATTGATTTCTGTTCTAAAAACTTTCTTTACATAATCAATAGTATCTTTACTAGCTCCATGAACTTGTGGCATACATCTGAAAGAATATGGATCTTGAACATGTTTCTTAGGTTGAGCTATAATTTCACTGTCTTCCAAAAACTCAGTTAACCTTCTTGCAGTTTGAATTTGGCCTTTATGGGGTCTTACCAAATGAATTAAATCATTAAAAGGTTCAATTCTTCCGTCAAATCCTTCTAAAGAAACAGCTCCAATTAAATCAGCTAAATAAGATAACTTACACGATTTTAATAAAATATAAACTCCATAAGCACTCATAAATTGGGTTCCATTCAATAAAGCTAATCCTTCTTTAGATTGCATTTCTATAGGTTGCCAATTCATTTTTTCAAGAACTTTACTTGAAGGTTGTCTAAAACCATCATAATAAACTTCTCCTTCTCCAAGCAATGGTAACGATAAATGAGCTAAAGGTGCTAAATCTCCACTTGCACCTAGCGAACCTTGTGTGTAAATAACTGGTAAAATATCATTGTTGTAAAACTCAATCAAACGTTCAACCGTAGCCAATTGAACACCTGAATGTCCATAACTTAACGATTGAATTTTCAATAATAACATAATTTTCACAATCTCACTTGGCACTTCTTCTCCTGTTCCACAAGCATGTGATTTTATTAAATTTTCTTGAAGTTTCGTTAAATTTTCATTGGAAATTATCACATTACACAACGAACCAAATCCAGTGTTAATTCCGTAAATTGGTTCTTCATGAGATTTCATTTTATCATCTAAATATTTTCTACATTTCTCAATGTTTACAATAGCTTCTTCTGACAAGGCTAACTTTTTATCTTCTAATAAAATAGTTTGAATTGCATCAATAGATAATAAATCTGAACTTATATAATAGGTAGTTTCCATTGTTAAATTTTAAGGTTTACAAAATTCAGCAAACAATTGTTAAAATGCAAGGTTTATTAACAATATTAACAAAAAATGATTTTTTGATAATTTATCTAATATTTAAAGTATAAAATAGTAGAATTTTCAATAAATTAGCACCTTTAAAAATATAATTTCAAAAAATGAAAAATACAGCTTTATCACACATTCACGAAAGTCTTGGAGCAAAAATGGTTCCGTTTGCAGGTTACAATATGCCTGTGCAATATGAAGGAGTTAATGCAGAACATGAAACAGTTAGAACAGCTGTTGGTGTTTTTGACGTTTCGCACATGGGTGAGTTTTTGTTAACTGGTGAAAATGCATTGGCTTTGATTCAGAAAGTATCTTCTAATGATGCTTCTACACTTGAAGTTGGTAAAGCACAATATTCTTGCTTGCCAAATAGTGAAGGTGGAATTGTGGATGATTTAATCATTTATAAAATCAAAGAAGAGCAATATTTATTGGTGGTAAATGCTTCAAACATTGAAAAAGATTGGAATTGGATAAAATCTCACAATGATTTAGGTGTTGATATGAAAGATTTATCGGAAGATTATTCTTTGTTAGCTATTCAAGGACCAAAAGCTGTTGAGGCAATGCAATCATTGACTTCGGTTGATTTATCTCAAATTAAATATTATCATTTTGAAGTAGCAGATTTTGCTGGAATTGAACATGTAATTATTTCTGCAACAGGTTATACTGGTTCAGGTGGATTTGAAATTTATTGTAAAAACAGTGAAGTAGAACAAATTTGGAATAAAGTTTTTGAAGCTGGTGCTGATTTTGGAATAAAACCAATTGGTTTAGCTGCAAGAGATACGTTACGTTTGGAAATGGGATTCTGTTTGTACGGAAATGATATTAACGATACTACTTCTCCTTTAGAAGCTGGTTTAGGTTGGATTACGAAATTCACAAAAGAATTCACGAATTCAGAAAACTTAAAAGCTCAAAAAGAAGCTGGTGTTTCACGTAAATTAGTTGGTTTTGAAATGGTGGAAAGAGGAATTCCTCGTCACGATTACGAAATTGTGGACGCTGATGGAAACAACATTGGAATTGTAACTTCTGGAACACAAGCTCCTTCATTAGGAATTGCTATTGGAATGGGTTATGTAACTGTACCATTTTCAACTCCAGATTCTGAAATTTATATTAGAATTAGAAATAAAGATATTAAAGCTAAGGTGGTGAAAATGCCTTTTTATAAGAAATAGAAGTTTACTTTATTAAAATTAATCCTAAAAAAAAACAGTTGTTTACTAATTTACAACTGTTTTTTTTATGAAATTATTTTTACTAAATCTTCTAAAGTTATTGGTTTTGTCAAATAACCCGAAATATTAGAATTACTTTGTGCTTTTAGTTTATCTTCAATAGCAATGGATGAACTGAGTATATAAATTCTAATCTTTTTTTCTTTTAAAATTGATGCAAATGGTTTTATTTGACAAATAAATTCCCATCCATCCATTAAGGGCATTTCAATGTCTAAGAGTATGATATCTGGTAGTTTTTCATTATTTGTCACAGCACTTTCAAGAGCAGCTAAAGCTTCTTGCCCATTTGAAAAAGTAGATAATGTTTCTAAATTCTCTGATTTTTGAATTATTTTTTGAGCAATAATTTTGAAAATCATGTCATCGTCTATGATCCATACTGAGTTTTTTTTCATAAGACAAAAATTTTAAACGTAGTTCCTACATTTGGTTCGCTTTCCACAATGATATTACCACCCATAGCATCAACCTGATTCTTGGTAATAAACAATCCAATTCCTCTGGAATCTGCTAAACCACTGAAGGTTTTATACATACCAAAAATTTTATTTTCATATTTCTTCAAATCAATTCCTATTCCATTATCAGCAATTTCAATAATTTTAAATTCTTTTTCACGATAGCATCTTAAAGTAATAATTGATTTTCTTTCTTTATGACAATAACGTATAGCGTTTGAGATAATGTTGAAAAGAATACTCTCAAGATAGGCTGGATTATAATTTATTTCTTCGTCATTACTAATTTGATTATCGACCAATACATCATGTAATTCAATTTGATTGGATAATAATTTTAATGTTGCTGACACATAATTGTACAAGTTTACTTTTTCTATAGTTAATGAAATATTTGTTTGAATATTAACTACTTCATTTAAATTTGTCATTGTTTCGTTAAGAGAATTAGATACAGATTTTAATAAGTCTAACAACTGCTTTTTTTCATCTTCTTTTTCAGCAGTCTCAATTAATTCAATCAAAGAACTTATATTACTTGTATGTGATCTTAAATTATGAGAAACTATATATGAAAAATTCAATAAACGTTCATTTTGTTGAGAAAGTAAGTCAAAGGAATGGTTTAAATTCTTTTCTATTTCCTTTTTTTTAGTGACATCAATCATAATTCCTCTTAAACTAACAGGTTTATTGTTATCAGAAACAACATTTACAATATCACTAAGCCAAACGAGCCTTCCGTCTTTTGCAACCATTCTATATTCAAAATCGTGGTTTAAGTTATAAGAGGTTTTATCAAGGCAGTAATTTAGAGTTTTTTCTCTGTCTTCAATATAGATATGATCTTGCCAAAATGTTTTGCTTGAAAGCCACTCTTCAGCAGTATAACCCAAAATATTTTCTACTTTTTTACTAATAAAACTGAATTCAAAAGTTCTAGCATCACATTCCCATACAATTCCGTCAATTGTATTTATTAATGATTCTATTCTTTGTTGAGAATTAATAATTAATCCTTTATTTTTCTTAAGTTCAGTTATATCTTGAATTAAGGCTATAAGTGTAGTTGCTTCTGAATTATCATTCTTTTCAAAGCGAGTAATCGTCAAATTTGCCCAAATAATCTTGCCTTCTTTTGAAAGATATCTTTTTTCAAATGTATATTCATCAGTTATTCCTTTTTTAATACTTTCAACGTTTTTTAGACTTCTTTCTATATCATCAGTATGAGTAATCTCTTGAAAATTCATTTCTCTCATTTCATCAACTGTGTATCCTAATAAATTACAAAATCTTTCATTTACATCTATAATTTTTTTTGTTTCAGCATCCACATTTACAATGCCAATAGCTGCTTGATCAAAAATAGCTTTAAATTTTAATTCTGTTTTTATTAATTTTTTTGCTTGGCTTTGAATTAAATATTTTAATTCTTTTGGTTTTTCAAGCAACATGAACATAAAATAACCTATAGTGAATGCTACTAATATTGCTATTAAAATTTTAATTAGAAACAATTTCAATAAAGCATTTGAATCTTTATCAATTATGTATAAATTCCAATCACCATCTGGAATATATCTTTTCACATAATTATTTTTTTTTGGTTTTATAGACTCTGGTAAATAAAAAACTTCTTTACCAGTATTTGGATTTACTTTTGATAATTGAAAATAAAAATTTTCTTTTTTTATAGATTGTATTCCAGATGTTTTTAATAGTTTATCTAAACTAATTACAACGGCAGAAAACCCCCAAAACTTATTTTTAACAAATATTGGAAGCCTGCCTACAATACCTTGTCCTCCTTGGGTTAATTCAAATGGTCCTGCGAAATATATTTTTTTTGTTTTTATTGACTTTAAAGCCTCTTTTTTAAACAATTCTGCATTTAAAATGTCTAAATTTAAAGCTGCTTTATTTTCTTCTAATGGATATATGTATTTTATTACTCCATTTGGCACCAATTCAACTGCAGATATACTGTTGTTAGATTCCAGTAATTGTTTAGCTATTAAATCAAAATCCTGAGGTATTCCTTCATCATTAATGGTAAGTGCTAAAGTAAGAGTTGTAGTATAAGAATTTTTGAGTAATTGTTCAATATTTTTAGAAATGACATTTAATGTGTTAGTCATTTCAGTTTTTTTATCTTCTTTGCTTATTTTATAATTCTGAAAAGCAATATAAATAAATAAAAAACTTAAAGTAGTAAAAACAATAGAGCCAAAAAATTTAGGTCTGTCAAAAAACCAATTTATTATTCTATAAAAATTTTTTGTAATATTCATTTATTATATTTATTTCTCTAAATTTTATTCCATAATTATTCCAGTTACTTTACCATCAATTATTTTCCTTAAATAATTTAAGTAGTAATTTAAATTTTATTTTATGTGATGAGTGAATAATACAAATATAAGCTTTATTGTTTAACAAATTTTGATATTGAATCTAAAAAAATTATTTTTGCTACGTTTAAAACAATATAGAAATGGGAAGAGCATTCGAATTTAGAAAAGCACGAAAAATGAAACGTTGGTCTGCAATGGCTAAAACGTTTACACGTATAGGAAAAGATATTGTAATGGCCGTTAAAGAAGGTGGTCCAAATCCGGAAACCAATTCTCGTTTACGTGCTGTTATTCAAAATGCTAAATCGGCAAATATGCCTAAAGATAACGTGGAACGCGCTATCAAAAAAGCATCCGATAAAGACACAGCCAATTTCAAAGAAGTTTTATTTGAAGGTTATGCTCCTCATGGAATTGCTATTCTTATTGAAACGGCAACTGATAATAACAATAGAACTGTAGCCAATATTAGAAGTTATTTTAACAAATGCAACGGAACCTTTGGCACACAAGGTTCAGTGGAATTTATGTTCGATCACACTTGTAATTTTAGAATTCCTGCTGAAGGAATTGATGTAGAGGAAATGGAATTAGAAATGATTGATTTTGGTGTAGAAGAAATTTTTGAAGACGAAGACGGAATTGTAATGTATGCTCCATTTGAAAGTTTTGGTGCTATTCAAAAAGAATTAGAATCAAGAGGTTTAGAAATTTTATCTTCTGGATTTGAGAGAATTCCTCAAGTAACTAAAGAACTTTCTCCAGAAGAAGTAGCTGATGTTGAGAAATTATTAGAAAAAATTGAGGAAGATGATGACGTGATGAATGTTTATCACAGTATGCAAGAATAATTTTTTTAGAATATAGAAAATAGAGCATAGAAAATAGATATTGTGAATAAAAGATTTAATAAAGTCTTTGTTCTGTTGTCTATTTTCTATGCTCTTTTTTAACCCACTCTAAGTCCATTTTCAACAGGTTTGTCAGAAGATAATAAAACTACTTCTTTAGCTTCACCTATTGAACCCAACAAAAGGCATTCACTCATAAAATTTCCAATTTGTTTTTTAGGAAAGTTTATGACTGCAACAATTTGCTTTCCTATTAACTCTTCTTTTGTATATTTTTTAGTGATTTGTGCTGAAGTCTTCTTCACTCCTATTGCATTCCCAAAATCAATATGAATTTGATAAGCCGGATTTCTTGCTTCTGGAAAATCATTCACTTCTAGTATTGTTCCAATTCGCATTTCTACTTTTTCAAATTCTGCCCAAGTTAATTCGTTTTGCATTTTATTAGTATCTCGTTTCAGAATCTTTTCAATAAAGACTCTATGTTATAAATGAATTCAAAAATAATAAAATCTTGTAACCTTTTGTAAAACTTTCCGTATAACAGTTAACAATCAACCACAAATCCAAAACTAAAAATGTCATTAACTCCATCAAACATGCTTTCGTTAGGAACAAAAGCACCTGATTTTTTATTACCAGCTTCTAATTTCAATACAAAGTTCAACTTCGACGATTGCAAAGGTAAATTAGGAACTTTAGTTATCTTTATGTGTAACCATTGTCCTTTTGTTTTGCATGTAATTGATGAAGTTGTAATGATAGCCAATGATTATAGAGTTCAAGGAATCGGAATTGTAGCCATATCAAGTAATGATATTATAAAATATCCTCAAGATGCTCCTGATAAAATGGCTGATTTTGCTTTAAAAAATAAAGTAGATTTTCCTTATTTGTTTGATGAATTTCAAGAAGTTGCAAAAGCTTATGATGCAGCTTGTACTCCAGATTTTTTCTTATTTGACAATCTTGACAAACTAATTTACAGAGGACAATTAGATGATTCAAGACCTGGAAATGGAATTCCTGTTAGTGGTAGTGATTTAAGAAATGCTATTGATAGTATAGTCTATAATAGACATTTAAACGAAGTTCAAAAACCAAGTATGGGTTGTAATATTAAGTGGAAGTAAATTTATTGACAAATTATAATTATTAATTGATGAAAATATTCCCAACTAAAGAAATAAAATTTAGGTTAATTGATAATCAAGAAGATACATTAGAAAGATTAAAGCGAAGAACAGAATATTCTAAAAATTTTATCTCAAGTTATACTGATAAATCTTTTCGCGGAATCATAAAAAATAATACTTTTAAAATAATTTCCTCTGAAATTGGAAAAGGTGCATTGTGTGTAATGTCTGGAAAAATTGAAAATAAAAATGGTTTTGTAAATCTAGAAGTTAATAAAGCGTTTAAAGTTTTATTTAGTATCTTATTCATACTACCAATTGTTGCAATTATTTTTCAAACTATAACAAATCCAAAAGATATCATTTTCTATATTTTGGTAGCAATTGGACAATTATTTATTATTAGATTCATTTTTATAACTATATTCTTTTCAAAAATGTACAAACATAGTATTAATAGATTAAGAGATGTTTTGGATATTGAATACTATTAAAATGAAATATCAATAACACTACTCCATCACAACCTCAATAGGACTATTACTTCTTGGTCCAAATTTACGAGCTTGTTTTTCGTTTTCACTTGAGCATAAGATATAAAGATTAAAACTGTTTAATTCAATAATTTGAGTTTTGAACCTATTGTTTAAATCTTCTACTTTAATACTGTATTGCTCAGCAGGAAATGTATTTGTAACAGATAATAAATAATTGTCTTTTGCATATGGAAAAAACCAACGTTCCTTTTCTCCTTGCTTACTAATCAAATAGTTTTTGGAGAAAATCATGGGTTTATTTCCATCTTTCCAACTCAATGTATTGTTAGTGTTTATGACTTCTTTACCTTCTTTATCAATTAGCGAAATTTTAATGTTGTCTAGATTTATAGTTTTACCATTTTCATGAACATCAACCACTAAATAAGAAGTAAAATCAAAACCACAATGTTGTATTTGACTGAATGAGAAAAAAGAAAATAGAAAAAAGAGTATAGAAAATAGATGTTTCATTGGATATATTTTTTTTGCAAACTCAAATTACATACCATTTGTTACATAATCATATATTTTTTCTCTCTCTACATCAGAAATTCTTGCTTTAGGTTGCATCCATTTTAATACAGAAGCCCATTTTTCAGGAGTACGAGAAGAAGGCTCATATAATTTATGACATTTAGCACAATTAGCTTCAAAGATAGCTTTACCTTCAATTTGATTTTGAGTTAAAACAACTTCAGATTTTACTTCTTTTTCAATGTTTTGTGTAGTTGGAATTACTTTAGGAGAACAAGAAAATATGACAATTGTCATTGATGCAAATAATATAGATTTTAATTTCATTTGTATTGGTTTTAAAAAAGTAAAAATATAAAAAAATCCCAATAAAATTAATCATTGGGATTCTTATTATTTGTCAGTTAGTCATTTCAGTGTAAACGGCTAACAGTTAGCTTAAAACTACTTAACATCCATTAATTCAACATCAAAAATTAAAGTTGCGTCTGGTGGAATAACTCCTCCAGCTCCTCTTGAACCATAACCTAAATGTGATGGAATTACAAAACGAGCTTTGTCTCCAACTTGTAATAAGGCAATACCTTCATCCCAACCAGAAATAACTTGCCCAACTCCTAATTGAAAATCAATTGGTTGTTTTCTTTTGTATGATGAATCAAAAACTTGTCCGTTTTCTAACGACCCTTGGTAATGAACAGAAACATTTTTTCCTTTTTCAGCTTGTTTACCACTTCCTTTTTGAATCATTTTGTAACGTAAACCACTTTCCGTTTTATCAAAACCAGCGGCTAATTTTTCTAAAGCTTCTTCAGCTAATCTTTTTTGTTCCGCTATTCTTTTTTCACGAGAACCTTCAAATGTTCTAAAAGCTTCAATTGCATTCCAATTTTTAGCTTCATCTCCCACTCTAATAATCTCGATAGATTCAATTAAATCTTCTTGAGCAACAGCATCAACAACATCTTGTCCTTCAACCACATGTCCAAAAACAGTATGTTTGTTATCTAACCATTCAGTTGGAATATGTGTAATAAAAAACTGTGAACCATTTGTTCCTGGTCCAGCATTTGCCATAGATAAAACTCCTGGTCTATCATGTTTTAATTCTGGATGAAACTCATCGTCAAATTTGTAACCTGCATCACCAGTTCCAGTTCCTAGTGGACATCCACCTTGAATCATAAAATCAGGAATTACACGGTGAAATTTTAATCCATTGTAATATGGAGTTCCCATTGGTTTTGCAGTGTTTTCTAACTGACCTTCAGCTAATCCTACAAAGTTACCAACTGTTCCTGGTGTTTTATCATGAGTTAATTTTACTAAAATGCTACCTTTAGGTGTATTAAATTTTGCGTAAATTCCGTCTTGCATGTTTTTTAATTTAAATTTAGAGTGCAAAATTAGTGATTTTATTAGACATAAAAAACTTCAAAATCATAACAAAACTCTAAAATATAAGAACTTAAATTTATAATTAATTTAAGGTTTGTAACAAGTCTAAGACTCATTAATTTCTTAATTTTACTTTCAAATAAAAAACAAAGTGAAATGGAAAATTTAAAAGGTAGAAAAGCAATAATAACTGGAGGAAATAGAGGACTTGGAAAAGCAACTGCATTAGCTTTTGCAAAAGAAGGTATTGATGTTGCCATTACTGGAAGAAGTGAAAAAAGTTTACAAGAAACGGTTGCAGAATTAAAAGCATTAGGTGTAAATGCTACTTACTCTGTTTTTAATATTGGTAATTATGAAGAAGTTCAAAAAGGAATTAAGCAAATTATCTCCAACTTTGGAAGTGTTGATATCTTAGTGAACAATGCTGGTGTTGCTGCTTTTGGCTCTTTTAATGAGATGCAAGTTGATAAATGGTCAGAAATCATTCAAACAAATGTCATGGGAATGTATTATGTTACAAAAGAAGTACTTCCGTTTTTAATAGACAAAAATAAAGGTGATATCATTAATGTTTCTTCAACGGCTGGATTAACAGGAAATGCAAATACTTCTGCTTATTCTGCTTCAAAATTTGCTGTCATTGGTATGTCAGAATCTTTAATGAAAGAAGTTCGCAAAAACAACATCAGAGTTTGCACCTTAACACCAAGTACAATTGCATCTGATATGTCAATTGAATTAGGAATCGCAAACAAAGACTCTGAAGATTCTGTTTTACAGCCTGAAGATTTTGCTGAATTAATCGTAGCTGGTTTAAAATTACCAAGAAGAGCCATGTTAAAAGGAGCCTCACTTTGGTCTACAAATCCATAATTTTTTTGTCAATTTATTTTTTTGAAGTAAATTGTTCAAAATTAAACTAAAAACTATATGAATATTGATGATTATCAGAGTGTAAATAAAAAAGCATGGAATAAACAAGTTGATGTTCATGTAGCTTCTGAATTTTATAATGTTCCCGATTTTTTAAAAGGTAAAAACTCGGTTCCTGAAATTGATTTAAGCCTTTTAGGAGACATCAAAGGAAAAAGTATTTTGCATTTGCAATGTCATTTTGGACAAGACACGCTTTCATTAGCAAGACTTGGAGCTAATTGTACTGGAATTGATTTATCTGACAAAGCCATTGAAAAAGCTCAAGAATTAAACAAAGAATTAGGCTTAGATGCCAAATTTATTTGTTGTGATGTTTATGAAACACCTAATCATTTAGACGAAAAATTTGATATAGTTTACACAAGTTATGGAACAATTGGTTGGTTACCCAATTTAGATAAATGGGCAAAAGTAATTTCTCATTTTTTGAAACCCAATGGTAAATTGGTTTTTGTAGAATTTCATCCAGTAGTTTGGATGTTTGATGATGATTTCACCAAAATTCAATACCATTATCACAACGAAAAATCAATTCAAGAGGAAAACACAGGAACTTATGCAGATAAAAATGCTGCTATTTCAAATAAATATATTAGTTGGAATCATTCACTTTCAGAAGTTTTCCAATCACTTTTAAATAATGGTTTACAAATTGAATATTTTGAAGAATATGACTATTCAAATTACAACTGCTTTAATGAAACGATTGAATTTGAACCTAATAAATTCAGAATAAAACATTTGGAAAATAAAATTCCTATGATGTATAGTCTGGTAGCAATATAAAAGTAAATCCATTCAAGAGCAATTCCTGTTTTAAAATTAGTTACTGATTTAAAACTTTGTAACTTTGTGGTCTTAATTTTTTGCAATCATATCTTATGCGCATCGACATTATAACCGTTTTACCAGATTTACTAAAAAGTCCTTTTGAAGGTTCTATCATGAAAAGAGCCATTGAAAAAGAATTGGTAGAAGTTCATTTTCATAATTTAAGAGACTACACAACCAATAAACAAAAAAGTGTAGATGATTACCAATATGGTGGTGGAGCAGGAATGGTAATGAATGTGCAACCTATTGATGATTGTATTTTAGATTTAAAATCGCAAAGAAATTATGACGAAATCATCTATATGACTCCAGATGGTTCAACTTTGAATCAGAAAATGGCTAATTCGATGTCTATGTATGAAAACATTATTATTTTATGTGGTCATTATAAAGGAGTTGATCAAAGAGTCCGTGATTTGCATATTACCAAAGAAATTTCAATTGGAGATTATGTGCTTTCAGGTGGAGAAATTGGAGCAATAGTTTTTTGTGATGCAATTATTCGATTAATTCCAGGAGTTTTATCTGATGAAACTTCAGCTTTGACGGATAGTTTTCAAGATAACTTACTCTCACCTCCTATTTATACTAGACCTGCTGAATATAAAGGCATGAAAGTACCAGATATTTTATTGAGTGGAAATTTTGCCAAAATTGAAGAATGGAGAGAAGAAAAAGCTTTGGAACATACTAAGAATAGACGACCGGATTTGTTAGAGTAATGAGTTATGAATTAATAGTTTGAAGTTAATAGTTGTAGTTATAATTACCTTTTAAACTATTAACCCTTTAAACTTATAACCAAAACAGAAAAAACTTTTACTTTTCACTTGTAACTATCAACTTTTTTACTAATTTTGCACCCACATTTAACCAACCTCTGACGAGACACGTGTATGTTGCTTAGATTGAATATGTTATTTATATTATTATGTCAAATTTAGTTGATTTCGTACAAAACGAATTTGTTACAAAAAAAGATTTCCCTGCATTTGGTGCTGGTGATACTATCACTGTGTACTATGAAATTAAAGAGGGTGAAAAAACTAGAACTCAGTTCTTCAAAGGAGTTGTAATCCAAAGAAGAGGTGCTGGTGCAACTGAAACTTTCACAATCCGTAAAATGTCAGGTTCTGTAGGTGTTGAGCGTATCTTCCCTATCAACATGCCAGCTTTACAAAAAGTTGAAGTGAACCAAAGAGGTAAAGTTCGTAGAGCTAGAATTTTCTACTTCAGAGAACTTACTGGTAAGAAAGCAAAAATCAAAGAAAGAAGATACAAAAACTAGTATCCAACTTTCTCATAATAAAGTCTCAACATCTGTTGGGACTTTTTTTTTGACAAAAATCAATTACTAATTTTATCAAATTCATATTTTAAATAAGTTATAATACGAATTTGGTAATTCAAACGATTTCGGATTAATCTCAGGCAAAATAGTTTCAAATTTCTTATATTTGCCTGGCTTAAAAATAATTGAATCATTCACATTATTACTAAGTTTCTTAAAATTTTATAACTAAAACAACATTTTTCATGTCTAACAAATCTAAAATTATTTATACTATTACTGATGAAGCTCCTATGTTGGCAACACATTCTTTTTTGCCAATTGTACAAGCTTTCTCAAAACCTGCAAATATTGATTTAGAAACAAGAGATATCTCTTTAGCAGGAAGAATTTTATCTAATTTCCCAGAATATTTAAAAGACGACCAAAAAATTGCTGATGCTTTATCAGAATTAGGTCAATTAGCTACTCAACCAGAAGCTAACATCATAAAGTTACCAAATATTTCAGCTTCTGTTCCTCAATTAAAAGAAGCAATTGCTGAATTACAATCACAAGGTTTTGCTATTCCAAATTATCCTGGTGAAGCAAATACAGAAGAAGAAAAAAATATTAAAGCCAAATATGCAAAAGTTTTAGGTTCTGCTGTAAACCCAGTTTTACGTGAAGGAAACTCTGATAGACGTGCACCAAAAGCTGTTAAAAATTATGCCAAAGCACATCCTCATTCAATGGGTGCTTGGTCATCTGATTCAAAATCTCACGTCTCTCATATGGAAAATGGTGATTTTTATGGTTCTGAAAAATCTGTTACTATCAATGAAGAAGGAAGTTTTTCAATCGAATTTGAAAGTACAGATGGTGTAACAAAAACATTAAAAGCAAGTTCTCCATTAAAAGCTGGTGAAATCATTGATTCATCAGTAATCAATATGAAAGTTTTAAAGAAATTTATCGCTGAACAAGTAGCTGATGCAAAAGCAAAAGGGGTTTTATTTTCGGTACACTTAAAAGCTACGATGATGAAAGTTTCCGATCCTTTAATTTTTGGAGCTTTCGTGGAAGTTTTCTTTAAGGATGTTTTTGCTAAATATGCTGATTTATTTGCTGAATTAGGTGTTGATACTAAAAACGGTTTAGGTGATGTGTATGCTAAAATTGCTGGTCACGCAAAAGAAGCTGAAGTTGAAGCTGCTTTAAATGCTGCTATTGAAAACGGACCAGCTTTAGCCATGGTAAATTCTGATAAAGGAATTACAAACTTACACGTTCCTTCTGATGTAATTATTGATGCTTCAATGCCTGCAATGATTCGTAATTCGGGACAAATGTGGAATGCAGCTGGAAAATCTCAAGATACTAAAGCTATTATTCCAGACAGATGTTATGCTGGAATTTATCAAGCTACTATCGATTTTTGTAGAGAAAACGGTGCTTTAGATCCAAAAACTATGGGAAGTGTTCCAAATGTTGGATTAATGGCTCAAAAAGCAGAAGAATATGGTTCACATGATAAAACGTTTCAAATGGCTGCAAATGGTACTGTAAAGGTAAAAGATGCAAACGGAAATATTATCATGGAACAAGAAGTTGAAACGGGTGATATTTTTAGAATGTGTCAAGTAAAAGACGCTCCAATTCAAGACTGGGTTAAGTTAGCTGTAAGTCGTGCAAGAGCAACTGGTGTAGCGACTGTTTTTTGGTTAGATGATAAAAGAGCTCACGACAGACAAATTATTGAAAAAGTAAACTTATACTTAAAAGATCACGATACTACAGGATTAGATATTCATATCATGAATCCGGTTGATGCTACTAAATTTTCATTAGAAAGAATTGTTAAAGGTTTAGATACAGTTTCTGTTACAGGAAATGTTTTACGAGATTATTTAACGGATTTATTCCCAATTTTAGAAGTTGGAACATCAGCCAAAATGTTATCAATCGTTCCTTTAATGAATGGTGGTGGTTTATTTGAAACTGGTGCTGGTGGTTCTGCTCCAAAACATATTGAACAATTTATTGAAGAAGGTTATTTACGTTGGGATTCATTAGGTGAATTTTTAGCTTTAGGTGTTTCATATGAACATTTAGGTTTAACATTCAACAATCCAAAAGCTTTAGTTTTATCTGAAACTTTAGATGAAGCTACAGAATTATTCTTACAAAATGACAAATCTCCAGCTAGAAAAATTGGAAGTATTGATAATAGAGGTTCGCACTTTTATTTAGCTTTATATTGGGCTCAAGCTTTAGCCAATCAAGATAAAGATGCTGAATTGAAAGCCATCTTCACTCCTATAGCTGCTGATTTAACGGCTAATGAAGCTAAAATTAATGAAGAGTTAATTGCTGCTCAAGGTAAACCACAAGAGATTGGTGGTTACTATCATCCAAATTTTGAATTAACTGATAAAGCTATGAGACCAAGTGCAACATTAAACGGTATTTTAGCAAAATTGAAATAAAATAAATTTCATATATAAATAAAAACGTCCTAAGAAATTAGGACGTTTTTTGTTTATATACTATTGGATTTAATTAGTCACAGACTAAGAGAGTATAGAAATTTTATTGATTTTAGATATTTTTTAAAGGAAAAACAAATCTAAGCCATTATAGAAAACAATTGTTAGCAATAGTATTAATTGTAATCTTCTATTTCTATTTCAGTAACTTTTAAAATTAATTGTACTGCTTCAATAAAATCTTTGAGCTTAGTATTGTTTTGTCTTTTACTAACACTCCATAATTTAAAATTTATGGAATTATAAAAAACAGTACCAAATTCAAGTTCTGTTGTTGAACCATCAAAACCATTTGAAAAATTTTCAATTAAATCAGAATTATTTATCTTACAAACAGCTTCAATTATGCTATTAAAATCTTCTTTACTTATTGTCTTTTTCTTTTTTCTCTTTTTTATACCTTCATAGTATTTTGCCTCTAAATTAAAAGTTTTATTGCCTAATGAACCATTTTCTATAATTGAAACTTCTACTTCAGAGAAAAGCACATTTGAAATATTATACTTAAAGGAAATATAATCTATTTTACTCTCTTTTTGAGCAAAAATATTGAATGATATTAGAAAAAATAATATTATAATTTTTTGCTTCATAGCTTTTTATTTACTCACTTTTTTAAAATATTATTTTAACTATTAAATGTATTTATTCTTCTTTAGTAGTTTCTTCTTTCGAGTTTGATGCTTTTTCTTCAGGAGTTTCTTTAGCTTTATTCATAATAATTAAACTTGCTTTCACACCAGTATTTAGATTCCATTGACTAGATGTGATTTGTTTACCAAATTCATCAAATACTACAAAAGCAGCTGTATTTGGCCCAGAAGTTCCTTGATTAAGTGCTTTAAAATCAATATGATTTGTACCTTCTTTTAAAGTTAAAAAGAATGTTTTATAACCTGATTCTAAATATACACTTTGTACCACAACTTCATCATTAACTAAAATAGAAACAACATCACCATCTGGTTCTTGATGATCACGGCACATTACTTTGATTAAATTGGTTTCTACTGTATATTCTCCTAAATACTGTGTGGTTTGATTACCTGTTGTTGCCTCTTTTAGTCTATCATTTAATGCACTTTTCCTGTCTTCATCAAAATCATATCCTTTATCTTTTTGAACCATTATTGGCTGTACTTTATCCTCTTTTTTAAAAGTGAATTTTTTAAGATAATTATCTTCTTTTTTTGACAATATGCTTTTATATCCTAGAGTTGCTTGAGGTTCTTCAACTTTTGGAGTTTCATCAAAAGTAGGTAATTTATAATTTTCCAACTTCAATTCTCCTGATTTCTTTTGGACTTCTTTTTGTGCCAAAGCGGAAAATGAGATTAGAAATAGAGTAGCTATTGAAAGTACAATTCGCATATTGTTTTTTGTTTTCGTAAAAATAAAAATTATTTTGGCAATTAACCACAAATTAACATTTGATAAAGAATAATTTAGAATAATATTATCAAATTTGTAACTCAAAATTTATGCCATGTTATTAAGACGAGTTGTTTCTTTATTTCTTTTATTATTTAGTATATTTTCCTATTCGCAAGATAAATTTACTTTAAGTGGAGTCATTTCTGATGAAAAATCAAATGAAACTTTAATTGGTGTTTCAGTAATTATAGAAGAGTTAAAAACTGGAACATCTACAAATGAATATGGTTTCTATTCCATAACACTTCCTGAAGGAACCTATACAGTTCGAATTAGTTATTTAGGCTTCAAAGAAATCAAAACTACTATTGATTTGACTCAAAATATTAAAAACAACTTCTCAATTGTTGAAAGTGAAGAAGTTTTACAAGAAGTTGTCTTAGTTGATAATCCAAATAAAATTAATATCAAAAGTCCAGAAATGAGTGTTAACAAATTAGCTGTTAGCACTATAAAAAAACTACCTGTAGTTTTAGGTGAAGTTGATATTCTAAAATCTATTTTAACGCTTCCTGGTGTGACTAATGCTGGTGAAGGACAATCTGGTTTTAATGTTCGTGGTGGAGCTGTTGATCAAAATTTGATTCTTTTAGATGAAGCGACTATTTATAATTCATCGCATTTATTTGGTTTTTTCTCTGTTTTTAACGCTGATGCTATTAAAGACTTAAAACTATACAAAGGTGGAATTCCAGCACGTTTTGGAGGAAGAGTGGCTTCCGTTTTAGATATTTATCAGAAAGAAGGAAACAGCAAAGAATTTCATGTAAATGGTGGAATTGGTTTAATTTCGAGTCGAATTCTTGCTGAAGGTCCAATCGTTAAAGACAAAGGTTCATTCTTAATTGGAGGTAGAAGTTCGTATGCTCACTTGTTTTTAAAATTAACAGACAATCAAAATTCTGCTTATTTTTATGATTTGAATACCAAATTAAGTTATAAAGTAAACGAAAACAACAATTTATATCTTTCTGGTTATTTTGGAAGAGATGTTTTTAGCCTAAATGAAAGCTTTGTAAATACTTATGGAAATAGTGTTTTAAACTTTAGATGGAATCATTTATTTAATGATAAATTGTTTTCAAATGCTTCTTTAATTTATAGTGATTATTATTATGGTTTAACTTTGGATTTTATTGGTTTTAATTGGGACAGTGGCATTAAAAACTACAATTTTAAATATGATTTCAAACATTATTTAACCGATAAAACAAAATTAACTTATGGAATCAACACCGTTTATTATGATTTCAATCCAGGAAAAATTGAACCAACTGATTCAGAATCTGGAATTAATCCTGACCAATTAGATAAAAAATATGCTTTTGAACCAGCCATTTATCTAGATGCTGAACAAACAATTTCTGAAAAATTATCCATAAATTATGGTTTGAGATACAGTATGTTTTATCGTTTGGGGAGTCAGGAAATCAATGTTTATGAGAACAATCAAGCCGTAAATTATGATTCGGATTTAAAAATTTATGAAAAAGCAACTCCAATTGGAACCAAAAAATATGGTTCAAATGAAACTATAGCTAGTTTTGATAACCTTGAGCCTAGATTAGCGTTATCGTATTCTATCGATTATAAGCAATCTATTAAAATGAGTTATAATAGAATGACTCAATATTTGCATTTAATTTCAAATACACAATCTCCTACTCCATTAGATGTTTGGGCTCCAAGTGATGACTTTTTAAAACCTCAGATTTTAGATCAGTATGCGATTGGTTATTTTAGAAATTTTGCCAATGGAAAATATACTTTAGAAATTGAATCATTTTATAAAGACATTAAAAACCGTTTAGATTATATTGATGGAGCCGATTTAATTGCAAATAATGCTATTGAACAAGTAGTTTTAGCAGGAAAATCGAGAGCTTATGGTTTAGAAATTTTAGCTAAAAAGAACGAAGGAAAATTAAGTGGTTGGATTTCTTATACTTTATCACGTTCAGAACAACAAACTCCAGGAAGAACTGCTGATGAAATCGGAATAAATAATGGTAATTGGTATAAAACTGGTTGGGATAAAACCCATAATTTATCTGTGACAGGAATGTATGAGTTGAATGACAAATGGAGTTTTGGCAGTATTTTTAGTTTACAAACAGGACAACCAGTAACTTATCCAAATGGTCAATATCAATATTTAGGCATAACTGTTCCAAGTTTTAGCGATAGAAACAGTAACAATTTACCAACATATCATCGTTTGGATATTTCAGCCACAATGACTCCAAGAAATAACGCAGGAAAAAAAGTCAAAGGAGAATGGGTTTTTGGAATATATAATCTTTACAGTAGAAAAAATGCTGCTTCCATAAACTTTAGACAAAATCAAGATTCAGGTAACAATGAAGCTGTTAGACTGTCAATTTTTGGAATTGTTCCTAGTGTAACGTATAATTTTAAATTTTAAATCATGGTCAAATTTATATATAAAATAACAACATTTATTATCTTACTTATTGTCATGGCTTTAAGTTTAATTAGCTGTGAAGACGTTGTAGATGTTGATTTGGATACTTCAAATCCTAAATTAGTGATTGAAGCTTCTATGCTTTGGAAAAAAGGAACTAATGGAAACGAACAAAAAATTAAATTAAGTACAACAACTGATTATTACTCCAATGTAATTCCAAAGGTTTCTGGTGCTACTGTCTTCATTACAGATTCATCAAATACGTATACTTTTATTGAAAATCCTGGAACAGGAGAATATGTTTGCGGAAATTTTAATCCAGTTATTGGAGAAACTTATTTTTTAACTGTAATTGCCAATGGAGAAACCTACACTGCTACAGAAAGTTTAATTGCTTCTCCTACAATAGACACAGTAGAACAAAATGATGAAGGAGGTTTTTTAGGAGATGAAATTGAAGTGAAATTCTTTTTTCAAGATAATGGAACAACTAATGATTTTTATTTGGTTCAATTTGATTCTAGTTTTAGTTTATTACCTGAATATGATGTTATAAACGATGAGTTTTTTCAAGGCAATCAAATGTTTGGTTTGTATACGAATGAAGACATGAAACCTACTGATGTTTTGACTTTTACCTTACATGGAATTTCGGAAAGATATTACAATTACCTGAATGTTTTATTAGGAATTTCGGGTGGAAATGGAGGAAGCCCTTTTAGTACACCACCAGCTACTGTTAGAGGAAATTTTGTAAATCAAACAAATCCTGATAACTTTGCTTTTGGTTATTTTAGTCTGTCTGAAATTGATACTAAAACTTACGTTATCCAATAATTTTCAAATCAAAACCAAATGTCTTCACATCATATAGTTCGCGACGATCAAGAACCAGCTCTAATTATTGCTAATGGTGCTGCTTGTAGTGAAGAATTATTGGGTCAACTTTTAGAATGGTCACCTTTGGTAATCGTTTTGGATTCTGCTATTGAACGTGTTTTAGAATTGGGAATTAAAGTTGATGTTTTATTAGGTGATTTTGATAGAGGTTTTGATGCTAATTTTTATAAAGAAAGTCAATATCCAATTGAAATTGTTCATACTCCAAACCAAGATAAAACCGATTTAGAGAAAGCTTTTGATTACTTAATTGAACGAAATATTCCAGCCGTAAATGTCATTTGGGCAACCGGAAAAAGAGCTGATCATACGATTACAAACATTACAAATATTGTTCGATACAGAGATTTATTGAAAATTGTTATTTTAGATGATCATTCAAAAATATTTTTATTACCTTCAAAATTTGAAAAATGGTATCCAAAAAACAGTGTAATATCTTTAATCCCAATTGGAGAAGTAAAAGGAATTGATTCCACCAACCTATTTTACCCTTTAGACAATTTATCTTTAACTATTGGCTACAAAACAGGAAGCAGCAATCATGTAACTGAAGACGGAATTGTAAAAATCACACACCAATCTGGTGATTTACTTTTGATGGAATGTTGGGATTAATCAATAACAATTTTAGTTCTATCACTACTTTTTTCAGAAATTAAGTTAGCTAAATAAATACCTTTTGATAAATTACTCACATTGATAGTTTCTAATTGCTTTGGATTGTTGATGTTTTCTGTTTGAACAATTTTTCCATTAGTATCAATCAATTGTAAAGTGTACTTTTCTTCTGGATTTTTACCAAAATTAATACTCAAAAACTCTTTAGTTGGATTTGGAAAAAAACTAATTTTAAAATCATTATCAAAAGAAGACTGACTTAATGTTGTTGAAGCCACTGCAAAATGTAACATTGCTCCAGTAGCTGCTTTTGCAACATTATAATTATAAATTGGGTCCATGTTTACCAATAAATCTGTTGCAGAATGTGGATGTGTGGATTCATTAGTTTCATAAAAACCTGTAATTACTTCATTATTATTTTCAAAAGGAACATAATCAGAACCATAAGCATTTGATAAATTAGTGTTTAACGGAGAATATAATCCAACACAAGTAATCAGTTCGTTTGTAATTGTGTTTGAAGCTGCATTATTGGTCGTTGGAGCACTTAAATCCCTTTCACAAGTAATTGTGTTATTAACAGCACCAGCAACTCCACCAACTTGATCTAAATTAAAAACCAATTTAATATCCATTTTAGGTGTTGTGCCATTTACAACGTTATTTACATAGTGTTGACTACCAATTAATCCATCTTCTTCACCACTAAAATGAATGAATTTTATAGAATATTCAGTAGAGACATTTTGGAGTAAACGAGCCACTTCTAAAATAGCTGAAGTTCCGCTTCCATTGTCATTCGTACCTGTTCCAATAATAGAATCATAATGACCACAAATAATGACATAAGTATTGGGATAAACTGTTCCAACTTTAGTAACAATAAGATTTTTACAAGTAAAAGAAGCGTTAGTATAAGTGTCTTCCTGTAATTGAGATGTAGTATATCCAAAACCTAAATACTTATTTCTTAACCAATTGTAAGTGTTTTCAAGTGGTTGTGTTCCTCGTCTCTTTACACCTAAATTTTGAAATTCAGTTAAGTTCGCTGTAATATTTGATTGTGAAACCTGATTAGCAACATTTGCATATTGTTGAACAAATACTTGTCCAAAAATAAAATGGTTGGTAAATAAAAAAACCAAAAAATAAAATATCTTTTTCTTCATAATAACTGACTCAAATCTAACTTATAGATCTAGAAATCAAAACAAATATATAATTTATTCTACAATTGGAAAATCTTAATATTACTTTGTAACTTTACATTTATAAAATTGCAATTCAATTACATGAAATTTAAAGTCGTTTCTGATTATAAACCTACTGGAGATCAACCTCAAGCCATTGAAAAACTTTCAAAAGGAATTGTTGATGGTGAAAAATACCAAACTTTATTAGGTGTTACAGGTTCTGGAAAAACGTTTACTGTTGCCAATGTGGTGCAAGAAGTTCAAAAACCAACTTTGGTTTTGGCTCACAACAAAACATTGGCTGCTCAATTATATTCTGAATTCAAACAGTTTTTTCCTGAAAATTCGGTGCAATACTTTGTTTCTTACTATGATTATTATCAACCAGAAGCCTTTATTCCTGTAACTGGAACTTATATTGAAAAAGATTTATCTATCAATGAAGAGCTTGAAAAATTACGTTTAAGTACTACTTCTGCCCTACTTTCTGGTCGTAGAGATATTATTGTAATCTCTTCTGTTTCATGTTTGTATGGTATCGGAAATCCTGTTGAGTTTCAAAAAAATATTGTTGCTGTAGAAAAAGACCAAGTTATTTCAAGAACCAAATTATTACATCAATTAGTTCAAAGTTTATATTCTAGAACTGAAGCTGAATTTACACCAGGAACTTTCCGAATAAAAGGTGATACCGTTGAAATTTTTCCAAGTTATGCAGATGATCCTTTTAGAATTCACTTTTTTGGTGACGAAATAGAAGAAATTGAAGCTTTTGATGCCAGAGATTCTAAAGTAATTGAAAAATACGATAAACTAAACATCTATCCAGCGAATATGTTTGTGACTTCACCTGATGTTTTAAATGGAGCTATTTGGGAAATCCAACAAGATTTGACCAAACAAGTAGATTATTTCAAAGAAATTGGAAAACATTTAGAAGCCAAACGATTAGAAGAACGAACCAATTTCGACTTAGAAATGATTCGTGAATTAGGCTATTGTTCTGGAATTGAAAATTACTCGAGATATTTAGACGGAAGATTACCTGGAACAAGACCTTTCTGTTTATTAGACTATTTTCCAGATGATTTTTTAATGATTGTGGATGAAAGTCACGTAACCATTTCGCAAGTGCATGCTATGTATGGTGGTGATAGAAGTCGAAAAGAAAACTTAGTGGAATATGGCTTCAGGTTACCAGCAGCTATGGACAATCGACCTTTAAAATTTGAAGAATTTGAAAGTTTACAAAACCAAGTCATTTATGTTTCTGCAACACCAGCCGATTATGAATTGGCCAAGAGTGAAGGAATTTATGTGGAACAAATTATTCGTCCCACAGGATTATTAGATCCAATCATAGAAATTCGACCAAGTCTGAATCAAATTGATGATTTAATTGAGGAAATTCAATTGCGTTGTGAAAAAGACGAACGAGTTTTAGTCACCACTTTAACCAAAAGAATGGCTGAAGAATTGACCAAATACTTAACAAAAGTTGCGATTCGTTGCCGTTATATTCATTCAGATGTGGATACTTTGGAACGTGTGGAAATCATGCAAGATTTACGAAAAGGTTTATTTGATGTTTTAATCGGTGTGAATTTATTACGTGAAGGATTAGATTTACCAGAAGTTTCTTTGGTTGCCATTTTAGATGCTGACAAAGAAGGCTTTTTGAGAAGTCATCGTTCCTTAACGCAAACCGTTGGTCGTGCTGCTCGAAATGTAAACGGAAAAGCCATTATGTATGCTGATAAAATTACCAATAGCATGCAAAAAACCATTGACGAAACTACCTATCGTAGAGAAAAACAAATGGCTTACAATACCAAACATAATTTACAACCAAAAGCTTTAAATAAAAGTTTAGGAAATGCTTTAAATAAAAATTCAGTTTCTTCTCAATATTATGAAAACATTGAATATAAAGCAGCTGAACCTGAAAGTCAATACTTATCTAAACCAGAAATAGAAAAGAAAATCCGTGAAAAACGAAAAGAAATGGAAAAAGCAGCTAAAGATTTGGATTTTATGGTTGCAGCAAGATTAAGAGATGAGATTAAAGCTTTGCAAGATAAAATATAAAAAAACGCAACCTAAAATAGTTGCGTTTTCAAACAATTCACTTCAATCAAATTAATTAATTTCAATCAATCTTTTTGGTTTTGGTAAGGCTTCTTCTCTTTTTGGTAAAGTTAATACCAAAACACCATTTTCATAATTGGCTTCAATATTCTCTGCATTTACCGTTTTAGGCAACGTAAAAGAACGTTTGAAAGAACTATAACTGAACTCTTTTCTGGTGTAAAGTTCTTTTTCATTGTTTTCTTCCTTTTCGGTTTTAATTTCGCTTGAAATAGACAATGTTTCGTTATCTAATTCAATATTGAAATTTTCTTTTTTCAAACCTGGAGCAGCCAATTCAATTTGAAATTGTGTATCTGTTTCTTTGATATTTACGGATGGAACGTTCGATGAAAAGGTTTGAACTCCACCAAAATAATCAGGTTTAAAAAATTCTTCCATAATAGCAGGAAATAAATTGCTTGGATTTTTTTTAACTAAGTTCATACTATTAAAATTTATTAGATTAAACATTTTTTTATTATTTGATTCAATCTATTCAAATTAAATACCATTGTAAAAATCAGGTCAATTTGACATTTTTACAACCATTTTTTATGCAAAAATGACCGTTTTAACTAAATTTTAACTGTCTAATTTTCAGTCGTATATGTCTGTTTCTGGATTTTAATTTCATTCTAATTATTTTTAAAATGAATATTGCTTTACTTTTGCTAAAAAACCAACAAGAAATGAAATATGCTTTTCTTTTAACTTTATTATTAATGCTTTCTTCTTGTAAAAAGGATAAAAAAGAATTGGTTGAAGTAAAGCAAATATCAAATGAATTTAAACTTGATTTTCTAAATGAAATATTATCTGATACAACAGAATCAAGTTATTTTGATTCTAAAGTTCAATTAGTTTCAAATTATTCAATAATGTTGCCTGATAGATTTTTAAATGGAACTTTTGATGATCCAACTAAAGAGTTTTATTCTCTAGTAGATTATATTTCATTTCATTTAAGAACTGAAGATACTTTATATGTTTTTAACCAATTCCAGCAAAACAAAGAGTTAAATTTGAATAAGTTATCAAAATATGGTTATAAAATGTTTGATAATAAAAATATTTTGACAATAATTTAAAATATGATTCAATTCAAAAATTGATAAATATTGAAAATAAGAAATATAATTTTGAGCCAAAATATGATTTGCTTACTATAAGCAAACCTTTATTTAATAAACAACAAAATTTAGCATATATAAGATTTCAAAGAGGTTTTGGAGGAGAAACTGTGCTTTTTGAAAAGAAAAATAACAAATGGAAATTTAAAGAAATTTTATCTTCTTGGGTAGAATAACAAATTAAACCTTTGTCAAGCTGAACTTGATTCAGCTTCTCACTTAATAACATGAAAAAGTAAAATTAGATTCTGAATCAAGTTCAGAATGACAGAAAAACAAAAATTGATTTAAAAATCACAAAATGAAAAACATAAACGAAATATTACAATTAACGGACGAAATCGAAATCATCGAAGCCGTTGGAACCAACATTTGGAACAAGAAAAACGAATCGGATGATTTTACTTTACTAAACGATTGTGAACGAACTTTTGTGTATATAGATGTGTTTGAAGCAGCTATGAATGAAGGAGGTTTCAATTACTTTTTTAGTAACGATGCTGGAAACTTTGCTTTAGAAATTAAAGAAGCTTATAAAACCATAAAAGCACCAAAAACAGCTTTATTAATTGAAAAAGCATTAGGTTTATTCCCAAAAGGTGATTACAAAGACGATATTGACGAAAGAAGCAAACAATTAGCTAAAATGGACGACAAAGCATTTTCTGGTTGGGAAGATTTAGACGAATTGTTTTTTGACGACGAACAAGAAGAAGATATTGTGACTTTAATCATTGATTTTATCAAGAATAATAAAGAGTCTTTTTAAAAAAAGTATGTAACATTTTATTGTTACATATATCATTAAAATATAAGTATTTATGTTTTAAAATTGTATAACTTTACATTAGTTATACTTTTTGAAATGAAAAAAATAGTCTTTTTAATTTTAATTGTTTTTAACTGTTGCTTTTCACAATCAAATCAGGTTGAGTTTGACAAAGCGTTAAAAACTTCGGAACAGTTTTTAAAAAATCTTCAAGCTGACAGTGCTTATTTTTATGCTTTAAAAAGCGAAACTATTGCAAATAAATCTTCTGATAAATTGCAATTAGTAAAATCATATATTGCTTTATCTAATGCTTTATACAAACAAGGAAAAAAAAACAACTCTTTTACTTTTGCAAAAAAAGCAGATAGTTTAGCAATTGCATCTAATAATATAGAGTTGTCATTAGAGGCAAAATTAACCTTAGGAAATATTTATTTTTCAAAATTTGAAGATGTTAAAGCTATAGAAACGTATCAAACTATTGAAAAAATAGCTTCAAAAAATAATATTGAAAACAAATCACTTGTAAAAGCGTTACAAAACACTGGGTTGCTTTTTTTAAGAGGATATCAAGACCAAAATAAAGATCCTTTTGAAAGTGCAAATGCATATTTTAAAAAGGCTTATTCTATTGCAGAAAAAAACAATTTAAAAGAAGAACAATACATAATTGGTTCCTATATTGGTTCAGTACATGTAAATAATAAAGAATATGAAAAAGCTCTTGAATACTATGATGAAGCACATTCCTATTTTAAAAAAACAAATAACATAAAAGAACTGTGCCAAATAAATTGGGCTTATGCTACACTCTATCGTTATTGGAATAAAAATAGTCTTGCCGAAAAATATTATAATGAAAACATACAATTAAATTCAAATGTTAATAACATAAACGGAATTGCAAGAGCACATTGGGCATTAGCAGGCTATTTTGTACAAAAAAAACAATTCTCAAAAGCTATTATTGAATATGAAAAAGCCATAGAATTTTTCAAAAAAGAAAAAAATATTGATATAGGTCCATACAGCAGTAGTTTATATGAATTATCACTAGCTTACAAAAAAATTGGAGAAAATGATAAAGCATATAAGTTATTAGATGAATATGTTATCTACAATGACAGTTTAAATAGTATTCAAAATAGAGAAGCTTTTACAGAAATTGAAACCAAGTATCAAAATGAAAAAAAAGAGCAAGAAATCAAGCTTCTTTCTGCGGAAAATAAACTAGCTCAAAAGCAAAAATATATCTACATAGGTTTAGCCATTCTATTTTTAATTTTAGGATTATCACTCTTTTTTGTATTTAGAAACAAAATAAAAACAGCTCAAAAATTAAAAGAATTAAACGATTTAAAATCGAAATTTTTTGCCAATATTTCTCATGAATTCAGAACACCTCTTACTTTAATTAAAAGTCCTGTTCAAATTTTGCAAACTACAGTGAAGAGTGATAATGAAATGAAACAACTTCAATTGATTGACAAAAATTCAAACAGAATGTTAGAATTAGTAGATCAATTATTAGAACTTTCCAAAATTGATAGCGGAAAACTACAGCTTATCTTAAAAAGTGGAAACATTGCTTCCTTTTTACACTCAATTATTGAACCTTTTGATTTTCAAGCAAAAAACGCTAACATTAATTTTAAAACTTCCATTGAAAAAAAATCCGAAAATCATAATTTTGATAAAGATGTTATTGAAAAAATTGTGACTAATTTAGTATCTAATGCCTTTAAATACACTGCTGAAAATGAAAATATTGTATTTTCATCCAACTTTGAAAATGAAAATTTAAAGCTAATTGTTTCTAATTCAGGAACTACCCTTAAAAAAGAGGATTTATCAAAATTATTTGAACGTTTTTATCAAAAAAACGAAAATGCAAAAGGTGTTGGTATTGGATTAGCGTTAGTCAAAGAATTAGTTGATTTATATGAAGGTACAATTCAAACCAAAATTGAACATGGTGTTTTACAGTTTGAGATTACAATTCCATTAGCAAAAACACCTGTAAATGCAATAATAATTTCAAGTGAAAATGAAAAACCAATCATAAATAGTATAGAAAATGATAGTGAATTACCTATATTATTAATAGTGGATGACAATGCTGAAATAAGATCTATTTTAAAATCTATTTTTAATGAAAAGTTTAAAACCATTGAAGCTGAAGATGGAGAAAAAGCATTAAAAATTGCTCTCAAAGAAATTCCTGATTGCATTATTTCTGATGTAATGATGCCAAAATTAGATGGCTTTTCATTTGCTAAAGCAATTAAATCTAATGAATTAACCTCATTTATTCCAGTTGTTTTATTGACAGCAAAAACGTCAGAAGAAGCACATTTGGAAGGACTAAAAAGCACAGCAGATGCTTTCTTGACAAAACCATTCAATAATGAAATAGTCATTGAAACAGTTAATCAACTAATTACTGAACGAAAAAAACTTCACAATCGTTATAGTCAAGAGTTGGTTTTAAAACCTACAGAAATAGTTGTTGACTCCTATGATGAAAAATTCATCCACAAACTTCAAACTATTTTGGACCAAAACATTACAAATTCTGACTTTACAGCTGAAGAGTTTGCCAATCAAGCTAATGTGAGTAGAATGCAATTGCATCGCAAATTAAAATCTTTATTCGGAGTTTCTGCAACAGAATTTATACGAAATGAAAGAATTAAAATGGCTGCAGAACTTTTGAAGAAAGAATCAATAGGTATTTCAGAAGTTGGTTACGCGGTTGGATTTAACGACATTTCATATTTTGCAAAATGCTTTAAAGAAGTCTTTGAATTATCTCCTTCAGAATATCATAAAAAACATTCTTCAGAATAAAAACCCTTATTTTATTAGGTGTAACAAGCATGTTACATTTCTCTTAAAGGTTGTTACATATGTAGCAACCTTCTTTTTTTTATTGGAATAAATTAGTCCTAGGATTTTCAACTAAAAATGCAAAATCAAAATTATTAAACAACTCAAAAACAAAATCTTATGAAAACAATTTTAAAAACAATTGCAATTTTATTTATTACACTTTTTGTCTTCTCATGTAACAAAGATGATGGTAATTCTTCAACTCCTGCTGTTAATGATAATTTTATTAGAGCCAAAATTGATGGTGTGCCTTATGAAGTAACTGGAACCGCTCTTCACGGCAGTTTAGACGAAAACGGTTTTGATTTAGACAGCAGAAACTCAAGTAGTACAGGAATGGACTTTTATATTATTGGAGATGTTGCCGTTGACACTTATAACTTCAGTACAGCAAATGTTACTACACAAGGAAGGTTGAACTACAGGCTAACTGGTGAAAATTTCACTACTGGATTTTGTTCCGTTTCAAATGGAACCTTAACAATAACTGCTATTAATGGAAAAACTGTTCAAGGAACTTTCAGTTTTATGGGTAGCTCAATGTCAGAATCTTGTGCAAGTCCATCTACGAAAACAGTAACCGATGGTACATTTAAAATAACAGTTCCATAAATTAAAATATTATGAAACATTTTAGAAAAATTCTAGCTATCATTTTTATTATCTCTCTAACAATATCATGTAGTAAAGATGATGATAGCTCTTCAACTCCAGTTCCAGAAGGATACTTTTTTAAAGCTAAAATAAATGGTGTGCCTTTCAATGCTGTTGTTCCTGAATTTGGAGCTTCAAAATCTGGAAATATAATTACCATTGCTTGTGTACAAGGTATTCATAAATTTCAATTGAAAATTACAAATCCAATTGATAATGGTGTTGGAACTTATACAATACCAACAGCAACGGGTAATACTATTACATTAACTTATGAAAATGATGTTGTAGTATATCAATCGGGAATTTGTGGTTCAACTGGAACGCTAAACATTACTGCAATTGAAAACACCACAATTGGTGAAATTTCTGGAACATTTTCATACACTGGTGGAAATTCAGATGATTGTGCTTTACCTCAAATTAACATCACTGAAGGTTCTTTTAAGGCAATTTATGCTGGTTCATAAAAAAATTATTAATAACTATTAAAAACTCAATTATGAAAAATTTACACAAATTATTAACACTAATCTTTTTATCATTAATCTCATGTGATAAAGATGATTCACCAACAAAAGTTATCGATTTAAAAGCAGATATTACTTATGAAATGGTATCGCAAAGTTCGGCTACATCAGGTACAATTAAAATTATTGCACATGTAAAAAATGTTGGGAATTCATCATTTACATCTTCTGCAAATCAACAAGTTGTAAATTTAGTGGTAAAAACTCCTGGTGCTGCAGATTTTATTGTTGAGCATTTAGATTTTACTTCCGTTCCTAAAGATGAAGAACTGACTTTTAATATTACTAGACAATGGAATACAGCAGATGAATTTCCACAAAGTTATGAATTAAGAATAGTTTATGATCCAGATTTATTTATTGATGGTTCAACAGATAATGATGATACTAATCAAAGTAATGATATTTTTTTACTTAGTGGAACTACCATAAACACTTTATTTAATTAGCCATGAAAACAATAATTGTATCTATATTATTCCTTTTTTCTTTCAATGCAAATGCTCAATTTTTGAAAAAATTAAGTAAAAAAGCGGAAGAAGCAGCAAAAAGAAGTGTTGAAAGAAAAGTAGAGCAAAAATCAGAAAAAACAACTGATAAAGCCGTTGATAAGGTTTTAAATCCAGAAAAAAAATCTAAAACAGAAGGAAATTCTACTTCTTCTTCTTCTTCTAAAAAAGATAAAAAAACTAAATCGGCTAAATCAGCTAACGATTTTATTGCTGGAACAAAAATAATCGCTACAGAGAATTTCTCTCAAGATGCTATTGGAGATTTTCCAGTCAATTGGTCCACAAATAGTAGCGGTGAAGTCGTGACTTTTGATGGAGAAAATACGCGTTGGTTAAAATTAAATGACAATGGAAATTATACTCCAAATACTATCAAAAAACTAGCCGATAATTTCACTTTTGAATTTGATTTGTATTCTTCAGAAGATTTCTCCTTCTACTCTACTGCATTAAAAATTGGATTTATTGAAACCAAAAAGAAAAATGATTACACCCAATGGAAAGAATTTCAAAGCGGTAAAGATGGTGTAATTGTATCGCTTCATCCTCAATTAGCAGGAACAGAAAAAGTGGGAGGAACAGGGTTTTTTGTTATTGATAATGGTTCTTCAATAATGAATAATAATGTTGAACTTAATAGTTATACCAACAATCAAAACACAGCAAAAATTCAATTTTGGAGACAAAAAAATAGACTTAGAATGTATGTAAATGGTGAAAAAGTTTGGGATTTACCTAATGCTTTTCAAGATGCAAATTACAATACTATTGTTTTTTTTATTCATGGTTATAATGACAAAAAAGATAAATACTACATCTCTAATTTAAAATTAGCTGAAGCTGGAGCTGATACTCGTCATACATTAATTGAAACAGGAACTTTTACTACCAATGAAATTCTATTTGATACCAATAAATCTATCATTAAAAACTCTAGTACTGCTGTTTTAAACGAATTAGGAAAAGCACTTCAAGAAAATCCTACTATAAAAGTAAGTATCACAGGACACACTGATAGTGATGGAAAAGAAATGGATAATCAAAAATTATCGGAACAAAGAGCTGAAAGTGTGAAAAATTACTTGGTTACAAATTTTGGAATTGATAAAAACAAAATTACAACAAACGGAAAAGGAGAAAATAGTCCAATTGCTGATAATACTAAAGAAGAAGGTAAAAAACAGAATCGAAGAGTTGAATTTAACATCATCAAATAAATCTTTAACTAATCATCAATGCCTAAAAAAGCAACAAAATATGAGGCAAATATTGATAAACTCCCTTCCAAAAAAGTATACATCAATGTAAATCATTTAGAAGAAGGAGATTATGAATTAAATATTATCAATAAAAATAAATTAATCAGTAAAACTACTTTTAAAAAAAAATAACATGAAAAATGCAATAAAAATAATAATCTTTTTATCCATCATTGCAACTATATCGTGTAGCAAAGATGATGATAATTCAACACCTTACTTTACAAGCTACAGTTACTCATTTTCTTCTGAAGAATTAAATTTAAATTATAATTCAAATAACGAATTAGTATCTTTTGAATCACAAGATCCTTCTAGTAGCACGTTTATAAAAGTTAATAATGAAATTACAAAAAGTAGCAATGGCAATATTATTAAAGTGGGCAATTCAACTTTGACATACAATACTTTAAACCAAATTATTGAAATTAATGATGGTTCAGGTAATGGAGTAACTCAGCTTCAATATGATACTCCTGGTAGATTAATCATTCAAAATACAAGTTATTTTGGTGGTATAATAAATGAAACTAAAAACCTAACTTATGATTCCGCTAATAGAGTTTCAAAGATTATAAGTCATGTTACTAATGCCACATCTAGTGCTTATTTTAAATATGAGATTAGTTATAATTCTGAAAATAATATAGGTGTTATTGTGACTAGTACAAGCAATGATGGAGTAACATATGTAAACTTAGGAATAGAAAATTATACTTATGATGATAAACCTAATCCACTTAAAACTGTTACAAATAGCTTAGGTTTTGGAAATTTTTATATTTCACCTTCATTTCAATGTGATTTTTTGGAAACTTTATCAATTGGTCATATAGCAGCATACACACTAGCATACATTAGTAATAACAATGTTACTCTTGTGGAAGCTTCCTATGTTTCTGGTTTTGAAAATAATACCTCGTATGCCTACGAATACGATAACTACGGTAATCCAACAAAAGTGACCATAACAGATGATGAGGATGGCACTTATGCTAAAAATTTCAATTACACTTTAAAATAACAACAACTTAAAGACAAAGATTATGAAAAATTTAAAAAATGTCATTCTATTACTATTCTCAATACTTGTTTTGTCTTGTAGCAAAGATGACGAAAACCCTGTCATTCAAGAATATTTCCCAACAAAAATAATGACCTCGGTTCCTGCTAATCCAAATGTAAATGGCTCTACCGATATAGAATATGACAACAAAAATAGGATTTCAAAAATAAGTTATATAAACGACGCTCAAACTTATGAATTTGATTTAACCTATAATTCAAATGACCTAATCGAAAAAGTTGTAAGTAAAAAAACAACTGGTTCAACTAGTAGTGAACTTACTTTCAACTGCAATTATACAGATACCATTTTAACACAAATCCAACTTTCAAATAGTATCACATCGTCAACAATTGATTTTATTTACGATTCTGCAAATAGAAAATACGTCATACAAGACAGTTCATCTGGCACTGAATACTTTATATTTGATACAAACGGAAACTTAGTTGAATTTAATCTTGTTGGCATTCAATTAGCACTTACTTATAGTAATAACAAAGGAATCTATAACGGTTTTAAAAACAGTTTACCTCTTTTATTTGCAAGCATGATAAATAGCTCGGAAATCACTTTTTATTATTCTTATTTTTTTGCAAATAAAGACATTACAAACATGACTGCTTATTCCTCAAATCATTTTACTTCAACATCAACTGTAAATGATAATAATTCTATTTCAGGAACTCTTCTTAAAAATGTAGATACTGGTGAAACTGTACTCACCTCAAATATACAATATGAACTTAGAACTATTAATTAAAATTAAACAATAAATAATTAACATATGAAAACTACAATTTTAAAAACAGTATTAATTGGATTGGTAGCTATTCTAACTTCATGCTCTGCTGAAGATGGAAAGGATGGAGTTAACGGCATCAATGGAATTGATGGAACAAATGGTGTAGATGGTTCACAAGGACCTCAAGGGCCTCAAGGACCAGCAGGAACAGCAAATGTGATTTATTCAAGTTGGATTCCTGCAAATTTTTCAGGAACATCTGCAAGTCTCAAATACATGGGAATCGATTTTCCTATGGGTATGCCTTCTGCTTCATCAATCAAAAATACCCACACAGTATTAGTTTATTTCACTGGATATGGAGACGGAAACGTTTATCAATTACCTGTTTTAGATTTTAGAGGAGCCCAATTCACCTTTGGTTTTGGGAGTAGTTCTATTTCTTCTTCAGATATAAACATTACAGCAAAAGCATTATCTGGAAATCTAACTAGCCAACAAATTGATCCAGCTTTGGGTGCAAAATTTAGATATATCATTATTCCTAACGGTGTTTTAGCAAATAGATTAAATACTTCAGGACTTACTAAAATGAACTACGAAGAAACTTGTGATTATTTCAATATTGAAGAATAACATTTAAATGTAGTTTTTAATAAGAGTCATAATTCCAAAAACTAAACAAAATGAAAAAAATTAAATTTTTATTTGTGTTTTTCCCAATATGTGTTTTGGCTCAAGTTGGTATTAGCACAACCTCTCCTACTGCAACTCTTGAAATTGCAACATCAGACACCGAAACAATGCCTCCTTTTGAAATTGAATCGAGAAGTACAACACCAACTGGAACTTCAGATGGTCAAATGGCTGTTATTGATAGTATGTTATTCTTATATAGTGTTGCAAAAAATAAATGGTTGAGTTTAGAGACTATTCCGTTGACATTTACAAATTATTTCCAAACCGGAAATTCTTCCTACAGTTACGGCTACATAACAACAACAAACAGTATCAATGTTGGAATAAAATTACCCTATGATGGAACCATTGTAGCCATTACTTTTCAGCAATTTTACAATAGTAATGCATCCAATAAAAACATTGAAATAAGGAGAAATTTTACTCAAATATCAACTGTAGATGTTATTCATACATTTACCTTAACAGGAATAACTTACAACAATAATAATGTGAATATAGATTTTAATTCAGGTGATTATTTAAGTTTATATTGTGTCAATGATGGCGTTCCTGGTAGTTTAAGTTCACCAGTAGCCACATTGTTTGTCAAATGGAGAAAAGATAATCCTTAAAAGATTTAAAGTAAATTAATAAATTTGAGTTAGTTTTTTTTAAGAGGTCTAAAGATTTTTTTAGGCCTTTTTTAGTTGTACTGCTCATGAAAAGCAGCTATCAAAACATCTCCATCAATCATTCTTGTGGGAGATTCTTTCATTAAATGCAGAACACGTTTCATGGCATATGGATTTAAACCCATGTTGATACCAATTTCGTTGATTTTTTTGTGTTCATTTTCATGTAAAACACCATCGACGTGCATTAATAAAGCTAATTTATAAAACTGACAAATTCGGCTAAACTCATCTTTAATAATGACTTTTGTGGGTTTTTTGTCATATAATTTAAGCATCGTTTCCTTATCAATTTCTAGCTCCTGTGCGATCATTTCTATGAAGTCATATTCTCTATCGTGTAATTGTCCATCAACCAATGCAAAGGCAATCATTTCTTGCAATAAACTAATTTTCTCTTGGTAAGTTTCCATCAAAATGCTACTTTTATTAAAGATTTCAAATTCAAATATAAACAAAAAATGAAAAACAGCGTTCTATTTATTTTAACATTTTTTTGGGGTTTAACCCAAATTTCAGCGCAAAATCGCTATACCACATTTGAAATCAAAGCACCACAATTAGATACCATTAAAAAAATTTATGTCTATCTACCTTTTGGTTATGAAACTTCCAGCAAAAAATATCCCGTTATTTATATGCACGATGCCCAAAATTTGTTTGATGCCAAAACATCTTACGCTGGAGAATGGCACGTTGACGAAACGCTAGACAGTTTAAAAGCAAATGTCATTGTAATTGGTATTGAACATGGAAATAACAAACGATTAGAAGAACTTACTCCTTACAAAAACGAAAAATTTGGTGGTGGAAAAGCCGATGTATATTTAGATTTTATAGTTTCAAATTTAAAACCTTATGTAGATAAAACCTATCGAACAAAATCCAATAAAAGCAACACAGCCATCATGGGAAGTTCGTTGGGTGGATTAGTTTCTTTTTATGCAGGATTAAAATATCCAAAAGTATTTGGAAAAGTAGGTTGCTTCTCACCTTCTTTTTGGTTTTCAGACGAAATTTATACATTGATGGAAAACACTAAAAAAATCAACACCAAAATTTACTTTATGTGTGGTGATAGCGAAAGCGAAAATTTGGTTGCCGAAATGGAAAAAATGGAAAACCTAATTAGAGAAAAACGTTGCGATTGCTTACACCTTACAAAAATGAAAGTAGTCAAAGACGGAAAACATAATGAAAATTTATGGGCAAAGGAATTTGCAAAAGCGTATCTTTGGCTTTTCTAACTGTTAAGTGTTTATAGTTTATGGTTCATTGTACAAAAACTATAAACAACAAACCATTAACAACAAACATACATATGACAAACAACGATATATTTAAAAAACTACGTGTTGCCTTACAATTAAGAGACGACCAAATAGTGGAGATTTTAGAATTAGTAGATTTTAGAGTTTCAAAAGGTGAATTGGGAAATATTTTCAGAAAAGAAGACCATCCTAGTTATATGGAATGTGGTGATCAATTGCTACGTAATTTTTTGAATGGTTTGGTAATTAAACTTCGTGGTACAAAAGAAAATCCTAAAAACGCTAGCGAAGAATTAACTAAAATAGCCAATTCTAAAATAGATTTATCCACTGGAGAAAAACCAGCAGCAAAGAAACCTGTGGCCAAAAAACCATTTGCAAAAGAGTTTCCAAAAAAGAAATTTGACGACAAACCAAAAACGGATGCTAAAAAGAAACCAGCTTCTAACTCAAAATCTAGAGATGCAAAACCAAAAAAGGTACAAGTAGTTGAGAAAGTTAAATTTAACAACGGAAAACCAAAGAAAAAATAAGTAGCTTTTCTATAAAATATTTAATCCTATCAGAATTATCTGATGGGATTTTTTATATATTTACAATTACTTACAAACGATTATAACTATTTATTAGTACTCATAAAAATGCGACTATAAACAAGTTAGTCACAATTTGACAAAAAAAACTATAAATGAGGTTTTCCGTAAATAAATTAAATTTATTTTTCCAAAATTTGCAGAATTATAATACTAAACAAATATTTAATACGATAATATTTTTAAAACTATTAACAAAATGAAAAAAATAATAATTTTATTTATTTTTCTGACAACAGCCAGTATTTATTCTCAAGATAATGGTTTGAAAAATTATTACCAAACATTAAAATATACTTCGGTATACAAAGTTGATTTAGATATAAATAGATGGGAATTTCAAAATTATCACAATACTTCAGTAATTTTTGATCTAGATGAAAATGGTAAAGGAAGAATAATCCTCTATTATACTTCAAAACATGTATATTTTGTTGAAAGAAATTATAGAGTGAACTATTCAGATGGTTCGGGGACTTATTTTTTTGTTCTTGATAATGGAGGTATCTTACGTTTAGGCATCACACCTGATAATTACACTTCAGCTTTTAGTTTGGTTTTTAGAGATAATACAACAATTACATTCAGTAACAAATAGCTCTTTATTATGAAAAACGTCATGCTTTTATTTACTTTATTTCTTTGTTCATTTTCTTTCGCACAAAATAGCGAGTTCTCGACTTATGACTTAAAGAAAGTTTATTCAATAATTCAATTTAAACCAATTAAAGGTTTATCAGGTTTAAACCAACAAGAATTAAATCAATATTTTAATATGGTTGAAGCTGATACTCCAATGCTTAAGCAATTAAATATAAGTAGTTGGTATTATTGTGATTACAAAAAGATTGATAATTATGATACTTATAATTACTATTATAAAGATATTTCACGTGATACTTACAACAAATATTGTAAAGAAATCAATGCATTAATGTTACTTGACGGTGTAATTATTCAACCTAAATAAATAATTTTATGAGAATAATAACTTCTTTTTTGTTTATATTAATGTTTTTTTCTTGTAATAAAAAAGACATTGAACCTGAAACACCTGAAAAAATATTTGAAAAATATAAAAGTAGTGTAGTTCTAATTGCAAGCCAATATTATTACGAAGTTTATTCAGGTAATTCTACTTATTACTATTCTCCTAATTCAGAAAAAAAACTCTTTTTTTCAAAGGAAGAAGTTCTTAATAATTTATCCTTTTCTACAGGAACAGGATTTGTTATTTCTGAAAATGGAGAAATTATTACAAATAATCACGTTGTAAATAATAAAGATGAAAATTATAAAATAGAATTAGTTAATTTTTACGAAAAAGCAAAATCAAGTATTTTGTATGAAGTTAGAATGTATAACGATACAATTGACCAGATAAAATCAACTTATTATCAATATTCTGACCAGATGGATTATTACGAAAAGCAGAAATTTGAAAACCGTTACGCCTTTGTTGTAGATAAAAAAAACTTTTTGGTTGACTTATATGAAAGAATTGAAGACATTGATTTATCAAACGCAACTTCCAAATTAATAATTCACAAATTGGGTATTGCATATAATGACACCCACGTAACTGAATTTGATGATTTGCAAGAATGTGTAGTTATAAAAACTTCAGAAAACGAAAAAATTGATTTAGCTCTTATTCAAACCAAAAACAAATCATTCAATACTAAACCAAAATTCATTTTTAATTTTGAGGACAATAATCCGAACTTAAAAGAAAACCCAGAAAAAAATAAAGAACGAAACATAAAAAATCCAATCAAAATAAACGAAGACGTTTTCATGATTGGTTTTAATCGTGGTTTTTCTTTGGCAAACACAAAACAAGGAATTAAATCACAATTTACAAGCGGAAAAATCAGTCAAGAAAATGATGGTGAAAGAATTTTATATACAATTCCAACATTAGAAGGTTCAAGTGGAAGTCCGATTGTTGACAAATGGGGAAATTTAGTTGGAGTTAATTTTGCAAAAATCACAAATAGCCAAAGTTTTAGCTTCGGTGTTCCAGTAAATGAAGTAAAAAAGTTTTACGAAGAATAAGATTTTATGAATGAAAAGGAAAATAAATCGAATTCTGGCTGTTTCATTTTAATTGTTATTGTTCTACTTTCTTTATACACTTGTGGTTCTCGTAAAAGAATTGGTGCAACTTGCAGAGATGGAACTTCCTCATATTCGACTGGTTCTGGAACTTGTTCACATCATAACGGTGTAAGAAATTGGAAATACGAATATTGGTGGGAATAAAAAAACAGCCTACAACACAGGTTTTGCAAGATTGCGGGTTTTGGACTGAATTTAAAGTTTGTTTTGTATCTTTAAGTTCAGTGTTTAACCGAAAGTTTCGGCTTCTTTAGTCCGCAACCTCGCAAAGCCTGGGAACGTTGTGAAATAATTTTAACTTCAAAAAGATGACTGAATTAAATAATAAAGAAATATATAAGTTAGATGAAATTTTAATATTTCTAAATAGTAATAAAGGCTATGGTTACGAAAATTATTTCTTAGCAGAAAAGTTTGAAGTTTCATTACATCAATTTAATTTTTTATATGACAAAATTGTAGAATTTTCATTAAACGAATTTTCAATAGGAAATGTTGTAGATCGTGGAAAAAGTTATGCAAAAATTGAATGCAATTATTTAACTGACCGTTTTATTCAAAGTGGTGGATTTAAAAAATATTATAGTTTGAAAAAAGAAAAAGAATTACAGCAAAATCAATCTCAAATTAACAATATTTTCAATGGTTCAATAATAAATTCCAAGATAGAAATCGATAATTCATCTAATAAAAATAATGACGAAAGCATAACCAAAAATTTTGAAAAAAATGGAGAAAATAAATTTCTCGGATTTCTCTCAAAATTTTGGTGGCAAATATTGATACCTTTTGCATTGCTTGTTGTTGGACTCTTAATTGAAAATTATTATTTTAAATAAAAAACTATAGCCAAAAACAGTTTTACACAACGGTTTAGTCTTAGTTATTCCTTCCATAAAATCTTTATGAGTTGAAATTTTAAAAATATTTTTTGTATTCAGTCTTAAATAAAAGTAAATGTAAAAAAGAAATAAAGCTCCCGCATTTAGAAATATTGCATGTTCATTTAGAAATATACCTCCTGCATTTAGAAATATACCTCCTGCATTTAGAAATAGAGCTCCTGCATTTAGAAATATACCTCCTACATTTAGAAATATACCTCCTGCATTTAGAAATATCGCAAGTTCATTTAGAAATATTGAACCAACAAAAAGTAATTTAGAAAACTAAATTAAAAAATATTGAAATACTTGTTCCCTAATCCATAGTCAAAGCATTCAACAACATTTGTGCAGAGGCTTCATTAGTAGCTAAAGGAACATTATGCACATCACAAATACGAATCAACATAGAAATATCCGGTTCGTGTGGATGACTTGAGTTGGGATCTTTAAAAAATAAAACCATTTTTGTTTTACCTTCTGCTACTCTAGCGGCAATTTGGGCATCACCTCCTAATGGTCCAGAAAGCATTTTCTTTACTTTTAAACCCACAGAAGCTACTTTTCCTCCTGTCGTTCCAGTTGCAATTAGTTTTATGTTTTCTTTAATTAAAATGTCTTTATTTTTATTGATGAATTGAACCATATCGGCTTTTTTTCCATCGTGAGCAATTATTGCTATTTCCATTTTATGTTGAATTTACTGTAGCATCTTTACATGCTGAATATATTTGTGTAAAAATAAAAAATCCTGACAAAAACATCAGGATTCTTATTATTTAGTTTGTGTGAAACTCAATTAAACCATCAGCTGGTCTTCTCAGTGCATTTCCCATCTTGTAACCATATTTTTCTAAAACTACTTTCAGTTCGTCTTTTAAATAAAAAGCAATAGAACCTACAAAATTTACAGGAACATTTTTGTGTTCTTCAAATTGCATGACGTAATTTTTAACAAACGATTTTAATTCCTTTTTGATGATTTTTTTACAAAACTCGTGGTCTTTGTTCTTTATCAAAAATTTGGCAAACGTAGCCAAATAAGCATTTGGGTTAGGTTCTTTATATAATTTGTTTTTGATAAAATCAGGATCAACATTGAACTCTTTTTCAAAGTCATTAGCTAATGATGCTGGCATTTTATTAAAATAATATCCTCTTATCAAATGACGTCCAAAACGATTACCTGAACCATCATCCATGGCAATATAACCTAATGATTGTACTTTTTGATGAAGAATAGTACCATCATAAAAACTACAATTGGAACCTGTACCTAAAATACAAACTATCGCTTTTTCATTTTTTGGTGTAGTAGCATAAACTGCAGCATAAGTGTCTTCTTCTACCGTAATTTTTGCATTAGTAAAATATTCTTGAAAAATTTCTCTTAAAAAGTTTTTCATTCTATCTGTTCCACAACCTGCTCCATAAAAAAACAATTCAGTAGCACTTTTTTTATTGTGAGAAATATCGAATTTATCCTCTAATCGTTGAATAATTTCTTCTTTGGTTAAAACTTCTGGATTTAAACCTAATGATTGTGTAGTAAATAAAACTTTACCGTTATCATCAATGGCCATCCAATCGGCTTTTGTTGAACCGCTATCAACTAGTAATTTCATAATTTGAAGTTAGAATTTAGATATATGAATTTAGACTATAAATTCAACCCAAATATATTATAATTTTGCTACATGAACGGCTAAGTCAATCAATTTACTTGAATAACCATATTCATTATCATACCAAGACACAATTTTAAAGAACGTAGAATTTAATCCAATTCCAGCTTTAGCATCAACAATTGAAGTTCTCTTATCTGAAATAAAATCCTGTGAAACTACATCATCTTCAGTATAACCAAGAATTCCTTTCATACTAGTTTCAGAAGTTTCTTTGATTACTTTCATGATTTCTTCATAGGTAGTTTCTTTGGCTAATTTAACGGTCATATCAACCACAGAAACATCGATAGTTGGTACACGGAAAGCCATTCCAGTCAATTTTCCATTTAATTCAGGAATAACTTTTCCAACAGCTTTTGCAGCTCCAGTTGAAGAAGGAATAATGTTTACACTTGCTGCTCTTCCACCTCTCCAATCTTTTTTAGATGGTCCATCAGCAGTCATTTGCGTTGATGTTGTAGCATGAACAGTTGTCATCAATGCTTCCACAATTCCGAAATTATCATTTAAAACTTTAGCCAATGGAGCCAAACAGTTTGTTGTACAAGAAGCATTTGAAACAATAATATCAGAAGCTTTAGCAGTTTCATGATTTACCCCCATTACAAACATAGGAGCATCAGCTGAAGGAGCAGAAATAACTACTTTTTTAGCACCACCATCAATGTGATAATGAGCAGATTCTAAAGTTGTGAAAATACCTGTACATTCTGCCACTACATCTACATCAACAGTTGCATCATCCCATTTAATTAATTTAGGATCTCTTTCTGCTGTAACTCTGATGTATTTATCGTTTACGTATAATTTTCCGTCTTTTACTTCTACTTTTCCAGCAAAACGACCGTGAACTGAATCGTATTTTAACAAGTAAGCTAAATGATCTACATCTAATAAATCATTGATTGCTACTACTTCTACATTATCTCTATTGAATGTTTCTCTGAAGACAATTCTTCCTATTCTACCAAAACCGTTTATTCCTAATTTTACTTTTGACATTTTTTTTATGTTATTTTATTTTATTAATATTTTAAGTTGTCATAATATCTGACACGCGTAATAATTCTAAATCTATTTCTGTTTCTCCTTTTATAGCTTGTTCTAGTGGTGTTAGAGCTATTTTGTCATTTATAATTCCAACCATATAATTTGATTTACCCTCTAAAATTGATTCAACAGCTTTAACTCCTAATCTTGAAGCTAATACTCGGTCAAAACAAGAAGGTGAACCACCACGTTGCATATGACCTAAAACAGATACTCTTACATCATATTCTGGCATATGTTCTTCAACATAATCTTTTAATTCAAAAACACTTTTTCCTATTTTATCACCTTCAGAAACGACAACAATACTAGATGATTTTCCAGAAGCTTTACTTTTGCGTAAGGATTCCAACAAACGTTCTAAACCTAAATCTTCTTCAGGAATAAGAATTTCCTCTGCTCCTGCTCCAATTCCTGCATTTAAAGCAATATGACCCGCATCACGACCCATCACTTCAACAAAGAATAATCGGTTGTGAGAACTTGCTGTATCTCTAATTTTATCAATTACTTCTACAACTGTGTTTAATGCAGTATCATATCCTAATGTATGTGTTGTTCCATAGATATCATTATCTATAGTTCCAGGAATTCCCATTACAGGAAATTTATATTCTTTATTAAAAATTTCGGCTCCAGTAAAAGAACCATCACCACCAATAACCACAAAAGCATCAATTCCTGCTTGTGTTAGTTTTTCATAGGCTTTTTTTCTTCCTTCAGCCGTTCTAAATTCAACAGAACGTGCAGACTTAAGTATTGTTCCTCCTTTATTGACAATATTATTTACAGAACGAGGTCCCATTTCTTTGAAGTCACCTTCAATCATTCCTTGATATCCTCTATAAATTCCAATACATTCTATATTATGAAAAGCACATGTACGCACAACTGAACGAATAGCTGCATTCATTCCTGGTGAATCTCCTCCAGATGTTAGTACTCCTATTTTTTTAATATTCAATGACATATTTTTTATATTTTATCGTAAAATTAGATGATTTATAATTTTTATTCAATCTTTTTAGAAAAAATATAACAAATACTCAAATTTTCAAACGTTTTCGTTGATAAGTTTTTTAAGTTTTTTTACTAAAACGATTGAAATAAATAGGGAATTTTAAAAATAAATAGCGAATAATGAGAATTATTCAATTTCAGGAACGTTTTCTTCGTTTTCCTGTGTCTTCTTTTTATTTTTATCTTGAGTAGTAATATTAATATATTGAGGATCTAAATCTGAATCAGGTGGAATTTCATCATAAGGATTCTTCTCATCATTCTTTTTTAATGTTTTTGGAGCAAAAACTTTTCTCCATAATTCTGAAATGTTATCAAAATCTACATTGTAAGATAAACCAATTCCTTGTGTATATCCAATTCCTTGTCCAATATAACTAATATCGTTTTCTTTATTGAAAGCTCTTGCACGCAACGTATTGTCCTCATTTAATTGATATTGCAACTCCACATTACCTACAACTCCAGATTGACTAATTCCTCCAACAGGTACACCAACTTTTCCATTTATAGAAATCTTATCGTTGATTTGAGTACTTAAGTTAACACCTACTTGGTCGGAAATATTATTAATTCTAGAACCTGTTGTATATCCTAAACCTACTTTAATTTTATCATCTTCATTGGAAATAATATCTTCTAATAAACTACTAGCTGTTTCACTCAAAGCATTGGAGTAATAATCACTAGCAACAGCTCCTTGTGCAAAATAAGTTCCTCCAGCTAAAACAGAAAGTGCTTGTTGTTGACGTGTATCTTTATCCGATAATTTATATAAAATTTCAGATTTGTAAACAGAACTTACATTTGGATATTCCAAGGAGAATTCAGTTTCTGGATTTTCAAGGTTTCCTGTGATTTTGATGATAACATCAGTATCTACTTTTCTATTTGAAATAGAAGAAGATTCTAAAAGTACTGAAGGATTTGTTTGTGTATTATAAACTGCTTCTAAGTTTAAAGTTGCTGCCATTGGATCACCTTCCCAAACAATTGTTCCGTATTTTTTAACTGCTAATTTTTTAGAAATAATTCCACCGTATTTAAAATTATATTCTCCTTCATATATAGTGTAGTCACCATACATTTCAAAAGTTCCTTTTGTGTTGATATGCAAATACATTCCACCAGCTCCTCTGCCTTTCATAGCATGACCAGTTTCTTTATTTAAAATTACTTCAATTTCAGCATCAGGTGTAATATCAAAATCTAATACTAAATCTAATCCTCCTAAATCCTGAATGTTTTCTTTAATGATTTTTTCTTCTCCAACTTTTATAATATTTATATAAGAAACATCTCCATAATTTTCGGTGTCTTTTACAGGGATTTTTATCGTTGTACCTCTTTCTGATTTTCCTGAAACATTTATTTTTAATGCTTCAACTGGTCCGTTTATAGAGGCATTTCCATTTAAAAATGCTGTTCCGTAGTAGTATTCATCTTCTGTTTCTTTAGTATCTAATGCTAAAATATTTCTCGAAGATAAATTTAAATCTAAAACCCAATTGTCTAGTTTCTTATGTTTAATATTTCCAGAAATAACTCCTTTTGTATTGTATTTTGTGTCTGTAATTTCAAAACTTCTGAATAAAAACTGACTTTCTGTTACATCAATTCTTGATCTGTCTTCTAAATTAAAATCTACGTTTAAATAAGGTACATTCATTCCTGCATTATCTAAATAGATGATTCCGTCAATTTCAGGGTCATTGGCTTTTCCAACAATATTAGCTCTTCCGGTTGCTAAACCTCTCATGTCTGAAAACACTGAACTCAACAAGGGTCCAAGTGGTTTGATGTCAAAATCTTCAAATTTTGTATCTAAAGATAAAATGGCTTCTTTGTTTATGATTTCAATATTTCCTCTAGTATAAAAACTTTCAAAACCATCCCTAACAATCGAAGAATTTACATTGAATTTTCTAAAATATTCATCGCTGGTAACTTGAAGTTTCAAATCACCTACATCAAAATCATTGACTTCTAAACTATCAATTCTAACATCTGAAACTGGTTTATAAATATCTTTGTCTTGTTTAAAATCAATCATCCCGTTCATTCTTCCTGCAAACGTAAGATTGTTCAAAGCTGGTGTGACTTTATTTAAATCAACATTGTTAAACTTGAGGTTTAAATCTTTGTAATCTTTTCCTTTTATAACTCCTTCAAAAGAGAAAGATTCATCTTTGTTTGAAAACAATAATTTTTCGAAATCAAAATTTTCAAGCTTTTTATCAAAAACAATTTTATTGGCTGAATCTTCATCTTCATTGATATACCAAAGACTGTTCTTAAAATTCACTTCAGAATTTTTAAACCCAATAACCGAATTTTTTTCAGGATTTATGGTATGATACAAGTTCAAATCGTATTTGTCTTCCTTATTTTTTCCACCTTTAAACTCTGTTCTAAAGAACAATGTATCATTTTGAGTAATGTTGATTAAATTAAACTCTGATATATCATAAAAATTAGTATGCAAGCTGTCTAATGAAATATAAGCATTGTATAAAGGGTTTTTATTATCAATATCAATGGTAATGCCACTAAATTTGTTTTTATCAATAGCAATTGAAGGAGATTTAAAATCAAGTGTAAATAATTCTTCGTCTGAAACAATTCGTCCTTTTACTCTTGTATTTTCTCCTACTTCAACATTTGGCAAGATTGCACCCACAACTTTATTATAAATAGTAATATCAAAAGTCATGTATTGATTAGGCAACAACTTATTCGGAGAATAATTAGCATATAAACTTCCTACAGCATTTTCAAGAAGTTTTTGTAATTGGTCAAATTTAAATTTTCCTACAACTTTTCCACTAACAATATCTGGAGATTCAACAATTATAGTTCTTTCATTCTTTTCATCAAAACTCGATTCTAATTTAAAATCATCAAAAAAGTAGAAATCTTTGTTATTTTGGTAATATAAATTTTTCAGATTTACTGTTCCATATATTTCATCAATAGAATTTCCTGTGGCATTTATATCTACCAATCCTTTAATAACTGAAATACTATCTTTTGTATAAAGTTTCAATGCTTTTAAATTGGCATAATCAATATTGGCTTTAAAATTATAGCTTTTTGACTTAGAACTTAAATCAACAAGTCCATCAAAATCCATTTTTAGATTTTTGTCATTACTATTGAAGTACCCTTGAAAATAAGGCATTTTTAGCTTTCCATCTACTTCAATATTTTGATAAGCATAGCCATCGTAATTTAATGATTCTACAAAACCAGCTACTTTTGTATCTAAATACTTTTTGGTAAATCCTTTTCCATCTACATCAAGATTAAGTGTAGTTTTTCCGATACTTTTTTCACCAATTAAAGTACCAACATCAAATCGTTTTAAAATGATATTTCCATTGTATTCAGCTTTGTCAATATTATCAAGGCTATTGATGTATAGTTTAGATTTTAAATAACCTAATTCAGAAAGCATAGTTACATCTGCATCAATATCATTAAAAGTCAAATCAACTGTTCCATTGATATCAAAACTTCCTAAATAATCTAAGGAAGAAGGTAATCTTTCTCCTAAAACTCTTGGCATCAAAATTTTTAAATCATCATACCTTGAATAAATTCGGTTAAAATCACCAGAAATTTCAAAATCATTTATCCCTTTTGATAACAAGTTTTTGAACGTAACATTACCTTTAATTTCTGAACCATATTTATCAATTAGGCTTAAATTTTTAGTTGTAAAATTATTTAGTGTTCCTTTTAAATAAGTATCTACATAAAAGGTGTTATTTGCTCCAAATTCATCATAAAAGTAATTTAAATCATTAGTTGAAATAGTTGCTTTATCTATTTGAACATCAAAAACTACCTTATTGTTAAAATCTTTAAAGTCTTCTCTATTGTACAATAGTTTTACATTTCCTTCAAAGTTAGAATTTGCAGATTGTAAAGCTAAAGAATCTAAGATTATATTTTGTTTTGTATAGGTAAAATTAGAAGACAAATTCTCAACAATTAAACCTCTATGGTCTTTTAAAGATAATGTTTTTATAGCCGTAGTAACATCACTTCCTTTAATTGCAAACTGATTTAATTCACCATTCAAATCTGTGAAATATAAAACTTTAGGATTTTCTAAATTATAATCTGTGTATGAAAATAAACTATTACTTATTTTCATGTTATTCACAAACATTCTAAATTTTCCAGAACTTGGATTTCCATCGTCAAAGGAGGCCACAAACTCATCTAGATTAGTTTCTTTATCTCCTTTGTATGTGATTATATTAAAATGTAATCCATCAGCTATGAGGTTTTTTAAGTATGGATGTCCATTATTTATTAATTTTCCAACTTCTAAAATTGAAGTCTGAAGTTTATCAATCTGAAAAAGATTATTGTTTTTTTTGTCCTTTGCTACAATGTTTTTAAGTTTTACATTTCCAAAAGGACTAATTGCTATTTTTTCAATAGATAAATTTGTACCAAAATCTTCATTTAAAGTATTCGTAACATGTTGACCTATTTTTGTTTGCACAAATGGCAATGACAAAAGCACACCCGAAACGAGCAACAAAATTAGCAAACCCAACAGGGAACGAAGTACTATTTTTTTAAATGTTTTGATACGAAAAAAATGTTTTAAATTTGTGCTTTGAAACCAACACTATTCTTTCTGAAACAAAAATAACTATTTTTGAAAGATATTCTTACTAATTAACAAATTTCATGCCTCTTTTATGACAAAAAAATCAATATATACATTAGCTATTGAAAGTTCTTGTGATGATACATCAGCTGCTATACTTATTAACGATAAAGTTTTATCAAATGTTGTAGCTGGTCAGCCTATTCATGAAGAATTTGGTGGTGTTGTTCCGGAATTAGCTTCTAGAGCACATCAGCAAAATATTGTACCTGTTGTTGATGTTGCTTTAAAAAAAGCCGGAATTTCAAAAGAAGACTTAAACTGTATAGCTTTTACACAAGGTCCAGGTTTAATGGGTTCATTATTAGTTGGTGGTTCTTTTGCAAAATCAATGAGTTCTGCTTTACAAATTCCTTTGATTGCTGTTAATCATATGAAAGCGCACATTTTAGCACATTTTATTGATGAAGAAGGTTATGATAAACCAACTTTTCCTTTTATTGCTTTAACAATTAGCGGTGGACATACACAAATTGTAAAGGTTACTAGTTTTTTTGACATGGAAATAATTGGAGAAACTACTGATGATGCTGTTGGAGAAGCTTTTGATAAAAGTGCAAAAGTATTGGGCTTTCCCTATCCTGGTGGACCATTAATCGATAAATTTGCCAAAGAAGGTAATCCAAAAGCTTATCAATTTACCAAACCAAAAGTTGATGGTTTGAATTTTAGTTTTAGTGGTTTAAAAACACAAATTTTATATTTCATTCAAAAAAATGTAGCTGAAAATCCTAATTTCATTGAAGAAAATAAAGCTGATATTTGTGCCTCAATCCAACAAACTATTATTAACATATTAATGGATAAGCTCAAAATGGCTGTTTCAGAAACTGGAATCAAACAAATTACTATTGGTGGTGGAGTTTCAGCGAATTCTGGAATCAGAAAAACATTGAAAGAGGCTGAATCAAAATACGGTTGGAAAACTTATATCCCAAAATTTGAATACACAACTGATAACGCAGCCATGATAGGAATTGTGGGCTATTATAACTATTTAGAAAACAATTTTAGTGACGCTTCAATTGTTTCTAAAGCTCGAATTGAATTTTAAATTTTCACCATGCAATTATTCTATAATCCAGATATTAAATCTACTGATACTTTCTTTCAATTTGATAAAGAAGAAAGTAAACATATTGTTAAAGTGTTAAGAAAGAAAGGTGGTGATATTATATTCATTACTAATGGAAAAGGAAATTTATTTCATTCTGAAATTACTTTGGAATCAGAAAAAAAATGCGAAGTTAAGATTGTAAAAATCGACTCTTTTGATTCAAAAAAATATCACTTACATATAGCTATTGCTCCAACTAAAATGAATGATAGATTAGAATGGTTTTTGGAGAAAGCAACCGAAATTGGTATTGATGAAATTACACCTATAATTTGTGATCATTCCGAAAGAAAAATTTTTAAAACTGACCGAGCAGAAAAAATCATTCAAGCAGCCATGAAACAATCTAATCAGTTTTATTTACCAAAAATAAATCAACCCATTGCTTTTTCAGATTTTCTTAAAAATGAGTCAAATTGTTTAAAATTTATTGCTCATTGCGAAGAAGATAAGAAATATTTATTCAAAGATAGTTTTCAAGCCAACCAAGATATTTTGATTTTAATTGGACCTGAAGGAGACTTTTCTCCGAAAGAAATTGCATTAGCCTTGAAAAATAATTTTATTCCTGTATCTTTGGGAAACACTAGGTTACGAACAGAAACAGCTGGAGTTGTTGCTTGTCATACAGTAGCTTTGATAAATGAATAGTATGAAGAAATTAGTTTTTTTTGGAATTTTATTTTTTTGGAATTTGGGTTTTTCACAAGAAATAGCATTAGCAAAATATGCTGGTGGTGGTGATTGGTATGCAAACCCTACTTCTTTGCCCAATTTGGTAAAATATTGCAATCAAACCATTAATACTAAAATTAGTCCAAAAGTAGCAACTGTTGAAGTAGGAAGTGTAGAAATATTCTCTTATCCATTTATTCACATGACTGGACACGGAAATGTTGTTTTTAGTCCTAATGATGTTGAAAATCTTAGAAATTACTTAACTTCTGGTGGTTTTTTACATATAGATGACAACTATGGAATGGATGAATACATTAGAAAAGAAATTAAAAAAATATTTCCTACTAATGACTTAAAAGAAATTCCTTCCAATCATGAAATTTTTCAAGGACCAAATTTATTTCCAAATGGATTGCCCAAAATTCACGAACATGAAAATGGAAGACCACAAGCATTAGGAATTTTTATTGAAAACAAATTAGTTTTACTTTATACTTTTGAGTGTGATTTAGGAGATGGATGGGAAGACAAAGAAGTACATAATGACCCTGATAGTGTTAGAGAAAAGGCTTTAAAAATGGGAGCTAACATTATAAACTACGTTTTTAAAAATTAATTTTTTGATTTAGAATTTTTTACGGTTTAACCGCATATTTTGAGTTATTTTCAAATAATTTAACATTTGTTTGAAATTGTGTTATATTTTTAATTAAAATTGTAACACTTTAACAAACCAAAATTATTCTATTTATGAAAAAATTAATTCTATCGACATCTGTTTTGATGCTTTTGTTTTCTTGTGGAGAAAATGAAACTACTGAAAGCGTATCAGCTACTTCAGAAATCGCTCACAGAGGTTGTGCATCACATGATGTACTTTTAGAGAAGTTAAGTGAAAATCCAAAATTAGCTCAAAGAATGAGTGAAATAGAATCTTTTACTGAAAAAGCTATTCAGGAAGGTAAACTAGTGAATGGAAAAATTGTAATTCCAGTAGTTGTAAATGTTCTTTATAAAACTTCTGCTGAGAATATTTCACTAGCCCAAATTCAATCTCAAATTGATGTATTAAATGCTGACTTTAATGCAACAAATATTGAATATAATAGTGTTCCTTCTGTTTTTTCAGGTGTAAAAGCAGATATTGACATATCATTTGTTTTGGATGCAGTTGTTAGAAAAAGTACAAAAAAATCTTCTTGGAGGACTGATGATTCAATGAAGAAGTCAAATAAAGGAGGGATTAATCCAACTAGTCCAACTACAAAATTAAACTTATGGGTTTGTAATTTAAGCGGTGGAATTTTAGGATATGCACAATTTCCTGGAGGACCATCAGCTACTGACGGTGTTGTAATTGATAATAATGCAATGGGAACAACGGGTTCTGCTTCTGCTCCTTTCAACTTAGGAAGAACAGCAACTCACGAAATAGGACATTGGTTAAATTTACGTCATATTTGGGGAGATGCTTCTTGTGGAAGTGATTTGGTAAGCGATACTCCTACGCACAACACTGCAAATTATGGGTGTCCATCTTTCCCTCATTACTCTACTTGTTCAGGAAGTCCAATTGAAATGACTATGAATTATATGGACTACACTAACGATTCTTGTATGTATATGTTTTCAAATGGACAAAAAAGCAGAATGTTGGCTTTATTTTCATCTGGTGGTGCAAGAAATTCATTTGCTCAACCATAATATTCTAAAAAATAATTTAATTTAAAAACTCGTTATAACTAACGAGTTTTTTTTATATTTTAGCATCATGACTGCAAAAACATTGGCAAACGGTATTTTGAGAGCTATTGGAATTTTAGTTCTCATTGCATTAAGTCTTTTTATACTTCATCAAATTTCAACTGTTATAGTCTATTTGATAGTTTCTATCATTTTAGTACTTATTGCAAGTCCAATTGTTAAGTTCTTAAAGAGAAAGTTAAAATTCAATAATACTTTTGCTGTGGTCACTACTCTACTTTTCTTCATTTTATTATTAATTGGTTTTATTTTATTATTTGTTCCATTACTTATTAATCAAGTTGATAAATTATCTTTATTAGATATTGATTCTTTAAAACAGAATTATACAACTGTTATAAATCAATTGACAGACTATTTTTCAAGGTACAATATCGATCTTTCTAAAACATTAGACAGCGAATCGATGATAAAGAAAATTGATTTTAATTTTGTTCCAAACCTTGTAAATGGAATCATAAATACCTTAGGAAATTTTAGTGTTGGATTGGTTTCTGTAATATTCATCACTTTCTTTTTATTAAAAGATAAAACCTATTATTTTAGAAGTTTTAAAAGTCTTTTACCTAATGCAAATAAAGATAAAATAGTACATTCTGTTAGACAAAGTAACGATTTATTATCGCGTTATTTTATTGGTTTAATGCTTCAATTGTTGATTGTTTTTATATTATATCTAATCGTTTTATTGATTTTTGGAGTAGATAATGCTTTGATAATTGCCCTTTTATGTGCTATTTTAAATATCATACCCTATGTTGGACCAATAATCAGTACCGTTTTAGCAGCATTATTAACAATGATTAGCAATATTCAAGGAGATTTTTCAACCGAAATTATTCCTACAACCATTTATGTAGTTATTGGGTTTTTCTTAGTCCAATTTATTGACAATAATTTCAGTCAACCTATTATTTTTTCAAAAAGTACAGATTCTCATCCTTTGCAAATATTTTTAGTCATATTAATTGCAGGATATCTTTTTGGAATAACAGGAATGATTATAGCGGTTCCATTGTACACTGTTTTAAAAGTAATTGCTAAAGAGTTTTTTCCAAACAATACTTTTGTAAAACTTCTTACTAAAACTCAATAAACTTTGGAATTCAATACCCTATTAAATGATAAAGTTCAAGATTTTATTCAAAAGAATTTGGATGTAAATCATATGGAATTAGCTTTAAAAAAGAATCCTTTTCCATCGATTGATTATCCAGAATTGATGAATCAAATTATTGCTAAAAAGAAAGCTAAAGACAAATTACCCACTTGGTTTTCAACTAAAAACATTATTTATCCTGCCAAAATTTCAATAGAACAAACTTCCTCTGAAATAACAGCAAAATACAAAGCTTCATTATTAAAAGGAGAAAAATTAATTGATTTGACGGGTGGTTTTGGAATTGATGACTATTTTTTTGCTCAAAATTTCAAAGAAGTCTATCATTGTGAGATGAACGAAGAATTATCTAGCATTGTTTCGCATAACTTTAGTGTTTTATACCAAAATAACATCAATTGCTTACACGGTGATAGTTTTACTATTTTAAAGCAACTAAACACTAAATTTGATTGGATTTATATTGATCCATCAAGAAGAAGTGATGCAAAAGGAAAGGTTTTTTTATTAAAAGATTGTTTGCCAAATGTTCCTGAGTTATTAAATGACTATTTTAAGTTTTCAAATAACATACTGATCAAAACAGCTCCTATTTTAGATTTAACTTCTGGTTTAAATGAATTACAATTCGTTAAAAAAATCCATATTGTAGCTGTGAAAAATGAAATCAAAGAGTTGCTTTGGGAAATAGAAAAAGGATATACAAAAGATATTTTTATTTCTTCAGTAAATATTGAAAATGAAACTATAAACCATCACGAAACAATTTACAGAAAAGAATATTTGACTACTTATTCTTTGCCTAAAAAATATTTGTACGAACCCAACAGTTCTATTATGAAATCAGGAAATATGGATGCTGTCTCTGAATTTTATTCAATAGATAAATTACAACAACATTCACATTTATTTACTTCAGATAAAATAGTAGATTTTCAAGGTAGAAGTTTTCAAATTAATGAAGTAGTTCCATTTCAAAAAGAATTCATGAAGCCTTTTCAAAATCAAAAAATGAATTGTACTACACGAAATTTTCCATTGAGTGTGGAAGAAATCAAAAAAAAGTTTAAAATTAAAGATGGTGGTACTATATTTGCTTTCTTTACCACAAATATCAATAACGAAAAAATTGTACTTATTTGTACAAAATTATAACCATGAAGAATTACATATTAACTCTGTTTTTATTTACTATTACTTTATCATTTGCGCAAAAAAAAGATTGTTTACTAGATTTTGAAGAAAAAACAGATTCAACCTACATTAAAAAAACAGCAGATATTTTAATTCATGAAAAAGTCTTTGGAAACAGTAAAGAAATGATTTTCTTTTCGCTTTTAAACTCAGATGGAGTTCCAATGTTAGGCTTGCAGCAAATTCAAAAAAGCACTGATTTTATACCAGTTTTATGTTTTGATAAAAATTCTAAGGTTATTTTTCAATTAGAAAATGGAAAAATAATTTCTTTAATCAATTCAAATCAAGAGAACTGTAGTTCGTTTAGCTTTGATACCGAAACAAAAAGCAACATTAAGGTAATAACTAATTACTTTTTGTTTCTAAAAGATAACTACGAAGAACTTAAAAAGTCACCAATTTCATTAATGCGAATAAAATTTGTTGGAGAATCAAAGGATATTGTTTTAAAAAGCAATTTAGATTCAGAATTATTGAAAACTAAAACTTCACCTTCAAATTATTTTGTTGACTATTTACATTGTGTAGAATAATAGAAATATAAAACTGAAAATAAAGATATAAAAAAAGCAACTCGTTTTTGAGTTGCTTTTTTATTTTGTGGGCGATGAGGGTTCAAAACCTTTTCCGCAATACATTGCTATATAACAAAATATAAACTTTAAAAACTACTTGGTCTCGATAATGCTCCTTTTTTGGAATACAATTATCACTAAATCTTAATAGTGTAAAGCTAGTAAATAATGAGGTATTTAGCAAATTAATCTAAACCAAAAAATGAACTAGTTTTAATTTTATTCGAGAGTTTTTTAAGAATAGTTATTCTAGTTTATTATTTCTAAATCTTATCCAAAAATAAGCGGTTCTACTTGTTCAATTTTCAAACCTGTGTATCGACAGAACTCTTCAATAGTTACTAATTCATTATCAAGTTTGTTGTTACTTTTCTTGATTGCTTTTAATATCCTGGTGCTTTGTCTGTAACTCTTGCCTGTTATTCGTTCAATGTCTTTTGGATAGATGCATATTCTTTTCGGTATCGCTTTCATACTTTATCCATGCCTTTGATTAGGCTTTGACTAGCTTCTGACTTGCAGAAAATCTTCTGCAATTTAATCATAATTTTTTAAACTGTTTGAGTGTGTTTTTGTGCTCATTCCGGACACTTGTGTCGATTTTGGACATATGGTACACTACCAGTTTTTTCTTTGGCAAAATGTGTTGTAATCTTTGTTATGATCATTTGAAACTGTTGCAACAAAATTTAGAATGATGGAGTCGTGAGAGGTTTGTGAAAGCAAACCAAATGTTGAATTAAATTTTGAAGTTATGGCTAGACAGAAAGGCATAATTAAATTGAAAGGTACTATCGGAGATATTACCTTTTACAAAACTCAAGAATACCCTATGTAATGCTTGGCATCTTTTACTAAATACTTTACCAATATATGCCAATCGGGCATGAAGTTTTCAGGATCTTCTTCGTAAGGAATAATGTAATACACACCGTCTTTTATTCGCATTAGTAAGCCTCTTTTTGTCATGTCGCTTAATAATTCTCTAACGGTACTTTCTTTGGCATTAGGAAACGCTTTTAAAGCTGTTTTAGAATCAAAACACACTTTTCCTTTATCATTGAAGTATGATAAAAGTTCGTTTGACTGTGTTGAGATGTATTTATGCTTCATAGTCTTATTGTCAGGATTAACCTGACTACAATGATACAAAATATAATTATAGGTTGTATCATTTGTTTTAAATTTATTCTTTATAGTAGCATTGTCAGGATAAACCTGATTATTTTACTACGAAATATCATTTTTATATCTCATTTGCGATTTATTACATAATGTGTAGCGTTTTGCAAATAGAATATTAGTTAAGCTTTGGCAGTAAATTGGGTTTATTGCCAAAAATTAACTTTTTATTACGATGTCGATATAGGATTTTAAATCATACAATTCAATTTGGTTTTCATTATCTCCTTCTAATTGTCCAATCTCAATAAAAGCAATATCATTAGCAAAGGATTTTTCACCGATTAGATGCTCAATGTGAACGTAGACTGCTTCTCGAAGTCTTGGGTTGTCTTTGTGGACGATGTAGTTTTTGAGCAACACTTTTATTCCTAGATCGGTTGGTTTGTTTGGGTTCTCTAATGGGATGAAATACATTTCACTTATTCGTAAAGTGATGCCGTAATATTCTAGTGGTTTGTCAGTTCCGTTTTCGTATTTGGTAAGGTTGGTTTCGGGTTGAAGGAATGCGGTTATTTTCCAACGCTCTACAACTGGTGCATGATGGACTAGTAATTCTACTTCTTTGAATAGGTAAGGGTTTCCGTTTGAGGTGATGATTAATTCTGCCCTGTTTGTTTTGTTTTTGATGATGATGTCCAGGTTTTTGTTGTATTGATGGAGTATTTCGATTAATTTGTCGAAATGGGTTTTTAGTTCTTCTTTTGGAACTTCTGTTAGAAGAAGGAAGACGAAGTTGTTTTGTTGGAAGTGGTTCCAGAAGTTGGTTATTGTGTTCATTTGGCTATTCGTTTATTTGAAAGGTTCTCGATACATTTTTTGTTCCATTTCATTGCACAAAAAACACTCGAACTGACGGTATAATGTTATTATCGTTTATCGGGTGTTGATTTATCATATGCAATTAAATTGACCATTTACTCACGCTTTTTTATTGTTTTTTTTTGTGTTCGTGATTATGCAATTTATTTACGTTTGTCTTTAGCGACATTGTCGAATGCTATTAAATTGCATAATTCTCTTAGTCTTGAGCGAACTCGATTGCCGTAATGTTTTTCTATTTCTGTGGCTGATAGGTTTGTGGTTATGTGGGTTTGAAGTTTTTTTGAAATGAATAGATCGTATCGGCTTAATAGAATTTCTGCCATTACATTGCATTCGTTACCGAAGTACTTTAGATTGTTTTCTGTTCCTAAATCGTCAAAGCAATAGGTTCTTGGTTCTGATTGGTAGAGTTTCCCATTGCTGTATTTGTGGATTATTTGGTAGCCGTCTTGGATGAATTCAAAGCTGATGTCACGACATGGTTTTACATAGAATTTGTGTTCGGTTGCTGTTAGGTATTTCATTAGGTTCATTAGTGATGTTTTTCCGCAGCCTATTGGTCCAGAGAGTAGTAATCCTTTGTTGAGGTTGATATTGTATTGAAAGCATGTTGGTTCGTCTCTAAGGAAGTAGGCAATGAGTTTGTAAACGATTAGGTAATCTGTTTCTTGAATTTTGAAATGATTGCCGTATAGTTCAATGCCTTTAGCTTCGAGCCAATTGATTACTTCGGTGTAGCTGTAGTTGGATTTTATTTCGTTTTGCATAGTTTGACTTTAAGGGATAAGGGATAAGGGAATAGTTTAGTCTTTTGTGAGTTCCTTCCTTCGTCAGGATGACAAGATTGTGTGAATATTAACTGCAAAGGCATAAAGCAATTCGACAGGCTCAGTGTGACAAAGCTAGGTTCGCGAAGGATGAGATGCTGAAACAAGTTCAGCATGACAAGAATGCTATAGCGGTTCTGAATAGTCTTTGTCGGTTGCTGTGTTGAGGTGTTTTGCACGATTAGGTGGTGAATTAGTGGTGTTGTCTTTAAAATTAATGCTGTTTAATATCCAATTTTGTGCTGCTGCTTGCCAATCGACCATTGGGATTTTGCCACCGACTAACCAACCGACACTTTTAAAGTAATTGTAAAATTTTTGAGCTTCTTGTTCTGGAAAGTTGTTTTCTTGGAAATAGGTTTTAACTTCTCCGATTGTTGGCTTCTCGACTGCGCTCGAATTGACAATAAATTCTTCTTTTTCTTTTTTCGCGCAACTTTTTTTCTTTCTCTAGCATCTCGACTTCGCTCGATGTGACAATCTTATCTGAAGAATTATTTATTTCTTTCTTCAAAATTTTTTGTGTGATTTTCCAAGTTTGAAACGTTTTTTTCGTTTAAAATGTTTGTATTGTTTATATAGTTTATAGAAGGTACTACTGCTTGTTCAGTGCCTGTCTCACTACTAGTACAAGACTTGTTTAAAGCTTGTTCTGAAACAGGTTTAATAAGTGGTTCATTTTTGGTTTTCTTTCGGATTTTGGTGCTGGTTTTAAATCTTCTGAAAAGTTGAATAAAATGACGTGGCTTCCTTTGAATGGATTGTATGATGGTTCGTAGTTGATATAACCCAAACTATGCAAGTTCTTCAGGCATTTGTGATAGGTTGCTTTGGAACTGATTTTGCTTATTCGCATTACCTCATCTCGATTGATACTTATTGGATTTTTAAAGCGGTTGCAGTTCCAAAATTGAAATAAAGCAATATATAAACTAACGTGTGTTGGATTTAGCGTTTTATCAATGGCTACTTTTTCGAAGAAACCGGTAAGGTGTTTGATATAGTTCATGTTGAATTAAGATTTGAAAATTATGGTTTACAAGGTTCTCGATACATTTTTCTAAAAAGCTGTCGCATTTTAGAAAAACACTCGAACTGACAATTAGCTTACTATTTGAAAAGCGTAGGCAAAGCATTTACCTTGTTTCCATTTAATAACTTATCAATATCAGAATTGTCATAATACATGATGCCTCCAACTTTGGTATAGGTTAGAGTTCCGTTGATGCGGAGGTTTTGTAAAGTACCTGGTGAGATGTTTAACAGTTTACGGACTTCATTGGATTTTAGCCACTGTTTTGTTTGTTGTGGTTTGGATTGAATGATTTCTTTTATATCATTCAAAAGAAGACTTCTGAATTCGTTTAAGTCTTCGCGTGTGATAATTTGCTCACGATACATTCTATTGTTGTTAGCGGAGTTCGCGAACCTGTCGGTTTCAATTGCCATAACGTATGTTTTAGATTGTTATGGTACAAATTTGTGGAGTTTGATTTATTTTCTTTCACAACGGGGTTCATGTTGTGAACGATTTTTAGTTAAATGACCTCATCTGAATTGTCCATTCTTTTGGTTAGCGTATCATTTAAAGCAGTAATGAATTTTGTTCTTTCGCTTTTACGTGCTCTAATTTCAAGGAATGCTCGACGGTATTGCCCTAAATCTATTTCAAAAATATGCTCGAAATATTCTGCAATATCTTTTAAATCTGATGCTCCATTATTGAAAACACCTTCTGAATGTAACGCATACATTAACTCAATGAGTGCTACTTTTGAACCTGTCCATGTCATTTTTATGTTCGGTTTGTGTTGTGATTTTTCGGAAGTATCTTTATTATCTATTATTAATAACTGGTTTTCTAAATACAATTGAATTAGGTCATTTGCCAATATTTTAGCTACTTTGAAATCATGTGAAGTGGAAAAATTTCTGTCTGTTTCAAAATAATAACTATCTAAAGACATTTTTATATCAAATTTTCCTCTTAAAAAATACTTATAATCAAGGTATATACTGCCTGAACGATAATACTTGTAAAATTCTAACTCGTTGTCAAAAAAGGCTTTTAGTTTTATTAATTCATTGTTATAATATTTTTTAAGTATGCGATGACCGCCATTTGGCTTTTTCATTTCAATCTTATATATCATGTTATAATAAATAAGCTTTGAAGTGAACTGGGGTTTGATTTCTTTGAAAAAAAGAATTTCTTCTTGTTCTGATTTAAAATTATTTTTGGTTATAATTTTTTTTAAAGTATTATTAGAAATGAGAATTATTTCAATTGCTTTTTCGCATTTATGAATTGTGTCATCAATTTCTAAATCGATGAAGCTAATCTGTTCATTTAGATTTGAAAGCAGAAGGGTTATTTTTGAATTCAAAGTGATGTAAATTTTATAGCATATTGATAAATTAAAAAATGCTCATTTCTAAATGAGCATTTTTATTAATAAGTATTTAGGTAGCATTCATTATTGATTTTAACCAAATCAATAGTTTCTATATTAGGAATATTTATAATAGTTCATTTTTATTTTTTCATTAAAAAAGATATAAACACTCAAAATCGCTAACGCTATTAAATTGGAAGCTAAATGTATTCCTATAGTTTTTTGATTTATTGCTAGATACCCACTTTTAAAAGTAAAATCATAAATAATTTCATTTGTTTTAAGTAACTCAATTACAAGACTTATAGCATTAACTATAGAAATTACAATTACAGCTTCTCCTATTGCATTCAGAAAAAGTATGAATTGTCTTTTCATTTTGTTTATTTGAATTGTTTATTAAAGTTTAGAGTATTTGTTTTGCTTTTCTTCATCTGTATTCATTTTATTGAATCCAAATTTAGGTGCTAATCGAGATAAAAGTTTACCTAGTTTTGAGACTCCAATTACAATTTCGTCCTGATTTTTTACCAATCCTTCAAACACCTTTTTGGCAAAAAGCTCAGTACTCATCAAAGATATTTCTTTTCCTTTATTCATTTGAGTATCCACAGCAGGTGGTATAACTTCCACTACACGAATGGGTGTATGACGAAGATTGAATCGTAGCCCTTGTGTAATGGCTCTCAAACCACTTTTACTCGCACTATAGGACGATGATTGTGCGGATGGAATAAACACATATCCTGTAGTTACGTTTACAATAGTTGCATTGCTATTCTTTTCTAAAATTGGCATTAATTGCTGAATTAAAGCTATAGGTGCAACCAAATTTGTTGTTAATTCTTTTTCTAAAGTAGGAATGTAATTTGTATCAAAAATGTCGGTAATACTATAAATTCCTGCATTATTGACTAAGATATTCAGTTTAGGGAAACGATTGGCAATCTCAGATTTTAAATTTTCTCGTCCTTCTGTAGTAGCAATGTCTGCTACAATAGTTTTCAGTCTGGGAAACTGTTTTTTTGCTTCATCAAGTGTTGTCTTTGTTCTTCCACAAATAATAACTTCATTACCTTCTTTTAAAAAAGTAGTTGCCATAGCCAAGCCAATTCCTGTGCCACCACCAGTAATTAGTACTGTATTATTACTCTGTTTCATATACTTTTATTTTTATTCTGCTTTATTTGTTTTTTCGCCCTAATGCTTCCACTTTGTCTAACCACTTTTTTCTTAATTCAGGAGTCGATTTTTTTACAGAATCAAAATAAGTAACTTTCACTGGTTTGATTCCACAATATTCTAAAGTTGCTTTTTTAAGTTGATTGATACTTGGTTTCCCTAATACAAGCCAATAATACCAAGTTGGAGCGTCAAGCGTTGTGATGATACGAGCCGTTTTACCTTTAAGCAACTTATCCCACCAAACAGAATTTTCTCTAGGTTTAAATGCCATGCCAGGTAAAAAAAGACGATCTATAAAACCTTTTAGAATTGCAGGCATTCCTGCCCACCAAACAGGATGAACCCAAACCAAATGGTCTGCCCATTTGATTTTTTCCCATGCATTTAATAAATCTGGCTCCAATTCGGTTCTTTTTAAATAACCAAATTCTAGGTTAGGATTAAACTTTAATTCATGAATTATTAATTCTTCTACTTCCGCATTACTTTCTAAAGCTCCTTTTTTATACGCAGCTGCAAGTCCAAAGTTTAAAGTGTCTTTATTTGGATGACCATTAATGATTAGAATTCTTTTAGCCATTTTAGATTTTTTTTTAATTTGAATTGCAAATGTAATTGCAATACTATACTTTTGCAAGTAGTTACAACTAAGTATATTAGTTAACAAAAGGTTAGTGTTTTTATTAACGTACCATAAAAGCGAAAAATAAATGGAAAATAATGAAGATTGTGTGTTTGATTTATCTGATTTGCAGTTTGCATTGCAAGTTTTGGGTGGAAAGTGGAAACTTTATATACTCACAAGTCTGTATTTTGGCAAAAAACGATTTAAAGAATTAGAAAGAGACGTATTGGGAATTTCTCCCAAAATGCTAATCAAGGAATTAAAAGATTTAGAAGCTCTTGGCATTGTAAACCGTCAGACTTTTAATACGGTTCCCATTACTGTTGAATATAGTTTAACGGAAGAAGGATTGACTTTAAAACCTGTTTTGGATCACATGTCAGAATGGGCCGGTGGGTTTAAACAAAATGCCAATTCAAAAATGCCTACATAATTTTTCCTTTTACTTTATTTCTGTGATTTTCGCCCCAAGCACTTAATTCAGTCAAAACATTTTTTAGTGAATGACTGTACTCGGTTGCTTCATAAATAATACTTACTGGAGTGGTTGGATATACGTTTCGTTTAATGAGAAAATTTAATTCTAAATCCTTCAATTCATTAGCTAATACTTTTGGAGATATCCCTTTGATTTCCTTCTGAAGTTCATTAAACCGCTTAGACGAATGCATCAAGCAAAGTACTATTGGCAATTTCCATTTACCATTTAAAACAAACATAGCATCAAAAACATTTTTGAGTGACCCTGAGCATTCTTCTTTGGTAGGAAGTGTTTTTTCTTCTGTAATTTTCATGTAGACAAAGGTAATAACTTTCCTAAAAGTAACCGCTTTCCTTTGGGTAACTACTAACAATTGTATAGTTCTAGTATTTACTTTTGTCTAGTAATTTTAAAAATGTAAAAATGACTTCAAAACGCATATTGCAACTCAACTCTAGTATCATGGGTGAACAATCATACAGTAGAAAGTTAGGAAATGCTATTGTTGATAAAATTCAAGAAAAATATCCTAATAGTACAGTAGAACAATTGGATTTGGTGGAAAGCAATATACCTCACTTATCTCCGGAAACGTTAAATGCGATGTTTACACATGCTGAACATCAAACAGATGAAATAAAACAAAAGCTTGCCTTGTCTGATAAGTTAGTGAAACAGCTATTAGATGCTGATATTATTGTAATTGGTGCACCACTTATAAATCGTACAATTCACAGTTCATTAAAATCTTGGATTGATCACATTACACGTCGTGGAATTACGTTTGGTTATACAGAAGAAGGTTTTCCTACTGGTTTTGTATTGGGTAAAAAGGTGTATGTAGCTATGAGTTCTGGAGGTGTATATACCGATGAACAGGGAAAAGCCCATGATTTTGTAGCACCTTATTTGCAATCTTTTTTAGGCTTTTTAGGAATGACTGATGTTACTGTGTTTAGGGCAGAAGGACTTCATGTGCCTTTGATACAAGATACTGCCTTGCAAAAAGGTATTGAAAGCATAGTGATTGACTAATCGTATTTCTTGAATCGAAAGCCTTTGAATAAAAACAAAGGCTTTTATTTTTCTATCTTGAGCTAACGGAATGAATCTTCATTTCAGTTATCTATTTCCCCAATTCAGTTACATCTGTTTTTAACTTCTAGCTGAACTTTGCTTCAACAAATAAAAACAGAATTATGAACATAGTACTTACAGGTTCTTTAGGGAACATAGGAAAATCACTTACTCCAATTTTGGTGCAAAAAGGTCATAAGGTGACCGTAATTTCAAGTAAAGCAGACAGACAAAAAAATATAGAAGCTTTAGGTGCAAAAGCGGCTATTGGTTCTATGAAAGATATCGATTTTTTAACTAAAACTTTCAGCGGTGCAGATATCGTTTACCTAATGGAAGCTTGGGAAGGTATTGGCAATATTTTTGACAAAAACGTTGACTTCTTAGCAGGATTTCATCTTATTGGCAACAATTATAAAAAAGCGATAATAGCTTCGGGTGTAAAAAAAATTGTGCATTTAAGTAGTGTGGGTGCTCATAGTGCTACTGGCTATGGGTCGCTTTCAGCTCATCATGATGTAGAGAATATTCTGAAAGAATTACCAGATGAGGTTGCCATTAAGTTTATGCGTCCAACAGGCTTCTATACGAATTTGTATCGATCGATGCAGTCGATAAAAGAAAAAGGAGCCATTATTTCTAATTATGGTGGAGACAAAAAAGAACCATGGGTATCACCGTTAGATATTGCTGAAGTCATTGCAGAGGAAATGGAATTACCTTTTGAGGGAAGAAATGTTCGTTATATAGCTAGTGATGAAGTATCACCAAATGAATTAGTAAAAATTTTAGGTAAAGCTATTGGTAATCCTAATTTAAAATGGATTCAAATTTCAGACGAAGAAATGCTTGAAGGAATGTTATCTATGGGTGTAAATCCAACAATAGCCAAAGGTATGGTAGAGATGCAGGCAAGTCAACGAAATGGTTCACTATTTGAAGACTTTTATCGCAACAAACCCATTTTTGGAAAAGTAAAATTCACAGAGTTTGCTAAAGAGTTTGCTTTGGCATATAATAATTAAAACAGTACAGATGAAGAAAGTATTAATAACAGGTGCCAACAAAAGTATTGGCTACGAAACAACAAGGCAACTATTGCAAAATGGCTATTACGTTTATTTAGGAAGTCGTAATTTAGAAAATGGGCTGAAAGCAGTGGAAAAACTGAAAGCAGAAGGTCTAACACATGTTGAAGTCATTCAACTAGATGTTACTAATGACGAATCAGTAAAATTAGCTAGAATTGAAATTGGCAAAAAGACGGAAGTTTTAGATGTACTTATCAATAATGCAGGTATTAATGGAGGTTGGCCACAAGCAGCATTAGAAGCTAGCATTGACCAATTCAAACAAGTATTTGATACTAATGTATATGGTGTAGCAAGAGTAACTCAAGCATTTATTGATTTATTGAAAAAATCGGAACAGCCCAGAATTGTAAATGTATCTTCAAGTGGCTGCTCACTTACATTACATTGCGATCCTTCTTGGAAATACTATACTCACAAAGCAGCAGTTTATCCTGCATCAAAAGCTGCTTTGAATATGTACACCATCAATTTGGCTTATGAATTGCGAGATACTCCATTTAAAGTAAATGCTGTTTGTCCTGGATTTGTAGCGACTGATTTCAATGGACATAGAGGAACTGGAACTGTACAAGAGGCAGGTACTCGTATCTCAAAATATGCAATGATTGGTGATGATGGTCCAACAGGTAAGTTTATCAGTGAAGAACACAATCCAGAAACAGGAGAATGTCCATGGTAAAAAAGAAGTAAATTTTGTAAATTTGGGAAATGAAAAAAGAAGAAAATTCGCTTTATAAATTTGAGTCATTAACAGACTTTCATCTAGTGTTTGGGCTTGAAAAGCCCTTACACCCGATGATTAGTTTTGTTGATATTCAACAACTTCAAAAACTACCAAATGATTTTCCAAAATCAATGGTTATGAATTTTTACAAGATTTCATATAAAACAGGAATTTGCGGTCAGGCAAAATACGGACAAAAATATTATGACTTTGGAGAAGGTGGTCTTGTATTTACCTCACCTAATCAAATTTTTGAGAGTCCAAGTAATCATCATACAAGTGGTAGTTTACTGTTAATTCATCCCGATTTTCTTTTGTCATATCCTTTAGCAAAGAAAATTAAGGAATATGGTTTTTTCTCTTATACTGCCAATGAAGCACTACACTTATCCGATAAGGAAAAGGAAACAATTTTAGCTCTTTTCAATAGTATTGATGATGAATTAAATAGTAGGATAGATGATTTTAGTCAAGATGTGATGGTGGCTCAAGTTGAATTACTATTGAATTACTGTAATCGCTTTTACAAGCGTCAATTTATAACCCGAAAGTCGGTAAATAATGATGTATTAATAAAGTTGGAAGAAATTTTAGATGATTACTTTAATGAGGATAAATCAGTAATAGAAGGAATTCCAACAGTACAATGGCTAGCTGACAACCTCAATATTTCGCCTAGTTATTTGAGTGATATGTTACGAAGTCTTACCGGACAAAACGCTCAACAACATATTCACAACAGACTCGTTGAAAAAGCAAAAGAAATATTATCTACAACAAATTTATCTGTTGCTGAAATTGCCTATCAATTAGGATTTGAGCATCCTCAAAGCTTTAGCCGATTATTTAAAAGTAAAAGTGGGGTTAGTCCTATTGAATTTAGGCATTCTTTTAATTGATGACTAGGTTGTTTATTATTTTATTTAAGAATATAAAAATACCAATAACATAATCAATCTGAGGACTTAAAGTGAATAATTTAATGCATAGAAAAGTATTACCAAAATTATAATATACTTTAACCAAAATTGACAATCATTTATAAGAAACCAAGTTCTAACTTGATTTCTTATTTGATGAATTATTATATATTGAAAATTTATCCTTCAAAACCTTCATATCCTCACTAACTTTTCTATCTAATACTTTTGCGTAGTGTTGGGTAGTATGGAGATTTTTATGGCCTAGCATTTTGCTAACGGTTTCAATAGGAACACCATTAGTCAATGTAACAGAAGTAGCAAACGTATGTCTGGCCATGTGAAAGGTTATCTCTTTTGGAATATCGCATAAATCTCCAATTTCCTTTAAATAGGCATTCATTTTTTGGTTTGTTAGAATTGGCAGAATACTATTTTCATTCAAACACTTTGGGTGATTGCTGTATTTTTCAATAATTTCTTCAGCTATTGGAAGAATTGGAATTTTAGATTTTGTTTCTGTTTTTTGACGGTTTTTGAAAATCCATTTTTCGCCGTCTATTCCGATACCAATATGGTCTTTTTTCAATCCTTTCACATCAACGTAGGCTAAACCTGTGTAGCATGAGAAAATGAAAATATCTCTAACTAATTGTAGTCTTTCAGATGAAATTTTCTTATTATAGATTTTCAATAATTCCTCTTCGGTTAAAAAGTCTCTTTCTACTTCTTTCATTTTGCCTTCATATCGAGTAGTTGGGTCTTTATCCAACCATCATTATCAAGACATATCTTGATTATTTTTCTGAAGTTTCTAACATATTTAACAGCTGTATTGTTATTACATTTTTTTATGCTTCTCAAATAGAATTCGAATTCCGTTACAAAAGCATAGTCAATTTTATTGATGCTTATATCACTCACGTTGTATTTCCAAAGGATAAACTCTTGAAGATGCTTTAAAGAAATTTTAAATCGTTCTAGAGTTCCATAAGCATAACCGTTTCCAATCAAATCTTTAATTTTATCATTATGGCTTTGATAAATTGGAATGATCATTCGCTCACGTTCATGTGTTCCGGTCAGTCTTGATTTAAAATTTTCTATTGATAGTTCTTCGTTCTTGTGAAGTAATTCCATCTGAATGTCAAAAACCTTTGATTTGATTAAATCTAGATAATTATTTAATGACCTAGCTTCATCTGAGTTGCCCTTCATTTTTGATTGTTCCGAGGACCATTTAGATTTTTCAATGAATTTTTTGGTGCTGAATTCAAAACGTTCTCCGTTTACAGTTAGCCTGAAATAAATTGGCAATTGACCGTTTTTGTTAACTTTTGAAGTTTTTGCATAAATGTGCACAGTGATTTTTGCTTTCATGGTGGTGACCTTTTAATTAGTATTCAATTTAATTTTTAAACTTTTAGCAAACAAGATGTACACTTTTTGAACCAGTATTAAACTGGTTGTTAGTACAGTGTTTACAGTGCTTAAGAGCATTTAGCGAGACCCAAAATTGTAGAAATTTTTAGGGTCTCGATTTTGTCCCTTTCGCATTAAGATTGAATGAATAATTTGGTATATATCCCAAAGCAAAAAGCCGATAAATCTTAAGATTTATCGGCTTTTGTGACCATTTGTTTTTAAATGTGTGGGCGATGAGGGGTTCGAACCCCCGACCCCCTCGGTGTAAACGAGGTGCTCTGAACCAGCTGAGCTAATCGCCCTATTTCAATTTTGCAATACTTGTTCTGCATTGCGAGTGCAAATATACACTAGAATTTGCTATTTACAAGTGTTTTTTAATAAAATTTATTCTTTTTGAATATCTTTTAAAACTACTTTATCATTATAATTAACCATCTCAATTATAATATCTTGATTTGCAGCAGTTTTTCCTTCAATGACATATAACTTCCCATTTTCAAAAGGTTTGTTACTTTTAGAAAAATCTACATCACCATGTTCTAAACTCATTTTTATATCCTCTAAAGTAACCCATTTTTCGTCAAATTTCTTGTTAGCTTCATCATCAATTTTAAGAGGTTTTGAACGAATATCTTTTAAAACTCGACAATTTGGTAAATAACAAAATGTTACACCACTAGCTTCAGCTTTTTTGGTCATAAAGAAATATACAAATATAATTCCGACCATTAAGCCAAACAGGTAAAATGCCATTCTATAACGTAAACTCATTGTTTATTTTTTTTGCAAAAATACATTTAAAAAAACAAAAGCCCTAAAAAATTAGGGCTTTTGATATAGTAAGAAAAAGAAAAATTATTTTTTCTCTTTTTTCTCCATTGCAGCTTTTAAATCAGCTAATGCATCGATATCTCCTAATGTAGATTTTTCAGAATTGTTGTTTGAAGAATTAGTTTCAACAGCAGCTTTTACATTCTTTTCTTCTTCCTCACGGAAAATTGCAGTATGTGAAGCAACTACTCTTTTAAATTCTTTATTGAATTCGATAACTTTGAAATCAGCAGTTTCTCCTTTTTTCAATTTTTTACCGTCTTCTTTTTCTAAGTGTCTTGTTGGAATAAAAGCAACGATATCATCACCAAATTCAACAGTTGCACCTTTGTCAACGATTTCTGAAATTTCACCATTGTGGATAGTTCCTACAGCGAAAGCATCTTCATATTTATCCCATGGATTAGCAGTAGTTTGTTTGTGACCTAAAGATAATTTACGTCCTTCAACATCTAATTCTAATACTACTACTTCTAAGTTATCACCAACATTTACAAATTCTGATGGATGTTTGATTTTCTTAGTCCAAGATAAGTCAGAAATATAAACTAAACCGTCAATTCCTTCTTCTAATTCAACAAATACACCAAAGTTTGTAAAGTTTCTTACGATACCTGTGTGTGTTGAACCAACTGGGAATTTAGATGTAATATCTGTCCATGGATCTTGAGTCATTTGTTTGATACCTAATGACATTTTACGGTCATCTCTATCTAAAGTTAAAACAACTGCTTCTACTTCATCACCGATTTTCATGAAATCTTGTGCTGAACGTAAGTGTGTTGACCAAGACATTTCAGAAACGTGAATAAGTCCTTCAACTCCTTCAGCTACTTCAACAAATGCACCATAATCAGCAATAACAACTACTTTACCTTTTACTTTATCTCCAACAGCTAAGTCAGCACCTAAAGCATCCCAAGGATGAGCGTTTAATTGTTTTAAACCTAATTGAATTCTTGTTTTCTCATCATCGAAATCAAGGATTACAACGTTTAATTTTTGATCTAATTCTAATACTTCACTTGGGTGATTGATTCTAGACCAAGATAAGTCAGTAATGTGAATTAAACCATCAACTCCACCTAAGTCAATGAACACACCATAAGAAGTAATGTTTTTAACAACACCTTCTAATACTTGTCCTTTTTCTAATTGACCGATGATTTCTTTTTTCTGAATCTCAATATCAGCTTCAATAAGAGCTTTGTGAGATACTACTACGTTTTTAAATTCGTGATTAATTTTCACAACTTTAAATTCCATAGTTTTGTTTACATATTGATCGTAGTCACGGATTGGCTTCACATCAATTTGAGATCCTGGTAAGAATGCTTCAATTCCGAAAACATCTACAATCATACCACCTTTAGTTCTACATTTAACAAAACCGTTAACGATTTCTCCAGTTTCATTAGCTGCGATAACTCTATCCCAAGCTTTGATAGTTCTTGCTTTTCTGTGTGATAATACTAACTGACCTGTTTTGTCCTCACGGATGTCAATTAATACTTCTACTTTGTCCCCAACTTTTAAGTTTGGGTTGTAACGAAATTCGTTTAATGAAATAACACCTTCTGATTTAGCATTGATATCAACGATAGCGTCTCTATCAGTGATTCTAACTACAGTACCTTCAACTACTTCATCATCTTTAGTGTCGATGAATGTTTTAGTTACTAAATCTTCGAATTCTTGTAAGTTTTTTTCGTCAACGACATCTATACCTTCTGCATAGTTATGCCAGTTAAAATCTGCTAAAAACTGTTCTTGTGTTTTTGTTGTTTCAGACATGCTGATAATAAAATTTGTATTCTGTGTTTTTATTGAGTTTCTTATGTAGTTAAAAACAACAGAAGTGATTTTTGTAAATTATTGATACCCAATGGAAACTCATCTCTACCAAAAGGTTTGCAAAATTAATAATTATTTCTGAAATAGCAATAGGTTTGTAGGGAAAATTAATGAGTTAAGAAATGTTTTAAATTTTTATATTTACAATCAATTACAAAACGATTATATATAATTGTAAATGTTTGCACGGTGAAAGGCATATATACAAGTTAACATTAAGCACAATGAAATACGTCATAAACACATTTATCATTTTATTATTAATTTCTTGTTCTAAAAATGAAGTTACAGAAAAAGATTATTTAGAATTTACCAAAAAATTAATTTCTAAAGTAAAAGAAAATAAAAATCAGAATTACGATAATTTATTTAATGTTACAGATGTTATTAAAGAAATAGATAAAATTTCTGACTCATTGGGTTATACAAACAAAGTAGATAGAAAAATTTTTAATTCTAAATTTAATTACGAAAAAAAATGTGCAGAATATTTTAAGAATCTTTCTAAGAATTTAAATGGAAAAATCGAAATCACTAATCATTTTAAATCCAAAGACAAATTTCATTTTATAATCTGTACAGAATTAAAAAACAATGTTGAAGTAACAGAAATAGTTTTAATAAATAAAAATGAGATAATTAAGATAGATAATTTTTACTCTTATACAACTAGTCTTGACATGAGGAGTAACTACATAAATTATGCTATTTTTAAAACAAATGAACCAAGTTTTAATTTTGCAAACAATAAACTAGAAAAATGTATAAAACTATATAAAGAAGGATATAATATTGAAGCCTACGAAGTTTATAAAGAAATTCCCATAGAATTTTCAAGATTTCCAAATTTTTTATTTATTAAGTATAAGGTTTTTATAAATTTAATGAATGAATTGAATCCTGAAGAGATAGAATCAAACTATGCTGAATTAATAGGTTTTAATTATAAAAATAAAGGTTTTAGATATTCAAAAACAAATGAATATTATAAAATTTTCGGTCAAGATAGTATTGCAAATAAATACAAAGACTCATTAAGTTTTCTAATAAAAGATATATACTTTATTAATAAAATTAAATAAAGCCTGCTATTAACCACCGTTTGTAGAACTTGCTAGGCTCGGCTTAGTGTTCTGAATTTTCTCCGAAAATTCAACAAGGAGTTTTGTCTTGTAATCTTTTGTCATAAATTTATCTATTTACCATTAATTGCAAATAAATAATTAAAAATTCTTAAACTATTAATTTTATTTATAAAATTAAGAATATTAAAAAGCTAAGTGATTATGAAAAACATATTTTTCATTTTGATATTATTACAACTGATTTTATCTTGTACTGATAAAAATAAAAAAATGAGTGAACCAAAAAATGAAATTGATTCAATAAAATCTAATTCTAAAGCAAAAAAAGATAATATTTTTTCTGATCTTATATTATCCGAAGGAAACATAAAAATCTATGGGGACACTTCTATTCAAAAAAATCAAATTACTAAAGTTTTATTGAAATTTGAGCCTTATATATCTTTTCAAGATTTTAAAGTAGAGATTGAAAATGTTAAAGCAAAATTGGATTTAAACTCTCATGAATTAGGGAAAAAATTTAGAACTGCCATTAGAAATGATTACGACAATCCCGAATCGCTTTTTGCAGGTCATTATACTTTTGCGAAATGGGGCTGTGGTAGTCCTTGTCAAATGAATGTACTTATTGACAGAAGGAATGGTAAAATTTATGACGCACCAGAATCATCAGTTGGTTCAGAATTCAGAAAAGATAGTAGAATGCTAATTATTAATCCACCGGAAGAAGAAAATTACTATTATAATGATTGTATATATTGTAAACCTGAAATTTACATTCTAAACGAAGAAACAAAAAAATTTGTAAAAAAGGAATCTAAATATTAAATAACTCAGTTAATATAGGGTTCTATTTTAAAATTTATTTAATATTAAAAAAATTCAAACCCTCTCACCCACCAAATCCATCACCAAATCAAATTGTTCTTGTTTGCTCATAGCAGAATTGTCAATTTCAATAGCATCATCAGCTTTTACCAAAGGAGAATCTTCTCGGTGTGTGTCGATATAATCGCGTTCTTGTACGTTTTGTAAGACTTCTTCGTAAGTAACGTGTTGTCCTTTTTCTATTAATTCGTTGAAACGTCTTTCTGCACGTGTTTGTGCACTTGAGTTCATGAAAATTTTTAATTCAGCCTCAGGAAAAACTACGGTTCCTATGTCTCTTCCGTCCATTACAATGGCTTTATTTTTGCCCATTTCTTGTTGAGAAGCTACTAATTTACTTCGCACTTCAGAAATCTCAGCCACTTGACTCACACAACGCGAAACATCAAGCGTTCTGATTTCTTTTTCAACATTTTTACCATTGACATACATTTCAGCAAACCCTAAATTGTCATTAAACTGAAATTGTAAATTTATATTTGGTAAATCGTTTATAAGTGCTTCTTTATTCAAATGCTCTTCGGAAACGTAACCATTCTGCATCGCATAAAAAGTTACTGCACGATACATTGCACCAGTGTCTACATATACATAACCTAAATGTTTAGCCAATTGTTTCGCTAACGTACTTTTTCCGGTGGACGAAAATCCGTCTATGGCAATTGTAATTTTTTTCAAACTCTTTTATGTTTGTGGTTTATTGTTAATAGTTTATTGTTGGAATGATTTTCAAAAATAGAGAATATTTATTCAACCAACAACCATTAACTGTTAACTGTTAACTGTTAACTTATTGCAAATTAATCATCATTCCAAATAAACTGGTATTTGCTGCAACAGTATATCTTGAATACGAATAGTCAAATCGAACTTTTCCAAAACGAATTCCAAAACCTGCTGAAATTCCAGAAAAATTTCTTTGATCTACAATTCGCAATTCTTCAGCTCTTCTAAAGTTATACCCTAAACGAATACTAAATCCTTTATCTGGAAACAGCTCTGCTCCTGCTATTACGTGACGCAAAGCATTATTGAAAAATGAAACTTTTTCTTCTTGAACTGAACCATCTAAGGAACCTTCTGCCCTATTTGGATTTGAAAAAGCAATTTGCCATTGTTGTAAATTTTCTAGTGTAAAATGCCAACGAATAGGTACATTTTCCATCAATTGAGAAACTCCAAAATCTATAGCTAAAGGTAATTTTTCATTAGTATCAGCATAAGGTTTGATTTGGTAACCCACGTTTCGAATGGCTAAACCATAATTAATATCGTTAGGTTCATCTATATACAAAACTCCTAAATCAGCTGCAACACCAAATGAACTATAACTTTCCAAACTAGATGATATCATTTTGACATTAGCACCCACATAAAAATCAGTCCAAGGAATATTTTGAGCATATCCAAAAGAAAGAGCAATTTCACTTCCTGTAAACTCACCTGTGATGTTCCCTAATTCGTCTCTTCCTTCAAAGTTTCCGTAATTGATATAATTTACACCAGCATGAAAAGTTTGCACATGTCTGTCATAGGTATAAGCATAAGCAGCTGTTCCGTAAGTAACTTCCCCAAAATAGTTTCCATAATTAGCAGACAAACGATTATCCATTTCTGGATTAATTGTCGCTGGATTATAAAAAGCTTGGTTTACATCATAATCAACCACTGTAACGGTTTTTCCACCTAAAGCAGCTTGTCTTGGAGATTGTGCTAGATTTAAAAATTGGTATACATATTTACCTCCAATTTGACCAAAAGATAAGGTCGAAAGGAAAATAAAACACATAATAAGGCAATTCTTTAACATAGCAAATGTTGAGTCAACGTTTATAACGCGGATGCGAAGATAAAATTATATAATTCAATATACAAAATTGTTTTTAGCTTGAAACCAATTTGAAATTTTATATATTTACTTATTAAAACAAAGTGAATGTTAAAAAAAATATTTGATATACTATTTAGTAAAAGGAAACAAGAACTAACTAATGAACTCAAAAAAAATCCATATTTTAAAAGCAATGTAGAAATGAGTAGTAATTCAAAAAATACCAATTATGAAAAAACACTAAACAGAGGTGAAAAATTTTCTATAACTGCACCTGATTTAGGCAAAAATAAAGACGTAATAATAACAAATTGGTTAAAAAAAACAGATGAAATTATCGAATATGGAGACGTTATTTGTGAAATAGAAAATGATAAAGTTGTCATGGAATTAGAAAGCTTCGTAACAGGAAAAATCATTTATATGCATCCCTTGAATCAAAAAATTAAACCAAATACTGAAATATGTATTATTGAAGGATTGTAAATGAAAAACAAGTTATTGATTTTAAATTATTTTTTTTCAACTGTAATTATTATTTGTAATGTTTTTATTTTCATACCAATCACTTTTAATATTTTCAAAGATTCTTTTGAACCAATGGGTTATGGTTTATTAACACTTATTCTTTTATTGTCAATTCATTTGTTTTTAGTACCAGTTTTTATCTTTTTATTTTCTAAAAGAAAATCCAAAAAAACATTTTTTATCTATAATTTATTAGGATTGATTTATTATTTGTTCATATTTATTAAATTCCATGACTCTATTTTTTATAAACATTGATTTATATCAAAACAAAAAAAAATCCCAAGCCTAAACTTGGGATTTTCTATATATAAAACTTTTATTTCTACTTAAGAAAGTGCTTTCTTTACTTGGTCAGCTGCTTCCTGAAATTGAACTGCTGATAAAATTGGCATTCCAGAATTATCAATTAATTCTTTTGCAATTTCAGCATTTGTTCCTTGTAATCTTACAATGATTGGCACTTTAATAGCGTCACCCATGTTTTTGTAAGCATCTACAACTCCTTGTGCTACTCTATCGCAACGAACAATTCCACCAAAGATGTTGATTAAAATTGCTTTTACGTTTGGATCTTTTAAGATAATTCTAAAAGCAGTTTCCACACGTTTTGCATCTGCTGTTCCACCAACGTCTAAGAAGTTAGCTGGTTCAAAACCTGCATATTTAATTAAATCCATAGTAGCCATTGCTAATCCAGCTCCGTTTACCATACATCCAACTGTTCCGTCAAGGTCAACATAGTTTAACCCAACTTCTTTTGCTTCAACTTCAATAGGGTTTTCTTCTCTAATGTCACGCATTTCAGCAATTTTTGCTTGTCTGTATAATGCATTATCATCAATATTTACTTTAGCATCAACTGCCATGATTTTGTTGTCTGAAGTTTTCAATACTGGATTGATTTCAAACATAGAAGCATCAGAACCAACATAAGCATTGTATAATGAAGCAACAAATTTTGTCATTTCTTTGAATGCATTTCCACTTAAACCTAAGTTGAAAGCAATTCTTCTTGCTTGGAAAGCTTGTAATCCTACAGCAGGATCAATTTCTTCTGTAAAAATTAAATGTGGTGTGTGTTCTGCCACTTCTTCAATATCCATTCCACCTTCAGTAGAATACATAATCATATTTCTTCCCGTTCCTCTATTTAAAAGAACTGACATATAAAATTCAGATGTTTCACTTTCACCAGGATAATATACATCTTCAGCTACTAAAACTTTATGTACTCTTTTCCCTGTTGGTGGTGTTTGTGGTGTAATTAAATCCATACCAATAATTTGACCTGCTAATTCAGCAACTTGATCTAAATTTTTAGCTAATTTAACTCCTCCACCTTTTCCTCTTCCTCCAGCATGGATTTGAGCTTTAATTACGTGCCATCCTGTACCTGTTTCTGCTGTTAATTGTTTAGCTTTAGCTACTGCTTCTTCAGGATTGTTAGCTATGTAACCTCTTTGGATGCGAACACCGTGACTCGCTAATATTTCTTTACCTTGATATTCGTGTAAATTCATAATTGTGATGCGTTTATCTTGTTTAAAAAGTGCCACAAAAATAACAAACTATTCTGTAACTCGCTAACTATTTTCTTTTTTTTTATTAAGAGTATATATTCTTTAATTGAAGATTATTTTCATAACAAAAAAGCATTATTTATTATATTAATATAACAAAATGTTGTTTTTTGTTATTTTTGGTTAAAAAATAAATTTATAATAATTTTACTTATACATTTGCCAATATAAAATTGAAAAAAATGAAAACACAAGAATTACTTCAGTTAGTAAATGAATTTGACAGCCCTTTATATGTTTATGATGCTTCAAAAATAGAATCACAATACAAAAGATTAACAAATGCTTTTAATAAAGTTGAACGCTTTAGAGTACATTATGCTGTAAAAGCTTTATCCAATATTTCTATTTTAAAATATTTAAAGAGTTTAGGTTCATGTTTAGATACTGTTTCTATACAAGAAGTAAAATTAGGTCTTCATGCTGGTTTTGAACCTTCTCAAATCATATACACTCCAAATGGAGTTTCAATGGAAGAGATTGAAAAAGTAGCTACTTTAGGAGTTCAAATTAATATTGATAACCTTTCAATTTTAGAGCAATTTGGAACAAAACATCCAAAGACTCCAGTTTGTATTCGTATAAATCCTCACGTTATGGCTGGTGGAAATGCAAATATCTCTGTAGGACATATTGATAGTAAATTCGGAATTTCTATTCATCAACTACCTCATTTATTGCGAATTGTGGAAAACACAAAAATGCATATCAACGGAATCCACATGCATACTGGTTCAGATATCTTAGATGTTGGTGTGTTTTTATATGCAGCAGAAATTTTATTTGACACTGCTAAACATTTCAAAGAACTTGATTTTATTGATTTTGGAAGTGGTTTTAAAGTACCTTACAAAGCTGATGATATTGAAACTGATGTGGAAGAATTTGGAAAAAAATTAACTAAAAGATTTTTAGCTTTCGAAAAAGAATATGGCCGTGAATTAACATTAGCATTTGAGCCAGGAAAATTTTTAGTTAGTGAAGCTGGTGTATTTTTAGCAAAAGTAAACGTGGTAAAGCAAACAACTTCAACTGTTTTTGCTGGAATCGATTCAGGTTTTAATCATTTGATTCGTCCAATGTTATATGGTTCTCAACATCATATTGATAATATTTCTAATCCAAAAGGAAAAGAACGCTTCTACTCTGTTGTAGGTTATATTTGCGAAACTGATACATTTGCCAATAACAGAAGAATTCCTGAAATAACTGAAGGAGATATTCTTTGTTTTAGAAACGCTGGTGCTTATTGTTATTCAATGGCTTCCAACTATAATTCAAGATTCAAACCTGCTGAAGTTTTGTGGTTTAACGGAAAAGGTCACTTAATACGTGAGCGTGAAAATTTTGAAGATTTATTAAAAAATCAAATCGTTATCGACCTAGAAACAAGTAAATTAAATTACGAAGAAACAGTGAGTTAACTATTTTATTTTTGTATTCATATTTTATGTAATTTAGTATTATAAAAACTAAAATGCATAAAATATGAAAAACAATTACTTAAAAATCAATGCTTTATTATTTGTTCTTTTTATTAATTCTTTGTCGTTTGCACAAACCTGCACAACTTCAATAACAAATGTATCTGGAACAACAACAATTTGTGGTGGAACAAACACTACATTAACAGCAACTCACGATGGTGATGACGTATATTGGTATGATGCAGCAACAAATGGCACCTTACTTTATACAGGAAATCCTTACCAAACAACATCATTAAATACAACTACTTCCTTTTGGGCTGAATCAAGAAAACAAATTCTTGGAACAACTACTTCTGGAGGAGGTAAATTAACAAAAACTACTACCTCAGGAACAACTGTTAACGCAGGAACTGCTCCTTGGGGTTTAGTTTTTAATGCTTCTCAAAGTTTTATATTAAATTCAGTAGATGTTTTTTTATCTTCGAGTTCACCAGGAACTTTAGTTATTGATTTAAAAGACAGCAATCAAACTGTGTTACAGACATGGACAATTAGTACACCAGCTGGTGGAACAGGTTCTAATCCAGTACAATTTACTGTTCCTTTAAATTATACAATTCCGGTAGGAAATGGATATCGTCTTTTAGCTGTTAGTAGTCCATCTATGATTCGTGATCTTGGATCAAATTCTTTTCCATTTGCAATTGGAACTGTTGGTAGTGTTACTCAAGGAACCATTAACAATTCTCTAACTTCTAATCCAGGTGTTTATTATTTCTTTTATAATTGGAACTATACACCTGTTGTAAATTGCGTTTCTACAAGACAAGAAACAGTAGTAACTGTCAACACAACCAATCAACCAACTGGAGATGCACAACAACTCTTTACATTAGGTCAAACTATAGCTGATTTAACTGTAACAGGGACAGCTTTAACATGGTATTCAGATGCTACTGGAACAACTCAAATTCCAACAAATACTGTTCTTGTCGATGGAACAACTTATTATGTTTCTCAAACTTTAAATGGATGTGAAAGTCCCCTTTTAGCTGTCACTGCTGTGACTACTTTGAATAACGAAACTACTGTTTTCTCAAAATTAAGTTACTTTCCTAATCCAGTAAAAGGTGTTTTTACAGTGTCAAATTTGGAAGGAAATTCACAAATTGAAGTTTATACTGTTTTAGGACAACAAATGATAACTAAAAGTTATGATTCGAAAGATGTAAATTTAGATTTTTCTGGTTTTAATAATGGTATATACTTAGTTAAAATAACTTCTCAAAACGAAACTAAAATCATTAAAGTTTTAAAGAATTAAATTAATTATTTTATAAATCGCACTAATTAAAAAATCACCTCGAATAGGTGATTTTTTTATTTTAATATTATTACTTTTCTAAAACTTCTTGCAATAGTTCAGCTTTTGTTCCATTAGGAAAAGTAATTTTTAACAATTGTGATATTGTTGGAGCAATTTGAGTAATTTCTTTTCTATCAAATGATTCTCCTTTTTTGATATGCCAGCCATAAAAAAGTAATGGAACATGAGTATCATATGTATAAGGACTTCCGTGAGTTGTTCCTGTGGTAGAATATTCTACGTAACCTGGTTTTAAAGTAATTACTAACTCACCATTTTGACTTGGATCATAACCATTTGCAATAAAATTTAAGTAAAAATCATTTCCTGAAGCTGTTAGAATTTGCTCTTCAGAATAGACTTTTTTTACAAATTTTTGTTTGTATAAATAAGTAGTAAATTCTTCTTTTACTTTTGAAATTTCTAATCCTTTTTTCTTAATTAATTCCTTGTTTAAGAAAACATTGAAGTTTGAATAATCTAATAATAGGTTTTCTCCATAAGTAACTTTAGAAAACTCTACTAAATCATTTTTAATTGATTGATAATTAATGTTATTTATATCGTATTTATTATCTTTCATGTAAGTAACATTTTCAGCACCAGCATGATCAGCTGTTAAGAAAACTAAATAATTTCCTCTACCAACTGTTTTATCTAAATAATTTAGAAAATCAGCTATAGTTTCATCCAAACGTAAATAAGTATCTTGTAATTCTATGGAACGTGGACCTAAAATATGACCAATATAATCTGTTGAAGAAAAACTTACTGTTAAAAAATCAGTGATTTCATCTTTTCCTAATTGTTCTTTTTCAATGGAAATTTTGGCAAAATCAGCTAATAAGTTATTCCCATATGGAGTTGAACGCAAAACACCAGCATCATTATTATCATACATATCTTTCAAGTTATATGGAAAAAAAGGTGTTTTCTTGTATAATTTTCCTTCGTATGGATTATTATCGGTTAGACTTTCATTGTAAACTTCTTTAGGTCTAGATAATTCCCAACCTTTATTAAGGTATTTTTCGTAATTCTTTTCATTATTGAAGTCAGTTACCCAATTTGGCAAATTTTCACCATAAAAAGTACTTGAAATAAAAGCACCCGTTGAACTATACCAAAAAGCCCAATCTGCAAAATGACCAGCTGGTAAAATAGCACCTCTATCCTTCAAACTCATGCCAATTACTTTTCCTTTGAAATTAGTTGCTAATTTTAATTCGTCAGTAATAGTAGTGCTTTGCAGATTTTTTGGAGACATTTTTCCTTCACTAACAGTTCCATTTCCAACTGTTGACACTGATTCATCATCTGCACAATACATATCTTTTCCTGTGGCTTTATTGAACCAATCATTTCCTACAATTCCGTGAGTTGTTGGAGTTGTTCCTGTGTAAATAGATGCATGTCCAGGAGCTGTGTAAGTTGGCATATAATTATAATGCGTGTTATGAAAAGTATAACCATCCTTCATCAAACGTTTAAAACCATTTTCAGAAAAATCGCTTGAGAACCTATATAAATACTCCATTTTCATTTGGTCAACTACAATTCCTACCACTAATTTTGGTTTTTCCTGAGCACTTGAAAACAATGATGATAGTATAGTAAATACAATAAATATTTTTTTCATTTAAAAGATTTTGAACTACAAAAATAAGGATTAGATATGATTTGAATGTGATGAAAATCTTAAAATAGTATCGCCAAATCTATTTTAAATAAAAAATCCTATTTTACAATAGGATTTTTTATTTAATTACTTCTTATGAGTAAATTCGTAATTATACTGTTTTAAGTTAGTGCTTGACTTCTTCTTTTTAGAAATTGCTGGTTTAATATCTTCCATTTTCTCTGAAATTGAAATTGTCTTAGATTTATGAGTAGTCTTCTTTTTGGTAAATGTTTCAGGACCTAGGTTATCAATGTAATCACTTATAAACTGATTTAAAACATTCAATTTATCCTTTTCTACTGAATAGATTGAACTTTTACCTGAAAATGTGATATTAACTAAATTTGCTTTCTTTAACTCTAATAAATGATTGGATACTGTAGATTGTGCTAAAGGTAGAATCTCAACAATATTGCCACAAGAACAAGATTCCTTACTCAATAAAATATTCATAATTTGAATTCGAGCTGGATGTCCTAAAGCTTTAAAAACCTCTGCTATATTATTTATATCTTCCTTAAAACCAATACGTTTAGTTAGTCCCATTTTGATTAAGTTTGAATTATAAATCGCAATGTAACGATAATAAATTCACTTGACCAAAAGTTATCAACAAAAAAAGATTAAATATTAATAAAGTTCGATTAAAAACATATTTCTAATCTTTTTATTAGTTTTATCGTATTATATAGATAATAAAAAAATACAAATAAGTTAAAAAAAGTTATCATTGCTTGTCAAATTCTATATTATATTCAATAATAAAATCTTCATAGGTTATGTATAATTGCTTTCTGTTATTTTGATTTTTTCTTGTAAAAACAGAAACTACACATTCAATTCCATTATTATCCACACAATTATAAGAAGAAACTATATCTGTTTCTGTCTTTTTAACCTCATTGTATTTGATAATATTGAATAATTGGATTTCTTCAGAATATACCACTACTCTATGACTTACACCATCAATTTTTATGATTAATTCAGATTTTACAGGTTTTGTCCAATCTGACCATTTCCCTTTAGCATTTTTTTCAGTGACTGAAAAGCTAGTTGCTTTAAACAAGAATTGTTGGCTATAGGATGTAAAACCTACACATAAAACGAATAAAACTAATGCGAACTTTTTGCTCATTTGTATTAAAATTGAAATTGTTGTGTTTCTTTTTGTGCTTGATGAAATTCATTCATCACGTTATTAATTATAGTTTCAACGGGTAGTATATCATGTATTAAACCTGAAATTTGTCCGATTTCTAATTCCCCCTCGACTAAATCTCCTTCAAACATACCTCTTTTTGCTCTGCGTTTGCCTAATAGAGCTTCTAAATCTTCTTTAGAAGGACATTTAGTATATAACTCTTGAACATCATTATAAAACTTATTCTTCACCAATCGAACTGGTGCTAATTCTTTTAAAGTTAAATGAGTATCACCTTCATTTGCATTGACTACTGTTGTTTTAAAATCTATGTGAGCACTAGATTCTAATGAAGCTACAAAACGTGTTCCCATTTGAACACCATCAGCTCCAAGAATCATTGCTGCCATCATCCCTTTTCCAGTAGCAATTCCACCAGCTGCAATTAATGGAATATCTATTTTTTCTCTTACAATAGGAATTAAAGTTAAGGTTGTAGTTTCGTCTCTTCCATTGTGTCCTCCAGCTTCAAAACCTTCAGCTACCACAGCATCAACTCCAGCATCTTGTGCTTTCATGGCAAATTTAGCACTACTTACAACATGAACAACTTTTATGTCATTATCTTTTAAATGTTGTGTCCAAGTTTTAGGATTTCCTGCAGAAGTAAAAACAATCTTTACTCCTTCTTCTACAATGATTTTCATTATTGCTTCAATGTCTGGATATAGCATTGGAACATTAACACCAAAAGGTTTATTAGTTGCTTTTTGACATTTTTGAATATGTTCTCTCAACACTTCAGGGTACATTGAACCAGCTCCAATTAGACCTAAACCACCAGCATTACTAACTGCACTTGCCAATTTGTAACCGCTGTTCCAAATCATTCCTCCTTGTATAATTGGGTATTTAATTCCAAAAAGACTTGTAATTCTATTCATTAATTATTGTTTGATAATTTTACCTTTTAAATTTGTAGTTGGAGAAGTTATTTGGTAATAATATATTCCTGATTGTAAATTCTCAACATTAAAATTTTGAACTTTTTTAGTAATTATTTCTTCTTTGACCAATTGACCTAAATTATTGAAAAGTAAAAAACTCCCGTTTTTAATTTCACTAGCTAAAATAATTTGACTTGTAGCTGGGTTTGGGTATAAAATTGGGCTTTCAATAGTAAAATCAGTAGCATTTAAAGCATTTGTTAAAGCCAATTGAAAATCAGGAACACCATAGCCTTTTTGAACTGTTGGATTAGCAAACAAATCAGCTGATTCTTTTATAAACTGCCTTACCTGAACATTAGTTAAACTTGGAACAGCAGACCAAAATGTCGCTACCATACCAGCCAAAACTGGACTTGCATAAGAAGTTCCACTACCTGTTACAATGCTTCCTGAAGTTGTACTCACAGTTGTTTGTTGTCCTTTTGCACAAACATCTGGCTTGACTCTTCCATCAAATGAAGGTCCAATTGAGCTAAAACTTGCATAATTTTCATTACTATCAACGGCTCCAATTGCTAAAACATTTGTAGCTTCTGCAGGAACACCAATATGAGGATTTGAACTATTACCTGAATTTCCTGCACTTATAACTACCATCATTCCTTTTGTAAAAGCTATATCAGCTCCTCTTGAAGCAAATGCTGTAGTTCCATTCATATCACTATACGAATAACTATAGGCTGGATTATCATATTCAAAATAACCTAAAGAACTATTTATAACATCTACACCTAATGAATCTGCAACTTCAGCTGCTTCAACCCAATATGATTCCTCAACTGGGTTTTCTGAGTTTACATCTTCAGTTATAAATAAATAATATTGTGCGTTTGGTGCTGTTCCAATTAATTGACCATCAACAAATCCACCCATACATGATAAAACTGAAGTTCCATGATTGTGACGTGAAAAATAATTAGTGTTTCTATCTGGAAAATTATATCCTCCAAGAATCTGATTATTAGTAATTAAATTTTGAAAAGGTGCTGCAGTATCAACTCCAATAAAACCTGAATCTAAAACCGATATAATTTTACCTTGACCTGTATAATCTTGTTGGTGTAATAAATGACCATTTAACATTTGAACTTGATTATCAGACCCACCATAATTATAGGTAACAAGTTCTTCAAGTTCTTTATTTACTTTTTTGATTTTAAAATCTTTAGGCTGAACTTGTCTTGTATTCAAAGCACTATTGGCAAAATCAATTGAATCTACGAAAGATAAACTCGTTAAAGCTTGAATATCTGCTTGTGTTCCCCTAACATGAACTGAATTTAACCATTTTGATTGAGCCATAACTGTTATTCCTGTTGAAGTTGAAACTTGATCAATATAAGGTTGATGTACAGGAACATCTGTAATATCTAAAGAAATGTTTTGAGCAGTTCTTCTATCTAATGCTCTTTGAGAAAGCATAGTTAATGGATTTGCCAAAAAAGTTGAAGCATTTGGCTTATTTGTAAAATAAACCCAAGCATCTTCTTGTGCAATTGAGTTAAATGAAACAAATAAAACAAGTAATAGTAGTAGCTTTTTCATTTTTTTTTATTTTACATCAAATATATAAAATTCTTAAGGAAGCTTTTATACAATTGTAAAATAAATGAATGTTGCATATGCTACTAGTAGAAGTATTCCTTCTTTAAAACTTAAACTCCCTCGTTTTGGCAATAAAACCAAAGGCATTAAGATTAATCCAAAACCTAACATCCAATAAATATCTTGATCAATAATATGTAAATCTATATTTTTTATTGGACTAATAACAGCTGTGATTCCTAATACACTTAAGATGTTAAATATGTTTGAACCAATAATATTTCCTATTGAAATATCATTTTCTTTTTTAATACTTGCAATTACAGAAGAAGCTAATTCTGGAATACTTGTCCCAATTGAAACAACAGTTACAGCAATAACTCTTTTACTGACTCCTAAACTATCTGCTAAATTTACTGCTCCTTTTACCAATAATTCTGAACCTAACCAAAGCGCAAATCCTCCCAAAATTAATAATCCGAAAATATGTAAATAAGGCATTCCTTCTTCTTTAATTTCATCAATATCAATCACCACTTTTTTGTTTTGTTTGATTAGATAAATTAGAAATAAGATTAAAAAAGCTATAAAAATAAAGCCTTCTGTCCTACTCAACTTTCCATCTAAAATTAAAAAAACAAATAACAAAGCTGAAGCAATCATTTTTGTTGGCCAATCTGTAGCAAAAAAACTTTTATCAACTTGTATGGCATTTATCAAAAGTACAACTCCTAAAACTAAACCAATATTACCAATATTTGAACCAATAACATTTCCAACAGCTATATCAGGATAACCGTCCAAAGCTGCTTGAACACTTACGATAAGTTCTGGTAAAGATGTTGCAAAAGAAACTACTGTTAATCCAACAATAATTTTTGAAATATTTAATCGAAAAGAAAGTCCAACTGCAGATTTTAATAACCAATTTCCACCAACGACCAATAATATTAAACCAGCAATTATGTAAAGAAAATCCATTTATTGTTTTTAAGAAATTACACCACTACCTAACAATTCTTCTCCATCATACCAAGCCACAAATTGTCCTTCAGTAATTGCTGATTGAGGGTTTTCAAAAGTAACATACATTCCAGATTCAAATTGGTGTAAAGTTGCTTTTTCTAAAGGTTGACGATAACGAATTCTAGCCATTACTTGTCTTTCTTCATTTGGTTGTAAACGTAAATCTTCTCGTATCCAATGTACCTCTGAAGATTTAACAAATAAGGCTTTTTTATACAAACCTGGGTGATTTGTTCCTTGACCAGTGTAAATTATATTTTTATCAACATCTGTTTGAATGATGAATAAGGGTTCTTTTGTACCACCAACATTTAAACCTTTTCGTTGTCCATTAGTAAAATAATGAGCTCCTTGATGCTTTCCTACAACTTTAACTTGTGCCTTTGAAAAATCTAACTTTTTAGATTGATAAGCAAAAGCATCTTCATCGTTGACAAACTCTGAAGTATTGTCAGTAAATACTTCATCATTGGCATCAACTTCTACGATTATACCTTCTTTTGGTTGTAATTTTTGCTGTAAAAATTCGGGTAAACGAACTTTTCCAATAAAACATAATCCTTGTGAATCCTTTTTATCAGCAGTAATTAAATCCATTTCAGCGGCAATTTCTCTTACTTGAGGCTTTGTTAACTCACCTATTGGAAATAAAGCTTTTGCCAATTGATCTTGTGACAATTGACATAAAAAATACGATTGATCTTTGTTGTCGTCTTTTCCTGCTAATAATTGAAATATTTCTTTACCATCTTTTTCAATACTAGATTTTCTGCAATAATGACCTGTTGCCACATAATCTGCACCAAGAGACAAAGCAATTTTCATGAATACATCAAATTTAATTTCTCTATTACAAAGTACATCTGGATTTGGAGTTCTTCCTTGCTCGTATTCATGGAACATATAATCCACAATTTTTTCTTTGTATTCTTCTGATAAATCTACCGTTTGAAATGGAATTCCTAATTTTTCAGCTACCAAAAGAGCATCATTACTATCTTCTAACCATGGACATTCATTTGAAATGGTAACCGTGTCATCATGCCAATTTTTCATAAAAAGACCAATCACTTCATAGCCTTGTTTTTGCAACAAATAAGCAGCAACACTTGAATCAACTCCACCAGAAAGTCCTACTACGACTCTTTTCATTCTATTATTTCTTTGCTTTTTTATTATTTTTTGTGTCTTTAACTTCCCTATCTTTCATTTCACCAGGCACTTTTTCTCCTTTTGCATTGATAGTGTATTCAAAATTTTTAGAACTAAATTTTCGTGCTGTTTCCTCTTTTACAACTTTTCCGTTTTCATATGTTTTCCAAATTCCAGATTTTACACCGTTTGTGTATTGACCTTGCAAAATAATATTCCCTAAACCATCATAAAATGTAGCTAAACCATGAAGTTCATTTCCTTTATAATTTAAATCTTCGAGGATTTTTTCATTAACTCCATATCTTTTATAATTGCCTTCTCTTTTACCATCAACATAATTTAAGATTTCAGCAACAGAACCATCATCATAAAAGATTTTTTTAACACCATTAAGTTTTCCCTTTTTATAGTTTTCAGAAGTCATTACAACTTTAGATTCTTTGTGGTAAATTTTCCACTCACCTTCATATTCTTTGTTTATTAATAAACCTTCACTAACAATATTGTCTTTTCTGTCAAACATAGTTACATAGCAGTAACCGTTTCCTCTCGAAAAATCTCTGGTAGCTATTACTTTTCCAGCTTTTGTATCATCAAAATATTTAAAAACACCTGTCTCTTTTCCATGTTCAAATACACCTTCATATCTAGGTCTTTTTGATTCTTCATAGATTCCTTTCCATAAACCATGACGTTCACCTTTATCGTCTAATTGATTTATCTTATCCTGAGAATAGTTAAAAAAACTAATTAATAGAGTAAGTAATACTAGTATTTTTTTCATATTTTAACATTTGTTTTATTATGTTCTTCTTTTTTGTCGATTTAAGTGCTATTGTTTAAACAATTATTTATATAAAGTTAAAAATCAGCATTTTAATGAAAATTTAGTCAATTTAATTTTCAATAATGTTTAATCTTTTATAGATTTGATTAAACAAAAAATTTAATCACTATGAAAAACATTGCAAAATTAATCAAATTAACTTTAATCATCACTACTAGTGTGATGATGTTTTCGTGTTCTAACGATGATGACAATTCAGTTCCAGTTCCACAAGACAACAGTATAGCTGGAATTGCTTCACGAACTCCAGAGTTTTCTTCTCTAGTAGCTGCTTTAACTAAAGCAGATTTAGTACAAACATTAAGCCAAGATGGTTCATACACAGTTTTTGCACCAGACAATGCAGCATTTTCAGCATTTTTGTCCGCAAATGGTTATGCAAACTTGGATGCTGTTCCTACTCCTGCTTTAAAAGAAATTCTTCTTAACCATGTTTTAACTGGAACAAATCTCTCAACAAACTTAACAACAGGCTATGTTAAAACATTAGGTAAAGGTGCTGCATCTTCAACAAATACCTTAAGTATGTACATCAATACTGCCAATGGAGTAAGTCTTAATGGAGTATCTAACGTAACTCAAGCTGACATTATTGCATCTAATGGAGTAATTCACAAGGTGAGTTCTGTTATTGGTTTACCTACTGTTGTAACTCATGCTTCAGCCAATTCTAATTTTACAACTTTGGTAGGTCTTTTAGATGGTCAAGGTTTAGTAACTACTTTAGATGGAACAACGAGTTCTCCTTTTACAGTTTTTGCTCCTACAAATGGTGCTTTTACAACTTTTGAAACACAAAATCCAGGAACTCTAGCTAGTTTAACTTCTGCACAAGTTAATTCAGTATTGACTTATCATGTTGTAGCAGGTGCTAATGTTTTATCAACAGGAATCCCTACAACTCCTATAACAACTTTAGAAACGGGAACCTTTACAATTGCTGGAACTGTAATTACAGATGAGCAAATGAGAAATACTAATATTGTTGCAGTTGATGTACAATGTTCTAACGGAGTAATTCATGTAATAGACAACGTTTTATTACCTACTCTTTAATTTACATATTGCTATGAACGAAAAAGCCATTCGAAATTGAATGGCTTTTTTATTATTAAATACTTTTGTTTTTATTTTTTCTTTTGAGCTTTAGCTTCTTCAGCTTGTTCCATCATTTCTCTCATTTTTTTCTGGAATTTGCTTTCTTTCTTTTCTTTTGTTTTATTCTCTTGAATTTTTGCATGGATCTTTTCGTCATTCACTATATATTTCTTAATCACTAACATAATTCCGATTGTAATTAAATTAGATATGAAATAGTATAATGATAATCCAGAAGCATAATTATTAAAGAAAATTAACATCATCAATGGAGAAATATAAATCATAATTTTCATGATTTTTCCCATATCTGGCATACCTTCTTGTGTAGGAGCACTCATTTGTTGATCACCAGTTGTCATTCTCATGTAAAAGAAAATAGCAATAGAAGCTAAAATAGGAAACAAACTTACGTGATCTCCATAAAATGGAATTCTAAATGGTAAATGATAAATGCTATCATAAGAAGACAAATCATCTGCCCAAAGGAAACTTTTTTGTCTCAAATCAAACATAGATGGAAAAAACTGAAACAAGGCATAGAAAACTGGAATTTGCATTACAGCTGGTAAACATCCTGCCATAGGGTTCACTCCTGCTTTAGAATACAACTTCATGGTTTCTTGTTGCTTCTTCATTGCATTGTCTTTGTATTTTGCGTTTAATTCATTGATTTCTGGACGCAATACTTTCATTTTTGCTTGAGAAAGATATGACTTGTATGTGACTGGTGACATTGCTAATCTTACTAAAATTGTAAAGAATATAATAGCAAAACCATAAGGCATAAATCCACTGATGAAACCAAAAACTGGAATAAAGACATAACGGTTAATCCATCCGAAAATTCCCCAACCTAATGGCATGATTTCGTCTAAATTTCTTTCATAATCGTTAAGAATTTTATATTTAGCTGGACCATAATACCAATTCATGGCATAATTAAGTTCACCATTTTTAAAATCTAAAGGAACTTTTGCAATAAAGTTTTTTGTGTAAACAGTATCGATTTCTTCATCGTGAACTAAATTTTCAGATTTTAATTCTGCAGATTTAAAAGGTGTATCAGTCAATAAAATTGAAGTAAAGAAATGTTGTTTGAAGGCAATGTAAGTTACGTCTTTAACAATATCATCATCATCTTTTGCTGCACTCAAATAATCATCTTTTCCATCTTCATATTCATAAACCATTTCAGTATAACGATTTTCATAAGAAATACTTTTTTCGTTTCTGAAAGCTTTTAATTGCCATTCTAAATCTAACGATTTTGAAGTGTTAATTACATCCGTTAAGCCTTGTGTTTTAATTCCAAAATCTAACATATAATCGTTAGGCTTCAACACATAACGATATTCTAAAAATTGATTTTCACCTGCTTTTAATCGCATTAAAAGAACTTGATTTTCCCCTTCTTTTGATAAAGTTGGTTCAAAAAACATTTCTTTGGTATTTAAAACACGATTGTCTTTGGTGTTTAAAGTTATGTTTAAATCAGCATTGTTTTCTTTGATAATTTGAACTTCTTTTTTAGAATCTCTCTCAAATTGTTCAATACCTTTAACTGTTGCATCAACAATATAACCTCCTTTGTTTGCAATTTTTAAAACAAGAACTTCATTTTCAATAGTTGTAACATCTTCTTTTGCAGATGGAAGTGATGAAGAATAAGCAAATGAACCTAATTTAGCTTTAGCTTGTTCGTTTTGTAGAGAATCATTCGTTACAACAGGAGTAACCTCTTTAGTTGACTCTGTTTTTGCTGCTTCTTTTTGTTTTTCTACTTGTTCTTTTTTTGCTTTAGCTTCTTGTTCTTCAGGTGTTGGAGAATTTGAATAAAGCATCCACATTAAAATTCCTGAAATTAATACAAATCCAATAATTGAATTTAAATCTAATTTTTTTTCTTCCATCTTTTGTTTTTGTTCCTGTAAGTTTTAACTTAAAAGAAATTAATTTAGTTAAACTGTTTGACTTTTAAGTCTGTTCGTTTTATTCTTAACAATTGCATTTACAAAACTCACAAATAATGGATGAGGATTTGCAACTGTACTTTTATATTCTGGATGATATTGAACTCCTACAAAAAATGGATGATCTTTAATTTCAACAATCTCTACCAAATTTGTATCTGGATTAATTCCTGAAGCTATTAGACCTGCATTTTGCAATTCGTTTAAATATTTTCCGTTGTATTCATATCTGTGACGGTGGCGTTCTGAAATTTCAGAAGAACCATAGATTTTATGTGCTAATGTTCCTTCTTTAATTGAACATTTCCAAGCACCCAAACGCATTGTTCCTCCTTTGTTTTCAATGTTTTTTTGTTCTTCCATTAAGTTAATCACAGGATGTTCTGTGTTTTCATTCATTTCAGAAGAATTAGCATCGGCATAACCTAAAACATTTCGTGCAAACTCAATAACAGCCATTTGCATTCCTAAACAGATACCTAAAAATGGAATTTTATTTTCTCTTGCATAACGAACTGTATCAATTTTACCTTCAATACCACGATTACCAAAACCTGGAGCAACTAATATGCCATCTAAACCTTTTAATTGTTTTTCTGCCGTTTTGGCATCTAAATATTCTGAATGAACAGAAATGACATTTACTTTTGTTTCATTTGTTGCACCAGCATGAATAAAAGCTTCTAAAATAGACTTGTAAGAATCTTGCAATTCAACATATTTACCAACTAAACCAATGTTGATTTCATGTTTAGGGTTTTTATGTTTTTGCAAAAATTCGTTCCAATTTTTTAAATCTGGGGTATTTTTTTCTGGTAATCCTAATTTTTTAAGCGTAACAGTATCTAATCCTTCTTCTAACATTAAGTTTGGAACATCATAAATTGTTGAAGCATCAATAGATTGAATAACTGCTTCTTTCTTTACATTACAGAATAAAGCTAGTTTTTGACGTAATTCATCAGATAATTCATGTTCTGTTCTACAAACTAAAATATCAGCTTTAATTCCACTTTCCATTAAAGTTTTAACAGAGTGTTGAGTTGGTTTTGTTTTTAATTCACCAGCAGCAGCTAAATAAGGTACTAAAGTTAAATGAATACAAATTGCATTTTCTTCACCTAATTCCCATAATAATTGCCTAACTGATTCAATATATGGTAATGATTCAATATCACCAACCGTTCCACCAATTTCTGTAATTACGATGTCAAAATCACCTGATTTACCAAGCAATTGCATACGTTCTTTAATTTCGTTGGTAATATGAGGAACAACTTGAACTGTTTTCCCAAGAAATTCACCTCTACGTTCTTTTTCAATAACAGAAAGATAAACTCTTCCAGTTGTAACATTATTAGCTTGAGAAGTTGGAACATTTAAGAAACGCTCGTAGTGACCTAAATCTAAATCTGTTTCAGCACCATCATCAGTTACATAACATTCTCCATGCTCATACGGATTTAAAGTTCCTGGATCAACATTGATATATGGGTCGAACTTTTGAATGGTTGCCCTATAACCTCTTGCTTGTAATAATTTTGCCAAAGATGCAGCGATAATTCCTTTTCCCAAAGAAGAAGTCACACCACCAGTAACAAAGATATATTTTGTTTGATTCATTTTGTAGTTGTTGTTTGTTGTGTTGTTGTTTAAAACGTGCAAAGATAGTTTATATAATTAGATTTTTGAAATTAGAAATCAGAAATTTTAGTTCAATTAAAAACAAAAAAGCCATTTGAAAATACAAATGGCTTTTTATGTTAAAAATATATTTTTTATTCTTGTGAAGCTCCTATTTCATTAATTTCATGAGTAGAACGTTTTGGATCATTCCCATAGTCATTTGGTCCATTTGTACCTTCAGAAAAATATAAATACAAAAGATATAAACTAACAAATGGTATTAAACCTAATAATAAAGTCCACCCACTTTTATTTACATCATGCAGCCTTCTAACCGAAACTGCAAGATTTGGTATAAACATACCTAATGCAAATATTACCATTAATATTCCTCCTAAAGAACCAAAAACTGCACTTTCAGATACTATTGAACCGATAGTTAAAACGTAAATAGGTAAAAAAATTAAAAAATACACCAAGAGATAGCTCCAGTATTCTTTTCTTCTTGCCCTTCCCTCGAAATTAGCATAATTATTTAAAACTACTTTTTTGAACCAATCTAAAATATTGTAATCTTGTTCTGCTTTTTGCATAATTTAATCTGTTAAAATGTTAATTATTCAAAAATAATAAAACAATATTTTAATTTATATTTACTATAATAAACTTATTAACACTATATATTAACAATTTATTATCTTTTTGGGAATTTTTTTCGAATATTTCTAATCAGTTCTTCCAAACCGTTTAGCTTAAGTTCATAGACAAGTTTTAGTTGCTCTCCCAATTGACCTTTTGGAAAACCTTTGTTATGATACCAAACCACATAATATTCTGGCAAATCGATTAAATATTTACCTTCATATTTGCCAAATGGCATTTTTGCGTGAGCGAGCTTGACTAATTGTTCTTGATTTGTCAAATTACTTCCAATTAAAAGTAATTTCTCTTTTGATATCTGGATGTAAACTATAATGAACTGGACAAGTATTAGCTGTTCTTTCTAAAATAGTTTTTGTTTTTTCGTCAACAGATACATTTAAGTTGAAAATAATATGAATTTCTGAAATTCTTCTTGGATCAGCTGCCATTATTTTTGTCACTTCTGCAGTAGAATTAGACAAATCAACTTCCATATCTCGAGCTTTTATTCCCATAACGGTAAACATGCAAGTTGCTAAGCCATTAGCCACAGTATCTGTTGGAGAAAAAGCTTCCCCTTTTCCGTTATTGTCTAATGGAGCATCTGAAATTATTTCTGAACCTGAGTTTATATGAATTGAAGATGTTCTTAAATCTCCTAAATAAGTTACTTTTGATGTTGGCATTATTTTGCTTCTTCTATCGTTAAATCATCCGTATATTGCATTAAGTAAATTCCTGTGTTATAATTTCCAGCTTCAATTTTTTGGTAATTAAATTTACTTTCTAGTTGCTCAGAAATTAAATTTTCTGTTGAATTTACAAAACCCTCTTCTTGATACATTCTTAAAATTGTGTCTAATGTTAAATCAAAACCTCTAGTTGCATATTGATTTGGATTAATATTATTTACTTTTTTAAATTTTTCTTGAAATGATTCGTAATAACCACTTTTATTTGTTCGTGTTACAGATGGATACATCATTTTTAAATCTGTATATCGTTTCATTGGAATTTCTTCAAAATCTAATGTTTCATACAATTCAAAAACTACTAATTGTATATCATATTTTGATTTTAAATTTCCTAAAATTGAAGTAGCATTTAAAATCATACCTGTTTTTTCAGCATCTAAAATCACGTAATTTTTTCTATTTGGATCTAATAATGAAACAATACCTTGTGATGTTACTCCTCCTTTTTCGGTATTTTCAACTATTTTCAAATCTGGAAATTGTGCTAATAAAGTTTCTTTATTTTCAGCTTTTTTGTTGCTAAAAATAGCTATCACATTACCATTGTTTTTCTTGAAGTGATTAAATAGCATTTCACGCTTTAACTCTTCTGGAGGCATTGCATAATAGATATTAGCATAAGGCTTTCCGTTTGAAGAAGACAATGGAGATATAACTGGAATATTATATTTTTCTAAAGCAATTGCTGTTTGTTCTACTTGTGAATTAATAAATGGACCAACAACAGCGTTTACTTTTGAAAAATCATTTCTTTGAAGAATTGAATTTAAATTATTTGAAGTTTTAGTTGATTCAAAATCCAATACTTTAACTTTTAAATTACTATATCCCATTGATTTAGCAGAATCAATTGCTATCAAAGCACCTGCATAATAATCTAATGCAATTGTAGTTAATCTTCCATGTTTTGAATTTAAAAATTCAGATTTACTTCTAACTGTATCATTTTCAATCAAAGAAATATTAAAAGGTAATAATAAAACTAACGTTTTCTCCACATTACTTTTCTGAGCGATTAATTTAGTTTTATCAGATGCTTCAATATCAGTTAAATTGTTGTTTGGAATATTGATAACCAATCCTTCTTTAAATCCTTCACTTAATACAGGATTTAATTTTAATATTTCCATTTGAGATACATTAAACTTTTTAGAAACTCCATAAAGTGTTTCTTTAGGTTTAATGGTATATTGTTGATACTCTGATTTATCTTTTGAAATGGCACGTTTTCCTTTTTTGGTGACTGCAATAGCCATTCCTACAGGAAAACCATCGGTTATCTCAGGATTAAGTTCTTCTAATTCTTCAATAGTAAGTCCGAATTTTTTAGCAATTCCGTATTTAGTATCTTCAGGTTGAATGATATATTTTCCAGTATCTAATATTGAATCTTTAACCGTTGAAGGAAGAATAAGGCTTGGATCTAAAGGTTTTTTTACAATAATAACTTGTCCTTCTTGCAAACCATCTCTTACAATAACTTTGTTCCAATTATCTAAATCATCAATAGTTATTTTGAATCTTTTGGCTAAGCTATATTTTGTGTCTTTTGGCTGAACAATGTAGGTTTCAAGATCATTTGAATCATCTTTTCTTTCTTTTTCAGAAACTTTTTTTACATCATAGTTTTTTTGACTAATCAATAAAACTTGATTTTCATTAATTCCGTTTTTTGCTTCTGGATTTAATTTGTAAATATCATAAGGACTTATTTTATACTTTTTAGCAATTTGTGTTACAGTTTCACCCGCTAAAACAGTATGTTTAATATAATCCTTATTGGGCTGAGCAAAAGAATTAAAAGAAACTAATACTAATAAGAGTACTATCTTTTTGATCTGATTCATATAATTGAAATTAACTCTTAGAAATTATTTTTTTACTTTAATAAGTATATCTTGACCTGATTGAAGTCCTTTTGACAAAACAGCTTCATTTTGTTGTTTAATCTCTTCTACACTAACATTATACTTTCTTGAAATACTATACAATGTTTCTTTTGGTTCAACATGGTGTTTTATAACTGAAAACTCATTTAAACTTGCATTATCAGTAACAACTTCATTGTCATTATTGTATTCATTAATTGTTACTGCTTTGCTAGTTTTTATTTTTAAAAATTCTCCAGTTTGTAACCCATTCTTTAGAACACTTACATTTTCATTTTTTATTTCATCAAGGGTAACATCATATTTTCTTGAGATACTATAAAGTGTTTCCCCAGAAGTAACTTTATGCGTTATTTCTGTTTTTTCAGAATTTTTGTTTTCACTAGAAATTGTTGAAACAACTTCATCAGGCTCATTATTGATAAATAAATTTTTAGCTACAGGCATTTTTAAAGTTGTACCAGCTTGAAGACCTTTTTTTAGTACTTTTTGGTTTTCTGCTTCAATTTCTTCTACAGAAACACCATATCTTTTTGATAAACTATTTAAAGTTTCTCCAGAAGCAACTTCATGATCAATAAAATGCTTTTTATCAGAAATATTTAATTTTGAAATAGCTTCTCTTCTACCGTATTCAGGGTTTTTATCATCCACAACTAAAACTTCTGTATTTTTTGCTTCAGCTTGTTTAACTTCTTCTAATTCCTTTTGTTCTCTCTCTTCTCTTTCTTTTTTACGTTCAAGAAGAGCTAATTTTTCTTTTTCTCTTTTCTCTTTTCTTTCAGCAATTATTTCTTGACTTTTTACAGGTTGCGGAATATATAAAATCATTCCTTCACTTATACCATCAATTGCTTTTTTATTCAATCTATAAATTTCAGTAGGAGAAACTAAATACTTCTTTGAAATGGTTAGCATCGTTTCACCTAAAGCAACTTTGTGTGAAATAATTTCAATTTCTTCATCTTGACAAAATGCATTTTGAAACGACAGTAACAAAACTAAAATTAAAACTAATTTTTTGCTTATTAATTTCAATTTTGTGTTCTTGTTTTTGTAAACTTTAAAATTCATAATTTAAGATTAGGATTATACTTCAATTATTTGAAAAGAGAGAACAAAATTAAATTATTCCCACTCAATAGTTGCTGGTGGTTTTGAGCTGATATCATAAACAACTCTATTCACACCTTTAACTTTATTTATTATCTCATTTGAGATTTTCATTAAAAACTCATATGGCAAATGAACCCAGTCTGCAGTCATTCCATCAGTAGATTCTACTGCTCTTAATGCTACAACTTTTTCATAGGTTCGTTCATCTCCCATTACTCCAACACTGTTTACTGGTAATAAAATTGCACCAGCTTGCCATACTTTATCATACAAACCATGTTCTTTTAAACCATTGATAAAAATAGCGTCAACTTCTTGTAAAATATCCACTTTTTCTTTGGTAATATCACCTAAAATTCTAATCGCTAAACCAGGACCAGGAAATGGATGTCTACCTAACAATTCTGGATCAATACCTAATGTTTTTCCAACTCTTCTTACTTCATCTTTAAACAACATTCGTAAAGGTTCAACAATTTTTAATTTCATAAAATCAGGTAAACCTCCAACATTGTGATGTGATTTAATTGTTGCAGAAGGACCGTTAACAGATATCGATTCAATAACATCTGGATAAATAGTTCCTTGAGCTAACCAAACTACATCTGTCAACTGGTGAGCTTCATCGTCAAAAACTTCGATAAAAGCATTACCAATAGCTTTTCTTTTTGCTTCAGGATCTTCAACATTAGCTAGAGCTTTCAAAAAGCGTGCCGAAGCATCAACTCCTTTTACATTCAAGCCCATATCTTTATACTGGTCTAAAACGCTATCGAACTCATTCTTACGCAATAAGCCGTTGTTAACAAATATACAATATAAGTTTTTCCCGATAGCTTTATGTAATAAAACTGCTGCTACAGTTGAATCAACTCCACCAGAAAGTCCTAAAACTACTTTGTCATCTTTGATTTTTTCTTGTAGTTCACTTACTATTTCTTCAACGAAAGCATTTGGTGTAAAATTTTGAGGAACTTCAGCAATAGTTACTAAAAAATTCTCCAGCATTTGTTTACCATCAGTTGAGTGATAAACCTCAGGATGATATTGAATAGCATAAGTAGTTTCACCTTCTATTTTGTACGCTGCATTTTCAACATCTTTGGTGCTTGCAATCTTAACTGCATTTGCTGGCAATGATTTAATAGTGTCTGAATGACTCATCCAAACTTGACTATCTTTACCTACATTTTTGAAAAATGGTTCATCTTCTTTAATGTAAGATAAATTTGCTCTTCCATATTCTCTAATATTAGAAGGAGCTACTTCTCCACCCGAAAAATGAGCTAAGTATTGTGCACCATAGCAAACTGCTAAAAGTGGCAATTTACCTCTAATTTCTGACAAATCTGGATGTGGTGCATCTTCTGCTCTAACAGAATATGGACTTCCTGATAAAATTACGGCTTTAAAAGTTGACAAATCCTTTGGTGGATTGTTGTAAGGATATATTTCGCAAAATATATTAAGTTCACGAACACGCCTAGCTATAAGCTGTGTATATTGTGAACCGAAATCTAAAATAAGTACGTTGTGTTGCATTTGGCAAAATTAATTCTTTATTTGGGTTTTAAAAATTACTTTTCAATAAATATTAAACTTAGAACCACTTTTTCTTCTTAAAATAATAAATCATCGACAAAACAATTAAAAACATTAAACCTAAAACAAAAAAATAGCTGTATTTCCAATGTAATTCTGGTAAATTGTCAAAATTCATCCCATAAATTCCGGCAATAAATGTCAATGGCATAAAAATAGACGAAATCACAGTCAATATTTTCATAACTTCATTCATTCTATGTCCTTGTGCTGTGTAAAAAAAGTTGCTTGCACTTTCTAAGGAATTCATATCATATTCAATTTGCTCTAAAAGTTCTAATGTTTTTTGATGTAATCTTCCAAAAAAAACAAAATTTGAAGGTTCAATACAATCTAGTTCGTCATCATCTTTAATGGTTTTTATGGTAAACAAAGCGTCTTTCAATGGGATTAAAGCTCGTTTCAACATTTGAAATACTTCTCTAGCTTTTTCAATATCTTGCATAATCATTGGACTATCTGAAGTTTTTGAAGAAGCTAGTAATTCTTCAATTTTATCTTCTTTAGAATCAATAGTGATGTAAAAATTTTCAATTATTGCATCTAACAAAAGGTATAATAAATAATCAACTTTCTTTTTTCTAACAATTCCTGTATTTGTTCTTAGTCTTTCTCTAATATGTGTAAAAAAATCTCCTCTTTTTTCTTGAAAAGACACAATCAAACCCTCTTGTAATAGAAAACTAATTTGTTCAATGGTTATTGTTTCATTATTTTCACTAGGCAAAATAGATTTTATGCTAAAAAACAAAGTATCATCTAGTTCGTCTAAACTTGTTCCTCTTGAAATATTTACAATATCTGAAACTATTAAACTATTTAAATTTAGACCTTCAGTCAAATTCTTAATTAAATCTACATTGGTCAAACCATGAATATTCAGCCAATTATTTTGGGTATTACTTTTGGTTTTAAAAAAGTTTTCTACAGAAACTTCTTGAAATTCAACCACATCTTTTTCATCATAAACAAATAATTGCAATTCTGTTTCTTTATCTGTATAAATTCCAGTATATTCAATTTGACTTGGTTGAACTTTTCTGCCTTTTTTGTATTTAATTTTTCTCAAAATAGTAAAATTTACTCTATCAAAGATAGGACTTTTTAAAAATCAAGTTTACTTTTACAAAAATTATTACAAACAATGAAAACACTACTTATTAACATCAAAGAATTGCTTCAAGTTAGAGAAAACTCAATAGAAATGGTGTCTGGAAAAGAAATGAATGTTTTACCACTAATAAATGACGCTTTTTTATTGATTGAAAATAATGTCATAGCTGAATTTGGAAAGATGGATGATTGTCCAACAATTAGTGATGCAAAAATCATTGATGCAACTGGAAAAATTGTTTTACCAACTTGGGTAGATAGTCATACACATATTGTTTATGCAGGAAATCGTGTTCAAGAATTTGTGGATAGAATAAATGGTCTTTCTTATGAAGAAATTGCTAATCGTGGTGGTGGAATTTTAAATTCTGCTAAAAAACTAAACGAAACTTCAGAAAATGAAATTTATGAGCAATCAAAACTTCGTTTAGAAGAAGTTATGCAACAAGGAACTGGAGCAGTTGAAATTAAATCTGGTTATGGTTTAACAGTTGAAGGAGAATTGAAAATGCTTCGAGTGATTAAAAAGTTAAAAGAAAACTATCCAATTGAAATAAAAGCTACCTTTTTAGGAGCACATGCTTTTCCTAAGGAATTTAAAGAAAATCATGCTGGTTATATTGATTTGATTATTAATGAAATGCTTCCCAAAATTGCTGAAGAAAATTTAGCTGATTATATTGATGCTTTTTTAGAAACTGGTTATTTTTCTGTTGAAGAAACTATAAAAATAATGGAAGCTGGAAAGAAATATGGTTTGCAAGCCAAAATACATGTCAATCAATTTACTGCCATTGATGGAATTAAAGCTTGTGTAGAAAATAATGCATTATCTGTTGATCATTTAGAAGTTGTAACTGATGAAGATATTGCTGTACTCAAAAATAGTAAAACTATACCTGTAGCTTTACCAAGTTGTTCTTATTTTATTACAATTCCTTATACTCCAGCTCGGAAAATGATTGATGCTGGTTTGCCTTTTGCTGTTGCAACAGATTTTAATCCTGGTACAACTCCATCAGGAAATATGAATTTTGTAGTTGCTGCTGCTTGTATAAAAATGAAAATGACTCCAGAAGAAGCAGTGAATGCTGCTACAATAAATGGAGCTTATGCTATGGGAATTTCTAAAACTCATGGAAGCATAACAAAAGGTAAAAAAGCAAACATAATTATTACAAAACCTTTAACCTCGTTTTATCAATTACCTTATGAGTTTACAAGTAATTTGATTGATAAAGTAATGATTGAAGGAGAATTTATATCATAAAAAAAAGCATCATTTAAAAATGATGCTTTTTTTAATTTATGTCTTTTATTTATCTCAACTCAAAAGTTGAATTTGCAACTAAATCTCCTTTGTTAAAAATATTGATGTAATATGTTCCTTTTTCAAAGTCTTTACCTGATAACTCTTCATATACATCTACAGTATTATTATCATATTTTACTTTTGAAATAAAACTATAAGTCAATAGTTTTTCATTAAACATAACTGATTTTTTATCACCTAAAACATTGTTAGCTGCATCAATAACTTGTACATAATATTCTCTTTCACCTGATTTTGCTAAAGAATTTTCAGCGATTGTGAAACTAATTTTTAGTTTATCAGCTCTACTCGCTTTTTCAGTTTCAATCTGTTTTCCAGAACTTCTTTCTTTAACTGCAATTGTTTTTAAATTTACAATTACTAATTTTTGTCCTTTTTCAACTGTTTTATATAGCTTATCGTTTTGACTAAGTAAAGTATCATTGTATGTTCTAGACTCTTCTAAAACCACATTTGTACTATCTAAATTTTTACTTAACAATAAATTTTCTTCTTTCAGTTTGGTGTTTTCGGCCACTAAACTATCCATTTCTCTTTTTAAACGAATGTAATCATTTTTATAATGAGCTGCAGATTCTCCGTTTTTTACTCTAACCATTAAAGCTTCAACTTTAGATCTTTCTGCTTCTAATTCTTCTTTTAAAGATGTATTACTTGCAATTTCTTTATCATACATTGCTTTCATTTCCTCTAAATCATTTAAGACTAATTCTTTTTCTGAAAGTATTTTATCATACTTTCCTTCACTTACTTCAATTTCTTTTTTTGAGTCAGCGCTCATTTTAAACATGTAAGCCATACTACCTAATAATAAGAGAGATAGAATAAGAATTATGGCCTTTAATTTTGAATTGTTTTGATTACTTTCCATTTTTAATAATAATTTTTTAAAGTACAAATGTACATTCTTTAGATTTAATAACGAAAATATATAAGATTATAGTATTTTTGAATTCATATTTTTTTCATTCATGGATAACTTTATACAGTTTAGTGTTTCAGATTTAGCAGCAATTACAAACCACCGAAGTGGTGAGGTTAAATTTGGTGAACGAATTATAACGATTCCCAACGATACACCTGCATTAGATTTTATATCAAAATCTGATGCTCCTTTTGTACTTTTTGGAATTCCCGAAGATGTTGGTGTAAAAGCTAACTTTGGTAGAGTTGGTACAGCTTCAGCTTATTTTAGTGCTATTAAAAGTCTTGCAAATATTCAACATAATAAATTTTGTAAAGGAAGTAAAATTATACTTTTAGGTCATTTGGATGTTGAGAAACAAATGAAAAAAGCTTCTTTATTAATGGCAAATGATAAAGAAGATAGAAAAGAACTTTTTAAGCTTGTTGAACAAATTGATAAGGAAGTTTCTCATTTAGTTTGTGCTATTGTTAAACTTGGAAAAATCCCTATTATTATTGGTGGTGGACATAACAATGCTTATGGAAACATAAAAGGTTTAGCATTAGGCAAAGGAAAAATGGTTAATGCTGTAAATTTTGATGCTCATACAGACTTTCGTATTATGGAAGGAAGACATTCTGGAAATGGTTTTACGTATGCTTTTGAAGAACATTTTTTGAAAAAATACTTTGTTTTTGGGCTTCATGAAGGTTTTGTTTCAAAAAGTGTTTTTAATACCATAAAATCAATTCCTGAGACTATTAACTACAATACATATGAAGAAATTGAGGTGCGAAAAGAAAAAGATTTTGATACTGAATTAAATGTAGCTTTAGATTATATTAAAAATGAACCTTTTGGCATTGAATTGGATTTAGATGCAATACCAGGAGTTTATTCTAGTGCTATGACCAATTCAGGTTTTGGAGTTGACAAAGCACGACAATTTGTTCATCACTTTGGAAAACACAAAAATGCTTCTTATTTACATATATGTGAAGGTGCTCCAGATTTAGATCATTCCAACAACAATCATCTTACTGGTAAATTAATAGCTTATTTGATTACAGATTTTATGAAAAGTAAGACTCTTTAAAAAGATTTTTAGATTTTCAGACAATAGATTTTCGGATAAAAAAATAATTTTGGAATTTGGAATTTTCCTTTTTAGAATTTCTTATTTTATAATGATTACCTTTGTCGAAAATAATACAAATGACTTTTAAAGAATTAAATTTAATTCCCAACATACAACAAGCAGTTCAAGAGATAGGTTATGAAAACCCTACTCCTATTCAAGAACAAGCTATTCCAGCAGTTTTAGAAGGTTTAGACCTAGTAGCTTGTGCTCAAACAGGAACAGGGAAAACAGGTGCTTTTGCCATTCCAATCATCAATTTAATTCATAGAATTGTTGGTTCAAATAAAAAAGTAAAACATATAAGAACACTTGTAGTTACACCAACACGTGAATTAGCTATCCAAATTCAAGAAAATTTTGATGCTTATGGAAAATATACCAATATTAGGTCTTTAGTGATTTTTGGAGGTGTTAGTCAAGTATCACAAGTAGATCAATTGCGAAAAGGAGTTGATGTTTTAATTGCTACTCCAGGTAGACTTTTAGACTTAAATAAACAAGGTTATATTGATTTAAATCATTTGCATCACTTGGTTTTAGATGAAGCTGATCAAATGCTTGATATGGGTTTTATCAACGATGTAAAGAAAATTGTTAAACTAACTCCAGATAATCGTCAAACCTTATTATTCTCTGCAACTATGCCTGTTGCTATTAGAGAATTAGCTGATAAATTTTTAACTAGTCCAAAATATATTTCTGTAGATCCCATTTCGAGTACAGCAGAAAAAGTTTCTCAAAAAGTATATTTTGTAGACAAAGGTGATAAACGAAAATTACTATATCATTTAATTAGAAATGATGATTTAAAAAATATCTTAGTTTTCACAAGAACTAAACATGGAGCAGATAATGTGGTAAAAGCTTTGGATAAAAATGGTGTAAAAGCTGCTGCAATTCATGGAAACAAATCTCAAAATGCAAGGCAAAGAGCTTTAAATGATTTTAAAGATCAAAATATTACTGTTTTAGTGGCTACAGATATTGCAGCAAGAGGAATTGATATCGATGATTTATCTTTTGTGATTAACTTTGATATTCCAAATATTTCTGAAACTTATGTTCATAGAATTGGTAGAACTGGTAGAGCTGGAAAAAGTGGATTAGCTATTTCATTTTGTGATAAAGATGAAAAAGTATATTTAAAAGATATTGAGAAATTAATTCGATTAAAAATTAAGGTTGTTGAAGATCATCCTTATGTTTTAGATGTAAATGCTGTATCTGAAAATCCAGATAAAAAACCTGATTTAAGAAATAAAAACAAAAATACAAATTCCAGAAAATCTGAAGCTTCGAAGAAGAATAAGAAACGATGGTATTAACTAATTAATAAAAAAGAAGCTAAGTTTAGCTTCTTTTTTATTTTATTTTGCAACTGTTTTATTCCTAATTTCTTTAAAAGAATATATCATTTTATCCATTTTTTCTTCAAAATCTTCTTTTTTATCCAATAATGTCCAAGTCATAATTTGATAATAGGATTTTTGAGATTTTAGAAAAGCTAATTTATAATATACATCATATTCTTCAACCTTTCCTTCGAGGTCAAATACTTTTGCTTCTAATCCATTAATTATAGTATCTTTTGCTTCTGAAATATCTCCAACTCCTTCTTCAGATTCAAATCCATCAACAATCAAACTTGTGTAACCATCTAAATCTGGTTGATATAATTCTTGAAGACCATTGTCAATAATTACATTTTCAAATTGTTCGGCACTTTCATCGATTACTATCACATACAATTCTTTGAATATATTTTGATATTGTAAAGAAGCTTCATCATTTAATTCTTTAGTTTTAGACATATTTGAAAACACATCTAACGTATATTTATTATTGACAGTTATGGTTTCTAATTTAGAATCATCTTGGCAAGATGATAAAATTAAAAACAAAGCAAAAATCAAAAAAGTATTTTTCATAGGTTTTAATATTAATTAAATTAGGCTTTCTTCTTCTTTTTATATTTCTTCAAAAGTTTATAAATCATTTCAACCAAGTCTTTTTCATCAAATGGTTTTACAATTACTTCATCCATTTCTGATTGAGTAATTTTATTTTTAATTTCGTTGGCATCTGTTGCTGTTAATGCTATTATCGGTATTTTAGGTTTTATATTTCTTATTCTAATTGCTGTTTCAAAACCATTAATTTCGGGCATATTAATATCCATCAAAATAATATCAAACTTATCTTCTTCAATATTTTTAATTGCATCAAATCCATTTTCTACTACTTTAGTTATGAAATTATTTTTGTCTAAGATTCTTTTCGTCACCATTTGATTTATCTTATTGTCTTCCACAACAAGAACTCTAACTGAGTTTTTAATTTTTTTCATGGTTGTTTTAGAAATCTTTGGAAGTCCTTCATTTATTAAACTAAAAGTTAAATTTAAATGAATGGTGGTTCCTTTATTCTCTTTACTTTCTAAAGTAATAGTACCATTTAAGATATCAACTAAACTTTTTACTATATACAACCCTAAACCTGTACCTTGATAATCGGTTTGTTTTCGGTTTAATTGTATGAACTTATTAAATATTAGTTTTTGCTCATTTTCATTAATTCCAATTCCGTTATCACAAACATTTACCTGAATATCAACTGATTTATCTGTAGCATTTATTACTTTAACTTCTACCTTTATCAAACCTTTATTGGTGAATTTTAAAGCATTGGTAATTAAGTTCATAATTATCTGAACAAATTTTGTCTTATCACCATAAACATATTTAGGAAAATTATCATCAATCCTGAACTCAATTTTGTTTTGATTTTGTTTCGCTAAATACTGTAACGAATTAATAATTTTTCTAAAAACTTGTGTTACAGAAAATTTATTAGAATCTAAAATTACGTTCTTACTTTCTAATTTATTTGTCTGCAAAACATCATTAATCAGCATGAGCAAGTAATTTGCCGAAAAATTTAATGATTTTATTTTCTGGTTATTTTTGAATTCTTTATTCTCTTCAACTAATAAATCAATTAATCCAATAATACCGTACAAAGGTGTTCGAATTTCATGAGTAACAGTTGATACAAATTGACTTTTTAGATTTGCATTTTCTTCAGCTTCAAGTTTTGCGATTTCAAGTTCTGAGTTTTGAATTTCAAGCGTGGTATTTAAATCTTTTCTTATTTTTTGATTTCTGAATAACAAAACAAATAAAATTCCAATAATTATATAGAGTGTAAATAATAAAATATTAATTGTTTTATTGATGCTTAAACTTTTAATATAAACTTTATTTTCTTCTTCTATTTTATCAATTTGTCTTTTATACTCATCTAATTCAATGGAAGATTCAGTGTCTTTTATAGTAGCAATTTTATCTTCGCTGTATATTTTTTCTTTGAGTATTTCACTTTCATTTAAATAAAAGTATGCTTTTGTATAATCTTGTTTTTTAGCATAAAAAGAAGAAACTTTTAGATATAAATCAGCAATATTACTTTCAATAAGTTCACTTTGATTCTTTTTAGAAATCTCTAGCGCTTTTGTATAATACTTCTCAGTAAGGATGTCATTTTCTAAATTATTATAATATTCTCCAAGAAGAGAATAGTAAGTCATTCGTGCTTCAACTTGACCTTTTGTTAAAACATAATTTGAAATTTCATCCAAATAAATCTTACCTATGTTGTATTTATTTTCTGCAAAATAAGCACTTGCAATATTTTGTTTGATGTAATTTATTTCAACTTCATCCTTTATTTTAATGGCAAAATTTAGTGCTTTTTTATAATAGATTATACTTTTTGTTATATCGACTAAACTATAAGCATATACATTTCCTAAATTATTATAAAGCCATTGTTTAACCGAATCATTCTCTGTTAAATTGGCATGATTTAATCCTTTTTCATAATATTCAATCGCTTTTTTTGTATTTGAATATTCATCAAAATTTAATCCTATAAGGTTATAAGATTTGGCAATTAATTCATCATCATTTAATTCAACAGAATAACCCAAAGCGGTTTTTGCAACACTCAACGATTTTTCATTTTCTAAATCATTAAAGTAGTCTCCCGATTGATTTAACATAGCTAGCACCTCCTTTTTTGACAAACTCGATTGTGAGCAGACAGAAAAGGAAGTAATTAATAGAAAAAGGGTTAATATGTGTCTAATTCTTAATAAAATAAGTTAAAGTTATCTAATTAATTTTTTGTATTTGATTCGGGTTGGTGTTACTTCTTTACCTAATCTTTTACGTTTATTTTCTTCGTATTCAGAGAAACTTCCTTCAAAATAATATACTTCTGAATCTCCTTCAAAAGCTAAGATATGAGTACAAACTCTATCCAAAAACCATCTGTCATGCGAAATAATCACCGCACAACCTGCAAAGTTTTCTAAACCTTCTTCCAATGCTCTTAATGTATTGATATCTAAATCATTGGTTGGCTCATCTAAAAGTAAAACGTTTCCTTCTTCTTTCAATGTCATTGCCAAATGCAACCTATTTCGTTCTCCACCAGAAAGTGTTGATACTTTTTTGTTTTGTTCGCTTCCACCAAAGTTAAAACGAGATAAATAAGCTCTTGAATTAACTTGTCTTCCACCCATCATAACCAATTCTTGACCATCACAGAAGTTTTCCCAAATTGATTTTTCTGGGTCAATATTGGAGTGTGATTGATCTACATAAGCTATTTTTACAGTATCTCCAATTTCAAAAGAACCTGCATCTGGTTGTTGTTCTTTCATAATCATTCTGAAAATTGTTGATTTACCAGCTCCATTTGGACCAATAATTCCAACAATTCCAGCTTGAGGAAGAGTGAAGTTTAGATTGTCATATAGTAATTTATCTCCAAAAGCTTTAGCCACATTTTTAGCTTCAATAACATTTGTTCCTAATCTTGGACCATTTGGAATATAAATTTCTAATTTTTCGTCTAAGGCTTTTTGATCTTCATTTAATAACTTATCATAATTCTGTAAACGTGCTTTTTGTTTAGTTTGTCTTCCTTTGGCTCCTTGACGAACCCAATCCAACTCACGTTCTAATGTTTTTCTACGTTTTGAAGCTGATTTTTCTTCTTGCTCCATACGTTTTGTTTTTTGGTCTAACCAAGAAGAATAATTTCCTTTCCAAGGAATACCTTCTCCTCTATCTAGCTCTAAAATCCAACCAGCAACATTATCTAAGAAATACCTATCGTGCGTTACAGCAATAACAGTTCCTGGATATTGTTGTAAATGTTGTTCTAACCAAAGTACAGATTCAGCATCCAAGTGATTGGTAGGCTCATCCAATAATAAAACATCAGGTTGTTGTAATAATAAGCGACATAAAGCTACACGTCTTCTTTCTCCACCAGAAAGTACACTAATTGGAGTATCACCTTCTGGAGTTCGAAGAGCATCCATCGCAACTTCTAATTTGTTATCAATTTCCCAAGCTCCAGCTGCATCAATTTTATCTTGTAAATCAGCTTGTCTGTCCATTAGTTTTTGCATTTTATCTGCATCTTCATAGACTTCAGGCAAACCAAAATCGTCATTAATTTTATTGAATTCGTCTAATAAACCATAGATTTCTGCTGCTCCTTCACGAACGATTTCAATAACTGTTTTTGTTTCGTCTAATTGTGGTTCTTGCTCTAAATAACCCACTTTGTAACCTGGTGCAAAAACCAAATCACCTTGAAAATTTTTATCTAAACCAGCAATAATCTTTAATAAAGAAGATTTTCCTGAACCATTTAAACCTAAAATACCAATTTTCGCTCCATAGAAGAAACTTAAATAAATATCTTTTAAAACTTGTTTGTTAGTACTAGAGTAAATCTTGTTTACTTTAGACATTGAAAATATTACTTTCTTATCGTCTGACATTATATATTTGTTGAATTGTTAAACTGTTTATTTGTTGAATTGTTTTGTTTTCCGTTGGCTAAAGCCGAACGGCAATGAGTTAATTATACTCTTCCTTTTAGTGCATTGAAAACCCAAGCGATTGCGAAAAAACCTATTCCTACGGCTGCAAATCCCCAACCAGCTACATCATCATATCTGTATATTCCTAGACCAATAATTATAATTCCCATTAAAATCATTATGAAGGTAGCCCAAGCCAATACGGTGTTTTTATTCATTCCCATTTTTATATTTTATATTTTAATCTATAATAACAAAGATACCATTTTCAAGTTCAATTGCAAGTTCTAAATCAATAGCAATGTCAAGGTCAAATTCAAAAGCAAATAACAAATCTATTCTCTTTTTTCCTATTTCCTAATTACCTAGAACCCATTACCTAAAAATATGTATCAGCATTTCCTTCAGCAAATCACTTTGTGGTAAAGCATTGGCTCCAACACCTTTGCTTTTTACATCAATATCTCTTAAAGTTGCAACTATTTGACTTACTTTTTTCATTGGATAATTTCTAAAAGCTACATCATAATCCTTTAAAAAATAAGGGTTTACCTTCAATACTTTTGCCAAATTATTTGGATTTTTATCTTTAGTTCCGTGATATTGTAACAATTGAGAAAAGAAACTAAAGACCAAACTTGTAGTAACTACAATCGGATTATCCTTTGGGTTTTGAGCAAAATAATCAATTATTTTATAGGCTTTCAATTGATCTTTTTCTCCAATAGCTTTTCGCAACTCAAAATTATTGTAGTCTTTACTAATTCCGATATTGTCTTCAATATCTTTTGCTGAAATAGTATGTCCTTTTGGTAAAACAATTTTTAGTTTATCTAATTCATTGCTGATTTTTGATAAATCTGTACCCAAAAATTCCACTAACATCAAAGTTGCTTTAGGTTCAATGGCATAACCTTGTCCTTTTAAAACTTTAGAAATCCAAGTTCCAACTTGATTTTCGTATAGCTTTTTACTTTCATAAACAATTCCTGCTTTTGCTAATAATTTGGTTACTTTTTTACGTTTATCTAATGTTTTGTATTTATAAGCAAAAACTAAAACTGTTGTTTGTTGTGGATTTTCTAAATAACTTTCTAGCTTATCAATATGTCTAGATAATTCTTGTGCCTCTTTGACAATTATTACTTGTCTATCAGCCATCATTGGAAAACGTTTTGCACTGGAAACTATATCTTCAATCGTTGCATCTCTTCCATAAATAACACTTTGATTAAAATCGCGTTCGTGTTCTTGCAATACATTTTCTTCAATAAATTCGGTTAACTTATCGATATAATAAGGCTCTTCACCCATGAAAAAGTAAATAGGCTTTATATTTCCTGATTTTATATCTTTTGTAATTTGAATGACTTCGTCCATATCTGTTGTTAATTGTTTTTAGTTTATTGTTTATTGTTACCAAACTTTAAACCTTTAATTTCTGAATTATTCAAATATTTCATAAAAGCTCCTATTTTATTTTTGACTAATTCAATTTTTACAGAAACTTCATCAAATTGAATTTGAGAAATTAGTTTTTTATCCAATGCTCTGTATAATTGTGATTTTAATTCGCCACAAGAACCTTTTGAATAACTTAAAAAATTAATAAACTCTCTATTTCCATTTCTTTCAAAACCTTCTGCAATATTATCCATAATAGAACCAGAACTTCTATCCATTTGGTCTTTCATGGAGAATCTTTTTCCTAAATTTGTATTTTCAAATAAATATTCAATGTCTGAACAAATTTCTCTAGATTTATTCCAAATTTCTATATCTTCAAATTTATCTATTTTTGCCATAAACTATTAACAATAAACTATCAACTACAAATTTTGCAACCATTAAATTTTCCAAATTATACTTTCCGATTCAAAAATAGTGAAAATAAAGTGTCTATTTTTGATGAAATCAGAAAAAAATTTATTCTTTTAACTCCAGAAGAATGGGTTCGTCAACATGTTGTTCGTTTTTTGATTGAGGAAAAAAATTATCCAAAATCTTATATAAACGTTGAGAAAGTTGTGAAAGTAAATGGAATGAATAAACGTTATGATATTGTAGTTTTTAATAAAGATGGTTCTATTTTTTTATTAATTGAATGCAAAGCTCCTGAAATTACCATTGACCAAAAGACTTTTGACCAAATTGCTCGTTACAATATGATTTTAAATGCTAATTATTTAATGGTAAGTAATGGCCTAAATCATTACTTTTGCGAAATGGATTTTGAGAAAGAACAATATTCATTTTTAAAAGAACTTCCAACTTTCAAAATTCTAAATTCAAAATTCTAACTTTGAAAATAGCTGTTGTCATATTAAATTGGAATGGAGAAAAATTGTTACAACAATTTTTACCTTCAGTTATTCAGTATTCTGAAAACGCAACAATATATGTGGCTGATAATGCTTCTACTGATACCTCTATTGAAGTTTTGAAAAGTGAATTCCCTTCTGTGAAAATTATTCAAAACAAAGAAAATTATGGTTTTGCTCAAGGTTATAATGAAGCACTTCAATTTGTAGAAGAACCTTATTATGCTTTAATAAACTCAGATATTGAAGTGACGGCAAATTGGTTACAACCTATTATTTCACTATTTGAAAAAGATATAGAAACTGCTATAATCCAACCCAAATTATTAGATTATAAAAAGAAAACACATTTTGAATATGCTGGTGCTGCTGGTGGATTCATTGATAAATATGGTTATCCATTTTGTAGAGGTCGAATATTTGAAACTATTGAAGAAGACAAAAGTCAATTTGAAGATGAAACCGAAATATTTTGGGCAACTGGTGCTTGTTTTTTCATTCGCAAAGAAGTTTTCCATGAATTAAAAGGATTTGATATTGATTTCTTTGCCCATCAAGAAGAAATTGATTTATGCTGGAGAGCTTTTAATTTAGGTTACAAAACTAAATATACTTCAAAATCAGTGGTTTATCATGTTGGTGGTGCTACATTAGATGTTGCCAATCCCCATAAAACATATTTGAATTTTAGAAATTCACTTTTTATGCTGGTAAAAAATCTACCTTCCAAAAAGTTAATACAAATATTATTTTTTAGAATGATTTTAGATGGAATTGCTGCATTTAAATTTTTACTTCAAGGCAAATTCAAGCATTTTTTAGCTGTTGGAAAAGCTCACTTTCATTTTTACATAAAATTTGGAATGTTTTTTAAAAAAAGAAAAACAAATTTGAAAACCAATTACTTCAAAATTAAATCAATAGTTTTTTCTTATTTTATAAGTAAACACAAGGTTTTCTTAGAATTATTTTAACAATATTTTATCTTATTTTGTTACAAAATTTATCAAATTCTATATACATTTGTTAAAAAATTAAACATTATGAAGAAAGTAATTTTATCCCTATTAGTAATTGGTTTCACAATGACTTCTTGTGGAACGAAGAAAAAAATAGCTGCACTTGAAGCTAAAAACAAAGAAACGCAAGATTTATTAAATTCGGCAACAATTAAGTTGAACAACTGTTTGACAGAGAAAAAAGCTTTTGCTGATCAAATTGAGTATTTAAAGAAAAACAATACAGATTTGATTAACAGTTCAAAAGAATTAACAGTTTTGACTTCAAAAGGAGCTACAAATCTTGAAAAGTCTTTAGAAAGTTTAAAAGAAAAAGACTTAAAAATCAACCGTTTGCAAGATGCTCTAACTAAGAAAGATAGTGTTACTTTAGCTTTAGTAACTAGTTTAAAAAGAGAAGTTGGAATCAACGATCCAGACATTAAAATTAACGTAGAAAAAGGAGTTGTTTTCATTTCAATTGCTGATAACTTATTATTCAAATCAGGAAGTTATGAAGTAAGTTCAGGTGCAAAAGATGTTTTAGCTAAAGTTGCTAAAGTAATTAATAGTAAACCAGACTTTGAATGTATGGTTGAAGGTCACACAGACAACGTTCCATTTAAATCAAGTGTTTTATTAGACAACTGGGATTTATCAGTAAAACGTTCAACATCAATTGTTAGAGTGTTACAAAATGACTTAGGAGTTGATCCAAAACAGTTAATTCCTGCTGGTAGAAGTTTTTATGTACCATTAGTAGATAATGATTCACCTGCAAACAGACAAAAAAATAGAAGAACAAAAATTATCATTTTACCAAAAATCGATCAGTTTTATGACATGATTGAAAAAGAAATGAAAAATTTGAGTAAAGAATAGTTTTAAAGTACGAAGTACGAAGTTTTAAGTACGAAGTGATTAAAAATCCAAAAGTTAATTCTTTTGGATTTTTTTTATGCTTTTTATTTATATTTACAATTAATTACAAGCGACTATTAACAAGTTAGCTGTTATTTAGAAATCTCGGTACTTTACCATTAGTAACACCACCTTTTATATAAGACTTAATATGGACGGAAAAATTCTTCTTTATGAATTTATAAAAGAACATTCTATAGGTGAGTTTATATTTTCTGAAAATGGATTTAATATTTATTTTTCTCATAATGACTTTGAATATTTAAATAAATTAGGTTTAATATTTGATGCATTTAATGGAGGTATTATTTTAGGTAATTTACATTCCAATGGTGGAATTAATATGATTATTTTTGATTTTGAACTTAATAAATATAAATATATCGCAGAAATGGAAGGATGGGAATACTTAACATTTCCTTTGAAAAACCAAGAAATTGAAAATAGATTTTTAAAAATTAACGAAAAAACACAAAATATAAATCCAGATATAAGTACAGAATTTAAAATACCTAAAGAATGTAATGTAATTGACACTCAAAATAATAAAGTTTGTTTTTTACTAATGTCTGAATATAGACAATGTATTATTAATAGATTTGCTACAAAAAAACACATAAATGAAATTTTACAATTAGAAAAAACAAACAACAGCTAAAACACGTTTGGCACAATTGCGAAATTTGTATAAAATTCACGTTTACGTTTCGCAAGAATTTTTATATTTGAAAGAAGATAATTGTTTCCGAAGCTCGCAACTGATGTCAAGCATGGGAACGTTGTGCGTAATTTTGAGAAAAAGATTAAAGAAATAAAATTTTATGATTAAAGAATATAAATTTAATAAAGAAAGAATTTTATTAGGCATCGTTTTTTTGCTTTTAATGCTTATTTTTTCATTTTATTTCTTGTTGGAACCCGAAAAATTTATTAGAAATATTTTTACGAGAAAAGAAACAAATCAAATTCTCGGAATTATGGGAATTATTCTTTTTTCATCTTTAATATTCTCATCATTAAAAATCTTACCAAGAAAATATGCCATACGAATTACTGATGAATATTTGATTGATAATTCTAAATATGAATCATTTGGAAAAATTGAATGGAATAACATTTCAAAAACCCAAAGAATTAAGAAATATAGCATTGAAATATTTTTAAATGAACCTGTTTTTAAAGACAGGAAAATTGACATGTTTAGAAAGTATCTTCTTTTTATGAGTAATTGGAATTATAAGAAAAGTATAATAATATCGAGTGCAATATTAAATTGTGATGTTGAAGAACTTTATAAAGAAATTAATTTAGCTCATAAAAAAAACAAAAAAACTATACAAAACAGCCATTTGTAGCAATTGCTAGGCTTGGCTTGTGTTAGGAATTTTCTCCGAAAATTCTAAAAGAAGTTTTGTACTTGTATTTTTTGTTATAAATTTTTGCAACTACCACAAATAGTCTAACAATTTGCACAATATGAAAAAACTAAACCTAACCAATAACAACGAACTATTCTCAAATGATTTAGAATATTATGGTGGTAAATATAGTTTTACTGAAAGTCTAAAAATTAATGGAACTGGCTCAACAAAACTTATCTATAAAAATGGAATTTCAGAAATTGAAAATTCTATTACTTCAAAAGGAAACGATTTCATATTTATTAATTTAGAATTGCTGAAAAATGGCTTACTTTTAAGAATAAACTTGAATCAAAAAATAAAATGTTTCGGTTTGAGATTAGATGAAATTGAAGAATTAAACTTAACTGCATTCAAAGTTCAAATAAGAGTTAAAAAATTTGGTATTTATGTTACTAAAATTGTTCATCGTGGAGAATTAGAAATAAAAACGTCTACTAGTTCTATCAGGCTAATAATCTTAGTTAAAGATTTTAAATCATTTAGTAAATATCTAAATAAACCAAAACTGAAAGAAAAATTAAAATATGTTGTCAGCAACAATGAACCCGAAAAAGATGAATCTTATATAATGGAAATTATTGATTTCTTTATATAAATACTTTGTATGAAGGTCGTTTGTAGTAATGTTTAAGTAAGAAGTGATTAATAATCCAAATGTTATTTCTTTTGGATTATTTTTATGCTTTTTATTTATATTTACAATTAATTAAAAGCAATTATAAATACTTGTAAGAATTTACAATCGAAACATGCGACTATTTACAAGTTAGTATCAACTCTTGGAAACCGCAGAGAATACAATATATAAAACATGACAAAACAATTATCAATAATAATTTTTATGAGTCTTTTTTCATTCTTTTTTGGTTGCAAAAACAACAACGAAAATAATACTAATAATTATGAACTTGAAGAAATCACTTCAAGGTTAGACATCGAAGAAGGTTGGGCCGACATTTTTCTTAAAATAATCGAAGATAAAAAAACAGATAATTCACACATATATATTGTGAAAGGATTATACAAAAACAAAATTGTTGGACTACAAATCGAAGTAAGTTCTAAAATTAAAGCTGGTTTTAAAAATGATGAGATTGATACAGAAAATGGTTTTTTGCCAAACAGTGTTAAACTTAAATCAATAGGAATTGAAAGTAATGAGTTAATTAAAGCATTAGCAGAATTATATGAAAAACCAGCAGACAAAAATTTCACATCTCAAATCATAACTGCAACATCGTTTTCATTAAATGAAAAATCTGTTAATCTTGACAAAAGTGATTATTACAAACTGAAATTGTTTTTTGAAGAAGAAGACGAAAATTTATATTCTGAAATCTATCTAAATATAAACACAGACAAAGGAGAAATTGAAATACATGAAAAAGACCAAGAATACAGAGAACCAATAATAAAAGTCTTAACAAACAAATAAGTTATCGATAAGAGTTGTTATTAAAATGATTTTATAAAATGGTTTAGGCTTGATTTTCCTTGGGAAAAACCTCTCTTTATCATGATTTTATCTATATTTATTATGGTCAGTCTTGAATCACAAACTACTGATGCAAAGCTGCCAAACTTTACTCAATCCCATAATTAGAAGGCAATAAGTCCCCAACTTTCTTTTCTGACAAATCTCCTGAAAAATAAATTTTATCGTAGTTAGAAAACAATCCATACCTGTCAATTACAAAATTATCAGTATGAAAAATGATTTTAGATTGTTCTCTTCTGTTGTATAATAAACTAAATTCTGCAACAAAATCTTTGGGATGAAAACCTCTTTCTTGTTTTTTAATAAATATTTGTTTTAATCCTAAAGTATCTTTAACATATAAATATTCATCAGCATTAGCTTTAAATTTTCCTTTAAATAAAGTGAATTTGTCTTTACTCCATTCTTTATTAGCTATGTTTCTAAAGAGTTGTAAAAAAGAACCGTTAAACACTTTTTCTCTATTTTTCAACTTGCTTTTACTGTTATCAACCTCTTCAAAACGAGATGTTCCCACATAAATACTAGAGTACATTTTTTCTTGGTCAATACTATAACTAGAAAATTTGGTATCAAATCTAGTGAGGTCAAAATAAACTTTATATCCCAAATATGGATTTTCAATGATTAAAGGTTTATCAGCATAAGCAGTCAAAAGAAATTGATCATTATCATAAGAAAAATAAATTTCATCTTCATTTAAAATTTTGCATTTATTTCCTGCTTTGGTTCTTCCTAAAAATTGATTTCTAAAAATTGTCAGCATTTGTTTTCTTGTAAACTTATTATCCATAAGAATAACTTCTTTCAAGTCTTCCACAGATTCTTTAAGTATTATTTTATAGCGTTTTTCAAAATTTAAATTATTTAAATAAACTTTATCAAAACCCACAAAACTGATGACTAATGATGAACTAATCTCAGAAGGAAGTGAAATTTTAAATTCACCATCCATGTTTGTAGATGTTCCAAAGGAAGAACCATCAAAATAAACGGTTGCTCCTGCTAAAGGTTCATCATTCTGATCCACAACAATACCAGTAATAGTTTGTGAAAACAAAATTGAAATACTAAATAAAAAAATAATTGTAAAGACTCTTTTCATACTTACAAAATATCTAAACTTCCTTTTCCTTCACGAATCACTTCTGGCTCATAACCTGATAAATCTATAATTGTTGAAGCTATATTATCACCATAACCACCATCAATGACTAGCTCTACTTTATTTTGCCATTTTTCAAAAATCAATTCTGGATCGGTAGAATATTCGATTACCTCATCTTCATCATGGATTGATGTTGAAACAATTGGATTTCCTAACATTTGAACAATTTGCAAAGCAATATTATTATCAGGAACACGAATACCCACTGTTTTTTTCTTTCTGAATTCTTTTGGCAAATCATTATTTCCAGGCAAAATAAAGGTATAAGGTCCAGGTAAAGCTCTTTTAAGGATTTTAAAAGTGGCTGTGTCAATTTGCTTCACATAATCGGAAATATGGCTTAAATCGTTACAAATGAATGAAAAATTGGCTTTATCAAGCTTAATTCCTTTGATTTTTGCAATTCGTTCTAATGCTTTTGAATTGGTAATATCACAACCTAATCCATAAACAGTATCTGTTGGATAAATGATTAAACCACCATTTCTCAAAACCTCAACGACTTTTTTGATTGAAGCTTCACTTGGTTTGTCTTCGTATATTCTAATAAATTCTGCCATAATTTTTAATTGGTATCAATTTTGATACTTTTTGAACCTAAATATCGTTATATTAATAACTTAGTCAAAGATAAAGATTCACCATGAAAACAAACAATTTATTTTTTGGTTTATTGCTTTTTTTAATAATTCCTTTACATTCTTGCTCTAAAAGTGACGAAAATGTTGAAGAAGATTTAACTGTAGCAAAAACAATGTTGAATGTAAGTTATGGTTCAAATGCTCAACAAGTTTTTGATTTATATCTTCCTGCAAATAGTAATTCATCTTCTACAAAAACCTTAATTCTTGTTCATGGTGGTGGATGGGTTGAAGGAGATAAAACTGATATGAATTATGCTGTTGATATTGTGAAACAGTTTTTACCTGAATATGCTATTGCTAATGTAAATTATCGATTGGCTTCAGCTGGAAATTATGCTTTTCCTATGCAAATTGATGATATAGATGCTATTGTCCAAAAATTAAAAAATGAAAACTACGGAATTTCAGATGATTTTGGGTTTATTGGAACAAGTGCTGGTGGCCATTTATCGATGTTGTATAGTTATGGTTACAATTCCAATAATGATATAAAAATGGTTTGTAGTATTGTTGGACCAACGAACTTTACGGATCCAAATTACACTAATAATCAAGCTTGGTTGGATTTATATTTTAATTTAACTGGTGTAAATTATGCTGATAATCCAACTTATTATGAACAATTAAGTCCATTGTTCAGAGCAACAACTTCTTCTGTACCTACTATTTTGTTTTATGGAAATGCTGATCCATTAATTCCAACTTCACAAGGTGTTGATTTGCATGCAAAACTAGATCAATTGGGAGTTTACAATGAATTTAACCTTTATAATGGTGGTCATGGTGATTGGTCGCAAACAGATACTTTAGATGCTTACACCAAACTAATAGCTTTTATCCAAAATAAATTTTAGCCTAAAATCTGCAATTTAGCAAAACGAAGTAATAGTTTTTTGATTCCACCCACATCAAAGCGAATTTCGGCTTTTTTGTCACCACCTACTCCTTCTATGTTTAGGATTTCTCCTTTTCCAAAACGTTCGTGCATTACAATATTACCAACTGATAATTTACTATCAAATAAGTTAGCATTGGAAGGAGAGTTACTTGAAACAGGTTTTAATTTACGAATGTTTACACTAGGCTTTTCATCATAACTTAAATGTTTGGGTGGTGTTCCTGCTGTTGGTTTTGATAAACGCAGTTTAGATTTATCAATATCTCCAAAAATATCAATATCCATCATCGGTTTATATCTATAGTTAGATGTCTCAGAAGGATTTAAATATTCGAGAAAAACATCATCAATTTCTTCAATAAATCGAGAAGGTTCACTATCGACAAGTTTTCCCCAACGATATCTTGATTGTGCATAAGTTAGATAAGCTTGATGTTCTGCACGAGTTAAAGCCACATAAAACAAACGTCTTTCTTCTTCTAAATCACTTCGAGTACTTAAGCTCATGGCACTTGGAAATAAATCTTCTTCTAAACCTACAATAAAAACATAAGGAAATTCTAATCCTTTTGCCAAGTGAATGGTCATTAAGGCTACTCTATCATCATCACCAGTATCTTTATCTAAATCAGTTGCTAAGGCTACATCTTCTAAAAATTCAGATAATGCTCCTCTTGCTCCATCAATTTCTTTTTGACCTTCAATAAAATCTTTTATACCATTTAGAAGTTCTTCAATATTTTCGATACGAGCAATTCCTTCAGGTGTAGCGTCTTTTTTAAGTTCTTGAACCAAACCTGTTTTTTTGGTAACATGATCTGCCAAATAAAAAGCATCTTGGTTTTCATTAATCACCTGAAAACTCTTAATCATCGTTACAAAATCTTGCAACTTATTTTTTGTGCCAGCGTTTAGCTTTAAATCAATTTTATCAATATGTTCCATAACTTCAAAAATGGAACGTTTAAAATGATTAGCAGCAACAGTTAATTTTTCTATTGTTGTATTTCCAATTCCTCTTGCTGGATAGTTTATAACACGAATTAAAGCTTCTTCATCTTTTGGATTAATCACTAATCGCAAATAGCATAAAACGTCTTTAATCTCTTTTCTTTGATAGAAAGATAAACCTCCATAAATTCGATAAGGGATATCGCGTTTACGCAAAGCATCTTCCATGGCACGCGATTGTGCATTGGTTCTATATAAAATAGCAAATTGACCGTTATTCAATTGCTTATTCATTTTTTGTTCAAAAATCGTTGCAGCCACAAAACGACCTTCTTCACCATCAGTGATACTTCTGTGGACTTTTATTTTTTCTCCATCATCGTTAGCTGTCCAAACAATCTTATCTAATTTTGTTTTATTCTTGTCGATGATATTATTTGCCGCTTCCACTATATTTTTTGATGAACGATAATTTTGTTCCAAACGGTACATTTGCACATTGTCATAATCTTTCTGGAAATTCAGAATATTGTTGATGTTTGCACCTCTAAAGGCATAAATACTCTGTGCATCATCACCCACAACACAAATATTTTGAAATCTATCCGATAAAGCTCTAACAATTAAATATTGTGAGTGATTTGTATCTTGGTACTCATCTACTAAAATATATCGAAATCTATCTTGATATTTAGCTAAAACTTCGGGAAAACGATTTAATAATTCATTGGTTTTTAATAATAAATCATCAAAATCCATGGCACCACTTTTGAAACATCTATCTACATAATTTTGATAAATATCTCCCAAACGAGGTTTTTTACTCATGGCATCAGCTTCTTGCAATTCTTGATTGTTAAAATAAGCTTTTACTGTGATTAATGAATTCTTATACGATGAAATTCTACCTAAAACTTGTTTGGGTTTATAAACATCTCTGTCCAATTGCATTTCTTTGATAATCGCAGAAATTAATCGAACACTATCTTGAGTATCATAAATCGTAAAATTGGAAGGATATCCTAATTTATCAGCTTCTGAACGCAAAATTCGAGCAAAAACAGAGTGAAAAGTTCCCATCCAAAGGTTTTTGGCTTCGTTTGTACCAACAATATCAGCAATACGCTTTTTCATTTCACGTGCTGCTTTATTGGTAAACGTTAAAGCTAAAATATTAAACGAATCCACTCCTTGACTCATTAAGTTAGCTATACGAACTGTAAGAACTCGTGTCTTTCCTGAACCAGCACCAGCAATAACAATCATTGGTCCATCTTTCTGAATAACTGGAGCTCTTTGGGCTTCGTTTAATTTATTAATGTGGTCTTGAATCATAGGAATTAAAGTAATGTACAAAAATAGGTGTTTGCAAGTTCAATAACAATAGTAATTTCAAAAATCAATGACAATTTTAAAATAGCTTTTTTGGAACACAGATTTAAGAAATTTGAGAAATTTAAATAATTTATTTTTGGAATTTGGAATTTAAAATATTGGAATTTTATTATATAAATGTTTTCTTTGTGACACAAAAAATCAAAATAATGGATACTTCAAAAATAATAGAAATTGTTTCATACACTTTACCTTCTTTAATAACTGGTGGAGTTGCTTATTTCTTTTTTACCTCTTATTTTAAAGACCAGCAAAACACTAGACGTTGGTTATTACTTAAAGAAAATCAAAAAGAATCATTACCATTACGCTTACAAGCCTATGAGCGAATGGTTTTATTTTTAGAAAGAATTCATCCTGCACAATTATTATTAAGAATTGCACCTCCAACAGAAGACAAAAATGATTATGCTACCTTATTAATTCATGCTATTCAAACAGAATTTGAACATAACTTATCGCAACAAATTTATATTACTAATGAATGTTGGGATGTGATTAACAAATCAAAAACTACAACCGTTCAATTGATTCGCAAAACTTCAATCAATCCTGAAATTGCTACTGCTAGTCAATTAAGAGAAGCTGTTTTAAGAGAATTAACCCAGATGGAAGCACCAACTAGTGTTGCAATTAGTTTTATTAAAGAAGAATTGAAAAGTATACTTTAATTATTCTTCCACAGGAATTTCTTGTGTATCTACATCTTTAGATTTGGCATAATCATAACCAATTTGCCACCATTCTTTCATTTTTTCTTTGTTAAAAATCAAAGAATTTGTCGTCAAAACTGTAGGTGTGTAATAAAAATTGATGGTTGCACCTTTGAATTTGGCTTCATATTTTCCTATTTTGATGTTTTGATATTCAATTCTATCCATCATAAAAGCAAATAGATTTGTCAAAGCTGTAAAAGCACTTCTTGCTGGTAAACGATTATACAATGGAGTTTCCGTTTGTAGAATGATAGCATCAACGTGAGTTGCTCCATTTTTTATAGCTTCTTCAATAGGAATCATACTTGCAAAACCACCATCTGCATATTCACAACCGTCTTTTTTGACCAAAGACATAAAAGGAATATAATTACAAGAAATCCAAATCCAATCGCAAAAATCTTCGTAAGAGCAATCGTTAATAGATTTATATTCCACTGTATTTAATGATAAATTAGAAACAGTAACAACAATATTTTTGTTGCTATTTTTTAAAAAAATAAATTCTTCTTCTGTAAAAACTTTCTTTAGTAATTTCTTTAAATTTTTACTTTCACCAAAGGTTTTTGAACCTCTCCAAAAATTTTTCAAAACATTAAAGTGACTGATTTCAATTACGTCTTCACCAAACTTCTTTTTAATCATAAAAGGGCAATTGCTAAATATGCTTTTCTGATTTACAGAAGTATAAACTTCTTTTATTTTTTCTACTTTTCTTAATGCTAAATGAGAGACTAACAAACTTCCGGTTGAAGTTCCATAATACATGTCATATTCTTTATTTAGGTCTTCTATTAAATATTGTGCTACACCACCAGCAAAAGCTCCTTTACTTCCACCACCTGAAATTACCAATGCATTCATTCTTGTTTATTTTCTTAAAGGTATAAAAAAATGTATTATTATTCGTTTAAAAAGTAATCTATTCTATTACTAATTTCTATTGAAGATCCGCTTTTCAAACTTTCTAACTGTGATTTAATTTCTTGAGATTTTAGTAACTCTCTCAATGTATCTTTTGCAAATTTTACGGCTTGCCATTTTTGATGAAGTGATAAATCAACAAGAGATTTTAAAACCGTATCAGTCACTTGATTTAATTGTATTAAATTTTCAATGGCTTTTTGTCTGACAGTTATGTTATAACCTTCTTTTGTCATTTGCTCTAATTCAGTAATAGCACTTTCATAAATTACAGGATCATTTTTGTAAGTAATCGCTTTTAAAATTAAATGTGCAAATCTTAAATTATAATCTTGTCCAATCCAAGACCTACTAATATCAACATATTTTGTCCTAAGATCTTTAAAAGTAGTCCATAGTTTGTATAAAGCTATTTCTCTATTGATATAAGAATGATCTGCAAACATTTTTTCATATTGCGGTTTTAGCTCAAGAGGAATAGACTGAAAAGATTCTGCTAATGTGCGTTTGGCTTCAATATCTTTTAAATCAAAAATTTTAAAAACCAATTCTCTTTTGTCTAAATAAGCAACATCTTTTAGTTGATATACAATTTCTTGATAAATAGGATAAAAATGTTTTTCTTCCAAAATAGTATTAAAGTTGGCTTTTTTATTATTAAAATAAACGGTTTCCAATTGTCTAACAGCAAGATATTCTTTCATAAACTTACTATCTTTAATATAATTTACGGCTTCATTCCAATCAAAAAAGGCATTTTCTAACCATTTCTTTTTAAAAGCTGAAACGTCATAATCTGATACATTATTAATTTCAGCTAAAAAGTCATCTGTTTCCACAGTTTTGTATTGGTATTTTTTTAGATAATTTTTAATGGCTTTATCAAATTTATCTTCACCAATATTGGCTTGTATAACAAACAATGCCCAAGCTCCTTTTTTATACAAAGTCAATGAACTAGCTTTTTCACTTAAAATAGGATTGTCATCATGCAAAGAAGCAGCTCTTAATTCCTCGGCCATTTTTAACAATTCGTTGTTAAAGTAATCATCTCCAAAAACTTCTCTCTCGGCTAACAAAGCATAATAAGTTGCAAAACCTTCTTGTAACCAATGATGTTTACTTTCTTTGGCTGTTATCAAATTACCAAACCATTGATGAGCTAACTCATGAGCATTTACATTCACATAATTTTTATCATTGAAACCAACATTATCAACTACAAAATCTTCTGAAAAAATAGTAAAAGTAGTGTTCTCCATTCCTGCATATAAAAAATCTCTTATTGGAGCTTGTCGATATACTTGCCAAGGATAATCAATTCCTATTTTCTTTTCTAAAAAATCAAAAATATCTTTGGTATACTTGTAAGTGGATTCAAATTTATCTTCATCTTTTTTAGCTAAATATAACTCTATTGGAACTTTTGAATGGGAAGTTACAATTTGCTTTTCAAATTTACTGACTACCAGAGCTACCAAATAAGAACTCATTGGATCTTTCATTTCATAAGTCCATTTTGTTTCATTGGTTTGAAAATCTTTATTAATTAGTTCTCCATTAGTAAGTACATAAAAAGATTTATCATAAGTACATGAAAGATTAAATATCAATTTTTCATTCACATCATCAAAACTAGGTAACCAATTACTTGTATATTTACCTTGTCCTTGTGTCCATATTTGTAAATCGTCACCATTTCCTGTAAAATACAAAGCTTGTTTTGGAGTTGCTTCATATTCAAAATATAAAATGTTTTTCCCTTTTTTGTAACCTTCGGTTAAAACCAATTGTTTTTCTGTGGCAATAAACTCGACTTCTTTTTTATTGATGGTTAACTTATCAAATTTCATATCAACAGCATCAATTTTGATGTTATCAATATCAGAAAGTACTTCAAATTCATAGGTTACTTTTCCTGAAATTGATTTTGAATTTACATTTAGAGTTAAATCAGCAGTTAACTCTTTAAAATCAACTTTTAATGTTTGTTGACCAAAACAAATACTGCTTATTAAAAAGAGTACTATATATTTCATAATTTTAAATATTTTAGTGAAGAAATCCTCTTATTCATTCAAAATTGTATGGATTGATTATCAAATTTACTAATTTAAACTTATCTTCGCTTTATAGTTTTTTAGTAAAAAAATCAAACTTATAAACAGGCAAAAAGCATATGAATAATCTATTAGAAACTCCCATAGAATACCTAAAAGGTGTCGGTCCACAGCGTGGAGAGTTGTTTCGAAAAGAATTAAATGTTCATAAATACGCTGACTTGATCAATTTATTTCCCAATAGATACATCGATAAAACCAATTATTTTAAAATAAATCAACTACAAAATACCAATTCAGAATTTCAAATTATTGGAAAGATTATCAATATAAAAACGGTTGAAGCTGGCAAAGGAAAATCACGTTTAGTAGCTACTTTTATTGATGATACTGGACAAATGGAATTGGTTTGGTTCCGTGGTCAAAAATGGATTAGAGAAAGTCTAAAAATTAATGAAGTCTACGTTATTTTTGGAAAAGTATCTCAATTTGGAGGAACTTTCAACATGGCTCATCCAGAAATGGAATTGCTAACAGAACACAAAGCTAATATTCGTTCAGCTATGCAACCTGTTTATCCAAGTACAGAAAAACTCAATAATAAAGGAATTACGAATAAAGTCGTCAATAAATTAATGCAGCAATTATTTATTGAAACGCATGCTTTATTTTCCGAAACTTTACCTGATTATTTACTAGAAAACTTAAAGTTGATTCCCAAAAAAGAGGCTTTATTGAATATTCATTTTCCAAAAAGTCAAGATTTATTAGCCAAAGCACAATTTCGATTAAAGTTTGAAGAATTATTTTTCATTCAGTTACAACTCATCACAAAAAACCTAATTCGAAAACATAAAATCAAAGGTCATCCTTTTGAAACTGTTGGAGATAATTTCAATAATTTCTATCAAAACCATTTGCCTTTCGAATTGACAAATGCTCAAAAAAGAGTACTCAAAGAAATTCGAAATGACATGGGAAGTAATGCTCAAATGAATCGTTTATTGCAAGGTGATGTGGGTTCAGGAAAAACAATTGTGGCTTTGATGTGTATGCTAATGGCAAAAGACAATGGTTTTCAAAGTTGCTTGATGGCTCCAACAGAAATTTTAGCTAATCAACATTTTATTGGTTTAACCGAATTAGCTAAAGATTTAAATATCAACATACAAATTCTCACTGGTTCAAGTAAAACGAAAGAACGAAAACTCATTCATGAAGCTCTAGAAAACGGAACTTTAGACATCTTAATTGGAACACATGCTTTACTTGAAGATAAAGTAAAATTCCAAAATTTAGGATTAGCTATTATTGATGAGCAACATCGTTTTGGTGTAGAACAACGTAGTAAATTGTGGAAGAAAAATGATATTCCACCACATGTTTTGGTCATGACTGCAACTCCAATTCCAAGAACTTTAGCCATGAGTTTATATGGTGATTTAGATATTTCAGTGATTGATGAATTGCCTCCTGGAAGAAAACCCATTCAAACAGTACATCGTTTTGACAGCAATCGTTTAAAAGTCTGGAAATTTATCAAAGACGAAATCGCAAAAGGCAGACAAATTTATATCGTTTATCCATTGATTCAAGAATCTGAAAAAATGGATTACAAAGATTTGATGGATGGTTATGAAAGTATTTCACGCGATTTTCCTTTACCAGATTATTCCATTTCAATTCTTCATGGACAAATGAAACCAGCCGATAAAGATGAAGAAATGCAAAGATTTGCCGCTGGAAAAACCAATATAATGGTTGCTACTACTGTAATTGAAGTTGGTGTGAATGTTCCCAATGCTTCTGTAATGATAATTGAAAGTGCAGAGCGTTTTGGTTTATCGCAATTGCATCAATTACGCGGAAGAGTTGGTCGTGGAGCCGAGCAAAGTTATTGTATTTTAATGACCAGTCACAAATTAAGTGAAGATAGTAAAGTTCGAATGGAAACAATGGTTCGTACTAATGATGGTTTTGAAATTGCTGAAGTAGATTTAAAACTTCGTGGTCCAGGTGATTTAATGGGAAAACAACAAAGTGGTGTTTTAAATCTTCAAATTGCTGATTTAGTAAAAGATAGAGACATTCTACAACTTGCTCGACATGAAGCAGTAAAATTACTGAAAACAGATGCTCCAATGGAAAAACCTGAACACAAAAAACTACGTGAAGTATTCATTGAAATGAGCAAAAAGAAAAATATTTGGAATTACATTAGTTAAAGATATTTTCGAAAATAAATCTTCACAATTGTTAAATAAATTATAAGGAATTGGCTTTCTAAACTTTGAAAAAGTAGATTTGTTGTTATTATACTTTAAAGTCATACAATGAAGCTCAGAACATTACTTTTAACCCTTATTATCATCCTTTTTATTGGCTTTATTGGCTATCGCATAAAAAGTAATTTAGATAAATCTTCTGATCAAACCAATAAACCAGTTGGAAATAAAAAACCTTCTACTAAAGTTAATGGAATTGTCGTTACTGAAGAAAACTTTTCTAATGTCATTTCTGTTTCTGGTTCAATTGAAGCTAACGAACAGGTTGAAATAAGAAGTGAAGTTTCTGGTATCGTAGAAAATATTTATTTCAAAGAAGGAACAAATGTAACTAAAGGACAAACTCTTTTTAAAGTCAATGATATTGAATTAAGAGCTCAATTAGCACAAGCCAATACAAGAAAAAATTTAGCTGGTGAAAATGAAAGAAGAGCCAAACTTTTATTAGAAAAAGAAGCTATCAGTCAAGAGGAGTACGAAATTGCTAGTGCAGAATATAGAAGTTTACAATCACAAGCGCAATTAATACAAGCTCAAATTGCAAAAACGGCCATAAAAGCTCCATTTTCAGGAAAAATTGGATTGCGAAACATTTCTCCAGGAACTTACCTTACTCCTACTACCATTGTAACTAATTTAGTAAGTTCAAATGAAGTAAAAATTACCTTTTCAATTCCAGAAAAATATGCCAATGAAGTGAAGTTAAATAATGAAATTGAATTTACGGTTTCAGGTTCAAATGAAACATTTAAAGCTTCCATTTATGCAATCGAACCTAGTGTTGATGTAACTACAAGAACACTTTTAGTTAGAGCTAAAGCAAATAATAAAGAAGGCAAATTATTCCCTGGAACTTATGCTAATGTGAAATTGCCTTTAACAGAAATAAAAGATGCTATTTTAATTCCTTCAGAAGCGATTATACCTATTCAAAATGGTAAAAAAGTATTTATTGCTGAAAATGGAAAAGCCAAAGAAGTTAAAATTGAAACTGGAACAAGAACAGAAGACTTAATTTTAGTTTTAGAAGGCTTAAAATTGGGTGATACCGTAATTACCAGTGCAATTATGAGTCTAAAACCAGAAACTGCTGTGCAAGTAACTCTTAAAAAATAAGTATGAATTTATCTACATTAAGTATTAAAAGACCTGTTCTTACTATTGTACTAAATCTTGCCATTATTTTATTTGGATTTATTGGTTATAAATTTTTGGGTGTTCGAGAATATCCTTCAATTGATCCTGCTCAAATTTCTATTCGTACCAATTATACAGGTGCAAATGCTGATATTATTGAATCGCAAATTACAGAACCTTTAGAAAAAGCTATTAATTCTATTGATGGAATTCGAAATATAACTTCATCAAGTAATCAAGGAAGAAGTTCCATCACAATTGAATTTAACCTTGAAAAAGATTTAGAAGAAGCTGCCAATGATGTTAGAGATAAAGTATCACAAGCTATTCGAAGTTTGCCTGAAGATATTGATTCACAACCTATAGTTTCAAAAGCAGATGCTGATAGTGAAGCTATTATTTCAATGACGGTTCAAAGTGAAACTAGAAATGCTCTAGAACTAAGTGATTATGCTGAAAACGTAATAGGTCAACGATTAGAAACTATTCCTGGTGTAAGTGGTGTTCAAATTTGGGGTGAAAAAAGATATGCCATGCGTTTGTGGATTGATCCTTACAAATTAGCATCATATGGATTAACAGTTTCCGATGTTAGACAAGCTTTAAATGATCAAAATGTCGAATTACCTTCAGGTAAAATTACGGGTAATAATACTGAATTAACAGTGAAAACGGTTGGAAACCTAACAACGGCTGAAGAATTCAATAACATCATCATAAAAGCAGATGGTGAAAAAATAATTCGTTTGAGTGATATTGGTTCAGCTACTTTAGGACCTGAAAATATTGAAACTCAATTGACACAATCAGGAAAACCAATGGTTGCTGTTGCCATTGTTCCTTTACCTGGAGCAAATTATATTGATATTTCAGATGAATTTTATAAAGAATATGAAAAATTAAAAAAGGATTTACCCAAAGATATCCAATTAAACATTGCTATTGATACAACGGTTTTCGTAAAACGCTCCGTAACCGAAGTAGCTGAAACATTACTAATTTCTATACTATTAGTAATTTTAATTATTTATTTGTTTTTTAGAAATTGGGCTATTGCTTTTAGACCTCTAATTGATATTCCTGTTTCATTAATTGCTACTTTCTTTATCATGTGGTTATTTGGGTTTTCTATAAATGTATTAACCCTATTAGCTATTGTTTTAGCCACAGGATTAGTAGTGGATGACGGAATTGTAGTCACCGAAAACATATTCAAAAAAGTTGAAGAAGGCATGTCTCCTATTGAAGCTGCCATAAAAGGTTCGAATGAAATCTTTTTTGCTGTAATTTCAATCTCTATCACATTAGCTGCTGTATTTTTACCTGTAATTTTTCTAGAAGGTTTTGTGGGACGATTATTCCGAGAATTTGGAGTTGTCATAGGTTCAGCAGTTTTAATTTCAGCATTTGTCTCATTAACCTTAACACCTATGTTAAATGCTTATTTGATGAAAGGTGGTGAACAAAAAAGAACTAAATTTTATGATTTAACCGAACCTTATTTTATAAAACTTAACAAAGGATATGCTTCTTATTTGGAACGTTTTGTAAAACACAAATGGATTAGTTTTGGAATTTTAATCGCTTGTTTTGGGTTAATTTATTTATTTTTTAGTATTCTTCAAAAAGAAACAGCTCCATTAGATGACAGAAGTGGATTTGTAATGCGAATGTCAACTCCTGAAGGAGCTACTTATGAATACACTGATCGATTCATGCAAGAAATGTCTCAACTCGTGGATGATTCAATTCCTGGTAAAAAAGTGAGTTTGGTAATTTCATCACCTGGTTTTGGTGGTGGTGGTTCTGTGAATAGTGGTTTTATTAGAATTGCCTTAAAAGATCCAAGTGAAAGAGAAAAGTCACAAATGGAAATTGCAGATGATTTATCACAATGGGTAAAACGTTATCCTGATGCTAAAACTTCTGTAATTCAACAACCTACTATTTCGGTTAGTCGTCGTGGAGGTTTACCAATTCAATACATTATTCAAGCTCAAAATTTTGAGAAATTACAAGAAAAAATTCCTGTTTTTATGGAAGAAGCTTCTAAAGATGAAACATTTTCAATGGTTGATGTAAATTTAAAATTTAACAAACCAGAAATAAATGTCACAATAGATAGAGAAAAAGCAAAAAGTTTAGGAATCTCTGTAATTGACATTGCACAAACTTTACAATTGTCATTGAGTGGACAACGTTTTGGATATTTTACCAAAAACGGAAAACAATATCAAGTAATTGGACAATTTTTACAACAAGACAGAGCAACACCATTAGATTTAACTTCAATATTTATTAAAAATGACAAAGGAGAATTAATTCAAATGGACAATGTAGTTTCGGTTGAAGAACAAAGTAATCCACCACAATTGTATCATAATAATCGATACATGTCAGCTACTGTAAGTGCAGGATTAGCTCCAGGCAAAAGCATCAATGACGGAATTGAAGCTATGGATGCTATCAAAGCTAAAGTCTTAGATGACACTTTTACAACTGATTTAGGTGGAGAATCAAGAGATTTTGTGGAAAGTAGTTCCAATACTTCTTTTGCCTTTGGATTAGCTTTATTATTGATTTACTTAATATTAGCGGCTCAATTTGAAAGTTTTATTGATCCATTCATTATTATTTTAACAGTTCCAATGGCAATTGCTGGAGCATTATTTTCATTGTGGTTGTTTGATCAAACATGGAATATTTTCAGTCAAATTGGAACCATTATGCTAATTGGATTAGTTACCAAAAATGGAATTCTTATTGTCGAATTTGCCAATCAATTGCGAGAACAAGGAAAATCAAAATACGATGCCATTATTGAAGCTTCTGAATCACGTTTACGTCCTATCTTGATGACTAGTTTAGCAATTGCTTTAGGAGCATTACCAATTGCATTATCTCTCGGAGCTGCTTCAGCTAGTAGAATGGGAATGGGTGTTGTTATTGTTGGTGGAACATTATTCTCATTAATACTGACTCTTTTTGTAATTCCAACCATTTACTTATTATGGTCAAGAAATAAAAAACACCGTCCAGAATTTGATAATATTGAAGCTTTAGAAAAATAAATCATGTCAAAGATTATAACATATATTACCTTTTTGTTTTTTGGCTTTCAATTGCAAGCTCAAGAAGTTTTATCACTTGAAGATGCCTTAAAAATAGCTTTGGAAAACAATTTCGAAATTAAAATTGCCCAAAACAATTTAAAAATTGATGCAACCAATAACAATCTTGGAAATGCTGGAATTTTACCAACATTAAGTGCCAATTTAACCAATAACAATAGTCAATTAAACACCAAACAAACACAAGCTGATGGTTCAGTTAGAGAGTTAAATAATGCTAAAAACTTCAATCTTTCGTATGGTGTTGGTTTAGACTGGACTGTTTTTGATGGGTTGAGTATGTTTGCTCGAAAAGAACAATTAGCGACTTTAGAAGCACAAGGAAAATCAGAATTACAAGCTACCATTTTAAACCGAATTAGTGATGTTTATCTAACATATTATGATTTAGTACAACAACAACAAATTATGGCTTCCATTGACAGTGCTATTGTAGTATCAAACCAACGTGTAACAACTGCTGACAATCGTTTTTCAATTGGAAAAGCTTCAAAACTTGAATTATTAAATGCCAAAGTTGATTTAAATACTGATAAAAGTTTATTATTAAACCAACAAGAAGTATATAAAAACACTAAAATTAAATTGAATGAACTTTTAGCAAGAGATCTTCAAATTGATTTTAAAGTTGTTGATATGATTACTTTTGAAGAAAACTTAAATTATGATGAATTAAAAGATTTAGCCAATAAGCAAAACCCTCAATTACAAGCTCAAATATTAAACAAAAAAATTGCTGAACTTAATTTAAAACAAATCAAAGGAAATCGCTATCCTACAGTTCGCTTGACTTCTGGGTATAATTTTACACGCTCAGAAGCTTCTTTAGGATTCATTACACAATCATCTGGACAAGGTTTTGTATATGGAATTAATGCAAGTGTGCCCATTTTTGATGGTTTTCTGCAAAATAAAAGAGAAAAAACAGCTCAATATGAAATTGAAAATGCTTCACTCGTTTTAAACCAACAAAAAGTGGCTTTAGAGTCGCAATTGGCATCTTTTTATCAAAGTTATCAAACCAATTTAGAGTTGATTAAAATTGAAGCAGAAAATGTAGAAATTGCAAGGCAAAATCTGGATATAACTTTAGCCAAATTCAGAATTGGAACTATCACAACAATTGAAGTTAGAACAGCTCAACAAAATTTTATTGAAGCTTCTGTTCGCTATGCAACTGCTCAATACCAAACTAAAATTTCTGAAATTAACTTAAAAGAATTAGCTGGGACTTTAAGTTTGGATTAATTTGTTAAATTTACCGTTATTTCTAAATTCTAAATTCTGACTTCTAAATTCTAAATTATATGGTTCAATACAACCCAAAAGACTGGATTACTTTTATCTTCAGATTCCATAAATCAGACACTTTTCGTCAATTAATTCCAATGATGATTACGATTGGTTTGTATTCCTATGCTGTAGCTTATTTAGAAATAGAATACTGGAAATTATCAGAAGAAAGTCACGTTAAAAACATTACCATAATGCACGGAATGTTAGGTTTTGTGATTTCATTATTGTTAGTTTTTAGAACCAATACAGCTTATGATCGTTGGTGGGAAGGACGAAAACATTGGGGAGCATTAGTGAATAATAGTCGAAATTTAGCTATCAAACTTTCTGTAATCTTGAAAGACGAACACGACAAACATTTCTTTAGAAAAGTCATTCCTGGTTATGCTTCCATTTTGCAAAAACATTTGAATGATGAAGAAACAGCCAAAATGCTTTTTGAAGATTTAGACTTGGATATCAATCATAAAAATCATAGACCTAACCAGATAGCAAAAATGATGTTTCAAAAAATACACGATTTACATGTCAGTGGAAAAATTTCTGGAGACCAATTAATCATTATTAATACTGAAATTCAATCTTTTACAGATATTTGTGGAGCTTGTGAGCGAATCAAAAACACACCTATTCCCTACTCTTACAGTTCATTCATCAAGAAATTCATTTTCTTTTATATCATGACATTGCCTTTTGGATATGTTTTCAGTTTAGGTTATTATGTAATTCCAGTTGTGGTTTTTACCTTTTATGTTTTAGCAAGTTTGGAATTAATTGCCGAAGAAATTGAAGATCCATTTGGTGATGATGCTAATGATTTACCTACAGTTAAATTAGCCAGCAATATCAAAAAGCATGTTGAAGAAATTATATAAAAGTCAATTTTCGAATTTTTAAATTATAAGTTTTTAGAAAATAAACACTAAAAAAGTGGAATAGTTAAACGATTAAACAGTTCAACAATTAAACTTTTTAAACTATATTTGCACCCTTAAAAATTCGAATAAAAATGCGTATTTCATACAATTGGTTAAAACAATTTATCAAAATCGACTGGAAGTCAGAAGAAACAGCAGCTTTACTAACTGATTTAGGTTTAGAAGTTGAAGGTGTAGATAAATTTGAAAGCCTAAAAGGTGGTTTAGAAGGAATTGTTGTAGGTCATGTTTTGACTTGTGAAAAACATCCTGATGCTGATAAATTAAAAATCACTACAGTTGATTTAGGTGACGGAAATGCTCCTGTTCAAATTGTTTGTGGTGCTCCTAATGTAGCTGCTGGTCAAAAAGTACCTGTTGCAACAATTGGAACAAAATTATACGACAAAGAAGGGAACTCATTTGAAATCAAAAAAGGTAAAATTCGTGGACAAGAAAGTCACGGAATGATTTGTGCCGAAGACGAATTAGGTCTTGGAGAAAGTCATGACGGAATTTTAATCTTAAATGAAGATTTAAAACCAGGAACTTTAGGAAAAGATGTTTTCAATATTGAAACAGACGAAGTTTTTGAAATTGGTTTAACACCAAACCGTGCTGATGCCATGAGTCATTGGGGTGTTGCCCGTGATTTGAAAGCTGGATTAATTCAAAGTAATGTTACTAGTGAATTAATGACACCTTCTGTTAGTAGTTTTAGAATTGACAAAAGAACCTTAAAAATTGACATCGAAGTTGAAAACAAAGAGTTAGTTCCTCGTTATTGTGGAGTTACTATTTCTGGTGTTTCTGTAAAAACTTCACCTACTTGGTTACAAAATCGTTTAAAATCAATTGGGTTAACCCCAAAAAACAATATTGTTGACGTTACAAATTATGTAATGCACGAATTAGGACAACCTACTCACGCTTTTGATGCCAACAAAATCAAAGGAAATAAAGTAATTGTTAAAACGGTAAAAGCTGGAACTAAATTCACCACTTTAGATGGAGTTGAACGTACTTTGGACAAAGAAGACGTAATGATTTGCAATGCTGAAAGTCCAATGTGTATTGCTGGAGTTTTTGGAGGTATTGAATCTGGTGTAACAGAAAACACTCAAAATATATTTTTAGAAAGTGCTTATTTCAATCCAGTTTCGGTTCGTAAAACAGCTAAAAGACACGGTTTAAATACAGATGCTTCTTTCCGTTTTGAAAGAGGAATTGATCCAACAATTACCGAATATGCTTTAAAACGTGCTGCTTTGTTGATTCAAGAAGTAGCTGGTGGAGAAATAACTTCTGATATTACTGATGTTTATCCTAAGAAAATTGAAGACTTTAGTGTTTTCGTAACTTTTGACAGAATCAACAAAGTAATTGGTGAAGAACTGAAAAAAGAAACCATCAAAACCATTTTAACTTCATTAGAAATTAAAATCAACAGTATTACTGAATCTGGTTTAGGTTTAACTATTCCTTCTTACAGAGTTGATGTTCAAAGAGAAATTGATGTTATCGAAGAAATTCTTCGTGTATATGGTTATAATAGCATTGGTTTTAATGCCAAAGTAAGTGCTACGATTGCCAATTCTCCAAGAACAGAAGAATATAAAGTACAAAACATTATTTCAAACCAATTGTGTTCGCAAGGTTTTAATGAAATGATGGCCAATTCGTTAACTTCTCCAGAATACATCAAATTATCGGAGCAGCTGACTGAAAATGAAACGGTTCATATCATAAATCCATTGAGTACTGAACTTTCTGCTATGAGACAATCGTTGTTGTTCTCAGGTTTAGAAGCTATTTTGTTCAACATTAACCGTAGAAAATCAAATTTACGTTTGTTTGAATTTGGAAAAACCTATCACAAAGTAGAAAATGGGTATGACGAAAGAAAGCACTTGTGTTTATACCTTACCGGAAACAAAGCTGCTGAAAACTGGAACGCACCAGCTACAAAATCTGACTTCTTTTTGATGAAAGGTTATGTTATGGCTATGCTTATGCGAATGGGATTAGACCAAAAAGTGAGTTCATTACCAATAGAAAATGATGTTTTTTCTGAAGGATTAGCTTTAGCGATTGGAAGAGAAACGATTGCTGAATTTGGAATCGTAAAAAAATCCATTTTAAAAGCTTTTGACATTAAACAAGAAGTAGTTTATGCTGATTTGAATTGGGCAGCTATTCAAAAATACGTTTCCAACAAATTGAAATTAACCGAAATCTCAAAATTCCCAGAAGTTCGTAGAGATTTAGCTTTGTTAGTTAATAAAGATGTAACGTTTGAAACGATTTACAAAATAGCCAAACAAACAGACAAAACACTTATCAAAGAAATAAGCCTATTTGATGTGTATGAAGGTAAGAATTTACCAGAAAACAAAAAATCATACGCTGTGAGCTTTATAATGAACGATGAGAAGAAAACCTTAGAAGAAAAACAAATTGAAAAAGTAATGCAAAAACTGCAAGCTAACTTTGAAAAAGAAGTTGGTGCGACTTTGCGTTAGCAAAATTCCCAAGAATTTGGGAATCTTTTCAACTTACCTTTTATCTGATAATAATATTAAAATCCAAAAGTTTCTGCTTTTGGATTTTTTTTGTGGGTTTTTATTTATATTTACGATTGATTATAAACGATTATAAGTATTTCAATAATTATATATAATAATTATAGATCTATATCATTTATTAAAAACGTTTTAAAAAAACTTAATATTGAAAATCCTACACATAATTGGAAATGGTTTTGATTTAAATCTCGGCTTAAAAACAAGCTACAAGGATTTTTATGATTTTTATAAAGTTCAAGAATCAACAAAAATTAGTATAAACAATTTAAAAAAAAATATTTCTAATAATTATAAAAACTGGTCAGATTTAGAACTTGCACTAGGTCAATATACAGAGGAATTTAATTCAGTTGATGAGTTTGATGAAGTTATAGAAGATATTGGAGAGCAACTTGCTGAATATTTAAAGTTAGAAGAATCTAAATTTAATTTTACAGAAATAGATAAAGAAGTTTTTTTTGAAAATCTAGTAAAACCTGAAATTTATCTCCCAGTAGCTGATACAAACAAAATAAATACATTTAAAAATAATTTTGCAAATAGCGCTTGGGTAGTTGACATTTATACTTTCAACTATACAACAATTATTGAAAAAATAATTGAAGATAAAAAAAACATTAGGATTGGAAACCATCTTAAAAGTACTCTTTCAGTTACTTTAAGAAATGTTGAACATATTCATGGATATGTTGACAATAGGATGGTGTTAGGAGTAAATGATATTTCACAAATAAAAAACAAAGAATTCCATGAGAATGTCGATATATTGGAAGCTATAGTAAAAGAAAAGTGCAATATGGCATATGGGCACACAATAGATAATCAATTCAAAACAAAAATTAAACAAGCTGACATAATTTGTATTTTTGGTTCATCACTAGGTGATACAGATAATATTTGGTGGGAATTAATTGGAAATAAATTGAAAGAAAAAAATATTCCGATAATAATTTTCACTAAAGGAGAAGAAGTAATTTCACCTAGAATTGGTTACAAAAACAATAGAACCAAAAGAAAAATGATAAACTACTTTTTAAAAAAAACAAAATTATCAAATGATGAAATTGAAAATTTAAGTAGTAATATTTTTGTAGCTGTAGATTCTGGAATGTTTAAAGAATTATTAAAAAAATAGGGAATGTTTAATAATAGTTCCAAATATTGTTTCACTAATGTAAAATGGAAATTCTATAACATAAAATAAAAGTATTATAATTTAACTAACTGTTTATCGTTATATCTTGCAACTATAATAATAAAAACAAAAAAAGATGAAAAAAGTAACCCTATTGATAGCTAGTTTAGCAATTTTTGCAACAGTTAGCTGTAAAGACAAAGAAGAAGCAACAGTAGTTGAAAAAGAAACAGTAGTTGTTGAAGAACCAGCACCAGCTGAAGAAGAAAATGACGGAACATCAATTAGCGTTAACTCTGATGGTGTTGAATTCTCTACAAAAGATGGAGACAAAAAAACAGAAGTTGAAGTAAAAGATGGTTCAGGTTCAGTTGAAGTTGAAAAATAAGCTATAGAAAAAAATTGAAAAAGAAAAAGATTAAAACCGGCAGATTTGTCGGTTTTTTTTATTTAAAATCCTCAAAATTCACATCCCAATTTTTCTCATTTCTATACCAAAGTTGCCCGTTTGAAACTTCTAAAGGACAGTCAAAATTATTGGTATATAATCCTCCAGTTCCTAATCCTTGAGGTAATAAATTATGTAAAGTATAGGTAAATTGTGCAATAGCATTTAAGCCAATATTACTCTCCAAAGCAGAAGTAATCCACCATTGAATTTCAAACTTTTCAGCTGTGGAAATCCACTCTAAAGTTCCTCTAAAACCACCTATTAAACTAGGCTTCAAAATGATATATTGAGGTTTAATTTTTTGTAGTAATGTTTCTTTTTCTGAAGGTAAAAACACACCAATCAATTCCTCGTCCAAAGCAATAGGCAAAGGTGTGATTTTACATAGCTCTGACATCCTGTCAGTATTGTTTTTTGGAATAGGTTGTTCTATACTATGTAATTTATAACCAGCCAATTGTTTTAATTTATCTAAAGCATCAGTAGAATAAAAAGCACCATTAGCATCTACTCTAATTTCGATGGTTTTTTCATCAAAATGTTCTCTGATAAAGTGCAATAAACCCAATTCTTTTTCGAAATCTATGGCTCCAATTTTCAATTTTATACAAGTAAATCCTTGTGCTAATTTTTCTTCAATTTGTTGCTTCATAAAAGACTCTTCACCCATCCAAACTAAGCCATTAATTAGCATGCTTTTTTGTCCAGAAGTAAAGTCAGATTCAAACAACTCAAAAGGTGTTTTGGAAGCCAAAGAAAGGAAAGCCATTTCCAGTCCAAATTGAATAGAAGGAAATTCCAAAAGTACTTCCCAAAGTGTATCTTTTCCTAAATGAATGTTCTCACAAACCCATTGCAATTTTGCTTCATAATCTGGACGATCATCAACAGATAAGGTTCTCAAAATTCCGCACTCTCCTATTCCAATTTTTCCGTTTTCTTCCAAGATGATAAACCAAGTTTCTTTCTCTGTTAAAATACCTCGAGAAGTTCCGCTTGGTCGTTTGAAGTTTAGAATGTGTTTTTTATAAGTCGCTTTCATTAATTGGGAATTACGAATTTTCAATTACGAATTACGAATGCTGAATTTCATAATTAGAAATTTTTGTTTTTAATTGTCTTTTGGATACTTCCAATTATTCTTAGAATTTCTTCTACATCATTTAATAGATTATTTGCAGTATCTTCTTCTAAATAATCTGAATCTTTTAGTAATCTCAACCAATATTTGGTTTCTCTAGCTTCTTTATACGAAATAGTTAATTTAGCATAGAAATCTTTTTGAGATTGTCCTCCAATTGCTTCTTCTATATCAGCTCCAATTGACGTTCCAAATCTAAGCAATTGTTTAGAAAGCACATATTCTCTTTTTTCATCCACTAAACGTTTATACAATTTAACAATTTTCAAGGAAAAAGCATAAGTCTTATTTTGTATAACATTCTCTTTCATAATTCCTAATTGAAAATTCGTAATTCGTAATTCGTAATTTATTATTAAAGTTCAATAAACTCTCCTATTTCCAATAGCATTAAATCTTTTCCTTTTTCAAAGAATTTGCGTTTGGCTTCTTCATGGTCGATTTCTATATAACCAAAAGTATCATAGTGATACCCTAAAACTTTGTCACATTCTACAAAATCTGAAGCAAAAATGGCATCTTCTACATCCATAGTGAAGTTGCTTCCGATTGGTAAAATAGCTAAATCAAGTTTTGTTCGCATTGGAATTAACTTCATATCCATTGTTAAAGCTGTATCACCAGCTATGTAAATGTTTTTTCGTTCTCCTTCGATAACAAATCCACCAGGTTGACCACCATAAGTTCCATCAGGAAATTGTGAAGTGTGAATTGCATTAACGTATTTAACAACTCCAAATTCAAAATCCCAACTTCCACCGTGATTCATTGGATGAAATTGAAATCCTTTGTCTCCATAATAATTTGCTATTTCGTAGTTAGAAACGATAACAGCATCAGTTCGTTTTGCAATCGCTTCTACATCCAAAACATGATCTTGATGAGCATGAGTCAGCAAAATATAATCTGCTTTTAACGTATTAATATCGATATGCGAAGCTTTTGGGTTTCCGGTGATAAATGGATCCACTAAAATATTTATATCTTCAATTTGGATTCCTAAACAAGCGTGACCGTAAAATGTGATTTTCATAATTTAGTAATTAGTGATTAGTAGTTGAAAAATATCAAACCAATTGTAAAAAACAAACTTAGAGCAAAAGTACTTAAAGCTACTTTTTTTAGTTCTGGATCAAAATCTTCGTATGAAGTTGCGTTTAAAACCGTTCTAATGTGAAAAAATATTGGAATACAGATGATTATAATTGGAATTATAGAAGCTTCTATTAAAACTGAGAAGACTAAAAATAATAGCATAGCTGTAATCAAGAGAAATATATGATATTTTTTTGCATTTTCCAAACCCATTTTGACAACTAAAGTTCGTTTTCCTGCTTGTCTGTCATTTTCTATGTCTCTCATATTGTTTAGGTTTAAAACTGCTACGCTCAATAAACCAATCGCTGTAGCTGGTAAAAATAATTTCCAATCAAAAAAATGAGTGTATAAAAAGTTCGATCCAATTACAGAAACCAACCCGAAAAAAATAAAAACAAATAAATCACCTAAACCGTTGTAACCATAAGCATTACTTCCTACAGTATATTTTATGGCTGCACCGATTGAACCTATTCCCAAAAGAATAAAAATCAGACTTAAAGCAAAATTTTCTTTACCAAAAGCTACGTAAATTAAGGTTAAGGCTAAAGTCAAAGTGATAATTGCCGTTATAATAACCGCTTTTTTCATTTGAGAAGCCGTGATAACTCCAGCTGCAACCATTCGTTTTTCTCCTATTCTATTAACGTCTGTACCTTTTACTCCATCACCATAATCATTAGCATAATTAGACAGAATTTGTAGCCCTAACGTAGTCAAAAGTGCTAATCCAAGAATTCTATAATCATAAAATCCTTGATGATAAGCGTAAGCACTTCCCACAATTATTCCAGAAAGTGATAAAGGTAATGTTCGTAATCTTGCGGCTTGTATCCAGTTTTTCATTTTAATTTTTAGTTTGTTTTGTTTCAAATGTTTTCAAGTTGTTTCAGGTTGTTTCAAAAATTTGTTATTACTTGAATTTGTTTCCTTTGAAGTCTTGTTTGTTTAGATAAGTTATGAAGTTTTTAATCTTTACACTTAAATTCAGATAATCGTTTTTTAATTGATTACATTTTTCTTCATCTATAATTTCATAATCATAGAGCCTATAAATTTGTGATCGAGATTCTCCAGCTGAACCTTTAGCAATTGATAAAAATTGTCTGAATTCTAAATTTCCATCTCTTTCAAATCCTTCAGCAATATTATCCATAACAGAACCCGATGATACTTTTATCTGATTTTTTAGCTTAAACTCCGTTTTTAAATCAGTTTCCTTACTTAGAATATGAATCTCTTTGGCCAACCTTCTAGCTTCTTGCCAAATATCTAAATCTTCAAATCTATTAATTGTAGCCATATAAATATAATTTTAAACTTAACCGAAACAAATGAAACAAAACAATCTGAAACAACTTGAAACAATCTGAAACCCTATAACTACATCCAATTCTCTTTAGAAACCTCAACCTGATACAACCATTTATTCACTTGCTCTTTAATTTCTGTATAATTGCCTGTTGAAAACGAAACTCTTCCACCAGCTGTGTACAAAACAACTGAACCAATATCTGTATATTTTTGCCAAAAGAATTGTTGGGTTTCAATCGCTTGAATTTTATAAGGCATCATAATTTCGTGATCAATATCCCAAGCACCACTTTGCTTTACAATAAATTCATCTGAAATGAATAATCGATAATTTCTGTAAGAAAAATATAAAATCGTTCCCATGAATAAAACATAAAAAGCTACAACAAGTAACACTTCATTCCATGAAATTTTCTCTAAATTATAATTTATGGTTAACCCAATAGCAATTGGAATTAAAATCAAAAAGAAACAATTCAAAAGTAATTTTCTAATGTTTGGCACTAACGTTTTTTGATGATTCGGCTGTTTTCCTATTAGTAATTTAACAATTTGTTCTTTTTCAGATTTATTACAACCAGGAATTTTAGTTTTATCTTTTGCACTAGCTCGTTTCATATCACTAGATGCTTGAAAAATTTCAATTGTGTTTACATCGAGTTTTTTCTGAAAGAAATTCTGTGTAAGCTTGATGATTTGAACCTTTTCTGGATTAATAATTGTGCTTTTGATGTTTAATAATCCATAAGTTAATACAAGTGATTTTTTATCTTTTTTTATCGTAAAATTGAAATATTTAACAACCGTCAAAAATAAATTTACCACTATAATTGCCGTGAAAATAAAAACTAAAAATCCCAAAACTAAACTCACAATCGGAATTTGTTCTAATTGATTAATGTTATCATCTATTAAATCTTCTCGTCCTATTTGCCTTAAATTATCAGAAACCGTAGTGAAAATTAGAAAGATATAAGCAAAACTTCTGATGTAATTCGCTGTAATTCCAATTTTTAAAAGGCTTGGAATTCCTATAGTTATAAATGATTTAGGTTGTTCTTCGTTTGCTGTAATTTCTTCAATTAAATGACTGTTTTTTTCAGTATTTTCAAGTAGTTGTTTTTTAAGTTCAGTAGCCATTTCATGCGAAATTGCACTAATTGAAGCTTCTTTTTTATCACTTCCTGCTGTGTCTAATTCTAATTTGTGTACATTAAAAATACGCTGAATTAAACTTTGATCAATGTTAACTTTTTGGATTTTATGAAAAGGAATTGTTGTTTTGGTTTTATTAAAAATTCCGTTTTCAATGACAAATTCCTCCAACTTATAATCGATATAAAATTTGAAAAACCAATATCTTAAAAAAGCGATGATAGCAACAAATAAAATGACTCCAACAATTGCAACATAAACCTGAATAGCACTATACGACTCTTTTTTAAAGAAAATAATTAAAATAAATGGCCAAAAAGCTCTAACCGATTTTTGCAACGTATTAGCGAACAAAACAATCACTCCAATTAAGGATTGTCGTTGTGGAATCGAAAAATCAAAATTAGATTTCATCTGATTCTTCTTTTGAATTGTTCACGTCTATAATTTGAATTTGATTTTCTCCAATTGGATTTTCTTCAATGATTTCTGACGCAATTTCATTAATTTTTAATGAAACACTTTCTTTAATTTTTTTAGCATCTTCTAACAACAAACCATTGATTTTTAAATCACTTGAACTTCCTCCAGCTGTAAATAGTTCAATAGAAGCTAATCCAAAAATTCTAGAAAGCATTCCTTGATGCAAAGCTACGTGCTGTACTCTATTATTTGTGACAATTGTGGTAGTTTCACTAATTACACCTGATTTAAAAATCACATCATGTTCGCGCAATGCAAAACCTTTTTTAGCAAAACTTATTTTTAAATATAGAAAATTCAAAATCAACAAAACCAACCAACCAATAACAAAATAGATAATTTTATCTTGAATTTGTTCTTCTATAGAAATGAAATAAAGAGCTATTATTCCAATCAAAAGAATACTATAAACTATTCCAAATTGAATCAACATCACTTTAAAATAGTTTTTTTGCAAAGGATTTAACGATGTTTCTTCAAACTTGGGTAAGGTTGAAATATCTATGGTTTGATTTTTAAATTCGCTCATTTATGGTTTTTGTTTTTCTAAATTCTGATTTCTAAATTCTAAATTTCTAAGGCAAATATTTCTTCTCAAAATTAGGTTTACGTTTTTCCAAGAAAGCATCTCTTCCTTCTTTGGCTTCATCAGTCATATATGCTAAACGTGTTGCTTCACCAGCAAAAACCTGTTGTCCAACCATTCCATCATCGGTTAAATTCATTGCGAATTTTAACATTTTGATGGATGTTGGAGATTTAGCTAATATTTCTTGTGCCCATTCATAAGCAGTATCTTCTAATTCAGCATGAGGAATAACTGCATTTACCATTCCCATTTCAAATGCTTCTTGAGCGGAATAATTTCGACCTAAAAAGAAAATCTCACGAGCTTTCTTTTGTCCGACCATCTTAGCTAAATATGCTGAACCGTAACCACCATCAAAACTTGTAACATCAGCATCTGTTTGTTTGAAAATAGCATGTTCTTTACTTGCTAAAGTCAAGTCACAAACCACATGAAGTGAATGTCCACCACCAACAGCCCAACCAGGAACTACGCAAATCACCGCTTTTGGCATGAAACGAATCATTCGTTGTACTTCCAAAATGTTTAATCTATGATAACCATCATCACCAACATAACCTTGATGGCCACGAGCTTTTTGATCACCACCAGAACAAAAAGAATAAACTCCATCTTTAGAACTTGGTCCTTCTGCTGAAAGTAATACTACTCCTATTGAAGTGTCTTCTTGAGCATCATAAAAAGCATCAATTAATTCACGTGTTGTTTTTGGTCGAAATGCATTTCTCACATCAGGACGATTGAAAGCAATTCTGGCAACACCATCGCATTTTTTATAAGTTATATCTTCAAATTCTCTTGCGGTTTTCCAATTGATTTTACTCATGTTGTATTTAAAATTTTAGTTATGACTTTTAACACATATTAAAAGATTATAGCAATTATTCTAATTTCTTAAATCTGTGTTCAAAAAAATCAAGTTAAAGTTAAAATGAAATTTCACGTAAAAATAAATCATTTTTTGCATTATATTGCATCTTCAAATGAATTACTACTATGAAAAAAACATACATTGCATTATTACTTGGATTTGGATTTTTATCATCAAACGCTCAAAACTATGAATTTCAATCGGTTATAGATATTGAAACGACACCTGTTATTTCTCAAGATATTACAGGAACTTGTTGGAGTTTTTCAACTTCTTCTTTTTTAGAATCTGAAATTATTAGGTTAACTGGAAAACAAATCGATTTATCTGAAATGTATCAAGTAAGAAATACATATCCTAAAAAAGCCGAAAACTTTGTGATGCGACAAGGAAAAGCTCAATTCAGCCAAGGTGGTTTGGCTCATGATGTGATTAATAGTGTTGCCGATTTTGGATTAGTTCCTGCCAACGTTTACTCAGGTTTAACTGAAGATGAAAAGAAACACAACCATAGTGAATTAGAAGCTGTTTTGAATGCTATGTTGAAAGTTTACATTGATAATCCAGGAAAGAAATTATCTCAAAAATGGAAAGAAGCTGTTGCTGGTGTTTTAGATGTTTATTTAGGTAAAAATCCAACAGAATTCACATTTGAAGGAAAAAAATACACCCCAAAAAGTTTTGCAGAATTTACTAAAATTAAACCTGAAAATTATATTACGCTAACTTCATTTTCGCACCAACCTTTTTACAAATCCTTCATTTTAAACATTCCTGATAATTTTTCTAATGGAAGTATGTATAATTTGCCTTTAGATGAATTCATACAAAATATTGACAATGCTTTAGCCAAAGGTTATTCTTTATCGTTAGATTGTGATGTTTCAGAAGCTACTTTTTCAGCAAAATATGGTGTTGCTTTTATTCCAAAAAACGAAGAAGATACTAAGACTGGTTTAGCCGAAATTATTGAAGAAATGCCAGTTTCTCAAGAATATCGTCAAGCTGAATTTGAAAATTATGATACTACAGACGATCATTTAATGCAAATTGTAGGAACCGTAAAAGACCAAAAAGGAAATGTGTATTACAAAATTAAAAACTCTTGGGGAACCGATGAAAAAAGAGTTACTAATGGTGGATTTGTTTATATGAGTGTTCCTTATATGAGATTAAAAGCAATTTCTGTTTTAGTACATAAAGATGCTTTGACAAAAGATTCGAAAAAGAAATTAAACCTATAATTTTAATTATGAAACTATTTACTTTTAGGTTTTTATTATTGTTTATTATTTGTAGTTCAACTTCATTTTCCCAAACTAAAGATAAAGACTACACTCAATATGTAAATCCATTTGTTGGAACTAAAAACATGGGACACACTTTCCCTGGAGCAACAACTCCTTTTGGAATGGTACAATTGAGTCCAGAAACGAATCAACAACCTTTATTTGATTCTGAAGGAAAATACAATCCTGATGCTTATAAATATTGTGCAGGTTATCAATATGCTGATAATACCATTTTTGGATTTAGCCATACGCATTTGAGTGGAACAGGTCATTCTGATTTAGGTGATTTTTTGATTATGCCTACAACTGGCAAATTAAATTTAGAACCTGGAAGTGCTAAAGAACCAAAAAGCGGTTATCATTCGCAATTTTCGCATCAAAATGAAAAAGCTTCACCTGGCTTTTATAGTGTCAAATTAGACGATTATAATATTCAAGCTGAATTAACAGCAACTGATAGAGTTGGTTTTCATCAATATACGTTTCCAAAATCGGAAGATGCTCATATTATCTTAGATTTAATTTCGAATATTTACTTGTATGATGATAAAAATACTTGGACTTTTATTCGAGTTGAAAACGATTCTTTAATTACAGGTTATAAGCAAACTAACGGTTGGGCACGAACAAAACTGGTTTATTTTGCCATGCAATTTTCGAAACCATTCAAAAGTTATGGTCATAAAAAATATGATAAAGTAAAGTACAATGGTTTTTATAGAAAGTTTGATGAAGAACACAATTTTCCTGAAATGGCTGGAAAAAACATAAGAGCTTATTTCAATTTTGATACTACAGAAAACGAAAAAATAAAAATCAAATTTGCTTTATCATCAGTAAGTACTGAAGGTGCTTTATTAAACTTAAAAACTGAATTACCTCATTGGGACTTTGAGAAAACCAAAAACGATACTAAAGAAAAATGGAATAAAGAACTATCAAAAATCGAAGTTGAAACCAAAACATTAGCCCAAAAAGAAACCTTTTACACTGCGATGTATCATAGCATGTTGAGTCCGATTATTTATGAAGATGTTGATGGAAGTTACAGAGGTTTGGACCAAAATATTCATAAATCTGATAGTTTTGTAAATCATACTGTTTTTTCACTTTGGGATACATATAGAGCATTGCATCCATTGTTTAACATTATTCAGCCTAAAAGAAATAATGACATGATTAAATCCATGTTGGCTCATCACGATCAAAGTGTGCATCATATGTTACCCATTTGGAGTCATTATGCCAATGAAAATTGGTGTATGGTTGGTTATCATGCTGTTTCTGTAATTGCAGATGCAACAGCAAAAAACACAACCGATGTTGATTTAAATTATGCTTTAACTGCAGCTTCAAACACAGCAAAAGTTCCCTATTTTGATGGATTGGAGTATTATATGAAGTTAGGCTATGTACCTGAAGATAAAAGTTCTTCTTCGGTTTCAAAGACACTCGAATATGCATACAATGATTGGTGTATTGCACAAATAGCTAAAAAAGCAAATAATTCTTCAGCTTACAATGAGTTTATAAATCGTTCTGAAAATTATCTGAATGTTTATGATAAATCAATTGGATATATGCGACCAAAATTAGCTGATGGAAATTGGAGAAAAGAATTTGATCCTTTGGATACACATGGTCAAGGTTTTATTGAAGGAAATGCATGGAATTATGGTTTATATGTTCCTCATGAAATCGATAAAATGATAAACATGATGGGTGGAAAAGATGCTTTTTCAACTCATTTAGATAAAATTTTTAATACACCTATTGAAGATAAATACATCGAACATAATGAAGATATTACTAGAGATGGAATAATCGGTAATTATGTACATGGAAATGAACCTGGTCATCATATTGCTTATTTGTATAACTTCACGAATGATCCATGGAAAGCACAATCTAGAATTAGAATGATTTTAGATACCATGTATAGCAATAAAGAAGATGGTCTTTGTGGTAATGATGATGCTGGACAAATGAGTGCTTGGTATATATTTAGTTCTTTAGGTTTTTATCCCGTAAATCCTGGTTCTACCGTTTATGAAATTGGAAGTCCTTCTGTGGTTTCAGCTGTGGTTTCATTAGAAAATGGTAAAAAATTTACGATAAAAACTATTAATCAAAGTGATAAAAATGTGTATGTTGATAAAATAAAGTTGAATGGTAAAATTCTATCCGACTTATCAATTGACCATAAAGACATTGAAGAAGGTAGTGAACTTGTTTTCTACATGACTTCAAAACCTAATAAGAAAAGACTAAAATGATTACTTATAAATCCAAAAGAAGCAAAAGGTTAAATGCAATTTTTATTATAACATTTGCTATTATAATTGCTGCAACAATTCCAGCGTTACTGCATGAAATAAATAGTGGTTTTTATATTGTTATTGGAATTAACTTACTTTCTCTATTGTTATTAGCTTCAATTGCATTAAAGACAGAATATAAAATAAAAGATAATTTTCTTTATTGGCAATCTGGACCTTTTTTTGGAAAAATAGACATTAAAACCATCCGAAAAATTCAACATCATGATGGTATTTTTGTACCAACGGTTTGGAAACCTGCTTTAAGTCAAATTGGACTTATAATTACCTATAATAAATTTGATGATATTTATATTTCACCTCAAAACGAGAGTGACTTCATTACTGAATTACTAAGCATAAATCCAAATATAGAAATTTTATAAAATTGGGTTAAAATATTCACAAAAAGTTAAATTCAATTAAATTTTTATTTGATTTTTTTATATTTGTGCAAACAACAATCCCTTGAAATACTTATTAAACCTACTATTCTTACTAATTTTAATTTCTTGTAATAATAAAGAAGAAAAAAAAATAGCACAACATACTGACACTGAAAATCTTATTTCAAAAGATTCATTTGTACCAATTGGTTTCAATAAATTACCCAAAAAATATATTGAGCAAAAGAAAATTCTTGTGGAATCTTTTTTTAATAAACACATTAATACCAGAGATGATTTTAATGGAGGCTTTTTAGTGGCTAAAAATGGTCAAATAATATTTGAAAAATACCAAGGAGAGGCAAATTTTAAAACCAATGAGCCTATAACCGAGAAAACTTCTTTGCATTTAGCTTCAATAAGTAAAGTTTTGACAGCTTCAGCAATTTTCAGATTAGTAGATGATAAAAAACTGACTTTAGATGATAAAGTACAAAGCATTTTGCCTACTTTTCCTTATGGAAAAATAACTGTTCGTATGTTGTTAAATCATAGAAGTGGATTAGCAAAATATGGGAATTTCACAGAACCAGAAAAGGTTTGGGGAAGATCAAAAACACTTCATAATAGTGATATTTTAGATCTTATGGTTAAACATAATGTACCATTAAATTTTAGACCTGATACTAAATTTGCATATTGTAACACCAATTATGCAATTTTAGCTTTAGTAATAGAAAAATTAACCAATTTATCTTTTCCTGAAGCAATGCAAAACCTAGTTTTTAAGCCTTTACAAATGAACAATACTTTTGTTTTTGAGTTTGAAAAGCAAAAAGATACAGTTAGTCAAACTTATAAAAGCACTAAAGAAAAAATTCCTTATGATCAATTGGATGCTATTTATGGTGATAAAAACATCTACTCTACTCCTCAAGATTTGTTGAAATTTGATTTAGCAACTTATTCAAATAATTTTATTTCTGAAGACTTAAAAAAAGAAATTTTTAAAGGATATAGTTACGAAAAGAAAGGCATCAAAAATTATGGTTTAGGTATTCGCTTGCGTGAATGGGAAACTGGTCAAACAGTATTTTATCACAATGGTTGGTGGCACGGAAATACAACTTCATACATTACTTTAAAAAAAGATACCGTTACCATGATTGCTTTATCAAACAAATACACTCGAAAAGTATATCAGACAATGAAAATGTCTGCTCTTTTTGGAGATTATCCTTTTGAGTTGGACGAAGAAGGAAGTGAGTAAAAATATAAACACAATTTTTTAATTAAAGTGAATAACACAAAAAGGATTATTGAAGTCGAAATTAAAAATGAACGGTTTGAATATACACTTTGGTTTATATTTTTATTATCTGGAATTGGTTTAGTTTTTGGGAGTGCTTTCGCTATTGCAAATTCTGATACGTTAGAAAATGGATTTATAATACTTATAACATTAGGTTCAATTCTTGTATTGGTTGGATTATTTTTATCAAATGAAAAAAAAAATATCATCGTTGATAAGTATTATTTGATTTTAAACAAAAGCATATTTGGAATTCAATTCAACAAAAAATATGAACTTAAGAAAATTAGCAATATTCATTTAGAAAAAAATGTAAAATCTAATATCTATACTTCAAGTAAAAAATATTCTTTTGGTGATTATGAATATATTCCTGAAAGCAGTAAAAAATATTATTATCACAAAAATATTCTGAGCTTTCATTATAATAATGAAGTAATTGAAATTGGAAAATGGAAAAAAAACTTTGATGCCAACCTTGTTTTAAACACAATTAATGAATTAAAAACTGTTAATTAAATAATTCAGTAAATATATTAATGTCAATATTGAAATATCTTGCTATAAAGAAGAAGGTTATTATGTTCAAGATTAAACCTATCCAATAAAACTTATTCCAATCATCTCTATTTATAATAATTTCTGCTAAATTAAAAATTGGCAACAATAAAGTGAAGATAAAAAGTATTATCCAATGTATAGCAACAGAATCATTTAAATTTCCACTAGAAACTTCACTAGTTAAAATACTAAAAAGTGTTGCTACAAATACAACAACACTTAAACTCAAATATAATTTTTCTTTATTATTCATCTTTAAATGGAATTGAAAAATTCAAAAGCTCTAATTTCAGCATACGAATAAACCGAATTTTTCATAGGATATGCACAATGTCCACCATATTTTGGAGTTTCTAAATGAATGTATGAGTTTTTAGTAGCCATTTCAGTTGGAAAACAACCTTCTCCTAAAAAAGGGTCATCAAAAGCATTTAGTATCAAAACTGGTTTGTCAATCTTTTCATTACTTCTAGCAGGAGAAACTTTAAAGTAGTAATCGTTTTTATCAATAAAACCATGCATTGGAGCCGTAAAATTATCATCTAAATAGTCAAAATTCTTGACTTTTTTGATATTTTCCCATTCCATTAAATCTGGAAATTGTTGAGCTTTAATTTTTAATTTTTTGGTTAAATCCAATACAAAATTCTTCATATAAACCTGATTAAACCCTTTTTTCAATGAATCTGCACTTGCCTTAATTTCAATAGGAACGGAAACAGCAACACCAGCTTTAACTTTTGGATTTAAATTAGGAGTTCTTCCCAAATAATTTAAAACCTGTGCTCCACCCATTGAAAAACCAATTAAATAGAGTTCTTGAATATCTTTGGATAATGCAAATTGAATAACAGCATCTAAATCATCAATTGTAGCATGATGATATAATCTAGGCAAACGATTCATTTCTCCACCACAACTACGATTATTCCATGCAAAAACAGAAAAATTTTCTTTTAAAAAATAATCTGCACAACTGTTTATATAGGTTCTTTGAGAATTTCCTTCCAAACCGTGACACAAAACCACAGCTTTATTTTTGCTCTGCATTTTATAATCAATATTCAAAAAATCACCATCATGTAATTCCAATTTTTCACGTTGGTAATCAGGTGATGAAAATCGCTTTACTTTTGCAGCATAAATGGTTGAAAAATGCTTGTTTTTATGCCAAAAAGGTATTGATTTATCGTATTTTGAATCTTTTATGTAAGGCAAATCAATCTGTTTTTAGGTTAAACCAAATAAATTCCGTTTTCTTTTATTTCAATTAATTTTTGACGATATAAATTTCCAACTGCTTTTTTAAATGATTTTTTACTCATTTTCAAAACGGTTTTTATGTCCTCTGGATGCGAATTATCATTTAAACCTAGAAAACCTCTGTTTGCTTTTAATTCATCTAAGATTATTTGTGAAGTTGGTTCAATAGCTTCTACTCCAACCTTTCTCAAATACACATCTATTTTTCCATCCTCACGAACTTGTTTGATATAACCTTTCATTCGTTTTCCAGGTTTGATATCTTCGTAAGTTTCATTCGCGTAAGCTAAACCTTTGTGTTTTTCATTAATGATAACATTAATTCCAGCTTCAGTAATATGAGAGACAATTAAATCTACTTCTTCGTTGTTTTCTAATTCTACATTTTCATTGGACAAAAACTTATTAGTACGACTTGTTGCCACTAACCTATTTGTTTTTTCATCCATATAACAATACACCAAATAGCGTTTGTCTATTTCCATGGGACGAGCTTGTTCTTTAAAAGGTACGAACAAATCTTTTTCTAAACCCCAATTCATAAAAGCACCAAATTTATTGATGTAATTTACTTTCAAATGAGCAAATTCATTTAATTTGATGTAAGGTTTAATTGTTGTTGCTACAGGACGTTCTTCGTGATCCAAATACACAAAAACCGTAATTTCATCACCAATAGAAAATTCTTTAGGTACATATTTATTAGGAAGCAAAACGTCATGTTCTTCGTTTTCTCCATCTCCAAGAAAAAGTCCGACTTGTGTATCTCTAAGTATTTTTAAGGTATTGTATTGTCCTAACTGTAGCATTGTATATTTATTTTGAGCAAAGTTAGTTTAAAAGTTTAAGAGTTTAAAAGTTTATAAGGCATTCGTTTTAGAAAACAAAAAAAAACTCCCAAATTAATGAGAGTTTTATATCTGAAAATCTGAAATCTAAAAATCTGAATATCTAAAATTAGTTATTCATCGAAATTAAGAATTCTTCATTATTTTTTGTTTTCTTAAATCTATCGTTGATAAAATCCATGGCTTCTACAGGATTCATATCTGCTAAATACTTACGCATAATCCACATTCTTTGAATCGTTTGTTCGTCTAACAATAAATCATCTCTACGAGTACTTGAAGACACTAAATCAATAGCTGGGAAGATACGTTTATTAGCAATTCTTCTGTCTAATTGAAGTTCCATGTTACCTGTTCCTTTGAATTCCTCAAAAATAACTTCGTCCATTTTAGAACCTGTATCCGTTAAAGCTGTAGCGATAATACTCAATGAACCTCCGTTTTCAACATTACGAGCTGCTCCGAAGAAACGTTTTGGTTTTTGTAAAGCATTGGCATCAACACCACCACTCAATACTTTTCCTGAAGCTGGTTGCACTGTGTTATAAGCTCTAGCCAATCGTGTAATTGAATCTAATAAAATTACAACATCATGACCACATTCGGTTAAACGTTTTGCTTTTTCTAAAACGATGTTTGCAATTTTTACATGTTCTTGTGGTTCACGGTCAAAAGTGGAAGCAATAACTTCTCCTTTTACACTTCGTTGCATATCGGTAACCTCTTCAGGTCTCTCGTCAATCAATAAAACTATTAAATAAACTTCTGGATGATTTGTTGCAATTGCATTGGCAATTTCTTTCAACAACATAGTCTTACCTGTCTTAGGTTGAGCTACAATCATTCCTCGTTGTCCTTTTCCAATTGGAGCAAATAAATCTAAAATACGCGTTGAAATTGTGCTTCCTCTTTCTGCTAAATTGAATTTTTCTTTAGGAAAAACTGGAGTTAAATGTTCAAATGAAATTCTATCTCTAACTACTTGTGGATCGTGACCGTTAATTTTTAAAACTTTAACTAATGGAAAGAATTTTTCTCCTTCTTTTGGAGGACGAACTACTCCTTTTACTGTATCTCCTGTTTTTAATCCGAATAATCGAATTTGAGAAGTTGATAAGTAAATATCGTCTGGAGAAGCTAAATAATTGTAATCTGAAGAACGTAAGAAACCATAACCGTCTGGCATCATTTCTAAAACTCCTTCACTTTCTATAATTCCATCAAACTCATAGTCTGGTTCTCTGTAATTATTTTTTTTATGGGGTGTATTTTTAATTTCTTTTTTAGGTTGTGCATCACCATTGTTGACTTTTGGTCCAATATAACTTGGGTGATTGGGATTATTTTGATTGGCTTTCTCAATGATTGCCTTTCTTTGCTCTTCTGTTAACTGAGGAGCTTTTTTTTCTTGTTTTGGAGTTTGCTCACTATTAGCAGCTTCTTGTTTTGGAGCTGTTGTCTTAGTTTCTTTTGTAAAATTAGGTTTTGGAGCAGGTTTAGCTGTTGGAGTTTTTGCAACAGGTTTTACCTCTGCAGTTGTTTTTTCTTCAACAGGTTTTGTGCTTTTTGGTGCAACTGCTTTTTTTGCTTTTGGAGTTGTAGTCCTAGCTCTTTTTTCTTTTGGAGCTTCAGTTTTTACAACATCTACAGGAATTGGATTTAAAGCTTGATGATCTAATATTTGATAAATTAATTCATCTTTTTTTAAGGCACTTACTTTCTTAAGTTTAGCCGCTTTTGCAATTTCATGCAAATCTGAGAGTTTCATCTCATTCAATTTTTCAATGTCAAACATGAATGTTTTGTAAAGTTAGGTTGATACAGAATGTATATTATGATTTCTTTTTAAGTAAAGATTTGTAACGATTCGTAAATGAAGTGATTACGAATTTGTTATGCAATAATACGATATTTTTACAATAAAACAATAGTTTTTTAAAAAAAGAAAACTTAATTTTGGCGAAATAATGATTTAGAAATGATTCAGAGAATACAATCTTTATATTTATTTATTAGTGCTTTGTTATCGGCTGTTGTCCCAATGTTTTTTGAATTGTGGACAGATGCTAAACAAATGCCCGTTTATTTTACAAGTGATATTTTATACATTATATTGTTTGGATTATCAGCAGTTATGGCTTTAGTTAGCATATTGTTATTTAAAAAGAGACAAAATCAATTTGTTTTAAACAGATTGAATATCATATTGAACTTTATTTTAATAGGATTATTTGTGTATCGAACGCTAAATTTATCTGGAGAAGCTTCGGTTTCTGAGAAAGGTATTGCGATGTTTGTTCCTTTGGTTTCTATCGTTTTATTAGTCTTGGCAAACAAGGCAATAAAAAAGGACGAAGATCTCGTAAAATCTGTGGATCGATTAAGATAAACCTATCATCTTAGTTTATTAGTGCGAAGAAAACCCGATTCGAAAGTTTCGGGTTTTTTTGTGGTTTTTATTTTATTTATTTCCTCTAGAGTCTATTATAAAGTGGTGTTAAATACATATAATTACCTTCTTCATCAAAAACCAAAATAAAATAATTTGTTGCATCAGAAACTCCCACATTGTAATACGTTTTTTGATCTTGTTTTACAATCAAAGAAGCTTCATTGACTTGATAACTTGGATATTTATCTACTAAATACTTCTTGATTTTGTCATTTAAAGAGCTTATGGCTATACTTTTTTGAATAGCTTTTATAACTCCATCATCACTATAACTTATTAAAAATCTTGAATTTCCTTTTAAAAATTCAGCTTCAAACCTAAGATCATTGTTATTTTTTCCTCTGTAAAAAATAGACCAATTGACATTTTCAATATCCTTAAATTCTTTCTTGAAATTAGATTCTACAATTACTGGTAATTTAATTTTCTCTTGAGCATTAACTAAAAATGTTAAGCATAAAACTAAAATTGTTAGTGTCTTTTTCATCATATAAATTTTTTAAGATTATGCTCTTAATATAATAATAATGAATAAAAAAGGCAATGATTTTAATAAAACTTTAAATATTTTAAATTACTTTTTACCTATTTCAATTACTTCCAATTTCTGGATTTTATCACCTTCAATTTCAAAACGCAACATGGTTCTAACCTGATGAAATCCCGAAATTCCAGCTGCTCCAGGATTCATGTGTAGTAAATTTAATTTTTTATCAAACATGACTTTTAAGATATGAGAATGTCCGCAAATAAATAGTTTTGGTGGATTTAAATGCAATTCTTCTCGAATAGCTTGATTGTATTTTCCAGGATAACCACCAATATGTGTAATCAAAACATCAACTCCTTCACACATAAATCTATTGTTTAAAGGATATTCCATTCGAGCTTTATCATCGTCTATATTACCATAAACAGCTCGTAATGGTTTTAATTTTTTAATTGTATCAGTGACAACCAAATTTCCAATATCACCAGCATGCCAAACCTCATCAGCTTGATTAACATATTTTAAAATGGTATCATCAATGTGACTGTGCGTATCGGAAAGTAGTAATATCTTAATCATATCACAAAAATAGCTTAATTATTGAAATTGAAATTGTCATTGCTATTGAATTTTGTAATTTTGCTAACTATGTGCAAAATATTTTAAACTTTTAAACACATAACCTTTTAACCTCAAAAATGAGATACTTCATAGAATTCGCATACAACGGTAAAAATTATCACGGTTTTCAATCACAACCAAATGTGGCTTCGGTTCAAGAAACATTGACAAAAGCACTGCAATTATTGGTTGATAAATCCATTGAAATTGTTGGTGCTGGAAGAACAGATTCTGGAGTTCATGCCAAGCAAATGTTTGCTCATTTTGATATTGAAAATACAATTGATGCTTCCTATTGGTTACCAAAACTTAACTCATATTTGCCAAAAGATATTGTAATTTATGATATTTTTGAAGTCAAAGAAGACGCTCATGCTCGTTTTGATGCTTCTGCAAGGACTTATGAATATTATGTTCATACATTTAAAGACGCTTTTTTAGAAGATTCGAGTTACTATTGCATTCAAAAATTAGATGTTGAGCTTATGAATAAAGCTTGTCAGATATTATTTGAACATATTGATTTTGAGTGTTTTTCAAAGGTTCACACTGAAGTTTTTACATTTAATTGCACTATTACAGAGGCAAATTGGAAACAAAAAGGGAATCAATTAATCTTCACCATAAAAGCTGACAGATTTTTGCGAAATATGGTTAGAGCTATTGTAGGAACCATGATTAATATTGGCTCTGGAAAAACAAATTTAGAAGAATTTAATGAAATTATAGAAAGTAAAAACCGTTCAAAAGCTGGATTTTCAGTTCCTGCTCATGGATTGTTTTTAGTGAAAGTGGATTATCCTTTTTTAGAAAATTAATAACAAATTGCCGTTGGGCTCTAACCAAAGGTTGAAAAAAATATGAAAAGTAAAGTACAAACTAAATCTTTAAAAAAAGTATTAGCATACGCAAAACCCTATAAATCAAGGTTTATTTGGGTTATTGTTTGGGCAATACTTTTATCAATATTTGCAGCAGCTCGTCCCTATTTGTTGAAACAAACTGTAGATTCTTACATCAGTTTAAACGACAAAACAGGATTACTATATTATATTATTTTAATGGGAATTGTATTGCTCTTAGAAGTTGCAGCACAATTTTATTTCACTTATTGGGCAAACTGGTTAGGACAAGATATAATAAAAGACATTCGTAATAAACTTTTCAATCACATTGCTTCTTTCAAAATGAAGTATTTTGACAACGAACCTGTTGGAAAATTAGTAACTCGCTCTGTTTCAGATATTGAATCTATTGCCAGTATATTTAGCCAAGGTTTGTTTATGATTGTGAGTGATGTTCTAAAAATGGTTGTCATTCTAGGAATTATGTTTTACATGAATTGGAAATTGACATTAATCGTTTTATTAGCGATGCCAATTTTATTGTATGCAACCAATATTTTTCAAAAGAAAATGCGTGTGGCTTTTAATGAAGTTCGCACTCAAGTTTCCAACCTAAATACTTTTGTGCAAGAACGATTAACAGGAATGAAAATTGTTCAATTATTCAACCGTGAAGACATTGAGTTTGAAAAATTTAAAGCAATTAATGAAAAACATAATAATGCATGGCAAAAGAACATCCTTTACAACTCTATCTTCTTCCCTATTGCTGATATAGTTTCCTCTTTAACTTTAGGAGCAATTGTTTGGTATGGTGGAATGAATATTTTAGACGGAAATGGAATGACTACTTTTGGAGATTTGTTTGCTTACACCATGTTAATTACGATGCTATTCAACCCATTACGTCAAATTGCAGATAAATTTAATGTGATGCAAATGGGAATTATTGCTGCAGAAAGAGTTTTTGAAATTCTAGAAACAGATAGTCAAATTCAAAATATTGGAACAAAAGAAGCAACAAGTTTCAATGGGAAAGTCGACTTAGAAAATGTTCGTTTCAGTTACATTGATAAAGAAGAAGTTTTAAAAGGAGTCAATTTGCAAATAAATCCCGGTGAAACTATAGCTATTGTAGGAAGTACAGGTGCTGGAAAAACAACAATCATTAATCTATTGAACCGTTTTTATGAAATTGATTCTGGAATCATCAAAATTGATAATACAAACATTAAAGATTTCACCTTAGAAAGTTTAAGAAAACAAATTGCTGTTGTACTTCAAGATGTGTTTTTATTTGCTGACACGGTTTATCATAATATTACCTTATATAATCCAGAAATTACTCGTGAATATGTAATCAATTCTGCCAAACAAATTGGTGTACACGATTTCATCATGAGTTTGCCAAATGGTTATGATTATGATGTGAAGGAACGTGGTGTAATGCTTTCTTCAGGACAAAGACAACTAATAGCATTTTTGAGAGCTTATGTGAGCAACCCAAGTATTCTAATCTTAGATGAAGCAACCTCTTCCATTGATACCTATTCCGAAGAATTGATTCAAACGGCAACAGAAACCATTACAAAAGGAAGAACATCAATAGTGATTGCTCATCGATTGGCAACTATTATAAATGCTGATAAAATCATAGTAATGGACAAAGGAAAAATAGTAGAACAAGGCACACACAGTGAATTATTGATGCAAGATGCTGGTTTCTACAAGAATTTGTATGAAGCACAGTTTGATACTAAAGTAGCGTAATATTGGTTAAGAGGTTATTAGTTTAAAAGGGTATAAGGTTTTGAGATTAAAAAGAATTATTAAATTATAAATTACTTAGTTTCTAAACCCAAAACCTTATAACCTCATAACCTTTTAAACATTTAACCTCAAAAAATAACAGTTGTTGGTTACAAATAATTTCCATAATTTCGCAAACGTTATTCAATTTAGATAAATCACGAGAAAATGACACGAGCTTTTGCGACTGCATTTTTCACTTACAATAAATAAATTTTAGAAAAATGAAATACGATATTATAGTTTTAGGTAGTGGTCCTGGTGGATATGTAACTGCCATTAGAGCTTCACAATTAGGCTTTAAAGTTGCTGTTGTTGAAAAAGAAAATTTAGGTGGAATTTGCCTTAACTGGGGATGTATTCCAACTAAAGCACTACTTAAATCGGCTCAAGTATTTGATTATTTAAAACATGCTTCAGACTACGGTTTAAAAGTAGAATCTTTTGATAAAGACTTCACAGCTGTTGTAAAACGTTCAAGAGATGTAGCAGATGGAATGAGCAAAGGTGTTCAATTCTTGATGAAGAAAAATAAAATTGATGTTATCGATGGTTTTGGAAAGCTTAAAGCTGGAAAAAAAGTTGACGTAACTGACAAAGACGGAAAAACTACTGAATATAGTGCAGATAACATCATTATCGCAACTGGTGCTCGTTCACGTGAGTTACCTAATTTACCGCAAGATGGTAAAAAAGTAATTGGTTACAGACAAGCAATGACTTTACCAGAACAACCAAAATCTATGATTGTTGTAGGTTCAGGTGCAATTGGTGTTGAGTTTGCTCATTTCTATAACTCAATGGGAACTGATGTAACTATTGTTGAATTTATGCCAAATGTAGTTCCGGTTGAAGATGAAGATATTTCAAAACAATTTGAGCGTTCTTTAAAGAAAGCTGGAATTAAAATCATGTTGAATTCTTCAGTTGAAAAAGTAGATACTTCTGGAAAAGGAGTTAAAGCTACCGTAAAAACAGCAAAAGGTGAAGAAACTCTAGAAGCTGATATCGTACTTTCTGCAGTTGGAATCAAAACAAACATCGAAAACATCGGATTAGAAGAGGTTGGAATTGCTACAGATAGAGATAAAATCTTAGTAAACGACTTTTACCAAACAAATATTCCTGGTTACTACGCAATTGGTGATGTAACTCCAGGACAAGCTTTAGCTCACGTGGCTTCTGCTGAAGGAATTCTATGTGTAGAAAAATTAGCTGGAATGCACGTTGAACCATTAGATTACGGAAACATTCCTGGTTGTACTTATGCTACTCCAGAAATTGCTTCTGTAGGTATGACAGAAAAACAAGCTAAAGAAAAAGGATACGAATTAAAAATTGGAAAATTCCCATTCTCAGCTTCAGGAAAAGCAAGTGCTGCTGGAACAAAAGATGGTTTTGTAAAAGTAATTTTTGATGCCAAATACGGAGAATGGTTAGGTTGTCATATGATTGGTGCTGGTGTAACCGATATGATTGCAGAAGCAGTTGTAGCGCGTAAACTAGAAACAACAGGACACGAAATCTTAAAAGCAGTTCACCCTCACCCAACAATGAGTGAAGCTGTTATGGAAGCTGTTGCTGATGCTTACGGTGAAGTGATTCACTTGTAAGAAACACAAAATAAATTATATATAGAAATCCTCAACAGTTTTGTTGGGGATTTTTTTTATGTTTGCTATTCTAAAAAATTAAATATGAAACTCTATTTCTTAATAATTTTATTAATTATTACTTCAACTGTAAAATCACAAGTTTCAAATATAGATTCAATTTATGGTAACATTAGACATGTTCGTGAGAAAGTATTTGATATAAGTAATAAAGAAAACCCAAGACAGATAGAAATAGATGAGTATAGTGACTCTATGATTTTAATTCCTAGTAGTTTAAACCTAACTATTTATGATAGTTCATTTTCAGGAAGTAATAGTGGATACGAAAATTATGAGCAATTCTACAATGAAAATGGCAAAATAGTAAAGCATATTTGGTATGTGAAAAAAGATGATTTTTATAAATCTAAATCTTATCAATATGATGAAAAAAATAGGGTAATAAGAGAAATAGACTCTTCAAGTAACTATGTGTCATATGATAAACATTATTATGAGGATTTTGATAATTATACCAATGAAAATATAATTTCTTTAAATTTAAATTCAAATTATTTTAATCATAAAATCAAGCAATATAAAGACAATAAAGTTATAAGAATAAAACTAATTGATGAATACGGAAACATTACAGAATTTATTAATGATTATAATCAAAACGGAAAATTAAAATATACTACATTAAAAAATTCAGAAACTTGGAAAAAAAATGAAAATGGAAATTGGTCATATGGAGTTCATGATACTATTCCTAATGTATTTAAAAGTTCTATTTATGAATATGATGATAAGGAGAGACTCTTAAAAAGATTAGACTATGATTATTCAGCAAAAAATAATTATGAAAAACCAATTTTACTACATCAACTTTTATACAATTATGAAGATAATAAAACAACAGTAAAAACAATATATGAATCAGGAAATTCTTCATCTTCTATTTACATTTATGATAAAAAAAATCGAATAATAGAATATCATTGTTGTAGTGATTCTATTTCAGACTCATTAATAATTAAAAAATATAAGTACAAGAAAAATCAAATCATTTCACTTCAATATATTTCAAAAGAGAAAGACAAAACTAATATTCAAAAAATTGATTTTAAATACAAATTTGATAGTAATAACAACTGGATAGAAATTATTAAAATTGTTGACGGAAAAGAAAAGTCTAAAAGAACAAGAGAAATTGAATATTATTAATGTTAAATCAACCAATGAAACTACTAAAAAAACCTTTAAAACTTCTTTTACTACTAATATTCTTCTCAAACTGCAAACCCAAACAAACCCTACTAGACCCATTAGAAGCTGGTTGGAACAACAAACCTGTTTGCGAAGTATTAGAAGACAATGCAAAACAGAGAATTCTAAAATGTACTTTCCCTCCTGGAGTTGGACACGAAAAGCATTACCACAACCCTCATTTTGGCTATACTTTACAAGGAAGTAAATTTAGAATAACTGACCAAAACGGAACCAAAGAAATTGATGTACCAACAGGAACAACCTTTTCTAAAGATGAAGTTACTTGGCATGAAGTTCTAAATATTGGAGATAGTACTGCTGTGTTTTTAATTATTGAAGCAAAATAATTTAATAAATTTATATGTGATAAACATATTCATTTATTCAAAATTCTAACAAAACCTTAAGACTCTCAAGAATAATATTATCTCAAAAAAACGTAACTTTACTATATAATTTTTTACAATGAAAAAGACAGTAATAATAGTAGGTGGTGGATTTGCAGGTTTAGAATTTGTTAGAAAACTAGGAAATTCAGAAAAATACAATATCATATTAGTCGATGCCAACAACTATAACTTCTTCCCTCCTTTAATATATCAAGTTTCAACAGGACTTATGGAACCTTCAGCCATAAGTTATCCTTTTAGAAAAATACTCAGACATAGTAAAAACGCAAGATTCAGATTAGGAAGCCTTGAAAAAGTAGTTCCTAATGAAAATAAAATCATATTAAGTAATGGTGAGTTAGAGTATGACATTTTAGTCATGGCAACAGGAACCGAAAGCAATTATTTTGGTAATAAAAATATAGAAGCTTACAGTTTACCCATGAAAACGATTAGTGATGCATTGACATTAAGAAACACAATTTTAACGCGTTTAGATCGTGCCACAAGATTAACGGATGAAGTTGAAAGACAAAAAATGTTAACCTTTGTAATTGCTGGTGCTGGTCCAACAGGTGTTGAACTTTCTGGAGTATTAGCCGAAATGAATGTCTCTATAATAAAAAAAGATTACCCAGAACTTGGAGACAAAGACATCCTAAAAATCTATTTGGTTGATGGTTTGCCATCTGTTTTGAATGTAATGTCAAAAAAATCACAAGAATATACCTATAAAAAACTAAAAGAACTTGGTGTAACAATCAAACTGAATTGTTTAGTAAAAGATTTTAATAAAGATATTGTGGAACTTTCTGATGGAAGTAAAATTGAATCAAGAAACTTAATCTGGGCTGCTGGAGTTTCCGCAAAAACATTTGAAGGTTTTGAAGCATCTAGTTTTGGAAGAGGAAAAAGACTGAAAGCAAACGCTTTCAATTTAGTAGAAGGTTATGAAAATATTTATGCTCTTGGAGATTGTGCTCTCCTTTCTGGTGATGCAAATTATCCTGATGGACATCCTCAATTGGCCCAACCAGCCATTCAACAAGCTTATAACCTAGCCACAAATTTAGAGAAAGACAATAAAGATTGGAAACCTTTCAAATATAACAACAAAGGTTCATTAGCTATTATCGGAAGAAACAAAGCTGTTTTCGATTTACCCAAAGAAAAATACTTCATTAAAGGATTTTTAGCTTGGTTAATCTGGTTATTTGTCCACATCATGGGATTGGTCAACTTCAAAAATAGACTTCGCACCTTTGTCAACTGGATTGGTTATTACATTTACAAAGATCAATACTTTAGAATGATTATCAAGCCAAATGAAAAATCAACACTGGAATCAGAAGAAAGAAACTAAAAAAAAATTTATAAAGCCAAAACTATTACACAGTCATCTTATTGTATTTATTTCTATATTCAATAGGAGTTAAACCTGTAATTTTTTTAAAAATAGTCCTAAATGCTTTAGTGTCGGTATAACCAACATCATACATAACTTCATTGATGTTTTTTCTACTCATTTCAAAACTTCGTTTGGCAAATTCAATTTTCACTCTATTAATATATTCCAGTACAGAATTATTAGTAGCCAATTTAAAACGTCTTTCAAAACTTCTTCGTCCTAATGAAACCAAATCTGCTAATTCATCAATTGTAATTTTTTCTTGAATAGTATTGTCAATGTACTCTTGAGCTATTTTTACCGCTTCATCATTATGGTTTTTCTGACCCTGAAACATAGCAAAAGTAGACTGACTTTCTCTATCAATATCTATAGCAAAATATTTAGAAGCTAAAATTGCCGTTTGTCTATCCGTATATTTTTCAACCAAATAAAGTAATAAATTCCAATAAGACATCGCTCCACCGCTCGAATAAAGTCGGGTTTCTTCGGTAACTATACTTCCATCCACAACTTCCACATTTGGAAACATTTCTCTAAATTCATTTTGAAAACCCCAATGTGTAGAACATTTTTTACCATCTAGCAAACCCGTGGAAGCTAATAAAAAAGCACCAACACACAACGAAGCCACTTCTGCCCCATTCTTGTATTGTTCATTAATCCAAGGCAAAGCTTTTTGATTTGAAGCAATAGCAGTTTTCATATCTCCAAACAAAGCAGGAATTATTACTAAATCTGTTTGCTTTACTTCACTGAGTAATTGGGAAGTATTTATAGTAAACGAACCATCATTAATTTTTACTTTCTTTTTAGAACCCACAAGTTGTACATTAAACAGAGGTTTTTTCCCAGCCACAGCCATAAACTGATTAACAGCAGAAAATAAATACTGTGGATCAGCAACGGCTTGCATTACCGAATTTTCAGGAACAAGAATACTTACATTCATAATTTTTATAAATTTATAGTATAAACAAAGTTAAAAACATTTTGTCGTAAAACACCCTTTTGTTGTCATTTTTACACATTATTAATTTTAAATAGTCGTTGCATCTTTGTATAAGTAATAACCAACTAAAAATATAAAAATGAAAAGTAACAATGTAAAGCTGCACAGAGTATTGGCAGCACCAGTAGAAAAAGTGTTTAAAGCATTTACCGATGCTGATGCAATGGCATCATGGATACCACCTTATGGATTTGTTTGTAAAGTACATAGTATGGAAGCAAAAGTTGGAGGTCGTTATAAAATGTCTTTTATTAATTTTTCAACAGGAAGTAGCCATTCATTTGGTGGAGAGTATCTAGAAATCAAACCTAATGAATTCATTAAATACACCGACAAATTTGATGATCCAAATTTACCTGGAGAAATGATAACTACAATTGAAATGAAAACAGTTATTTGCGGAACAGAACTAAACATTATTCAAGAAGGAATTCCAGAAGCTATTCCAACTGAAATGTGTTATTTAGGTTGGCAAGAATCATTAGACAAATTAAAAAGACTTGTAGAACCAAACATTCCAGATGCTTAAATACTAACTTTTAAAAAAACAATAAAATGAGCAAAGTAGCTATTTACCTAAACTTTCAAGGCAACACAGCAGAAGCCTTCAATTTTTACAAATCCGTTTTTGGAACAGAGTTTTCAACACCTATAATGCGAATGAAAGATTTACCTCCAAATCCTGATATGCCAAAACTATCAGAATCTGATTTAAACAGTGTCATGCATGTAGCTCTTCCAATTATAGGAGGCACAGAATTAATGGGTACAGACATGTTAGAATCAATGGGTCATAAATTAGTGATTGGCAACAATACCACTATTAGTCTTCAATTAGATACAAAAGAAGAAGCAGACAAACTTTATAAATCGTTAGCAGAAGATGGAACAGACAAAGAACCTATGAGAGACGAATTTTGGGGATATTGGGGTTGTTGTCTAGATAAATTTGGCATACGTTGGATGTTTAATGTCATGAATCAGTAACTGTCTTTAGGATAAATTCACGACAATGCAAATAAATTCATACCTCACTTTCAATGGTAATTGTAGAGAAGCAATGACATTTTATCAAGAATGTTTAGGAGGTGAACTCACTTTTCAAACTATTGGAGATTCACCTCTTTCCAAAAAAATGCCAACCAAAATGAAAAACTACATCCTTCATGCAACACTAAAAAAAGGAAAGTTAATTCTTATGGCAACAGACATAGTCGATGAAAAACCATTAGAAAAAGGGAATACTTTAGCACTATCACTGAATTGCAAAAGCAAAAAAAAACTAAAGTCTTGCTTTACAAAATTGGCAGCAAACGGAACTATTAACCATAACCTAGAAACTACCTTTTGGGGAGCTTTATTTGGTACTCTTACCGATAAATTTGGAAACCATTGGATATTGAATTACAACTCAAATAACTAAAAACAAAAAGATGAAAAAAAATAAAATTATATTTTGGACCACAACTATTATCATAGCTTTGATGGAAGGTGTTATGCCATTAATAACATGGATAACTGCACCAGAATACATGACTTTTGGAACAAAAGCCTTAGGCTACCCAGATTATTTTGCCTATGCCTTAGTAATCGCTAAAATGTTAGGAGTCATTGCAATTCTTATACCTACAATACCAAGTAAAATTAAAGAATGGGCTTATGCGGGTCTTGCCTTTTCCTTAATTTTTGCTTTCATCAGTCATTCTTGTGTGGATAAAAATATTGGTTACATGATTATGCCATTAGCTTTTTTAGCCATTCTATCGGTTTCTTATGTTTACAATCAAAAAATAAATGACACTAGCAATAAATAATGCTAAACAATTTATAAAATTCAAACATAAATAATTGTCCATACATGGAGATTTTGTAACATGCAAAGCATTTTAAATAAGTAATTTAGCAATTAGATAGTAAAACAATAATTAACTAAAAAGACTAATCATGAAAAATTACTTAATTATAGCACTAATTGGTGTTACGCTTGTAGGATGCAAAGAAACAGTAAAAGAAGAAGAAAATAAGGAAGAAACAGTAGAAGTTGTAGAAAAAACAGCAACAGCAACTGCTCAAATTGCCGCTAAAAGCAATAGTACAGTTTCTGGAACCGTTACTTTCACAGAAAATGACGGAAAAGTATATATGAAAGCTGATTTTACGGGATTAACACCAGGAGAACATGCTATTCATATTCATGAAAACGGAGATTGTAGTGCAGAAGATGGTTCATCGGCTGGTGGACACTGGAACCCAACCAAAGAAGAACACGGAGAATGGGAACACAAAATGTTTCATAAAGGAGATATTGGAAACTTAACCGCTGATGAAAACGGAATTGCTACCATTACTAAAGAAACCGATTTATGGTGTATCAGTTGTGAAGATGAAACCAAAAACATAATAGGAAAATCAATTGTTGTGCATAAAGATGCTGACGACATGAAATCACAACCTAGTGGCAATGCTGGAGACCGAATTGGATGTGGAGAAATTGTACTAGAACAAAAGTAAACACAAACAATAAGTACATTTAAACAAAATTTTAAAAATCCTCAACATTAGCTGTTGAGGATTTTTTTTTAGAAATTTTAATAAATTAGAAAAGACCACAATAAACCAATGCAGTTTTTAGCTATATTTGAAAAACCAACCACAAAAACTTGCGACTATCCTGCCAATTTGGTATAAAACTAGTAATAAAGTAGCGAGTATAAACAAGTTAGTGGCAATTTTGACGCAGAATCTTACAAAACAAGAAAAAATTAAAAACACCAAACAATTATGAAAAAATATGCAATCTTGACATATTGGGCAAAAGGAATGTCAAATGGAACTGCTCCAGACGAAAATGGACCTGCAAGATTAAATGAAGGTCAATTTAATTCTTCACATAAAAAAAGTGACAATACAGTTGCTGATTTAATACGAAATGAAGAAGGAAAAATTATTCAATTTATTTCTCAAGTTGATGCTCTTAATTATTGTATAAAACTTGGTTGGAATTTAGAACAAACACTTTTTGAATCTCACGAAGGATTTAATTCAAGAGATCCTTATAGCAGTTATATTTTCATATTATCAAAAGAAGAATAACATAAGTTTATAAAAATGAATGTATATATAGATTTAAACATATTTGACAGGATAGAAAAAAAAGAAAAATTAGAAATTTCTGAAAAAACTATATATACAGAAATAGAAAACTTAATTCTTGAAAATAAAATTGTTGTTCCCTATTCCAACGCTCATCTTAACGATTTGTTCAGAGGTTTTCAAAAAAATCCAGATTATATTGATGGACACTTAAACTATATAAAAAAACTAACAAACGATTTGTGCATCTGTCAATATTGGGGGAAAAACGAAACAACTTGGCATTTCAGAAAAATAGAAGAATTCTTTGAAGAGAAAAAAAATGAATGGGAATTTGAACCAACTTCATTTCTTGAAGTTTTAAAATTTGAAGAAATACCAAACGCACCAAATTTTGCGGAATTATATAAATTAATTCCACTTCCTCCTGAATTTAAAAAAGCATTTTCAGTTGACCCAATGTTTGGAATAATGTATCCAAAATCAAGAATAGAAAACAATCAACTCGCTTTAATGGAAGACGTTTTTGATTTCCAAAGTAGATTAAAATCTGATTATAGTTTGTATAAATCTTTTAAATCATATTTAGTTCAAAGTTTAACTAAGCATAGAAATAACCCAGAAATGCTTAAATCTATAAAATCAAACTTTGAAGGCTTACCTAAACATTTAGATATATTCGAAATCTCTGAATTGTACGAGCCAAAATCAAAAACAAGTGAGAATAATGCATACTCAAAAATTATTGAAACGTTTTATAAATATGACTTGCAAGGTTACAAAACAGATAGTAACTTTAATAATATGTTTGATGATGCATTGCATACATTTTATGCTTCTCATTGCGATTTTTTTATAACAAATGACGATCGTTGTAAATATAAAGCAGAAAAAACTTTTGAGAAGTTGAAAATAAAAACACAAGTTATTAAAGCAGAAGAATACGAAAAAATAAAAAACTGCCACTAACAGCGGTTTCAAGAAATGGCGAGGCACGGGATTTATTTGAAATGGAAAAGGTTTTTAATTTAAAGTTTTATTTATATTTGTAAAGGCTTGGTCTTGGTTCATCGCCACTTCTTGAAGCCGCGAAACGTTAGGCAACATTTAAACATAAATAATTCACAAATGATAAATTCAATTGAAATAGAAAATTTTAGAAGCATTCAAAGATGTGAAGTTAAACTCAACCCTTTGACAGTCATTGTTGGAGCTAATTCAACAGGGAAAAGTAATTTAATCAAAGGAATTGACTTTATTTCAGATGTTACTCAATTTGGATTAGTAGATGCAATATATAATCGTGGTGGAATTAATGAAATATTGCCAAAACAATATAAAGACTTAAATAAAAAAATAAAGTTTAAAGTTGAATTCAAAATAGACCCTCCAGAAAATTGGTTTGAAGAGTATGGAGAATTAAAAGTAGTTTATTCTTTAACGTTCAAGAAAGCCACTAACAATGTAATAAAAATTGAAGAAGAAGAATTATTTATAGATTCTGTTTTTTTATTAGCTAATCATATAAAAAAAGTAAACGACAACAAAAATCCTGTAAAGTTAGATATTAAGACATTAAAAAAGTATAGAGATTCTTCAATAAATTTTTATAGAGATTCTGAAGGTAAATTTGCATATAAAACAAATTTTCAACTAAATAAAGAGAATATTCAATTATTGTTGAATTGGATAGGTCTTGGAGGAATATTAGGTAATAATCTAGATTCCGAAAATTTAAAAAGTTTATTTGACAATCTTCTAAATAATGTAAAAAATAACAATTCAAAAGTTTTTCTTTCTTCAGACAGACTTATATTTAATTTTAGTCAACATCTTAAAAAAATTGTGAATGAATTACAGTCTATATCTAGATATGATTTGTTTATCAATGAATTAAGACAAGAACAATCTATATCAAATTCAAATAAAGTTTCAACATCTGGTGATAATATTCCTACAGTTGTAAAAAAATTTATAAAAAACAATAAAACTGCTTGGAATAGAATTGTTGACACAATGTCTAATATATCCCCTTACTTTACTAAAGCATATTGTGAAACACTAAGAGCTGGAAAAGAGTATTTAGTTTTTGAAGAAATTTTTGATGGTAGACCGATAGAGTCTTGGGAAGCTTCTGATGGTACATTACGTGCATTGGCAATATTATTATGTTTGGAATCACACTCTGAAGGTTCAACTGTATTGATTGAGGAACCTGAACACGGCTTACATCCATGGGCAGTTAAGGATCTGATGAGTCATATCAGAAAAACGATTGAAATAAAAAACATACAAGTAATTCTTACAACACATTCTCAACAAGTACTAGAATGTTTAAAACCTGAAGAATTATTGATTACAGAAAGAAACGAAAATGGTACTCATTATATGACAATCGGTGACATAATAAATGTAGAAAATATTTCAATGGGTGAAATTGGTTCTCTTTGGACAAAAGGATTGTTAAACGGAGTACCAAAAACTATTTAAATGGTTGATTTAGCACTAATAGTTGAAGGGCATTGTGAGTATGACTCCTTTCCTTCAATAATAAGCAAAATTCCAAATACTCCACATTATGTGCCCATTATTAATGCGGGTGGTATTGGTAATATTATGAAAAATGTTCACGAGCAATTATTAGCAATGATAAAAATTCATTCTCCAAGAAAGATTGTGATTACACTTGATTATAGAGATGCTCTAAAAGAAAATTTAGTACAAGATTGCATAGAATTGAAAAATATGGTCACTCAAAAATGTCAAGAGTTTGTTGAGAGTCAATTAAATGGTAGTTTAAATATGCCAAATAATATTGTTGTAGTTATAGCAGACAAAACATTTGAATCATGGGTATGTGCCGATTTTATATCTTTAAAAAATAATGAAAATTTTAATTCAGAATTAATAACCGAAGAATTTCAAAATGTTGACATTGAAATTCCGAATCCTAGCCAATGGTTAACATCAAAACTGACTACAGATATTGATATAAAAAACAGAAGAAATAGAGTCAAAATATATAAAAGTATTGATCCAATAGTGGCTAGAGAAAAGTCTAAATCATTTGATAAATTTTATAGAGAAGTTACAAATACAATAATAAACGTTGCCTAACAGCGGTTTCAAGAAATGGCGTGGCATGGGATTTATTTGAAATTGGAAAGGTTTTTAATTTAAAGTTTTGTTTATATTTGTGATGGCTTGGTCTTGGTTCATCGCCACTTCTCGAAGCCGCGAAACGTTGTGTGCAAGCTGAAAACCGAGAATAATTGAGAAAAACGACTTACATAATTACTCTGATTTTACTAATAATCGGAATTCCATTTTTTGAATTTATGGTATTAAATTCAATGGTCAGTTTAAAATACGAAACAAATAATCCGACTGATTGCATCTCAATCGTTTCCGGAATTGACTTATGCAACGCAATTAGAACTTTTCACATTTTAGCAATTCTTTGCGGACTGGCAATTATCGTACTTTTTATTTTTAGAAAAAAACTATTAAAAACAAAAAAAATCTAATTGTGAAACCGAGCATTGAGGAAATAATTTTGACTCCAATATTAGAACGATATTTTAGTGACGACCCAAATATTTTACAGGGAATTGAAACTAGAGAACGGATTGGAACCTTGGGAAATATGCAAATAATGATTTATTCTAACGACCACAATCCACCCCATTTTCACGTAAAATCTAGGGACAGAACAATAGATGCCAAATTTAAAATAGAAAACGGAGAATATTTAAGTGGCACAATCGACACAAAAGGAATTAAAAGAATTAATGCTTTCTTCAACGACATTAAAGTTAAATCGAGAATGGAAGCAATTTGGAATAAAAAAATAAATTAAAGCCAGCACACAACACAGTATATAAAAAATTGCTAGTTTTATCCTAAACCAATGTCAGTTGCTCGTTTGCTAGCTTCTAATTTTCCTTCGGAAAATCCTCGCACGTAAACCCGCAACTATTCTTATACCAACGGTTAGCAACTATTATGAAAAACCTAATCTACATAATAACCATATTTTTAATTATTAGTTGTTCTAAAAAGGGAGAACCAAAAACTGTTACCGAAAATAAAACTGAAGAATTAATAGTTGTTGACACACTTGAAGTTTTTTCTGATTCAAAAAGCTTTGGTCAAAAACACAATAATAAAATAGAAGTTTATAAAATTGGAACGCGAGAAAATACTATTGCCAAAGTTTATCTTTATGAAAAAGACCAATTATATTGGAAATTAAAAGACAGCTTAATTTTAGAAGCTGAGAGAATTAATGATTTAGATACCGAAATCAAAGATTTTAACAATGATGGCTTCAAAGATATAATCTTTACAACTGGAATGGCAGCAAGAGGTGGAAACGTTGTCCAAACTCTAATTCTATATTCTCCTAAAAACAAATCATTAAATTGGATAAAAAATTCAGAACGTTTTCCAAACTTAATGTTTAATGAAAAACTAAATTGTATTGACGCTTGTGTACTAACTGGAGGACAAACAACATACTTTTTAAAAATTGAAAATGATAGTCTAAAAGAATTTGCTAGTGTTGAACAAAGGGATGGTAAAATTATTGCGGAAGTTGTTGATGTGAATGGAAAATGGAAAGAAATTGAAACCATTAAAGATTCTCCAGATGCTTTTGATAGATTTATTAATTTCAGACCTATAGAGAAAAGAAAATAACAGTTGCTAACAGCGGTTTAAAAATATGGCAAGTGTCTGGAAAATCCAAAATGGAAAAGTTAATTAATTTAAAGTATTGTTTATATTTGTGAAGGCTTGGTCTTGGTTTATCGCCACTTCTTAAAGCCGCGAAACGTTAAACAATCACAATGCATATCAAAATTTAACAACCCCAAACCTTTGAAAAAACAATAAATAAAATATTTTTCCCTATCTTTCGTTATTCTATAAAACCACAAATCTAAAAACCAAACCACATGAAAAAAATCCTTTCTCTTTTGAGCCTATGTGCAGTAGTTGTATTACTATCTTTCACATCACTAAATAATAAAAAGTTAATAGTCATCGATGCTGGTCATGGTGGTGTTGACCACGGTGCTAAAGTAGATGAACTATATGAAAAAGATGTTGTAGAGCAAATCTCAAAAAAGATTTTTGAAAAACACGATCCTTCAAAAGTAGAAATTGTTTTATTAAGAGACACAGACAACAACATTGAATTAACAGATAGAATCAAAAGAATAAACGAATTAAACCCAGATTTAGTAGTTTCATTACACGCAAACTTTAATTCTTCTAATAAAAACCAGTCAGGCATTGAAGCTTATGTGTCAGAAAACAACTCACACCATCAGCAATCAACAGAAGAAGCCAGAAAACTTCTTGAAGCTGTTTCAAATGAAAACCTAAAATCAAGAGGTGTAAAACAAGCCAATTTCTTAATTTTAAGAAAATCAAATTGCCCAATAGTACTTTTAGAACTAGGTTTTTTATCTGACGAAAACGACAGAAACTATCTAACAAGTGAAGCAGGTCAAAACGAAATTGCAACAAACATTTTAAAAAGCATTCAGTAACCTTTTAGCCATAATATCTGAATGTATATGAAAAAGCACAGAGAAAGTAAAAATTCACTGTGCTTTTTTTATTGTAACACAGTTCTCGATACTATTTTTAACAACTAAAACTAAAGTTTTATTTTTTAAAAATCACTCAAACTGACTTTATACCTAGATGATTTAATTTAATATAAAATACAATTCTTACCGTCACTTCGAGTGATTTTGTTGGAATGTAAAGGAAACAAAATTGTATCGAGAAGTCGTCTTAAAAAACAAACTGAAACAACCTGAAACAACCTGAAACCAAAACTTAAACCCCTTTCAACCCATCAACCAAAGCATCAATATCTTCTTTCACATTATCATGACAAAAAGAAATTCGCAAAGAAGGTTTTTTAATATCTTCATCAGCTAAAATTTCAGCTAATACATGAGAAGGCTTTACACTTCCACTCTGACAAGCACTTCCTCTTGAAACTGCAATTCCTTTGATGTCTAAATTAAACAATATCATAGCTGTTTTCTCTTCTGAAAAAGGCAACAACACATTGATAATATTATAAAATGAATCTTCACCATTTACTTTTATTTCTGGAAAATTCAATTGCAACTGTTCCAAACAATACCTTTTTAAATCGGTAATATGTTTTTTATCAGTTTCTAAATTTTCATAACACAATTCAAGAGCTTTACTCATTCCCACAATTTGATGCACAGCTTCAGTACCAGAACGCAATCCTTTTTCTTGAGAACCACCATGAGTAAAAGGAGTTATAGAAGCCGTTTTCTTTATAAAAACAAACCCTACTCCTTTTGGACCATGAAATTTATGGGCACTAGCTACAATAAAATCAATGGGTAATTTTGTCAAATCTATTATTTCTTTTCCAACAGACTGAACTGTATCACAATGAAACAAAGCCTTATTTTCTTGGCATAAAGTACAAACTTTTTCCAAATCTAAAACAGTTCCTATTTCATTATTCACATGCATCAACGTAACCACTGTTGGAATATCTTGTTGCAATAGTTCTTCCAAATGCTTCATATCAATCGCACCAGAAGGCAAAACCGAAACAAAATCAACTTGTACTCCAAACTCTTTTTGAAGCGCTAAAACTGTGTATAAAGTAGCATGATGCTCAATTCTAGAAGTAATAATTCGTTGAACTTGATTGGTTTTTACTAAAGAAGTTAAAATCCAATTGGTAGCTTCTGTTCCATTACTCGTAAAAATTATTTCTTGAGCTGAACAATTTAAGTGTTTTGCAATGCTTTTTCTTGAAGTTTCTACTAAAGTTTTGGCACTTCTCCCATAACTATGTGTTGAAGATGGGTTTCCGTAATCATTTTGCAATACTTCAACCATTGCTTTTATAACTTCTGGATGTACTGATGAAGTAGCAGCACTATCTAAATATATACGTTTTGACATTCGATTTTAATAATTTATACAAAGATACAAATAAGAAGACCCAAAAAAGAAATTCCAAATTCCAAAGTTTTATTAAAATTGGAATTTGGAATTTAATCTATTTGAGTTTATAATTTTTTAATGAGCTGCTTCTACTTCAATTGCATCAACATCTATGTTCTGTTTTTTCAATAACCCTTTTACAATAATTGCAAATAAAGTCAAATAAACAAAGCATAAAACAGCTACAATATACGATTGGTGAATTCCGATAATATCAGATAATTTCCCTTGTATTGGAGGAATAATTCCACCACCTAAAATCATCATTACCAAGAAAGCTGATCCTTGAGAAGTATATTTTCCTAAACCAATAATAGATAAACTAAAAATAGATGGCCACATAATTGAACAAGCTAATCCACCAGCTAAAAAGGCATAAATAGCAACAGTTCCTGTTGTAAATAATCCAATTAACATAGCTATAATTCCGAAAGTTCCAAAAATAGTTAAGGTTCTTGCTGGTTTGTCTTTACTCAAGAAGAAAGCTCCAATTTGAACAAGAACACAGAAAACATAATAATATAAAGGTTTCATATCTTTTCCTGATAAAATATTTACTCCCAAAATCACTCCAAATGCTATTAATGGAACAATGATTAAAGCTAATGTTTTTTTAGCACCTTTTAATTCAAAAACACTTACTGCTCCAGCCCAACGACCAATCATTAAACTTCCCCAATACATAGAAATATAAGGAGCAATATCTGAAGATTCTAAACCTCCAAATTCTTTTAATTTTAATAATTCACCTAAGTTACTTCCAATAGCAACTTCTACTCCAACATAAGTAAAAATAGCCAACATTCCCAAAACCAATTGTGGATATTGCATGGCTCCCCAACCTTCAGCTTTCTTTTTTGCTGAAGTATATGAAAATAAAATTCCACCAAGAATAACTGCTAATGCTCCAAAAAGCCAATACATTCTATAATGCTCTAAATTAGATTTCAATTCTACTAATTCATCGCTTTTAGTTTGCATCTCTTTTCTATAAACAGCTAATTCATCACCAGTATAATCTTTTAATTTTTCAATATTAGCTTCTGACTTATCAAAATCAAGTTCTTTTTGAAGAGTAACAATCTTATTAGCATCATCGCTTTTGTAACTCTGAAAAACTGGTGTAAACATTACTCCTAATAAAATTGTCATTACCACTAAAGTCATTAAAGCTTTATTAGCTGGTTCAATTGGTTCATCAGAAACTCCTGTTGGAACTTTCTTAGAAAAGTAAAATAATGCTGCTGCTGCCACAAAAAGCAACCCAACACAAACGTAAAGAATAACAACTTTATTTAATTCTAATAACTTAATTTGTTCGTCAGTAACTGAAGAAGCTGTTCCAAACAAAGCCAATGCAATAACAATAGGTCCAATAGTTGTTCCAAAAGAATTAATTCCACCACCAAGGTTCACACGGCTTGCACCTGTTTTTGGATCACCTAATAAAATAGCAAATGGATTAGCTGCTGTTTGTTGCAATGAAAATCCTAAAGCAACTATAAAAAGTCCAACCAACATTCCTGCATATAAATTAGCTTCAACTGCTACAATCATCGCACCAGCTCCTAATGCGGAAAATAAAAGACCATACACAATACTTTTTTTATAACCCCATTTTCCTACAATGTCTTTTCCTGAATTATTTCCTAAAGCAAATAACAATAAGGCTCCAATGTAATAAGCCGTATAAAAAGCAAAATCTACTAATTGAGATTGAAACTGATCTAAAGAGAAATAACTTTTACAAAAAGGAATAAAAATACTGTTTCCAGCAGCAATAAATCCCCAAAAGAAAAACACTGTAATAAGCGTATATAGCGCAGGATAATTAGTTTGAATCTTGTTTGAACTCATAATTAGATGTGGTTTATTTTTTTAACTATTTTTAAATTGTTAATTTTTAAGAACTTAAATTATCTAAATGATAACATTAACCTGAAAAATTTGCTAAATATACATTTATAAGCCTTTATTTTATGTTGTTTTAAAATTAATTTATCAACGAAAACGATTTCTTTGGCTTTTAAATATGATGAAAAGCAATAGTATCTTTCTGTATAAAAGTTTTTTATCTACCAAAACATAGTGTTATTCAACAATTTTTTATACAGAATTATAAAAACTAAGTTAAAAGTTACTTACTTTTTCAATTTAAAATTTACTTTTGCTAAAAATACCCAATAATGAGAAAGCTATTTTTACTGTTAATTGTTTTTTTTACATTCAGTTCTTGTGATGATGGAGATATAACTCTAGAATCTTTCAACTTTTCAAGTCAATCTATCCAGAAATGTCCGGATGATAATAAAACTTTCTTATACAAAATAAATGATAATGAGTTATTGTTGCTAGATATTTCTGCAGAACCATATACTTATGATTCAAATTTCAATGAATTTCCATATTCAAAATCATACCCAATAGATAATTCTTCAGTATCTATAATTTATAGACTATACAATGATACCGCAACAAGTACAACAATTTGTAGTGTAATTGCTCCTGCAACTCCTGTTGTAACTAATGAATGGAATGCAACTGGTGGAACATTAGATGTAACTACTACTCAACGATTTGATACTGACGGAACAACATTGTTAGGTTACACACATGCTATTAAACTTGTAAATGTGAATTTTTCCAATGGAACAAATAGCTTCAGTTTTGAAGAATATTTTGTTGGAAATTACCAAACATCTATTTAATTTACTTTTTCTGTAAAAAGTACACTTCCATAGCTCCTTGACCATATTTTTGATAATTGGCTTCTTGGACACTTATGTTTTCATATTTTCTTAATAGAAATCCTAATTCACTTTTTAAAACACCTTCACCAACTCCGTGAATCAAAACTAATTTTGGAATGCGATTTCTAATTGCAAAATCCATTTGTCGTTTTGCGGTATCCATTTGGATATTTAGAATATCATAATTATTTAAACCATTCTTGTTTGGTACTAATTTTTCTATGTGCAAATCAACCTCTAAAGCAAAAACTTCTCTTGAAGATTTCTTCTCTTTAGTAAAACTTCGCTTTTTTTCTTCTTGTTTTTCATTTTTCACTTGACTTATAGCAGCATTTGAAATAAAACCTTTTAAATCATTGGAAATGTTGTTTTTAACCAATTCGTTGACAAAATATGTCATCGGAAATCCATCCTCTGTTTCTATTGTTATTTGATTAGAATTGATAGCAGTAACAACTCCATCAATCGCATCATCTAAAACTGAAACCTTATCACCTATTTGAAAAACTGACATCCTTTTTTATTTAAAATTTATCTGTCTCAAAAGTAAAAAAAGATTAAATGATTTAACCATAATTACATTTATTATTTGTAAAATTGTATGCAACTAAAATTATTTTTATGGAAGAATACATGGTTCCTTGTATGAATAAATCATTATTTGGGGTAGATTGTTTAGGTTGCGGAACTCAAAGAGCATTAAATTTACTTTTTCATGGTGAATTTGTAGAAGCTTTTAAAATGTTTCCTGCAATTTATACTACTATTCTATTTTTTCTAATTTTAATCTTACACTTTTTTGACAAATCAAGATCATATCACAAATTAATCATTGGTTTAGCCATTTGCAATGCACTAATCATGATAACCTCTTATTCAATAAAACATTTCTTTTAATTTTAACCCACTTAACAACTATTTTTCTTATGGAACAAACTACAAATTTTAACAATTTTGAAACTGGACAAAAATTACCTAACGCTTCAGCAGTACTTGTTTTAGGAATTCTATCAATCTTAACATGTTGCTGTTATGGCATAATTGGTTTAGCATTAGGAATCATTGCTTTGTATTTAGCAAAAAAAGATATGCAATTATACAAAGCAAATCCTCACGCTTATACCAACTACTCTAATTTAAATACTGGTAAAATTTTAGCTATTATCGGCATTGTTTTAAGTGCAATTTATATCATTTATTTAATAGTTATATTCTCAACTCTTGGAATGGAAGGTTTACAGCAAATGCAAGAAGAAATGATGAGAAAATATGGAGCACAATAATTAAACAACATTAAACAAAAAATCCGTCTAATAAATTAATTAGACGGATTTTTTTATGAATTAATAAGTTTATTTTTCAAACTCTTTTAAAGTCTTCGTAATAATTGATACACATTCCAATAATTGTTCTTCAGTCATTACTAAAGGTGGTGCAAAACGAATGATATTTCCATGAGTAGGTTTTGCCAATAAACCATTTTCAGATAATTTCATGCAAATATTCCAAGCAGTTTCACTTTCTTCAGAATCATTAATTACAATTGCGTTAAGCAAACCTTTACCTCTTACTAATGAAACTATGTTTGAAGTTTCAATGTATTTTTGCATTTCACTTCTAAATAATTTTCCTAAAACAGCCGAATTTTCAACTAAATTATCATCTTTAATTACTTCTAAAGCAGCAATTGCAACAGCAGCAGCAACTGGATTTCCTCCAAAAGTTGAACCATGTTGACCAGGCTTAATTACATTCATGATTTCATTATTTGCCAAAACTGCTGATACAGGATAAACTCCTCCAGATAATGCTTTTCCTAAAATCAACATGTCTGGTTTTACATTTTCATGATCAACTGCTAATAATTTTCCAGTTCTTGCAACACCAGTTTGAACTTCATCTGCAATGAACAAAACATTGTTCTCTTTACAAAGTTGTTTTGCTTTTGCTAAATATCCTTCACTAGGAACATAAACTCCAGCTTCTCCTTGTATTGGCTCAACTAAGAAACCTGCTATGTTTTTAGACGATTTAATGGCTTTTTCTAAAGCTTCGATATCATCGTAAGGAATTTTAATAAAACCAGCTGTATAAGGTCCGAAATTCTTTCTCGCATTTTCATCATTTGAAAACGAAATGATTGTTGTAGTTCTTCCGTGAAAGTTATTTTCACAAACTATGATTTGAGCTTCTTTTTCGTCAACTCCTTTTTTCTCATAAGCCCATTTTCTACAAATTTTGATAGCTGTTTCCACTGCTTCAGCACCTGTATTCATTGGCAAAACCTTATCAAAACCAAAATATTTTGTAATATATTCTTCATAAACTCCTAATTTATCGTTGTAAAAAGCACGAGAAGTTAATGTTAAGGTTTTGGCTTGTTCAATCATTGCACCAATAATCGAAGGATGACAATGACCTTGATTTACTGCTGAATAAGCTGAAAGAAAATCATAATACTTTTTTCCATCAACATCCCAAACATAAACACCATCTCCTTTTGCAAGAACAACTGGAAGTGGATGATAGTTATGAGCACCATATTGGTCTTCTAAATTGATTGCTTGATTAGCTGCATTTTTTTCTAAAACTGACATAAATGTATTTTTTTAATCTGAACTCGTTACAGATTTTTAATAAACCAACCTACTTTTCAATAGGCAATATTCCTTCTTATTGGAGAGAAATCATCCATGTTTTACAAAGATATAAAAAAGAAATTCCAAATAAGAAATTCTAAAATTCAAAATTGAATTTGCACTTTTTTAATTGCTATTAATTTATTTTTCAGATAGAAAAAACACAATTAAAACAGAGGATTATTACTGAATTACAATTTATTACTGAGTTATATTAAAGTTGCAGTTGAAGTAATTGCTGTATCTAATAATTTAGAAATTGGGCAATTTTTTTCAGCTTTAGCTACTAATTCTTGAAATTTATCGTCTGAAATTCCTTCTATTTTTGCTTCTACCGTTAGGTGCGAACCAATTATTGAACCTTCTACTAAGTTAATTTCACACTTTGTTTGAATACTTTCAATTTTGCAGCCTTCTTCTCCAAGAAAAGCTGATAATTGCATTGAAAAACAACCTGCATGAGCTGCTGCAACTAATTCTTCTGGATTTGTTCCTACTCCATCTTCAAAACGCGTTTTGAATGAATATTGAACATTGTTTAATGTTGTACTTTGTGTTGATATTTTTCCTGTTCCTGTTTTAACGTCACCGTTCCAAACGGCAGTTGCATTTCTTTTCATGTTAATTTGTTTTTTGGTTATTTCATAAATTTACAAAAAAGGGATTATAATGCAGTAGATTAAAACTGAAATAAGCTATTTTTAAACAAAGTTTAACTTTTGAACTCGAAATATGAATGTTCTTTAAAACATCTCTAACAGTTTGTTAACAGTATTCCAATTGCGACTTGTAGCAGTTACATTTAATTTTTTTTCTATGTATTTTTGAGTTAGTTTTGTTTTGGCTGCACCTGTTTCTAATTTCATATAGATTCTATTTCCATCAATAAAAGCTTCATCAGGTTTAAATTGACTAATTTTTAAATCATTCAAAGCATTATTGTTTAATTCTTTTGAAATAAAAGCCACATAAAGTTTTTTGGTATCTACATTTTTCTCTTTAAAAAAAGGATTATTAGTCAAACATTTTTCTAAATCTGATTTACTAATTACAATCGCTGGAACATCAAAACCTAATTGTTTAAAGATTTCTTGTTTGATAGCAAAACCAACACTATTAGGATTTTCTTCTGCAGTTTCTACAAATACATTTCCTGATTGAATATAAGTTTCAACATTTTGAAATTCAATATTTTCAAGTAACTTTTTTAAAACATCCATTTTAATCATATTATGACCTGATACGTTGATTCCTCGAAGTAATGCTAAGTGTTTCATTTTTTAAAGTTATTAAAAAATCCCAATTTCATAAAAATTGGGATTAGTTATTTTTAATTGCTAATTCGTAATTAACTATACATTTTAGCTCTTTGTTCTTTGATTTTTGGATCGTCTAAATATTCATCAAATGTCATGTATCTATCTATAACTCCGTTTGGTGTTATTTCAAAAATTCTATTACCAACGGTTTGTGCAAATTCGTGGTCATGAGTTGTAAATAAAACAGAACCTTTAAAGTTTTTTAAGGAATTATTGAAAGCTGTGATAGATTCCAAATCTAAGTGATTCGTTGGTTCATCTAACATCAATACATTGGCTCTCATCATCATCATACGAGAAAGCATACAACGCACTTTTTCTCCTCCAGAAAGAACGTTACATTTTTTTAGAGCTTCTTCTCCAGAAAAAATCATTTTTCCAAGAAAACCTCTAATATACACTTCGTCTCTTTCTTCTTCTGTTTTAGCATATTGACGCAACCAATCTACCAAGTTTAAATCTTTATTCTCAAAAAAAGCATGATTATCTGCTGGTAAATAAGATTGTGTTGTTGTAATTCCCCAATCAAACTCTCCTGAATCTGGTTTTTGATTGCCATTTAAAATTTCATAAAATGCTGTTGTAGCTCGAGAATCTTTAGAAAAAACTACAACTTTATCACCTTTTGCCATATTTAAATGCACATCTTTAAATAAGACTTCTCCATCAATTGATGCACTTAAATTTTGTACGTTTAAGATTTGATCACCAGCTTCACGTTCTGTATCAAAAATAATCGCTGGATATCTTCTACTTGACGGTTTGATTTCATCCAAGTTTAATTTATCAATCATTTTTTTACGAGAAGTTGCTTGTTTAGATTTAGCAACGTTTGCACTAAAACGACGAATAAACTCTTCTAATTCAGCTTTCTTTTCTTCCGCTTTTTTGTTTTGTTGTGCTTTTTGTTTTGCGGCTAATTGACTACTTTCATACCAAAATGTATAATTTCCTGAGTAGTTATTTATTTTTCCAAAATCTATGTCCGAAATATGTGTACAAACTGCATCTAAAAAGTGTCTATCGTGAGAAACTACTAAAACCGTATTTTCATAATTCGCTAAGAAATTTTCTAACCAACCTATGGTTTCAAAATCCAAATCATTGGTAGGCTCATCCATAATCAACACATCTGGATTACCAAAAAGTGCTTGTGCTAATAACACACGAACTTTTAGTTTTCCTTCCATTTCACTCATTAAAGTGTAATGGTAATCTGCTGAAATTCCTAAATTAGATAACATTGCTCCTGCATCAGATTCTGCATTCCAACCGTCCATTTCGTCAAATTGCATTTGTAACTCACCTATTCTATTGGCATTTTCTTCGTTATAATCTAAATACAAAGCATCCATTTCAGCTTTAATCTTGTGTAGGACTTTGTTTCCCATCAAAACCGTTTCTAAAACCGTATGTTCATCAAACATGTTATGGTTTTGATTTAAAACTGACATACGTTTTCCTGGCTCAAGAATCACTCTTCCTGAAGTTGGATCCAAATCACCAGCAATAATCTTCATAAATGTAGATTTTCCTGCACCATTGGCACCAATAATTCCGTAGCAATTACCTTGGGTAAAAGTGGTGTTTACTTCATCAAATAATATTCTTTTACCAAATTGAACTGATAAATTAGAAACTGTTAACATGCTAAATATTTTTTTTGCAAAAGTAGTAAATTGCGTTTACTTTTTAATGTTAAAATCATAGTTTTTTCAAGGCTTATTTAGAATAATAATAGGTTTAATTTAACTATGCTTTAACAACGCTATTAAAATGGAAGCTATAAATTTGTTTTCGAAATTAGATAGCATGATAAAATATTTACAATTACTACCTTCAATTTTAACGATTATCTCGTTAGGCTTTTTTACATCTTGCGATAAAAAACATAGCGATGAAGATTTTACTGCTTATTTTGGTGGCGAAGTTATAGATCCACAAACCAATTATGTTTTATTATTAAAGGATAATGAAGTTGTTGACACCCTTTTTTTAGATGAAAAAAATCGCTTTTTACATAAATTTGATTCTTTAACACCAGGATTATATACTTTTAAACATCAACCAGAATATCAATATGTCTATTTTGATAAAAATGATAGTCTGATGGTTTTGATAAACACGAGAGATTTTGACAACTCAATAGTTTTCTGTGGAAGAGGTTACGAAAAAAACAATTACTTGATGGAAATGTATCTTTTAAATGAAAAAGATCGCTCTAGTATGTATGATGTGTTCTTTAGAAATTCTAAAGATTTTATTAAGAATATAGATTCAAGTTTTGCATTAAGAAAAAAAGTTTACGAAAAACATAAAGCAAAAAATGAATGGAATGAAAGTTTTGATTCTTTAGCACTTGCTAGTTTGGAGTTACCCAAATATTTTGTAAAAGAGGTTTATCCTTATGCTCACAAATTCATTTCGGGAGAAAATGTAATAGATGAATTACCCAAAGATTACTATAATCACAGGAAGAAAATTGACTTTAACAATCCTACATTTGCCAACTATTATCCTTATGTAAACTATGTTACTTCTTTATTAAACAATATAACGTTTACTGAAAAAAAAGGTGATATTGACGAATTCACACTCGAGAACTCAATTAAGAAATTAAATATTGCTGATACTTTAATAAAGAATCATAAAATAAAAAACACAGTTTTGAATGGTCTAGCAATGCGCTATCTTCTTGAAGACCAAAACATGTACAATAATGCTACTTTTATAAATAGATATCTTGAAATATCCACTGATAAAAAGATGCAAAAAGAAATTAATAATATTGCTGCTTCTATCCATAAATTAACAGTTGGTAAAAAATTGCCCACCGAAAATTTTGTAGATATCAATAACAATCCAATTGCTCTTGAAAAATTAATCCACAATCAAACTGTTATTTTCTTTTGTACTACAAATGCAGAATCTCATTTAAATTCAGTCCATAAAAAAGTATTTAAACTGAAAGAAAAATACCCAAATGTAGATTTCATAGCAGTAAACATTGATGACAGTTATGAAGAATGGAAAACAAAATTAGAAGGATTTAATCATAAAAACATTATTGAAATTCATGCTGTTGATTTTGAAAAAATTAGAGAAGATTGGGTAATTAATAAAATTCATAGAACTATTGTTTTAAATGCAGATGGCACAATAAAAAATGCTTTTGTAAATTTATTTGATGTGAATTTTGAAAAAAATCTAGAATAAGGTCTTTTAAAAACATAAAAAAAGCGATTTTCAAATGAAAATCGCTTTTTTTATTACTATTATTTATAAACTAAAATTATTTATTTCCTTTTTCGTAATCAGCAATAAATTGTGCTAAACCAATATCTGTTAAAGGATGTTTTAACAGACCTAAAATAGAAGACAATGGTCCAGTCATTACGTCTGCTCCTATTTTTGCACAATTTACAACATGCATTGTATGACGAACTGAAGCAGCAAGTATTTGTGTTTCAAAACCATAGTTATCGTAAATTTGACGAATTTCATCAATTAGATTTAAACCATCTGTTGAAACATCATCTAATCTTCCTAAAAACGGAGAACAATAAGTAGCACCAGCTTTAGCGGCTAACAAAGCTTGACCAGCAGAAAAAATTAAAGTTACGTTTGTTTTTACACCTCTGTCAGAAAAATATTTACACGCTTTAATTCCTTCTTTAGTCATTGGTAACTTTACAACAATTTGCTCATGTAAATCAGCTAATTCTTCTCCTTCTCTAATCATTCCATCATAATCAACTGCATTTACTTCTGCACTCACATCACCTTCCACAAGGTTACAAATGTCAACATAATGTTTAAGAATGTTATTTTTACCTGTTATTCCTTCCTTTGCCATTAATGATGGATTTGTTGTTACACCATCTAAAATTCCTAATTCTTGTGCCTCTTTAATTTGAGCTAAATTAGCTGTGTCTATAAAAAATTTCATGTCTTTTATTTTTAATCGTTTATTATTGATTGTCTATAACTTATAATGATTCATCAACATTCTCTCATATACTTTATCTGGAAGCATTCGCTTTAAAACAATTGAAAATTTTTGTAAAAAAGCACCCACTTTATAATGTATTTTTGGATTAGGTGTATTGATAATTTTATAAATAACTTCTGCCATTTGGTTAGGATTACTTCCACTGTCTACATGAGAATCCATTTCTTTTAAAGTATTTCCATATGTTATTTCATACGCTGAACCTTTAATTACAGGAGCATGATAACGACCAGCTGCAATGTTTGTAGCAAAATCACCTGGTGCAACATTTGTAATATGAATTCCGAAAGATTTTACTTCCATTCGCAATGCTTCAGTTATTAATTCTAAAGCTCCTTTTGAAGATGAATAAACACTTCTATAAGGCAATCCCATATAACCAGCAATGGATGTTATATTAATGATTAATCCTTGTTTTTGAGTTCTCATTTGAGGTAAAACAGCTTTCATTACTTCTATAGGTCCAAATAAATTAGTCTCGAAGTTATTTTTAATTTCTTCTGAAGGAATTTCTTCTAATGGTCCTGTTATTCCAACACCAGCATTATTAATTACAACATCAATTTTTTTTGTTATTGATAATACTTCTGAAATTGCTGCTTGAATAGATTGCGAATTTCTTACATCTAATGAAACTAATGGAAAAATTGAATTTTCTACTTTTGAAGGATTTCGACTTGTGCCATAAACAATAAAATTTTTATGATGTAGAAATTCTCCAATAGCTTTACCAATTCCGGATGAAGCTCCAGTAATAAAAACAACTTTTTGCATTATTTTCTTTTCAAAATTAGAATTGCAAAGTTAATTAAAAAGTTGGGTTAATTTTAATGTAACTTTAACTTCAAATTGAATAATGCGTTATATTTTTACAATGGATTTATTTGAAATAAAAAAATCTTCCGATTTGGAAGATAATTATAATGTAAATTCTCAAAAAAAATGGCAAGCGACCTACATCGCACCGCTACAACCGCGTACCCTTGCTGCGTTCCCACCCTGGGGGATTCTGCAGGAGCTGGTCGTGTAGGACTTGCCGGTGCAAATATACAATCTTTTTGTATTTTTGCAAGGCAATTGTCGGTTAAAAAAAACGTTGTATATTCGATTTTTAAAAAAATTAATTATGTTTAAATATAAGGTATTCTCTTTCATTGGTTTAACTATTTTATCAATTTCATGTGGTGAAGATAAAAATGATGAAAAAAATAATTTTTCAATAGATACATCAGCAATGATGCAAGCTTATAACCCTTCTCAAAGTGTAGATTTGGGTATAAAAAACGAAGAAAGTAAAGTTATTGACTCAGTTATTTACTATATAAATGATAAAAATATCGGCAAGTCAATTAAAAATGAAAAAATTAATTTTTCTTTAGAAAATGAAAAGTTGGGTTATACAAGAGTTAAAGCACTGATTTATTCTGAAGGAAAAAATAGTGAAACTGAAACTAATTTTATCATTTATGCAAAAGATGCTCCTGAATTAGTAAATTATAAAATTGTAAATACTTATAATCATGATTTGAGTTCTTATACGCAAGGATATGAATTTTACGATGGTTTTTTAATTGAAGGAAGTGGACAATATGGTAATTCTTCTTTGAGAAAAACAGATTACAAAACAGGTGATGTTATTGAAAAAATTGATATAGATAAGCAATATTTTGGTGAAGGAGTTACTGTTTTAAAAGACAAAATATATCAATTAACTTGGAATGAAAATACTGCTTTTGTTTATGATGCTAAAACATTCAAAAAAGAAAAGTCAATACCATATTTTAGAAAAGATTTACCAGGTTGGGGTTTAACTAATGATGGAACAAATTTATATATGAGTGATGGTTCTGAAAAAATTTATATTTTAAATCCAGAAACTTTTGAAATGATTGATTACATCAATGTATATACTAATGCAAATAAAATAGATTTTATTAATGAAATGGAATGGATTGATGGAAAAATTTGGGCCAATATTTACGAAAAAGATATGGTTATCAGAATTAATCCAAAAACAGGAGCCATTGAAAAAATATTAAATTTAAGCGAATTAAAAACTAAAGTAACTAAGCCTTTACAACAAGGAGAAGTTTTAAATGGAATAGCTTATAACCCTGAAACAAAAACTATGTTAGTTACTGGTAAAAATTGGGATAAAGCTTTTGAGATAAAGGTAGAGTAATTTGATTTTAAAAATTTTCATATCGTTCATTTTAATAAATATCTTTTCTTTTTCAGACTAACAAGAAAGAAAAGTGTCTGGTATTATATATGATAGTGAAAGTAAACCTATTCCAAATTTAAAAATTAAGTGTAAAATAAGTAGAGACGTATATTATACAGATTTAGAAGGTAAATTTAAATTTGATTCAAAATTAGGAGAACAATTAATAATTAAATATAAGAAACATAAAAAATTACAAGTAACAGTTTCAACAAAAGAAAATTATATAATAAGATTACAATCTAAAATTAACAAAGATGAAATCATTATTATTAATTAGGAATCAATTTACCAAACCCTTAACAATTTCCCTTAAAGGCAAAATAGCTTTTGTATTTTCAATACTTGGTCCAGCGACCCAAACGGTTTTATAGGTAGCTTGTGTAGCTGCTTTTTCTGTGGCTTTCATTCCAATATAAAAACGAACCATTTTTACCCATTTTTTTAAACTTTTGTTTTTGTTTAGTAAATGTTCTAACCAAGTTTCTTTGGTTCCTATTTTTTGAACATAAGGTGTATTGATAACTGTACAAGGTGTTCCAGAAATTCGTTGTGTCATAACAATATCTTTTGCACCATAATCTACACAAGCTTGTTTGTATTCATCAGAAACTCCAGCTTCATTTGATGCTATAAAAGGGCTTCCTACCGATACTCCAACTGCACCATAATTAATTATTTTATCTAAATCAGCTTTACTTGCAACACCACCTGCTGAGATGACTGGTAAAGTTGTATTTTCATTTAATTGTCTAATTAATTCTTCTGGATTTATATTTCCTCTATGTCCACCAGCTTGATTATTGACAGCAATTAAGGCATCTGCTCTTAAACTTTCTACTTTCTTAGCAAATGACAAATCGGTGACATCACAAAATACTTTAATACCAACTTTATGTGCTTCTCTAATAGTTTCTTCAGGACTTCCTAGCGAGGTGATGATAAAATCGACCCCTTCTTCACAAATAACTTGCAATTGATCTTTATATTTTGGGTTTGATTTATTTACAATTAAATTATATCCAAAACTTCCTCCTTCAACTTTAGCTTCTTTTAATTCTTTAATTGATGCTCTTAATTCTTCTAATGTTCTATAATTTAAAGCTGGAATACAACCTGCTACTCCACTTTTCATGCCTTCAATAACCATTTTAGTATTGGAAACTAAAAACATTGGAGCAATTATTACGGGATGTTTTATTTTTAATAACGAAGTTAATGTTGGCTTTTGCATTTGAATAATTTTTCTAATACCAAATATAGTAAAACTTATTGATTTTACTATGCATGCATACTAATTAATTTTAGACATAAAAAAACCGAGCAATTACTTACTCGGTTTAATTTTGAATTAATAATATTGCTATTATTTATCTTCTTTTACTTCTTCAAATTCTACATCTTGTGTTTGATCACCTGATGCATCAGCTTGAGGTTGTGCTTGTTGAGCTCCACCTTGTTCACCTTGAGCATACATAGCTTCAGTTGCTGTTTTCCAAGCTACATTTACATTTTCTAAAGCAGTATCAATAGCTGATAAATCTTGTGATTCATGAGCCGCTTTTAATTCAGTTAATGCTCCTTCGATAGTTGTTTTGTGGTCATCAGATAATTTATCACCTAATTCTTTCAATTGACTTTCTGTTTGGAAAATCATACTATCAGCTTGATTTAATTTTTCAATTCTCTCTTTTGCTTGTTTGTCAGCATCTGCATTTGCTTCAGCATCTTTTTTCATTCTTTCAATTTCTTCAGCTGTTAAACCAGAAGAAGCTTCGATACGAATATCATGAGATTTTCCTGTTCCTTTATCCGTTGCAGAAACTTTGATGATACCATTTGCATCAATATCAAAAGTAACTTCAATTTGAGGAACACCTCTAGGTGCTGGTGGAATTCCATCTAAGTGGAAACGACCAATTGTTTTATTATCTGCAGCCATTGCTCTTGCTCCTTGTAACACATGGATTTCAACAGATGGTTGAGAATCTGCAGCTGTAGAGAACACTTGCGATTTTTTAGTTGGAATTGTTGTGTTAGACTCAATTAAAGTCGTCATAACTCCACCCATAGTTTCGATACCTAATGCTAAAGGTGTAACGTCTAATAACAATACATCTTTCACATCTCCAGATAATACACCACCTTGGATAGCAGCTCCAATAGCAACTACTTCATCAGGATTAACTCCTTTTGATGCTTTTTTACCGAAGAATTTTTCAACTTCGTCAGCAATTCTTGGCATACGAGTTGAACCTCCAACTAAAATTACTTGGTCAATATCTGATGTTGATAAACCTGCATCTTTCAACGCTTTAGCAACTGGTTCCATAGAACGTTTTACTAAGGCATCTGATAATTGTTCAAATTTAGCTCTAGTTAATTTTTTAACTAAGTGTTTTGGTCCTGTAGCAGTAGCTGTTACATATGGTAAGTTGATTTCAGTTTCAGCAGAAGATGATAATTCAATCTTAGCTTTTTCTGCAGCTTCTTTAATTCTTTGTAACGACATTGGATCTTGACGTAAATCAATTCCTTCATCTTTGTTGAATTCTTCAGCTAACCAGTCAATAATAACTTGATCAAAATCATCTCCTCCTAAATGAGTATCTCCGTTTGTAGATAATACTTCAAATACACCATCACCTAATTCAAGGATAGAAATATCAAATGTACCTCCACCTAAATCGTAAACAGCAATTTTTTGATCAGTACCTTTTTTATCTAAACCATATGCTAACGCAGCAGCAGTAGGTTCATTAATAATACGCATTACTTTTAAACCTGCAATTTCACCAGCTTCTTTTGTAGCTTGACGTTGTGCATCATTAAAGTAAGCAGGAACAGTAATAACAGCTTCAGTTACGGTTTGTCCTAAATAATCTTCAGCAGTTTTCTTCATTTTTTGAAGTGTCATAGCTGATAATTCTTGTGGTGTGTAAAGTCTTCCGTCAATATCAACTCTTGGTGTGTCATTATCTCCTTTTACTACTTTATAAGCCACATTTTTTGCTTCGTTTGCACTTTCTGAATATTTATTACCCATAAAACGCTTGATAGAAGCAATAGTTTTCGTTGGGTTAGTCACTGCTTGTCTTTTTGCAGGATCTCCCACTTTAATTTCTCCACCTTCAACAAATGCAATGATTGATGGTGTTGTTCTTTTTCCTTCTGCATTAGGAATTACTACTGGTTCGTTACCTTCCATTACAGAGACGCAAGAGTTAGTAGTTCCTAAGTCAATTCCAATAATTTTACTCATCTTATTTAATTTCTAATTTATTTAATTTTTTAAACTCGCTTTTAATAAGTCAAGTTTTATGCCAACACATTATTTCTTAATTAATTGTCAGTATTTGATAAAATTATATGACAAGATGACATTTATGAGTACAAAATATGAAAGTCAAAGTACGAAGTCTGTAGCAGTAAACATTTTGTAAATTTAACTCTTAAACTCATAAACTTTCTTTTATCTTTGCAACTATAACGATTTAGCTATGGAATGTATTTCAGTTTTTGACATGTTAAAAATTGGTGTTGGACCTTCAAGTTCACATACCCTTGGACCTTGGAGAGCTGCCGAACGCTTTTTAGGAGAATTAAAAGATAAAAAACTTATTGACAATATCAATAGAGTCAAAGTTGATTTGTATGGTTCTCTTTCATTAACAGGAAAAGGTCATGCAACAGATTTAGCTGTGATGCTAGGCTTAAGTGGTGCAGATCCTGAATATATTCCTGTAGAAAGTATTGATGTTATTATTTCAGCTATCAAAAACAAAAAAGAAATATTTTTAGGTAATGAAATTATCATTCCTTTTAATTTTGAAACTGACATCGTTTTTAATCGTGAATTTCTACCTTTTCATGCTAATGGTATTAAATTTACAGCTTATACTTCTGATGAAGAATATGAAAATACCTACTACTCTATTGGTGGTGGTTTTGTCGTAATAGAAGAGCGATTAAATTCAACTAAAAACGAAGAGATTAAATGTTCTTTTCCTTTTAGAACTGACAATGCCAGTGATTTATTGCGTTTTTGTAATCAAGAAAACAAACAAATTTGGGAAATTGTTTACGAAAATGAAAAATCCATGCGTTCTAAAGATGAGATTCACAATGAATTAATGCGTATTTGGGACACTATGTTAGAATGTATGTATATAGGTTGTCACTCTGAAGGAACTTTGCCTGGTGGATTAAATGTGAGAAGAAGAGCTTATGACATGCACAAAAACTTAATTGGTGTTTTACCATACAATGATCCTTATTCATGGATGCAAGTTATTCGTCAAACTGAAGTTAAATTTAGACAAATCTTAAAATGGGTAAGTTGTTTTGCCTTATCAGTTAATGAAGTAAATGCATCTTTGGGAAGAGTTGTAACAGCTCCAACCAATGGAAGTGCAGGAGTTATTCCAGCTGTTTTGATGTATTATTTAGTAATCGAAAACCATGAAGCTGGAGAAGAAGAAATCAAGCGTTTTTTAATGACTGCTGGAGAAATTGGAAGTATCTTTAAAAAAGGTGCCACAATTAGTGCTGCCATGGGTGGTTGTCAGGCTGAAATTGGGGTTTCAAGTGCTATGGCTGCTGCTGCTTTGTGTGAAGCCATGGGTGGAACACCTGAACAAGTAACAGTTGCAGCTGAAATTGCAATGGAACATCATTTAGGGCTAACTTGTGATCCTATTGGTGGTTTAGTGCAAGTTCCATGTATTGAAAGAAATACAATGGGAGCTATAAAAGCTATAAACGCTGCCGAATTAGCCTTAGAAACTGATGCAAAAAATGCTAAAGTTCCTTTGGATAAAGTGGTAAATACAATGTGGGAAACAGCTAAAGACATGAATACCAAATACAAAGAAACCTCTGAAGGTGGTTTGGCAGTAGCCGTAAATATGGCAGATTGTTAATGAAAAACAATCGATTGAAATATTTTATTCTTGTTTTAATAGTCATGATTCTTGGAATTTCTTCAAGAAAAATAAATGGAATACCTTTATTAATAGGAGATGTTTTGTATGCTATCTTGATTTATTTTGGATTGCGATTCCTTTTTATTCATCTGAAAACATACAAAACATTTGTACTTAGTTTACTTTTTTGTTTTACTATCGAAATTTTACAATTGGTTCAAATTGATTGGTTAATTACCATTCGAAAAACTACATTAGGACATTACATTTTGGGTGAAGGTTTTCTTTGGTTAGATTTATTTTGTTACACAATTGGAAGTTTAATAGCTTTTTTAATGGATTTGAAATATCTTAAAACTCAAAACTTAAACTCGTTGTAACAAAAAAGTTATTGGATTTATTATCATTGAAAATAGAGCTTTGAGAATCTAAATATCTTGCTTCGGTTCTTAATTTCACCTTAGAATTGGGCAAATAATCAAAATTAATGGAAGCTCCTGAAGTTTTAAATGCATCTGAAGTTGCAACAATCACATTATCTTCATCTTGATAATATTCTACTCTAACAGCCGCTTGCCATTTTGCATTTATTGCATATTGTGCAATTAAAACTGGACTCATCCAATATAAATGTTTATCATTTAAAGTAGAACTATCTTGAATTCCAAAATCAAATCCTAAAATTGTATGCCATTTTGAATTCCATGTATTATCCCAATATAAATTACTAAAATAACGCATGGCTAATTCAGTTCCATAGAATTCTTTACCAATAAAAGTACTCCAATTTAAAATAGAATTTTCAGTAGGTTCATAAACAATCTGTGTTCCAAAAGCTGGTACAACATCTTTTTGTGGTTTGTTGATGCGTTGCCAACCATTCGTTACCAATCCCGAAAAACTCCATTTTTCATTTGGTTCATAATTGTACTTAATTCCGGTCATGAAATAGGGTGAATTTTCTGCCAATAAAGAACGTGTTAACGTCAAATTTGAATTAGAAGTGGCTGATTCAAATCCAATATAACTTGGCATAATTCCTACTTCAATAGACGACTTTTTGTTGTCATTGAAATACATTCCCACATAAGCTTCACTCAATAATTTTATATCTTCTGCGGCATAATTATCATCAACATAAGTTCCAGCATGAATTGCTACAGAAGCATAAGTATTTCCATATTGTAATTGTGTACGAATTAATCCATTATTCACATTAAACTCATTGTGACGGTTGTAATTGTACATAAATGGAAGTTTATTATCAGTTCTTGGATTGCTAAAATCATAAGCATAATATGTTTCTAAATAACCCGAAACTTTAATTTCTAAAGAATCTTTCTCTTGTGCTCTTCCTAAAAAGCATAAAAGCACTATACTATACAGCCAAATCTGTCTCATTATCTATTAATTTATGTTGTTTTCTTGCTAAAATTGCTAATCCAAAAGTGATAACACCTACTCTTCCAATGAACATTATACAAATTATAATTAACTTACCAAAAATAGTTAAATCTCCAGTAATACCCATACTTAAACCAACGGTTCCTATGGCAGAAGTAGCTTCAAAAAGTAATTTATCTAAAGTTTGGTTTTCTGTAAAACTTAATAGAAATACACTTAAAAACAATATTGCAGTATAAAAAATGAATGTAGAAACAGCCATTTCCAATCTATCTGCTGGAATCTTTTTTCCAAAATAAGTTACTTTACTTTCATTTCTGATTTTACTTTTCACAATTGCTATAATTGCAGTAAGTGTGGTTATTTTCATTCCACCAGCCGAACTTGATGGTGCTGCTCCAACATACATTAAGAAAATTATACTCAACAAAACGCTTGTGCTCAAAGTTCCAATTGGCAAGGAATTAAAACCAGCTGTTGTGATAGCATTAACCGTAGTGAATAATGCAACTTTAAAACGATAAGATAATGGTAAATATTGGATAGTTGGTTCACCAAAAAACTGAATAAAAAATGCTATTAAAAGTACTGTAAAAAAAGAAAGTGTAATCATTTTTGTGGTGAATGAAATTTCTTTTGATTTTTTTGAAATAAAATTCCAAATATCAGTAACTACAATAAAGCCTAATGCTCCTGAAATAGTTAAAAAGATAACAATTCCGTTTAAAAAACTATTAGAAGCGTAAGCTTCAAAACTAGTATTGTATAAACTAAACCCTGCGGTACAAAAAGAGGAAACACTGTGAAAAACACTTGTCCAAATGGTAAAAAATGTATCAGAATGAATGGGTCTAAAGGCAAAATAAAACAAAACAGCTCCAATAATCTCAACAGTAAAAGTAAATACAATAACCGATTTTAAAAAATCCTGAATTTTAAATTCTTTTGGCATGGTAAACTCATTTTGCATTATTTTTTTGTGCCAATGCGTTATTTGCTTAGTCGTAGAAAGTAAAATATAAGTAGTCAATGTCATATATCCAATTCCTCCTATTTGAATCAATGTTAGAATTATGAATTGCCCAAAAAAGGTATAATTGTCAAATGTACTCACGGTTGCTAATCCTGTAGTCGAAAGCGCTGATGTGGATGTGAAAAGTGTGTCAATAAAGTCTGTTGGAATTTTCTGTGAGAAAGGCAAGGAAAGAAATATCCAACCCAAAACCATGTACATGAAAAATCCAAAAAATAAACTTTGTTGAGGATTTAATCGCAAATGAAATTTTAAGTATTTGCGTCTTACGGTTTGAAATAGTGTTTTAGGCATTTTATTTTTTAATTTTAAATTTATAATAGTTTTTGATAAAGTGCGAAGCGTGAACTAATCCAAGTTTTTCGGCAACTAAACTCAAATCGTTGAGTTGATTTTCTAGAGCGTCTTCTCGTTGTGGACATTGATTAATTTTAATGAATTCTCGAAGCCAACTATCAGAATTTGCATTTGAATATGATTGATGTATTGCATTATTTAAAGACAAACTAAGACTATCGCTTGGCACATTAGCTGTGTTGCTGTCAGAATTTTTCATATGTGATGATTTTTATGTCAGAATAAATCGATAACCAATTCCGCTTTCGGTAAGAATCATTTCTGGGTGATTAGCATCTTTCTCAATTTTTTTTCTTAATTGTGCTACAAACACACGTAGATATTGGGTTTGGTCACTATAACTTTTTCCCCAAATTTCCTTCAATAAGTATTGATGTGTTAATACTTTTCCTTCGTTTTTTGCCAAAATGGCTAATAAATTAAACTCCGTTTGGGTTAATTTAATTTCTTCATCATTTACTTTTACATTTCGAGCCACCAAGTCAATTGAAAAATTAGATGAACTAATTATTGGCTCTGAAGCTTCTTTAATATGGTTTCTCATGTGAGAACGCACTCTTGCTAATAATTCCTGTGTTCTAAATGGCTTAATTAAATAATCATTGGCTCCATTATCTAATGCTTTCACAATTTCCGATTCTTCACTTTTTACCGATAAAATCATAATAGGATTCAAATACCATTCGCGTAATTGTTGCAATACTTTCTGACCGTCAACATCAGGCAAACCCAAATCTAGCATAATCAAATCGGGTTGAAAAGTAGCTGCAAAACGAATACCTTCTAGGCCATTTTCAGCCAATTTCACCTCAAAATCATTTGTGCTCAAAGTAATTTCTAAAAGCTTTCTGATTTGCGATTCATCATCAATGATTAAAATTTGGTGTTTATTCATTTTCAGTTTGATTAAATTTTGAAACTTCGGTTTTAATTTTGATTACAAATTTTGATCCTCCTTCTACTCTATTTTCTAAAGTTACGGTTCCGTATTGTGCTTCAACAAAACCTTTTACAATAGATAATCCTAATCCAGAACCACCTGGTCGGGAATTTTTAAGTCGGTAAAATTTATCAAAAACAAAGGCTATTTCATCTTCTGGAAAACCATTTCCTCCATCTAAAATTATAATTTGCAATGTATTTTCAACGTATGATAAATTGATTGTTATTGTGCTTTTTTCGGGTGTATAAATTATGGCATTGTTCAATAAATTATAAATAACATGCTCTGTTAACCCATAGTCCAATTTAAAAAGTGGTAAATTTTCGGCAACATTGACAATTATTTTTTGCGAATATGATTTGATTTTTAGAGCTCTAATTACTTCATATACAATTTCATTCACGTCAACCCAATCCATTTTTGCTACAATAACACCCGATTCTAAACGCGACATATTCAATAAATTTTCTACCTGATTATTTAAGCGTAGCGAAGCAATTGAAATTTCTTCCAAGAGTTTTTCCTTCTGATTTTCGGACATAATTGCATTGCTTTGAAGTGCATCGGTTGAACCAATAATGGCTGCAATTGGCGTTTTTAATTCATGAGATAAACTATCTAAAAGTGTATTATAGAGTTTTATGGATTTTAATTTGGATTCTTTTTCATTTGCAATTCGTTCAACTTGTCTGATTTTAAAGGTCAAAACAGCATTAATCAGAGCAATTACAAAATACATGAAAAACATAAATTTGTCTTCAGTATTTCCAATATAAAACGTAAAATAAGGTTTAATAAAAAAGAAATTCCAAATTAAAGCACTAAAAATAGCAGCTAATAATGTTGGAACAATTCTGTAAAACATGGCAACAAAAGAAACCGTAACCAAAAGAATAAAGGCAATAACTTTGTATCCAATAATATCTTTAAAAGCATAACAAATAAGAGAGATTAGCACTACTAATATTATGCTGAAAAGATATTGATTATTAAGATTTGAAGTTCTATTAAACACGCTTTAAAACTTTACCAATTAATTACAAGGCAAAGATAAGTTGGGTTTTATAAATAGCGTATAAAAGAAATACAAATAAGTATAAAGATTTTATAAAGATTTCTTTCTTCTGGTATCAATCAAATGGATAATTTGCCATTTTCCGTTATCGTTATATAAAGTAAAAGCATTTGCTCCAATGTGGCTTAATTTATCATTTACATAAAATTCATAAGGAGTCCAAACATGTGCTAAATTGCCATCAACTTCAACTTTATAATCGATTAGTTTTTCTAATACTTTGAGATTAGTCGGAATTGTAGTAATCGATTTTAAAAAATCATCAAATTTTTCATCTTTCAGTTTATTGCCTTCTTTAGTATTTGCAACTGTTCGTAATACAATTTCTGGATGACATAATCCTCTTAATGCAACAGTATCCTTTGCATGAAAAGCAATAAAAAATTCTTCTACAATTGCTTTTGGTGTTTTTTCCTGAGCAAAAAATAAGTTTGATACTAAAACTGTTGCGATAATAAGTAGCTTTTTCATTGCAAAATTATTTGTTTAATGCATTAGTAGCACTTGAATTAAATATGTTACAATTCCAGCAATATAACCTGCTATAGCCAAGGGAGTTATTTTTCTCAAGTACCACATAAAAGTCATTTTTTCTTTTTCCATAATTGCAATTCCTGAAGCTGAGCCAATTATCATCATACTTCCACCTGTACCAGCACACAAAGCAATAAATTCCCATAAACTGTTATCCATCGGAAATTCAGTAATTGAAAACATTCCTTGTGTGGCAGCAACCAAACTTCCATTATCTACAATAGATGATAAAAAGCCTATTACAATTATCATTAAATTATTATTTGGCAAATTGGTTTCTAAAAAAGCAGCTAATTGAGTTAATAAATGTACTTCTTGCAAAGCAAAAACCAACAATAATATTCCCATGAAATATAAAATGGAACTAACATCAACTTTAGAAAGTGCTGCAGCTACTGAATACTTATCTTTTTCTTCTTGTGTTTTTTTTCTATGATAAACAATCGAAACTAAAGCAACCATACTCAAAGAAACTAAAACTCCTATAAATGGAGGCAAGCCAGTAATCGACTTTATAACAGGAACCAAAACTAAACCAATAACTCCAGCAACAAAAACACTTAAACTTCCTTTCATTTTTTCTTCTCGCTTTGCATCAGCCATTGATATTTGAGCTCTTAAAACGGCAAAACCTTTCATTCTATAACTAGCAATTACTAAAGGAACCAATAAAACCATTATTGAAGGTATAATCAATGCTGTAACTATTCCTAAAGCACTAACTTGTCCTCCAATCCATAATAAAGTTGTGGTAACATCTCCAATTGGGCTAAAAGCTCCACCGGCATTTGCAGCAATAACAACTATTCCTGCTAATGTCATTCTGACTTCACCTTTTGGCATTAGTTTTTTCAATAATGTTACCATGATTATAGCTGTTGCCAAATTATCTAAAAGTGCAGATAATACAAAGGTTACAAAACCAACAATCCATAGTAATTCTAAAACTGATTTTGTTCTAATTCTGTGTGTAATAACTGTAAAACCTTTGTGTAAATCAATAAGTTCAACAATGGTCATTGCTCCAAGTAAAAATATTAATAAACCTGCAATTTCACCAAAATAAGTTATTAATTTTTCGGAAATAAGAGGTGCATTTCCTGGATTAAAAATGGCTATTACAATCCAACATAAAGCTCCTGTTAAAATGGCCGTAATTGTTTTGTTGATTCGAATTGGAGATTCAAAAATCACCGAAAGGTAGCCCAAAATAGCTACCGTTAATAAAATTGCTATCATTATTATTTGCTTGAAAAAAAACGCAATAAAGATACTAATCTATTTTGCAAGCAACTCTTAAATTTTAAATTATTTTTTTATCATAATTTAAAAGATAATTTGATTTACTACATTTGCCTAAACTTTACACAAATACTATGTCTGTAGCTAAAAAAGATTACAAAAGAGTCACCACAAAATCATTAATTGAAATGAAACAAAATGGAGAAAAAATCTCCATGTTAACTGCCTATGATTTTACTATGGCAAAAATTGTTGATTCAGCTGGAGTTGATGTTATTTTAGTTGGAGATTCTGCCAGTAATGTAATGGCTGGTCACGAAACAACTTTACCAATCACTTTAGATCAAATGATTTATCATGCTTCTGGAGTTGTTAGAGCTATTGAGCGTGCCTTAGTTGTTGTAGATTTACCATTTGGAAGTTACCAATCTGATCCAAAAGAAGCTTTGCGTTCTGCTATTCGAATTATGAAAGAAAGTGGTGGTCATGCTGTTAAACTAGAAGGTGGTTCTGAAATTAAAGATTCAATTAAACGTATTTTAAATGCTGGAATTCCTGTGATGGGACATCTTGGTTTAACTCCACAATCTATTTATAAATTTGGAACTTACACTGTAAGAGCTAAGGAAGATGAAGAAGCTGATAAACTAATTGAAGATGCTAAAATGCTTGAAAGAGTTGGTTGTTTTGCACTTGTTTTGGAAAAGATACCTGCTAAATTAGCTAAAAAAGTTGCCGAAAGTATTTCAATTCCTGTAATTGGAATTGGTGCTGGTAGTGGTGTTGATGGGCAAGTTTTAGTGATTCATGACATGCTAGGAATGAACAATGAATTTAACCCTAGATTTCTACGTAGATATTTAGATTTATACGATCAAATGACTAAAGCTATTGGTCAATATGTTACTGATGTAAAAGCAGTTGATTTTCCTAATGAAAATGAGCAATACTAATTCTGAAGTTAGAAATTAGAATTCAGAATTTAGAAAATTATGGCTGATAAAATTGTCTCAACAAAATCTAACCTTCAAATTCTTCACGAAGACAACCATATCATTGTGATTAATAAACGTGTTGGTGATATTGTTCAAGGTGATAAAACTGGTGATAAACCTTTATCTGAAGTTGTTAAAGAATATATTAAAGAAAAATACAACAAACCAGGTGACGTTTATTTAGGTGTTGTGCATCGATTAGACAGACCTACCACTGGAATTATAGTTTTTGCAAAAACTTCAAAAGCTTTAACACGATTAAATGAATCGTTCAAAAACAGAGAAACACAAAAGACTTATTGGGCTGTTGTGAAAAATTTTCCTCCAAAAGAAAACGATACTTTAATTCATTTTCTAAAACGAAATCCTAAAAACAATACTTCTAAAGCACATACAAAAGAAGTTCCTGAAAGTAAAAAAGCAAGTTTAGATTATGCAATTATTAAAAAATTAGATAATTATTTTGCTTTAGAAATCAATCTTCATACTGGAAGACATCATCAAATTAGAGCACAATTAGCAGCTATTGGTTGTCCCATTAAAGGAGATTTAAAATATGGATTTGACCGAAGTAATCCTGATGGTGGAATTCATCTTCATGCTAGAAAATTAGTTATAATACATCCTGTTACAAAAGAAAAATTAACTTTTGAAGCAGCTGTTCCAAATGATGTAATTTGGAAAGCTATTTAAAAGTATTTCATCGAAATAATATTACTTTAAAGCTATATAAATAATAATCTCTCCCAAATATTAACAAAATTTTATACATTTGTTTTTAAGACCAAACTTAATCTTTTACAAATGAAAAAAATACTTTTGTTTTTATCGTTATTGGTGTTCAATTTAAGTATTGCACAAGAACATTATTCAGGAATTAATATATCAAGAAGAGTTGGAATATTAAATTCTTCATTTAATCCAGCCGAATTAACCAATTTGTCTAATACCTACGAAGTAAATGTATTCAACACGAGTCTAAATGTTTCTAATAATAAAGTAAGTTTTGGAGATATAGTTAGCTCTGATGAAGATATTGAAGATTTAATTTTCGATGGAGATGAAGCTGCAAATATGCGTTTAGATTTATTAGTAAATGGTCCTGCTTTTGCCATGAAATATAAAAAATGGGCTTTCGGAATTTCAACTAATGCAGTAGCTAAAGCCAATATTATAGATGTAGATGTAAACTTAGGAGAAGCTCTTACAAATTCTGGAATAAATTCTATCGCTGGAATTACAGGTGTTAATACTCAATACAACCAAAAAATTAATGCAGCAACTTGGGGAGAAATTGGTCTTTCTTTAGCAAGAGATTTATATGAAACAGATAAATATAAATTTAGTGCAGGAACAAATTTACGTTTACTTTTTCCTAGTTCATTCACCAATTTTGCTGCTGATAAGTTTAATGGTTCCATTGTAAATGTTGGTGGAGATTTAAGTTTAACTGACACACAGGCCAACTTAAACATTGCCTATTCTGGTCCAATTGCGGATGGCTTTACTGATGCAGATAATTTTAATGATTTTTTTAGCTCTGGAATTAATGGTTATGCAATTGATTTAGGAGTAAATTTTAAAATTAAATCCGAAGATAATAATCCTAAAGACTATAAATTAAACTCAGGAATTGCAGTAAAAAACATTGGTTCAATGACTTTTAAATCTGATAACAATATTTCTAACAATTACAATTTAAACATTTCTGATACTCAGTTTCTAGATTTAAATCAATTTGAAGATGTTGATAATGTCAGAGATATTGAGCAATTATTATTAAACAGTGGCTATTTAACTAAAACAAGTGATGAAAGTGATTTTACAATAAAACTACCAACTCTTTTTACAGCTTATGCAGATTTGAAAGTTGCAAAACGTTTTTATGTAAGTGCCTTTACGCAACAAAAATTAGTAGATGACAGCGATAATGATTTTTCAACAACTCAAAATAGTATAACTTTAACTCCTCGTTTTTCTGGTGAAAATTATGAAATTTATGTACCATTATCTGATAATGAAATTTCTGGCTTTACTGGTGGATTTGGATTTAGATTGGGTGGATTCTTCATGGGCTCAGGTTCTATTTTAACAGCAATGATTGACGATACAAAACAAGCAGATGTTTACCTTGGATTTAGAATTGGCTTTTAATTATAAATATAAAAAATGAACAGTAAAATTAATTCTAAAATTGATTTAAAAATCCAAAATGGGTACACGCTTGAAACAGGAAGTTTAATTGATGAGAGTGTAAACACTTTTAAAAAAACATTTTTAATATCTGGAGTTGCAGTTATATTGTTGGCAATATTTACTATACTAATTTATGGAACTATTCTTGTTCTAATTTATGGGCTTTCAGATTTTACATCTACTATGACTGAATTTCAAGCTAGTCAATCGTCAGCAGTTGGAATGTTGAGTACTGTGATTATTGCAACGGTTACTAGTGCTTTTTTTGCTCCAATCACAGCTGGATTTATTCATGCTAATCATTTAGCTAAAAACAATCAAGAAATTGGAATTAATGTGTTTTTTGACTTTTATAAAAGCACGTTCTTTAAAGATTTATTTCTAAGTCATTTAATTATTGGCTTAACAGGTGGTTTATTGAGTTCTAGTTTATCGTTAATTAATTTAGAAATACTTACCTATTTTGTTCAGTTATTTATTAGTATGGTTACAGTATTTACAATACCATTAGTCATTTATGGGGGACAAAACTATGAAAATGCATTAACGAAAAGTTTTAAGTTATTTTTAAAACAACCTCTTTTAATTTTTGTAGCACTATTATTAGCTATTATAGGAGTTTTTATTGGGATTATTGCACTTTGTATAGGGATTATTTTTACTGCTCCATATTATTACTCTATGGTTTATGCTATATATAATCAAGCCATTGGGTTTGAGGAAAAATCAGTAATCGACGAAATCGGACAAGAAGAATTTTAAAAACAGAAAATTATGAAATGGGAAAGAAAAAAAAGTGACACCTTTGAAGACAGAAGAGGAATGTCTGGTGGTGGAAAAGCTGTTCTTGGTGGTGGTTTAATTGGTATAGTTATTTTACTACTAAATGTTTTTGGTGGTGAAACCGGACAAACCATAGGAAATGTTTTAGAACAAACACAAGGTGCTCAAACGCAAACGGAACAAACACAAACTAGAGAGTTAACAGCTGCTGAAAAAGAATTAGGTGATTTCACTGAAGCAGTTTTCGTATACAATAACGAAACATGGGCAAAAATATTTGCTGAAAATAATATTGGAACCTATCAAAAACCGGGAATGGTTTTGTTCACAGATTCAGTTGAAACAGGATGTGGTGGTGCAACTGCAGCTTCTGGACCATTTTATTGTCCTGCTGATCAAAAAGTGTATATGGATTTAGCTTTTTTTGAAGAACTAAGAACTAGATTTGGAGCTAAAGGAGGAGATTTTGCCATTGCTTATGTAATTGCTCATGAAGTGGGTCATCATGTGCAAACCTTATTAGGAACTTCTCAAAAAGTCAGACAAGCTCAACAAGGAAAAACTCAAGCTCAAGCAAACAAATATTCTGTCGCTCTAGAATTACAAGCAGATTTCTATGCTGGACTTTGGGCACATTACAACAAAAATTTATTAGAAGCTGGTGATATTGAAGAAGCTCTAAGTGCTGCTCATGCTGTTGGTGATGATGCCATTCAATCTAAAATGCAAGGCCATGTAAACCAAGAAACCTTTACTCATGGTTCTTCTGAACAAAGAATGAAATGGTTCATGAAAGGATATGAAACTGGTGATATTAAAAACCATGATACTTTTAAAGAAATTTTATAAACTATAAACATCTCAATCATAAAGAGTTACTTTTTTTAGTAGCTCTTTTTTATTAATTACAAAAAGCAAAATCCTGAACCACTCATCTCTAAAAATAGAAGCACCAGAAACCGATTATTTATATATTGAAAATTCTCAATTACCAAATGCTGGAAGAGGTTTATTTACAGCAATTGCTATTTATAAACATGAAGTTATTACTTTATTTGAAGGTGAAATCTTAACCCAAATTGAAGCTGAAAATCGTGTTGCAAATGGAAACGACAAATACTTCATCAACATGATTGATGGTACTATTATGGATTCAATGTATATAGATTGTTTTGACAAATATGCCAATGATGCAGAAGCTTTTGAAAATTCAGAATTCAAAAACAATGCAAAAATTTCATTAGATGATGAACACAATGTTTGTATCATAGCTACTAAAAACATCAAATCTGGTAATGAAATTTTCTGTAGCTATGGCAAAAGATATTGGAAAAAGCATGGTTAATTATCCCAACCAACCATCTCTATCTAAACTTCTATACTGAATCGCTTCTGCTATATGATTGGAATTCACATTTTCTGAAGCTTCTAAATCTGCTATGGTTCTAGCCACTTTCAAAATTCTATCATAAGCTCTTGCTGACAAATTTAAACGTTCCATAGCTGTTTTTAGCATTTGTAAAGAAGATTCGTTCAATTCACAATATTCACGAATTTGTTTGCTACTCATTTGAGCATTATAATGCAAATTTTCAAAGTTTTCAAATCGTATAGATTGAATTTCTCTTGCTTTTGTGACTCTTTTTCGAATTTCAACACTAGATTCAGCTTTTCGAGTTTCAGTTAATTTTTCAAAAGGAACTGGTGTAACTTCAATATGAATATCAATTCTATCTAATAAAGGCCCAGATATTTTACTCAAATAACGTTGCATTTCCATTGGAGATGAAGTCACAGGAGCATCAGGATCATTAAAATAACCACCTGGACTTGGATTCATACTCGCAACTAACATAAATGAAGAAGGATAGGTTATCGTAAATTTAGCTCTAGCAATCGTGACTTCTCTATCTTCCAAAGGTTGTCTCATTACTTCAAGAACTTCTCTTTTGAATTCTGGTAATTCATCTAAAAATAAAACTCCATTGTGAGCTAAAGAAATTTCTCCAGGTTGAGGATAACTTCCACCACCAACTAAAGAAACAGAACTAGCCGTATGATGAGGACTTCTAAAAGGTCGTTGAGCCATCAAACCTCCTTCTTTTGTTTTTCCAGCAACGGAATGAATTTTTGTGGTTTCCAAAGCTTCTTTCATGGTCATTGGTGGCAAAATACTTGGCAAACGTTTAGCAAGCATCGTTTTTCCTGAACCTGGTGGACCAATTAAAATAATATTATGTCCTCCAGCAGCTGCAATTTCCATACATCTTTTAATAGATTCTTGTCCTTTCACATCTGAAAAATCAAATTCTGGAAACTCTAAAGTTTTTGAAAATTCTTCTTTCGTATCAATAACAGTTGGTTCAATTGTTCCTCTTCCTTCAAAAAAATCTATAATTTGCAAAACATTTTCGATTCCGTAAACATCTAATCCTTCAACAATTGCGGCTTCTTTTACATTCTGTATGGGTAAAAACAAACCTTTGAAACCTTCTTCTTTGGCTTTAATAGCAATAGACAAAGCTCCTTTTATAGGTTGTAAACTTCCATCTAAAGAAAGTTCTCCCATAATGACATATTCCGATAAATTTTCAGCTTTTATTTGATAAGATGCTACGAGAATTCCAACAGCTAAGGTTAAATCATAAGCAGAACCTTCTTTACGCAAATCGGCTGGAGCCATATTTATCGTAATCTTTTTTCCGGGAAGTTCGTAGTTATTGTTCTTGAGTGCAGCAGCAATTCGGAAACTGCTTTCTTTAATGGCAGAATCTGGTAACCCTACTAAATGGTATCCAATTCCTTTATCGATGTTTACCTCTACGGTAATTGTGGTAGCTTCAACGCCAAAGACAGCGCTTCCAAAGACTTTTACTAACATGGCTTATAATTTTATTTAAATGGCTTATACTGATGCAAATATCTAAAAAATAAATTTAATTTTCCTACTATTAATTCCACTTTTTTAGTATCACAAAAAGTATTTAGTTTAATTTTCTTACCTTTGCATCATTATTTTGAAAATAAGACGGCACAAAATGTTCCTTCTTTGATTTTAATCTTAAATCAATCTTATTTTCATCTTTTGCAAAATTTTGCATCTAGCCTTTTGGAAAAATTCCATTTCAGGCAGTTTAATCTAAAATACGAATAATGCACATCATAGATTATATAATCTTTGTTGTTTACATGGTAGCTATGCTAGGTGTAGGCTTTTATTTTTACAAAAAAAACACATCTTCTGAAGATTTTTACGTGAGTGGTCGAAACATGAGCAGTTGGCATATTGGTTTATCTGTTGTAGCAACTGATGTTGGTGGTGGATTCTCAATTGGTCTTGGTGGACTGGGTTTCACTATGGGAATTTCAGGTTCATGGATGTTGTTTACGGGTTTAATTGGTGCTTGGTTAAGTGCTGTTTTTTTAATTCCGAAAGTTAGTAAACTGGGACATCAATATAAATTCTTCACTTTTCCACAAATTTTCAATCATTTTTACAACGGAAAAGTAGCTTTATTAGCTGGAATTATTTCTGCCATTGGTTATGTTGGATTCACAAGTTCCCAAGTTTTAGCTGGTGCCAAATTAGCTTCTGCCACAATTGACGGATTAGATTTGCAATGGGCTTTAATTGTTATGGGTGCAATTGCTGTAATTTATACGGCTGTTGGTGGTTTAAAAGCAGTGATTTACACAGATACTATTCAATGGATAATATTAATTGCTGGTTTAGTCTTCATTGGGATTCCAATTGCTTACAATGCTGTTGGTGGTTATGAAGTTATTAAAGCAACTTTAGCACCTGAATATTTATCTTTAACTAATGTTTCATGGCATCAAATTTTAAACTGGTCGGTTACTATTATTCCTATTTGGTTTATTGGTATGACTTTATACCAACGAATTTATGCTTGTAAAGATGAAAAAGAAGCTAAAAAAGCTTGGTTTGTAGCAGGCCTATTTGAATGGCCAATAATGGCATTCATGGGTGTCATTTTAGGTATGTTAGCCAAAGTAGCAGCAACGCAAGGAATGTTTGAAGGAATTACAGATGTAGCTTCAATGGACAGTGAAATGGGTTTGCCAATTCTTTTAAGCACCATTTTACCAGTTGGTCTAATGGGATTAATGCTTTCCTCCTATTTTTCAGCCATTTTATCTACAGCTGATAGTTGTTTGATGGCTGCTTCTGGAAACATTGTAACAGATATCATTTCGAAGTTCTATAAAAAAGAGTTAACACAGAAAAAATTATTACGTCTATCACAAATTGTTACGCTTTCTGTAGGTGGCTTTGCCATTCTTTTAGCTTCTCAAATGCAAAACGTTTTAGAACTGATGCTCTACTCCTATGCTTTTATGGTTTCTGGATTATTTGTGCCTGTTTTAGGTGCATTGTTTTGGCATAAAAGTAATCCTGTTGCTGCTTTTTGGAGTATGTTACTTGGAGGTTCAACAACTATTGGGTTAATCTTATCAAATAATAAATTACCGTTAAATTATTCTTTACCAGAACATTTAGACGCTAATATCTTCGGAATTTGCGTATCTTTAATCACATTCATATTATTATCAAATTATCATTATAAAAAATCAACAAATGGAATTTAAAATCATAACTCCTGAAACTGGAGAACACAAAACATATTCGCACCAAACTATTGCTAATTTTCTATTTACACATTTGGAACAATATGGTGACAAAACAGAAGATATTTTAAAATGTATCGATTATGCCATGAATCCTGAAAAAGGTGGAACGATAATCGTTGGATTGGATGATGAAAAAATTGTTGGTGTTGTTATTTTAAACAATACTGGAATGAGTGGATTTATTCCTGAAAACATTCTAGTTTATATTGCAGTAGATAATAGCCAACGAGGAAAAGGTTTTGGTAAAAAACTAATGCAAAAAGCTATCGATACAGCAAAAGGTGATATAGCCTTACATGTTGAACCTGATAATCCTGCAAAAATATTGTATGAAAAACTAGGATTTACCAATAAATATTTGGAAATGCGTTTAACGAAATAAACAATTTTGGAAGAACTTATTCAATTAAGACAAGAACTACATAAATATCCAGAAGTTTCTGGAAATGAAAAAGAAACAGCTAATCGAATACTGCTTTTTCTATCAAAATATCCTCCTACTAAAATGATTACAAATCTTGGTGGTGAAGGTATTTTAGCTATTTATAAAGGGAAAGAAGACGGAAAATCAATACTATTTCGATGTGAATTAGATGCTTTGCCCATTCAAGAAATTAATTCGTTTGATTATAAATCAATTTATGAAGGAGTTTCCCATAAATGTGGACATGATGGTCATATGGCAATTTTGTGTGGTTTGGCAAAAACATTGCATAAAAATCCTCTAGAAAAAGGAACAGTGATGTTGTTGTTTCAACCTGCTGAAGAAGATGGAAATGGAGCAAAAAGAGTACTAAATGATTCAAAATTTGAAACTATAAAACCCGATTTTGCCTTTGCTTTACACAACCTTCCTGATTATAAAAAGCACCAAATAATTGTCAAAGAAAATACTTTTACTTGTGCTGTCAATAGCATGATTATTCAATTAAAAGGAAAAACTTCTCATGCTGGTGAACCTGAAAACGGCATCAATCCTGCTTTGGCTATAGCTGAAATCACTACACTTTTCAATTCAAAAATAAATAATGATGTAGCATCACAAAAATATTGCCTTATCACTCCTATTCACATTAATATGGGTGAAAAAGCTTATGGTGTTTCAGCTGGTTATGGAGAAATTCATTTTACTGTTAGAAGCAATAGTAATGCTCAAATGAAAAATATTGAAACTGAATTAGAAGAAACTACCAAAGAAATTGCTTCTAAATATAAATTAGATCTAAATATCGATTGGACACAAAGTTTTCAAGCCAATGAAAATAATCAAGAAGCTGTGAATTTTATCAGAAAATCAGCTTCAAAGTTAAGTTTTGACATTTTAGAAAAAGAACAACCTTTCACGTTTGGAGAAGATTTTGGCATTTTTACCCAACATTTTAAAGGAGCTATGTTAGGATTAGGTTCTGGAGAAAACACACCTTCATTACACAATCCAGATTATGATTTTCCTGATGAAATCATAGAAACTGGAATTAAATTATTCCATCAAATTACAAAAGAAATTTTAAATGCATAGAAATTCTATCATAGAAATCAATCAAAAAGCCTATCAAAATAACCTTGCATTTCTTAAGAAAATGTTAGGCAAAAAAGTCATCTTTTCGTCTGTTGTCAAAGGAAATGCCTATGGTCATGGTATCAAAGAATTTGTAACAATGGCTTATCAAAATGGTGTAAATCATTTTTCGGTTTTTGATGTAGAAGAAGCTAAAATTGTTTTTGAAACTTTAGGAAATAATGCTACCATTATGATTATGGGTTTCGTAGCTGATGATGATTTACATTGGGTTATTGAAAATGAAATTCAGTTTTTTGTTTTTGAAAGATACCGATTAGCTTCTGCAACTAAAACAGCAAAAAAATTAAAAAGAAAAGCTAAAATTCATATCGAAATTGAAACAGGAATGAACCGAACAGGTTTTGCAAAAAGAGAGCTAGCAAACCTATCAAAATATTTGATTAAAGAATCAAAACATCTCGATTTTGTTGGAATCTGTACTCATTATGCAGGAGCAGAAAGCATTTCTAATTACATGAGAGTAGAAAGTCAAATTAAGAAATTTAACGAAGCAATTGAAATCTTTAAATTTTATAGAATTGAACCAAAAATTAAACATACTGCTTGTTCGGCAGCTTCCATGATGTTTCCAGAAACGCAAATGGATTTAGTTCGTATTGGCATTTTACAATATGGTTTGTGGCCAAGTCCAGAAGTTTTAGTAACTTACCTAAATACTAAAAAGAAAAAAATTGATCCTTTGCAACGCGTTATTTCATGGAAAAGTGAAATAATGAATGTAAAAAGAGTGAAATCGGGAGAATTTATTGGATATGGAACCAGTTATATGGCAAAAGAAAACATGAAAATTGCAACAATTCCATTAGGTTATTCTCATGGATATAGTCGTTCTTTGAGTAACCAAGGTCGCGTTTTAATTGATGGAAAACGCTGTGCTGTCATTGGAACTATAAATATGAATATGTTAACTATTGATGTATCTGAAATTGATCATATAAAAAAAGGAGACGAAGTTGTAATCATAGGAAATCAAGGAGATTTGTCTATAACAGTTGCTTCGTTTGGAGAAATAAATAATGTACTGAATTACGAATTTTTATCACGAATATCAAAAACAATTCCAAGAAAAATAATTGAATAATGGCTTTTTTAAAATTATATCGCAAAAAATTAATCGAAAATTATACTTTTCTAGACACTATTTTTAGTGAAAGAAAAATTCAATGGGGTGTTGTTACTAAATTACTTTGTGGAAATACTATTTACCTAAAAGAAGTTATTGATTTAGGTGTAATGGAAATGCACGATTCTAGAATTAGTAATTTAAAGAAAATCAAGAAGTTAAACCCTAATATTCAAACGGTTTATATCAAACCACCTTCAAGATTGAATATTGAAAAAATAGTGAAATATGCTGATGTAAGTTTCAATACGGAAATTTATACCATTAAACTTTTATCAGAAGAAGCCAAAAAACAAAACAAAGTCCACAAAATCATCATCATGATTGAAATGGGAGATTTGCGAGAAGGAGTTTTGGGTGAAGAATTAATGTCTTTTTATGAACAAGTTTTTAGTTTACCAAATATTGAAATCAGAGGAATTGGAACCAATTTAAATTGTTTAAGTGGCGTAATGCCAACGCAAGATAAATTAATCCAATTGAGTTTATATAAACAACTGATTGAAGCTAAATTTAATGTCAAAATTCCATGGGTTTCTGGAGGAACTTCTGTGGCTGTTCCTTTGATGCTTAAAAATGCTCGTCCAATGGCTGTGAATCATTTTCGTGTTGGTGAAGCTCTTTTCTTTGGAAAAGATTTATTTACAGGAGAAACCATGGAAGGTATGCACAATGATGTATTTAAATTATATGCAGAAATTATTGAAATTACCGAAAAACCAAACAACCCAACAGGTGAATTGGGTGAAAATGTAGCTGGTCACACCTATGAAGTCAATGACGATGTAGATTTAAGTGAAACTTCATTGAGAGCTATTTTGGATTTTGGATTACTTGATATGCAACCACAATATTTAGCTCCAACTGATGAATCCATAACTATAATAGATTCTAGTTCAGATATGACAGTGATTGATATTAGCAACTCTAAAAATAAATATAAAGTTGGTGATTTGGTCTCTTTTGACTTACAATACATGGGTGCTTTGTATCTGCTAAATTCAGATTATATTGAAAAAAGAGTTGAATAAAGTATAGTAAATTTTACTTTTTGTTAATTTTATTTGTCAATATGTAAAATAAACTTTACATTTGAAAAATAATTTTAATTATTTCTCTTATGAAAACACGTTTTTTATTTCCTAACCAATTTAAAACTTTAGGTTGGATTTTATTTGTTCCTAGTTTAATTCTAGGTATACTATATAGTATTAATAATGAAATATTAAAATCATTTCTTAAAATTAAAGTATTCGCAATTGCAGAAACACAATTATTTAATTATAATAGTTATTTTAAGTTTGTAGAAAATGACATTATTGATGAATTAATTTTAATAGGTTTAATAATTGGGGGAATTTTTATAGGATTTTCAAAATTAAAAAATGAAGATGAATATATTTCTAAAATTAGATATGAAAGTTTAGTTTGGGCAACCTATTTAAATTATGCTTTAATAATTATTTTTACTTTATTTTTATATGGATTTGCTTATTTAAGTATTGTTTTTTATAATTTATTTACTCTACTTCTATTCTTCATCATACGTTTTCATTATACTATTTATAAGCTAAATAAAGCCAATCGAGATGACGAATAATTTAAAAGTATTAAGAGCTATCAAAAACATATCGCAAGAAGAATTGGCCAAACAAATAAATGTCAGCCGACAAACCATAAATGCTATGGAAAAAGGTAAGTATGTTCCTTCTACCCTATTAGCTTTAAAATTAGCACGATATTTTGAAAAACCTGTTGAAGAAATATTTAGTTTAGAAGAAACGGATTAAAAAAATCCCAATCAGAATAATGATTGGGATTTTTTAGATTCTGAAACAAGTTCAGAATGACAATAAATAATTACTTTTTAAAAGCTTTCAAACCTTTATCCAACCAAGCTTGATATTCTTCTACATCTGGAGTGTATCCTACTTGTTCTGTAAGGTCTTTTCCATTATCATCTAGAATAATGTAGTAAGGTTGAGCATTATTCTTATATCTTGTTATTTGAAAATCACTCCATTTATTTCCAACAGTTACAATTTCTTTTCCAGTTTCTGGAGAAACATATTGTTCTTCTTTTGGTAATTCTTCTTTGGCATCCACATATAAAGAAATCAACACAAATTCATCTTTTAAAAGTGGTAAAATTTCAGGCTTAGACCAAACATTTTGTTCCATTTTTCTACAATTTACACAAGCATAACCCGTAAAATCTAATAAAACTGGTTTACCAACTTCTTTCGCATAAGCTAATCCCTTATCATAATCATGAAAAGCGACAATTCCATGTTCACTAAAATGTGCATGTTCGGGTAATGTAGCAGTAGCTCCAACAATACCTTGATTTTTATAACCTACTCCATTTGGACTTTCACTGTAAGTCATTGGTGGTGGAAATCCTGAAATTAATTTTAAAGGTGCTCCCCAAAGTCCAGGAATTAAATAAACAGTGAAAATTGAAACTAATAAGGCTAAAAATAATCTTCCCACTGAAATGTGTGATAATGGGCTATCATGTGGTAATGTGATTTTTCCAAATAAATAGACTGCCCATGCTCCAAAGATTACAATCCAAATTGCTAAAAACACTTCTCTTTCTAACCAATGTGCTTGTAAAACTAAATCTGCATTGGATAAGAATTTGAAAGCTAAAGCCAATTCTAAAAATCCTAATGAAACCTTTACTGTATTTAACCAACCACCAGATTTAGGCAAAGAATTCATCCAACCTGGAAAAGCTGCAAACAATGCAAAAGGTAATGCAATAGCTAAAGAAAACCCAAACATTCCAACAATTGGTCCAATTTGACTTCCACCAGCTGCAGCTTGAACTAATAATGTTCCTACAATTGGTCCAGTACATGAAAATGAAACAATAGCTAAAGCTAAAGCCATAAAAAAGATACCTAAAAGTCCTCCTCTATCCGCTTGTGAATCTACTTTATTTGCCCATTTATTTGGTAACATAATTTCAAAAGCACCTAAAAATGAAGCTGCAAAAACTATTAAAAGGACAAAGAATATAATGTTAAACCAAACATTAGTTGATAAAGCATTTAAAGCATCTGCTCCAAAAATTAAACTTACTAAAATTCCTAAAAGTAAATAAATAACAATTATTGAAAAACCATAAATAATTGCATTTCTTATTCCGATAGCTTTTGTTTTACTCTGTTTTGTAAAGAAACTCACTGTCATTGGAATCATAGGAAAAACACATGGTGTTAGCAATGCTGCAAAACCACCTAAAAAAGCTAAAACAAAAATAGACCATAATCCTTTTTTCTCTTCCTCAACTGGTTCGTTTGATACTTCAGTTTTATTTGTTTCAGTTGTTGCTTTAGTTTCTGTAACTTTTTCTGTTTTAATGGAAGTTGAATCAATATCATTAGAAGCTATTTCTGTTGGAACAATTTCCTCTTTTGGTTCTTCTTTGATAACTTCTTCTCCTTTTTCAGTAGCTTTAATTTCAGGCAATTTGAATGTAAATGTTTTATCTTGTTGGATACATTGCTCTTTACAAGCTTGATATTCAACATAAACTTTAACTTCCTTTAATTTTGGATTAGTTACTTTAATAACCTGCTTAAATTGTGCTGTTTTGGCAAAATAATATTCATCCACTTCAAAAATATCATTGAACACTTTTTTGTATGGACTTTCTTTTGTTTTTCCAACTAAAGTATAGTTTCCTTTAGTATTTTTGTATTCAAAAACAGAAGGTAATGCTCCTCCATCTGGTGTAAATTGTGAATACATATGCCATTCATCATCAATGGTTGCATCCATAACCAATTCAAATTCGGTATCAGATTTTTGAACCACTTTTGTTTTCCATTTTACAGGATCTAATATTTGTGAATTTCCCAAAAAGGAAATTAAAAGCACTAAACTTAAAAGAAGTTTCTTCATTTTTTTAATTCTATTTTTAATATGTTTTTTGTGTTGTTCTTCGCTAAAAATCGTTGGTCTGCTCTATGATTAATTATCCATACAATTTCATCATTTGAACACAATAACCATTGATTTTGTTTGTCAATTAAAGAAAATTTTTCGTCTTTAAAATACTTGCTGACTTTCTTTTTTCCTTGCATTCCTGAAGGATAAAAAACATCTCCTCCTTGCCATTTTCTGATGGTTAACGGAAAAGAAATTTTATCTTCATCGACAAATATACAATTTGCATTTAAATTAGATATGTAACCTATGTTACACAAACTCATTTTTAAGGGAATATTAACTTCAACATCTGATTTCTCAATTTTATAGCTAATTTGTTTATCAATATTTCGTGTAGTGACTATTAAATAATTTCTATCTTTTAGCAAAGAATATTCTTCAGAAAAAACCTGTTTCCCTGATTGAGCGTCAACCATATTATAAATATCTTCCCAAGCTGAAAATCCTAAAGGTTTCAACCATTGAAAAAGATAAGCTTCGTAATTTTCAAGTTGTTTTAATTCTGAAATATTGATTTTCTTTTGATTTTCTTCGTCTTGAACTACTTTTCTATATACAATTCGAGAAGCATCATCTACTAATGATTGTGATTGTTTTAAATTATCTAACGTATTTTGAAAAGAATTCATGAAACTTGGATTCAATTCTTTTAAAATTGGAACTACATCGTGACGTAATTTATTTCGTAAATATTTATTGGAAGCATTACTCGAATCTTCTCTCCATTTGATATTATTTTCTTTAGCAAATGACTCAATTTCATCTCTAGAAAATTTTAATAATGGCCGAATTACATTGCCATTTTTTGCTGGAATTCCAGTTAAACCTTCTAAACCAGTTCCTCTTGTTAAATGGATTAAAAACGTTTCAATTTCGTCATCCAAATGATGAGCTGTCAAAACATAATCTAATTTTTGTTCTAATAAAAGTTCAGAAAACCAATCATAACGTAATTTTCGAGCCGCTAATTGAATAGAAAGTTTATAATCTGATGCAAATTGCTTGGTATCAAATCTTTGAATATAAAAAGGAATTTTCAAAATTTCACAAGTAGTTCTAACAAAATCTTCATCAGCATCACTTTCCGTATCACGTAAACTAAAATTGCAATGAGCAACTGCAATATCATAATTCAACTTATGAAATAAATGTAACAAAACCATACTGTCAATACCACCACTAATAGCTAAAAGAAGTTTTTTTTCTTTTAAGTAGTTAAAATTGGTTTGAATATGATTTTGAAATATTGAAAGCATGTATCAGTAATTAGGGATAAGGGATTAGTTATCAGCCAACTTATTTATTAGCGAATTTAACATTTTTTCAACTTCTATGGATAAATCATTTATTTCTTTACAGTTTTCGACTGAAATAAAATTTAGATTAACTCCAATTTCGATTTGTGTTTGGCATTCAAATAATGAACCTTTAGCAATTTGTAAAAATCTACTATAATCTTTTCTGTAATTTGTTCCATAACCTTCTGCAATGTTTGAAGGAATAGAAACTGCACTTCTTTTAATTTGTGAAGTCAATCCAAACTTTTCATTTTCAGGAAATTCAGTAGTTAATGAACAAACCAAAGTAACTAAATTCATTGATTTCTGCCAAACAATTAAATCTCTATAACTTTTCATATTCTAACTTTTTTTACTTTTAACTTATCCCTTTTCCCTATTGTCTTCTTACTTTCTCTCTAATTCAAAACCTCAAACATAGCTTTAGCTTTTAATAAACACTCTTCATACTCATTCTCAGGAATGGATTGAGAAGTAATAGCACTTCCTACAGAAAATGATAAATATTGATTGGAAGAATTGTATAAAATACTTCTGATTACAACATTAAAATCGAAATCACCATTTGGGGAAAAATAACCTATTGCTCCACTATACAAACCTCGCTTGGTTTCTTCTAATTCTTCTATGATTTTCATGGCAGAAATTTTGGGTGCTCCTGTCATACTTCCCATTGGAAAAGTAGATTTAATAATTTGGATGGGAGAAGTTGTATTTTCTACTTCAGAAACAACTGTAGAAATCATTTGATGCACTTGTTTAAAAGTATAAACTTGGCATAATTCTTCTACTTGAACACTTCCTTTTGTAGCTGTGTGCGATAAATCATTGCGAACCAAATCAACTATCATTATGTTTTCTGAACGTTCTTTAGCATCTTTTGATAAATTGCTTTTTAACTCTTCATCTAATTCTAAATCAAAACTACGTTTGGCAGTTCCTTTTATAGGTTGAGTTATTATTTTAGTATCAATCTTCTTCAAATATCGTTCTGGTGAAGCTGAAATCAAAAAATTATCTTTATTCTTAAAATAAACAGCAAAAGGTGGCTCTGAAATAGCATTCAAACTTTCATAAATTTGAGAAGGATTGATTTGAGCATCTTTGGCAAAAAATTCCATACAAAAATTAGCTTCATAAATATCTCCACGATGAATGTGTTCCAACATTTTTGAAACTTTTTCTAAATAGCTTTCTTTAGAAATTCGTTGGTTTATTTTAGGTAATTCGTAATTAGTAAATACTAATTCATAATTCTTAATTTCCTCAAAATCAACCTCAATCTCATCATCAACCATATTTAGGTATTGAATTTCTAATTGATTTTCTTTAAGAAAAAACAACTTCTTTGGTTGAAAAAAATACAAATCTGGAAAATGTAAACCGTCAAAGTTTTTGGACTTTAAATCTTCTGTATCGTTTTTTAAATCATACGATAAATATCCAAACAGCCAATCTTTAGTTCTTGATTGATACTCATATAAATCTTGAAATGAATTGGTATAATCGGTTTTTATTGATGTAAATGCATCCACTGCCACAACCAAATCATAGCTAGAATACTTTGAATTTTTATTATATGAAACATTAGAATCTAAAAAAACAGCTTCTCTAAATTGGTTGGACCAACTAAGAAGCTGTTTTTTAAACTCTTTTAGGTTGTTTATTTCTTTTGTAATTGATGTTCTCAAGAAGTATATTTTTTGAAATTCAAAAATACAATATTAAAAACAATCTATTTAATTAACTCAACAACTAAATTACATCCGTTGGCTAATAAATTTGTATTAGAATCACTTAAAGTTGAAAAAATAGCAACTTTATCACGTGCATTTAAATTTATCAATTTATCAACAGAAACTGTTCTTGTATTTCCATTATCGAGAGTTGCAAAAGCTCTTGTTCCAGTATACTCAATTCCAGAATCATTAGCTAAATAAAATTCTGGGCTTATTGAACCGCTACTATTTTTCTTTAAAGAAATTCTATAAGAAACCTTATATAATCCTTTTTTTTGTACTTGAATATTAGTTGTAGAAAGTGTTACACCATTACCAACTCCACTAGATGCTAAAGTGAGTTTACCAGAGGTTAAAGCTGTAGATGAACTTAGGTTAATTTCACCGTATAATTTATTTGTATTAACATCAGTCCAAGTCCCTTTTCCGTTAGCATCTGAAGTTAAAACTTTACCTGCTCCTTGGTTTCCATCAACAATTTTAACAGAACCTACAATATGTAGTCTTTCATCTGGTGTGTTTGTACCAATTCCAACTTTATTATCCACATTAGTTGAACTACCGAGAATTATTGAATTAGCTTGCGTGGCAATAGATTGATAGCCAATTGCTGTTGCATTATCAACAGAAGCAGTTGATTGATACCCTATAGCTGTTGAAGCTTGTCCAGAAACGTTAGCTTGATAACCTAAAACAAAAGAATATGGTGAAGAAACATTTGATTGATTTCCTATAATTGTAGCATTAGTAACACCAGGAGTAATATTTGAAGCAAAACCTAAAATCATATTACTCGAAGTATCAAATTTTGCTCTCTCAGTATTAGCTACCTTAAAAATTAAACTTTGATTATTTGTCGTTCCTAAAAATTTATCCGAAGTTATTGAGTTACCAGACAAGCTCCAATCAGTAGATGTTGATGAAGCTACTTCTAATAATTTCCACTGAGAATCCCAATAATAAAAACCTGGTATTAGGCCACTTCCATTAGTTTTATTATAAACTAATAAACTAACCGCTGGATTTGGAATTGTAGTCACATCTGAAATTGAAGTTAAATTTACTCTAGGAATAAGTAATCCTTTGCTTGAAGTTGTTATGTCTAACATTGAAGAGGAATCTGGTGATGTTGTTCCAATTCCTACTTGCGAGAACGCAATTGAAGTTGTGAACAAAATCATCATTGCAATAATTTTTTTCATTTTATATGTCAATTTGCTTACAAAATTAGAGGAATAATAGGCCTTTACAAAATTGTTGTTGTTTTATAACAAATTCTTACTAATAAGTTATTCTACTTAAATTCACGTTAGAAAAATGATGTTTAGAAAAAAATGAAAACATCTACTAAAAACTAATTAATATTGAAAACTTTGTTAATAACACATTACATTTCAAATAATTATGATTCCAAAATAATTTAAATTTGATACACTAACCCTTAAAACTAATTATTTATGAAAATTGCAATTTTAATTGTGAGAATCTTACTTGGAGCATTTATGGTATTTGCTTCAGTTGCTTATTTCTTTGATTTGATAGAAGCAGAACCACTAACTGGAGATTTATTAACATTTATGACTGGAATTATGGCTTCCAAATATTTAATGCCTTTAGCAAAAACTATTGAACTAATTGCTGGATTGAGTTTACTAAGTGGAAAATTTATGAAAGTAACATTACTTGCTTTATTGCCTATATCCGTAAACATTTTCTTAATCCATACAGTAACTCAAGTTTCTGATGTTCCTGTTGCTGTTTTTGTTCTTGGAGCTAATTTATTTTTAATATATGCTCATTGGGATTCTTATAAACATTTATTTAAAGCATAATTGAAATATAAGCTATAGTAAATAAAAACAAAAGTCCCGTTTTCACGGGACTTTCTATATTGCAGGAACTTTTCTATACGATATTTTAAACCAATTAAATACATATTATGAAAACTGCAATAATTTATATTTTTAAGCACAATAATTGTACCATTAAACCTTTCGCTTTATAAATAAAACGTAAAAGTTATTACTATTATTGCAATTTTAAACGTGTAATGCTCTATTATCTGTAGCTGCTAAAGCTGCTTCCTTAACTGCTTCTGCAAATGTTGGGTGTGCATGACTCATACGAGAAATATCTTCTGCACTAGCTCTAAATTCCATTGCAGTTACAGCTTCTGCAATTAAATCAGCACAACGAGCTCCAATCATATGAACTCCAAGAACTTCATCTGTTTTTGCATCAGCTAAAATTTTTACAAAACCATCTAAATCACCACCAGCTCTTGCTCTACCTAAAGCTTTGAAAGGAAAACTTCCTGTTTTATAAGTAACACCTTCTTCTTTTAATTGCTCTTCAGTTTTTCCAACAGCAGCTACTTCTGGCCAAGTATAAACAACACCTGGAATTAAGTTGTAGTCAATATGAGGCTTTTGTCCAGCTAAGTATTCTGCAACCATTGTTCCTTCTTCTTCAGCTTTATGTGCCAACATTGCTCCACGAACTACATCACCAATAGCATAAATATTTGAAACATTTGTTTGTAAATGATCATTTACTTCAACCATTCCTCTATCAGAAATTTTAACACCAGCTTTATCTACATTTAATCCAGCTGTGTATGGTTTTCTACCCACTGAAACTAAAGCATAATCTCCTTCTAATGTAATAACTTCACCTTTAGTATTTTCAGCTTTTACAGTAACTTCATTTCCTTTTCTTTCAACAGCTTGAACTTTGTGAGAAACATAAAACTTCATTCCTTGTTTTTTAAGAACTTTGGTTAATTCTTTAGACAATGAGCTATCCATTCCTGGAATAATTCTATCCATATATTCAACAACAGAAACTTGAGCTCCTAATCTTAAATATACTTGACCTAATTCAATTCCAATAACTCCACCACCAATAATTACAAGGTGTTTAGGAACTTCAGGTAATTTTAAAGCTTCTGTTGAAGTTATAATTCTCTCTTTATCTAAAGTAATAAAAGGCAGATTAGAAGGTTTTGAACCTGTAGCAATAATAATATTTTTAGATTCAATTACTTCAGACGAACCATCATTTTTAGTAATTTTTACATGAGTAGCATCTTCAAAAGAACCAATTCCTTCAAATACTGTAATTTTATTTTTATCCATCAAGAATTTAACACCACTACAAGTTTGGTCAACAACTGCTTGTTTTCTATCCACCATTTTTTGAAGATTTACTTTTACATCTCCTGAAACTTCAATTCCGTGATCAGCAAAATGTTTTAATTCATCATAATGATGCGAAGAAGCTAACATTGCTTTTGAAGGAATACATCCAACATTAAGACATGTTCCACCTAAAGTTGAATATTTTTCAATGATTGCGGTTTTAAATCCTAATTGGGCACAACGAATAGCCGAAACATATCCACCAGGACCAGAACCTATAATTGTAACATCAAATTGACTCATATTTGTATTTTTTGTGTGTTATTTTATTTTGTAGTGCAAAATTAAGATTTTTGTAGGTAATATTATAAATTTTATAAAATAATTATACTTTTTAAAACTAAACATTAAAAACCGTTGTATTCTTAACTTCACCTATCATAAAAACACTATGTGTGCTACCAATATGTTGAAGTGTTGTTAGTTTTGTCAACATAAATTCCCTGTAAGCATCCATGTCTTTTACAAATATTTTAATAAAATAATCATAATCACCACTTACATGAAAACATTCAAGCACTTCTTCTAGTTTAACTACTTCTTTCTCAAAAGTTGTGACACTATCAACATTGTGTTGAATTAATTTAATTTGACAAATTACCATAAAACCTCTATCAATCTTCTTTTTATCAATAAGAGCAACATATTTTGAAATTACACCTTCTCTCTCTAATTTTTTTATTCTTTCATAAACAGCAGTTACAGAAAGATTTAATTTTGAAGATAGCTCTTTGGTTGTTTTTTTGGCATCTTGTTGAAGATATTCAAGTAACTTTTTATCTATTGCATCCATAGTTTTGATATTAGTTTTTAAGCATTTCAAAAATACTAAAAAATTTACAACATTTAACTTTACACTGTTTTAAAATCTATTTATTTTAAAAAAAATAGTATAAAAATCTAAATTTAAGGATATCAATTGATTTTTTAATTATAATTGATGACTTTTGAAAACTATTAGTTAAAAACAATAAACATAAATTTTATAAAAATGAGCAAATTTAATCCAGCTGACAACATACAAGATTTACAATATTTTGGAGAATTTGGTGGTGTGAATCCTTCTATTTCAGATTCTTCAACTTATACATTCCTTTCTGCAAAAACAATGTTTGACACCTTTGAAGGAAATGCTGAAGGTTGTTATTTATATTCTCGTCATTCTTCTCCAAGTAATTTATATTTAGATAAAGCTTTAGCAGCTATGGAGGGAACAGAATCTGCAAATGTTGCTGCTTCTGGAATGGGTGCAATCACTCCTACTCTTTTACAATTATGTGGTAATGGTGATCATATTGTTTCAAGTAGAACAATTTATGGTGGAACTTATGCTTTCTTAAAAAACTTCGCTCCAAGAATGGGTGTAAAAACTACTTTTGTAGATATTACTAAATTAGATGTTGTTGAAGCTGCAATTACCCCAAATACAAAAGTTTTATATTGTGAAACAGTAAGTAATCCTCTTTTAGAAGTTGCTGATATTGCAAATCTTTCTAAAATTGCTAAAAAACACAATCTGAAACTAGTTGTTGATAATACTTTTTCACCTTTATCGGTTTCTCCAATTAAATTAGGTGCAGATATAGTGATTCATTCCTTAACAAAATATATTAATGGAAGTAGTGATACAGTTGGTGGTGTTGTATGTGCTTCACAGGAATTTATCAATGACTTAAAAAACGTAAACTCTGGAGCAAGTATGCTTTTAGGTCCAACAATGGATAGTATGCGTTCTGCAAGTGTAATGAAAAATTTAAGAACTTTACATTTAAGAATTAAACAACACAGTCATAATGCAGCTTATTTAGCCGAAAAATTTGAGAAAGACGGTTTAAAAACGGTTTATCCTGGCTTAAAAAGTCATCCAAGTCATGAAGTTTACAAAAACATGATTAATCCAGAGTATGGTTTTGGAGGAATGTTGACTATTGATGTAGGTTCATTAGATAAAGCTAATGCTTTAATGGAGTTAATGCAAGAAAGAAACCTAGGGTATTTAGCTGTTAGTTTAGGTTTCTACAAAACTTTATTCAGTGCTCCTGGAACATCAACTTCTTCTGAAATACCTTTGGAAGAACAAGCAGAAATGGGTTTAACAGATGGTTTAATCCGTTTTTCAATTGGTTTAGACAATAATATTGAAAGAACTTATGAAATGATGAAAGAATGTATGAAAGAATTAAATGTTTTATAATATTTAACACATCAACAAAGTCCGTTTAAGAAATTCTTAAGCGGATTTTTTTTTATATATTGCGTCTTCAAAAAGATAATTCATGGATACACATATTAAAAGAAACAAAGAGCTTAATATTTGGGAAGCTCTAATTCCTGTTTTTGCCCTAATTGCAATGTTAGCTTACAATGTATTATTTGCTTACAATGGACCAGATGATGATCCTTTAGCAGGAAGCAATCAATTTGTTTTACTTTTAGGTGCTGCTGTAGCTGTTATCGTTGGTATTTTTAATAAAGTTACATTTCAAGCAATGATTGATGAAGTAGCAGAAAATATTAAATCAACTGCTGGAGCTATATTAATTCTTTTAATGGTTGGTGCTCTAGCTGGAACTTGGTTAATAAGTGGTGTTATCCCATCAATGATTTATTATGGTTTACAAATTTTAAGTCCTTCAATATTTTTGCCAGCAACCATGGTAATTTGTGCCATTATTTCAATAGCAACAGGTAGTTCATGGACAACATCTGCAACAGTAGGAATAGCATTAATTGGTATTGGTGGAGCAATTGGATTCCCACTAGGAATGGTTGCTGGTGCTGTAATTTCTGGTGCTTATTTTGGGGACAAACTTTCTCCAATGTCTGACACAACAAATCTTGCTCCTGCTATGGCTGGAACGGATTTATTCACTCACATTAGATATATGACTTTAACAACTGTACCTACCTTTACAGTTTCTTTGATTTTGTTTATTATACTTGGACTAACAATTGATATTCATGGAAATGCAGACACCTCTCAAATGCTAATGGATATCGAAAAATCATTTAATATTACAGGATGGTTATTTTTAGTACCTATCATTGTTATTGGATTAATATTTAAAAAAACAGAACCACTAATTGCTTTATTTATAGGAGTGTTATTAGGTGCATTGTTTGCTTTAATTTTCCAACCTCAAGTCATAAATCAATTGATGAATGTTGACGAAATGACTTTTAAATCTGCCTATAAAGGTTTGATGAATGCAATTACAACCGAAACAATTGTTCCAACTGAAAATGAAAGTTTAGTTAAACTATTTAAAGCAAAAGGAATGTATGGAATGTTGGGGACAATTTGGTTGATTATTTGCGCAATGGTTTTTGGTGGTGTCATGGATGCAATCGGAGCTTTAGCTAGAATTAGTCAAGCTTTATTAAAAATGGCAAAGTCTACTTTAGGTTTATTTGCTTCTACTGTTGGAAGTTGTTTAGCTCTTAATATAACTGCTTCAGATCAATACTTAGCTATAGTTGTACCTGGTAAAATGTTTGCTAAAGCTTATAGAGATAAAGGACTAGCTCCGGAAAATCTAAGTAGAACTCTAGAAGATTCTGGAACTGTAACGTCTGTTTTAGTGCCTTGGAATACCTGTGGAGCATATCAATCAGGAACTCTAGGTGTTGACACAATTGATTATTTACCTTATGCTTTCTTTAATTTATTAAGTCCTATTATGACATTAATTTTTGCTGCTTTTAACATAAAAATTAAACAATTAGTTTCGACTATCAAAGAGTAATCTTTTCATAATAAAAATCTATTTTAAAATAAAAAATAACCATTACTTAATTTAAGTAGTGGTTTTTTTATTTGTATTTTTGATAACATCAGAATTAAAAATGCAAACTATTAATAATAAAATCAGATAATAATTAACAAATAAGTAAAATTATGGATCACTCAAACAACATTGGTAAATGTCCTTTTCATCAGATTGAAGACTTAACAAAGCCAGCAACTAATAATCAAGATTGGTGGGAAGATGCACTTAATTTTGACATTTTACATCAGCAAGACAGTAAAACAAATCCCATGGGAGAAAATTTTAACTATGCTGAAGAATTTAAAAAAATTGACTTAGAAGAACTTAAAACTGACCTAAAAAATTTAATGACCGAAAGTCAAGATTGGTGGCCAGCCGATTGGGGTCATTATGGAGGTTTAATGATTCGTATGGCTTGGCATTCTGCTGGAACCTACAGAGTATCTGATGGTCGTGGTGGAAGTAATACAGGAAATCAACGTTTTGCTCCATTAAGTAGTTGGCCTGATAATGTTAGTTTAGATAAAGCAAGGAGACTTCTATGGCCTATTAAAAAGAAATATGGAAATAAAATTTCGTGGGCAGATTTAATGATACTTGCAGGAAACATGGCTTATGAATCAATGGGTTTAAAAACATTTGGTTTTGCAGGTGGTCGTGAAGATATTTGGCATCCTGAAAAGGATATCTATTGGGGTTCAGAAAAAGAATGGTTAGCAGAAACAAAAAATAGATATAGTGATGATGCAAATCGTGAATCATTAGATAATCCATTAGCTGCAGTGCAAATGGGATTAATTTATGTGAATCCGGAAGGTGTTGATGGTGTTCCAAATCCATTAAGAACAGCCATTGATGTTCGTACTACTTTTAAACGTATGGCAATGAATGATGAAGAAACTGTTGCTTTAACAGCAGGAGGACACACTGTTGGAAAAGCACACGGAAATGGTGATGCATCAATATTGGGTAGAGAACCTGAAGCTGGTGAATTGCATGAACAAGGTTTTGGATGGCATAACCCAACAAGAACTGGTGTTGGTACTGATGCAGTAACGAGCGGAATTGAAGGAGCTTGGACTACAAACCCAACAAAATGGGATAATGGATATTTTCATTTATTATTTACATATGATTGGGAACTAAAGAAAAGTCCAGCTGGAGCTTGGCAATGGGAACCAATAAACATTAAAGAAGAAGACAAACCTATTGATGCTTTTGATCCAACAAAAAGAAATAACCCTATCATGACAGATGCAGATATGGCAATGAAAATGGATCCAATCTACAGAGAAATCTCAGAACGTTTTCACAAAGATCAAGCCTATTTTGAAGATGTATTTGCAAGAGCTTGGTTTAAACTAACACATCGTGACTTAGGTCCAAAAGAAAGATATCTTGGACCAGATGTACCAGAAGAAGATTTAATTTGGCAAGATCCAATTCCAAAAGTAGATTATACTTTTTCTGATGCTGAAGTTGAAGAGTTAAAATCAAAGTTATTAAATAGTGGCTTGACTAGTTCAGAATTAATCTCTACTGCTTGGGACAGTGCTCGAACTTTTAGAGGTTCAGATTTTAGAGGTGGTGCCAATGGAGCAAGAATCAGATTAGCTCCTCAAAAAGATTGGCAAGGCAATGAACCTGAAAGACTTCAAAAAGTTTTGAATAAACTCACTGAAATTCAATCAGGATTATCAAAAAAAATAAGCATAGCTGATTTAATCGTTTTAGGAGGAACTGCTGCTGTTGAACAAGCGGCTCATGAAGCAGGATTTGAAGTAAAAGTACCTTTCTTGTCAGGAAGAGGTGATGCCACTGATGAAATGACAGATGCAGATTCTTTTTCTGATTTAGAACCAACTCACGATGCCTTTAGAAACTGGTTAAAAAAGGAATTCAAAGTAAAACCTGAAAAATTAATGCTTGACAGAGCTCAGTTAATGGGTTTAACAGCTCCAGAAATGACTGTTTTATTAGGTGGAATGCGAGTACTAGACACCAATTATGGTGGAACAAAACATGGAGTTTTTACGGATAGAAAAGGAGTTTTGACTAATGATTATTTTGTTAATCTTACCGATATGAAATACAGTTGGAAAGAAAACGGATTTAATAATTATAATATCGTTGACAGAAAAACAGGAGAAACTAAATGGACTGCCACTCGTGTAGATTTAGTTTTTGGTTCAAATTCAATTTTGAGAGCTTATGCCGAATTGTATGCACAAGATGACTCTAAAGAAAAATTTGTTCATGATTTTATAAAAGCATGGACTAAAGTTATGAATGCTGATAGATTTTAAAATAAACATATATTTTAATCTTGATAAATAAAAACCATCTGAAAAAGGTGGTTTTTTTTAATATAATCTTATTTAAACAATTGAATAAATAAGAATTTGATAAAAAAAAAGTTAATTAAATGTAAGAAATATATGCATAATTAATATCTATAATCTAATAAAAAGAAAACATCAAATTCCATCAAAATTGCTTGATGCTTTAGTAAATTTGCAGTAGAAATTAATTATTAATAATAAATACAAACACAATGGCATTAGTAGGAAAAAAATTTCCAAACATTACAGTAGACGCAATCTCAGCAATGGGAGACAATTTAAGAATTAACGTTTTAGAAGAAGCAGTAAACAACAAAAAGAAAGTACTTTTATTTTGGTACCCTAAAGATTTTACTTTTGTTTGTCCAACTGAATTACACGCTTTTCAAAATGCTTTAGGTGAATTTGAAAAAAGAAACACTATGGTAATAGGTGCTTCATGTGATACTAATGAAGTTCACTTTGCTTGGTTAAACACTGCAAAAGAAAACGGTGGAATTGAAGGTGTAACTTATCCTTTAATTGCAGATACAACTCGTAACTTAGCTGCAAACTTAGATATTTTAGATGCTGAATGGGCATTTGATGAAGCATTAAACGATGAAATTTTAGAAGGTTCAAACGTAACTTTTAGAGCAACTTACCTAATTGACGAAGAAGGAAAAATCTTCCACGAAAGTGTAAACGATATGCCTTTAGGTAGAAATGTAAATGAATATTTACGTTTAGTTGATGCTTATACTCATGTTCAAACTAAAGGAGAAGTTTGTCCAGCTAACTGGGAAGAAGGAAAAGAAGCAATGAATGCTGATAGATTAAGTACAGCGGCTTATTTAAGTCAAAACTAAAATTCAACTCCAATAACAAAATTCAATGGCAATATTAGGTTCATTTTTTGAAGTTTGATATTGTCATTGCTTTTTAAATTTAAAATTATGTTTACAGAAATAGAACAAGATAATTTAGCAGAAGTTGTTGCTTCAAATGATACAGTTATAGTTCAGTATTCTGCAACTTGGTGTGGAAATTGTCGTATTATGAAACCAAAATTTAAAATGTTGGCTTCTCAAAACGAAAGTATTCCTTTCTTAATGGTTGATGCAGAAAAATTTCCTGAATCAAGAAAATTAGCTACTGTTGATAATTTACCAACATTTGCTACTTTCAAAAACGGAAAATTGGTAAATCAAACACAAACTAACAAGTTAGAAGTATTAACAGAATTAGTTAATGAAGTAATCTAAAAAAAGGGTTAAAAGTTTAAAAGGTTATGAGATTAAAAGTTACTCTAGCCTTTTAACCTTTTAAACATATAAACTTACAATCTAGACAAATGAAATTACCTGTTATCAAACATTTAACTCAATTTATTGAGGAAAATGACCAAGATTATATAGTAGAAACTATTGAAGTTTTAGAGGCTTTAACAGAGGTTCCATCTCTAAATGATGAAGAATTAGATGTTATTGGCGAATTAATTTCCAATATGTATGGAGCTCTTGAAGTTCATAAAATGGTCAAAGAAGGAAAAGACAAAAAAACAGCGTTAAATGATTTCATGAAACGTGTTTTAGGTTCTATTGATAAATAATAAATGCTCTCTATTTTGGGAGCATTTTTTTATTAAAAACGAATAATGCTAAAATCATTCCTACTATCGGAGCAATAATATACAAACTCAAATAAGTTATATTTCCAGAAATAACTGCTGGTCCAAATGTTCTTGCAGGATTCATTGAAGCACCACAAATTGGCCCAGCTAACCAAGCTTCTAAAAAAACAGTGAATCCAATTAAAAAAGGAGCATATTTTACTAAAAATTGGTTTGTTGTAGTAATCAAAATAACCAACATCAATGCAAAACTTAAGAAAAATTCAAAAATAAAAGATTCTTGCCAACTTCCGCTTGGTAATGTATTTCCTAAATTTAGGTTTGTTGGAAAATAGAGATGTAAAACTAAACTAGCCAACAAAGAACCAACTAACTGTAAACCAATATATTTCATAGCCATTCTAAATGAAATCTGTTTTGAAACTAAAAAAGTCAAAGTCACAGCTGGATTTATATGACAATCTGCAACTCTCCCAAAATATTGGATTAAAAGCCAAACGGTTAAACCAAAAACAACTCCAATTCCAAATGCTTGAATAATTCCATCATATTCTTCACTAACAATCACAGAGCCTGTTCCAAATAAAACCAATAAGAACGTTCCGAAAAATTCTGCCCAAAGTTTTCTATAATTATTCATGTTTAACTTTTGAAAATACATAATACATTTCAGAAGCAATTTCTAAACTTCGTTCTGCATATTTTTCATCCATTAATTCGGTTCCATCAAAGGCTTTTGGATCTTCATATCGAATTGGCAATCTAGCTTCAGCACCAGCTATAAATGGACAACCTTCATCTGCTGACGAGCAAGTCATTATCGCTGCAAATTTTGATTTTGGATTAAATGCATCGTCAAAAGTTTTTGAAAAACATATTATTGGATGTGAATTCTCATCATATTTAACAGCATAAACAGGATTTTCTTTTTCACTTAATTGCTGAATATGAAATCCTTGATTTTCTAGTGTTTCACCTATTTTTGGAAACATAGCAGTTGCTTCTGTTCCTCCAGAATAACAAAAAACATTTTGAATATTAAAATTCAAAGCCATAGTTTGAGCCCAAATTTGCGACAAATGACTTCTTCTAGAATTGTGTATGCAAATAAAATTTAGACGAATTTCTTCCTTATTATTCAACTTATTTTGAACAAAATCAATTAATGGTTGTAATACTTGTTTTCTTTCAGAAGTAACATTCATTTCTGAAATAATCTTTATATTTTCTATCAATTTTGGAAACATATTATCGCTTTTTAAAAGTGCCAAAAATAAAATTTTGAGTCGTATCAAATGGTGTTTGATGATCTTCAGTAAAACTTTCAATCAAATCAAAATCATTTTCAAAAACAGCTTTCATTTTTAATTCATTATATTGAGAAATGGGTAAACCACTACATTTTAAAGGTCCATTTTCTGAAAAAGTTCCAATTATTAAATTTCCATTAGAGGCAATTGAATTAGCAACCAAATTTGAATATTTTTGAATATCATTTTCTTCAGTCAAAAAATGAAATGAAGCTCTATCATGCCAAACATCAAATTTAATTTCAGGTTTAAAATCAAGTATATCTGAAACAATAAATGTTACGTTTTCACTTTTTGCTCCTAACCTATTTTTAATACGTTTAATGGCTTTTGAAGAAATATCTAATAAGTGTAAATTAGTGTAACCCAACTCAAGTAAATTATCAATTAAATAACTATCTCCACCACCAACATCAATGATTTTTGCCTCTTTAGAAAGATTCAATTTTTCGATTAAATCAACAGAAGTTTTAGGTTGCTTTTGATACCAGCTTACTTCTGTTTCTTGTTTCGTAGTAAATACGTTTTCCCAATGCTCTTTTTTCATTTCCATAAATTAACAACAACCTGATTCTGGTGCACAACAAGAAGTTTCTTTAGCTTTCCACTCACCTATTTTGACTTTTAATTTTTCTGGTGGAATTCCACATTTATCTTTTGCCAAACAATCGGTTAATTTAGAAACCAACTGAAAGTTTTTTCCATCAAATTCTAAATTAAATTTTCCAATGGTTTCTTTCATCTGATACTCTACTTCAATTTCTAAATCAGGAATTTGTAGTTTATTTTCAGATAATTCTATAATACTTAATAGTTTTTCAGGATGTAATCTATGATCATAATCGTTAGCTTCCCACAATTGGAAATTCACAACTTCTTCATTTCGAACCGTTCCACCACAATCAATAAAATGTTTAGTTACTTTTCCAACTTCTGTCACATGAAAATGATTTGGCACCAAATCACCATTTGGCAATTGAAAAGCAATAGTTTCTAGTACTTTTAGACTGTTTTTAATTTCTGATAATTTCATTTTTTTAAGTAATTAGTGGTTAGTAAAAAGTAATTAGTTAACAACATTTGTTTTTTAATTCTTTAGAGATTCCTCCAAAATAAGATTCTATTTTTTGCATTTTTTCAGGATTTAAACAATAGCAAATCGCAGTTCCTTCAATGGTTCCTTTGATAATCCCAACGTTTTTTAATTCTTTTAAGTGTTGCGAAACCGTTGGTTGTGCTAAAGGCAAAACATTTACTATATCACCACAAATACAAGTATCCACGGACAACAAATATTGAATTATAGCTATTCGTGCAGGATGAGAAATAGCTTTAAACAAATTAGCCAATTCATTTTGTTCCTCAGAAAAAAAATCAGATTTAGATGCTCCCATAATTTTAATTATTATATTGCAATATTACAATAAACAAATTTAATAAACTAATATTTTTTTGTTTTTATTAAATAAAATAGACTTTCCCTATTCCAAATTTATTTCATACTTTTGTTCTTTAAAATTTATAAGAAAATGGCATCAATTACATTAGGAGGAAATCCAATATTAACATCAGGTGAATTACCAGTAAAAGGGATGAAAGCTCCCAATTTTAAATTAGTTAAAGACGATTTATCAACCGTTTCTCTTGAAGATTTTAGAGGAACAAAAGTGGTTTTAAATATATTTCCAAGTATAGATACAGGAACATGTGCAGCATCTGTAAGAACTTTTAATGAAGAAGCAAGCAAATTAAAAAACGCAAAAGTATTGTGTATTTCTAGAGATTTACCTTTTGCTCAAAAACGTTTTTGTGGTGCAGAAGGTTTAGAAAACGTAGTTAACCTATCTGATTTTAAAGATGGTAGCTTTGGAAAAGATTACGGATTAGAAATCGTAGATGGTCCTTTAGCAGGTTTACACTCACGTGTTGTAATTGTATTAGATGAAAACGGTACAGTTGTGCATTCTCAACAAGTTAATGAAATAGCTGATGAACCAAACTATGAATCAGCTTTAGCTTCACTATAATAATTTATGAAATTCGAAAAAGATGAAACGCTTTTTACTGGAAGGTTAAAAAGCATGGGGTTTGCTTTTAGAGGTGCAGTAAAACTTATTACTACTGAACATAGTGTAATGGTTCAAAGTAGTTTAGCAGTTTTGATGATTATTGCTGGATTTTATTTTGGAATATCACATGAAGAATGGCTTGTTCAAACTTTAGCTATTGGATTGGTTTTAGGAATTGAAGGTTTAAATACTGCTGTCGAAAAAATTGCAGATTTTATTCATCCAAATTATCATGAAAGAATTGGCTTTATTAAAGATATAGCTGCTGGTGCCGTATTTTTTGCTGCAATGACTGCTATAGCTATTGGATGCATCATTTATATTCCAAGAATATTTTAATTAATTCTGAATTAAACCTTTAATCAAGGTGAGTTTATATGGCTAAGAAGCAAACACCAAAACCAAAAAAAGAAAAAAGTGCTACTAAAAATTATAGGCAGCATAGATTTGTTATTGGATGTCTATTAGTATTAATAGCTATTGCTTTGCTGATTTCTTTTATTTCATATTATGTTACCGGAAATCATGACCAAAGCCAATTGGGTTCATTAATTGACAGAACAAATAAAACTCAAAATTGGTTAGGTAAATTTGGAGCTTATTTAGCAGATTTCTTTATTTATAGAGGATTTGGAGTGGCTTCAATTATATTTGTGAAATCCATATTAATGATTGGAATTTATTTCATTCTAGACATTAGTATTTTTAAACTTAGAAAATCTTTATTTTGGGATTTTTATTTAATTATTACTTTCTCTTTACTATTTGGTTTCTTCTGGGATCAATTTCCTAATTTATCTGGAATCATAGGTTATGAAGTAAATCAATACGTTCAGCATTATATCGGAAAAATTGGAACTTTACTATTATTGATTTTAGTAACTATTGCTTTTTTAGTTTTTAAAATGAAAATGTCTCCAGATAAGATTAAAGACAAAGTTGAAAAAATTAAAAATAAAATCCCAACTCCTGTTTTTGAGCAAGAAGATAAAACAATAACTAAAGAATCAGAAAATAACATTATCGAGAATATTGAGACAAACACTCCAAAAGATTTTGTTATTACTGAAGATGAAGAAGCTATTTCAAAAATTGAATTAAAACCTAATTCTACATTTGAAATTGACAAAGGAAGTCTAAAGCCAACAATTGGTCACCCTTCAGAACTATCTTTGGATCCTAAAGTAAAGGAAACTCCAAAAGAAGAAGAAAAAGTAGAGCAAAACTTCTCTATTGAAGATAAAGCTAAAAAAGTTATTGAAACTAGTGATGAAAATTTTGTAATTGAAACCGCTGAAGAAGAAGAAACTGTAGAAGGTAATTTAGCAGCAAAAATTGTTGAAAATTTTGGTGAATTTGATCCAACACTGGAATTATCAAACTACAAAATGCCAAGTGTAGAGTTACTAAAAGAATATTCTTCAGGAGGAATTACAATCAATCAAGATGAATTAGAACAAAACAAAAATAAAATTCTTGAAACCCTTAAGAATTATGGCATTGGAATTTCTCAAATTAAAGCAACAGTTGGACCAACAGTAACTTTATATGAAATCGTGCCTGATGCTGGTGTTCGTATTTCAAAAATTAAAAATTTAGAAGATGATATTGCACTTTCGTTAGCCGCTTTAGGTATTCGTATCATTGCTCCTATTCCTGGAAAAGGAACAATTGGTATTGAAGTTCCAAATGCAAACCCAACATTGGTTTCCATGAAAAGTGTAATTTCCTCTACGAAATTTCAACAATCGGAAATGGAACTACCAGTTGCTTTAGGAAAAACTATTTCAAATGAAACTTTTGTATTTGATTTAGCTAAAATGCCTCACTTATTGATGGCTGGTGCAACAGGTCAAGGAAAATCGGTTGGTTTAAATGCTGTGTTGACTTCACTTCTTTATAAAAAACATCCTGCTGAAGTTAAGTTTGTTTTGGTTGACCCAAAGAAAGTAGAATTAACACTTTTCAATAAAATTGAAAGACATTATTTAGCCAAACTTCCTGATACCGAAGATGCTATTATTACTGATAATGCAAAAGTAATCAACACCTTAAATTCACTTTGTATAGAAATGGATAATCGTTACTCTTTATTAAAAGATGCAATGGTTAGAAATATCAAAGAGTACAATGAAAAATTCAAAATAAGAAAACTAAATCCAGAAAATGGACACAGATTCTTACCTTATATAGTTCTTGTAGTTGATGAGTTTGCTGACTTAATCATGACTGCTGGTAAAGAAGTAGAAACACCAATTGCTCGTTTAGCTCAATTGGCTCGTGCCATTGGAATACACTTAATCATTGCTACTCAAAGACCTTCTGTAAACGTTATTACAGGAATGATTAAAGCCAATTTCCCTGCCAGAATTGCATTTAGAGTAACTTCAAAAATTGACTCAAGAACAATCTTAGATTCTGGTGGAGCTGATCAATTAATTGGTCGAGGTGATTTACTTTTTACTCAAGGAAACGAAATTGTGCGTGTGCAATGTGCATTCGTAGATACACCAGAAGTTGAAAAAATTACAGACTATATTGGATCACAAAAAGCATATCCAGAAGCTTATCAATTACCAGAGTATGTTGGTGAGGAAAGTGGCACAAAACTTGATATGGATATATCCGAAAGAGATACACTCTTTAGAGATGCTGCAGAAGTTATTGTAACAGCTCAACAAGGAAGTGCTTCTTTGATACAAAGAAAACTTAAATTAGGATACAACAGAGCAGGAAGAATTATTGATCAATTAGAAGCTGCTGGTATCGTAGGGCCTTTTGAAGGAAGTAAAGCTCGTTCAGTCTTAATTCCAGATTTAGTAGCCTTAGAACAATTTTTAAATAATGAACAAAACAACTCATAAAATGAAAACTTTAATTAAAGTCGTAGTATTATTTTTATTTACTTTAAACATTCAGGCACAAGATGCCAAAAAAGCAAAACAATTATTAGATGATGTAGCAGCTAAGGCAAAAGGTTATACTAATATTGTTATTGACTTTAAATATTCGTTACAAAATGCCAAAGAAAACATAAACCAAGATAGCAAAGGAAACGTTGCCATTAGCGGAAACAAATATGTTTTAAACTTCATGGGTGTTACTAAAATGTATGATGGTAAAAAAACATATACCATTGTTCCTGAAGATGAAGAAATAACCATTTCAAGCGGTAAAGATGATGACAAAAACATCACACCTGACAAAATGCTTACATTTTTTCAAACAGGTTACAGCTATTCTTGGGATATTCTTCAAAATTTAAAAGGAAGAAAAATTCAATATGTAAAATTGAAACCAACAAGCTCAAAAGAAAACATAAAAGAAGTTTTAATTGGAATTGATATTTCAACAAATCACATCTACAACATGATTGAGACTGATAAAAAAGGAACAAAAACAACTTTAACTGTTAATTCTTTTAAAACAAATCAGCCTTTATCAAAAAATCATTTTACCTTTACCGAATCAAAATATTCTGGCTATTATATCAATAGATTAGACTAAAAAAAGCTTCGTTGAAAATATTAGATAAATATATTCTAAAATCATTCATAATTACGTTTACTTCGGTATTCGTAATTTTGTTTTTTATATTCATTCTACAGGGAGTTTGGCTTTTTATTGCTGAACTAGCAGGTAAAGATTTGGATTTTATAACCATCTTAAAATTTTTGAGTTTTTATGCTCCAAATGTAATTCCTCTAGTATTACCTCTTTCTGTTTTATTAGCATCAATCATGACTTTTGGAAGTTTTTCAGAAAATTATGAATTTGCTGCCATGAAATCTTCAGGAATTTCTTTGCAAAGAGCCATGAAATATTTAACGGCATTTATACTTCTACTTAGTTTAGTTGCTTTTGTTTTTTCTAATAATGTCATTCCACGAGCTCAATATAAGTTCATCAATTTACGTCAAAATATTGTTCAACAAAAACCTGCCATGGCAATTGCAGAAGGACAATTTAATCAAATTGGAAATACGAATATTAAAGTTCAAGAAAAATCTGGAGATAAAGGACAATTTTTAAAAGGTATCACAATTCACAAAAAATCCAACAACGGAAACGGAGCAAGTACTGTTATATATGCAAAAAATGGTATTTTATCTAGTGATGATAATGGAAATTTACTAAATTTAGAACTCTTTGATGGAAATTATTATGAAGATATTTTTCCAAAAAAATATGAAGAACAAAAGAAAATACCTTTTGCAAAAAGTACTTTCAAAAAATATATTTTAACAATTGATATTGGAAAACTAAACGATTCTGACATAGACGAACAAGACATATCAAACACTGATAAAATGCTTAATATTAGTGAATTAAACATAACTATTGATTCTTTACAAAAGAGTTTCAATGAAGATGTTATTTCCTTTTCTGATAATATTACGCAACGAACTTCAAATGTTTTAAATTCTAGAAAAATTCAATTGGTTCAAAACGATACCATTACTGATAATTTATTAGGATTATACGAATTAGTGGATCAAAAAAAAATAATAGAGATAGCTTCAAACAACACATCGAGTATTGATTTTTCAATTGAGAGTAGTAAAAATGATTTAGAATTTAAAAAGAAAAACATCAACCAACATTGGACAGCTATTCACGAAAAATTTATGTTAGCATTCTCGTGTTTATTAATGTTTTTTATTGGTGCTCCACTTGGAGCTATTATTAGAAAAGGTGGACTAGGTTTGCCGATGGTTTTTGCTATTTTAATTTTTATAGTTTTTCATTTTATCAACACATTTGGTAGAAAACTAGCACAAGAAGATTCAATAACACCTTTTTTAGGAGCTTGGATGTCTTCTATAATATTAACACCTTTTGCTATTCTATTAACATATAGAGCTACAAACGATATAGGAATAATGATAAATTTTGATTGGATAACAGATCCATTTAAAAAAATAATAAACAAGTTTAAAAAACAAAAAACAAGCACACAAAATGTCACATAAAATACAACTCAACACTATTGAAGAAGCCATTGAAGATATTCGTCAAGGTAAAGTAATTATTGTTGTTGATGATGAAGATAGAGAAAATGAAGGAGATTTTTTAGCTGCAGCCGAAAAAGTGACTCCAGAGATGATTAATTTTATGGCAACTCATGGTCGTGGATTGATTTGTACTCCTTTATCTGAAAGACGTTGTAAAGAATTAGAATTACATACTATGGTAACCAATAATACCGATCATATGGAAACAGCTTTTACCGTTTCTGTTGATTTGAAAGGAAATGGTGTTACCACTGGTATTTCTGCTGGAGATAGAGCAAAAACAGTTATGGCATTAGTTAATGAAAATACAAAGCCATTTGAATTAGCTCGACCTGGTCATATTTTTCCTTTAATAGCTAAACAAGGTGGTGTTTTGAGAAGAACAGGCCATACAGAAGCAGCTATTGATTTTGCAAGATTAGCTGGCTTCACTCCTGCTGGTGTTATTTGCGAAATCATGAATGAAGATGGAACAATGTCACGTTTACCACAATTAGCAGAAGTTGCAAAGCGTTTTGATTTAAAATTAGTTTCTATTGAAGATTTAGTTGCTTATAGAATGCAACACGACAGTTTAATTCAAAAGAAAAATGATTTTGAAATTGTAACTCGTTTTGGAAAATATAGATTAAGAGCTTACCTTCAAACAACCAATAAACAAGTTCATATTGCTTTAACAAAAGGAAGTTGGAACAATGGTGAACAAGTTTTAACACGAATTAATTCATCGCAAATAAACAATGATATTTTAGGAACACTAACTTCTAATCCTGACAATAAATTAGAAGATATGTTTGCTAAAATTGAATCAGAAGGAAAAGGAGCTGTCCTTTTTATAAATCAAGAAAAACAATCTCTTGAAATGCTTAATAGAATTGTGGAATTAGAAGAATTACAAGAACAAGGTATTTATAAAGCTCCACAAGTAAAAATGGATGCAAAAGACTTTGGAATTGGAGCACAAATTCTTCATGATTTAGATATTTCTAAAATAAAATTGCTTTCTAATTCAGAGCAAACAAAACGTGTGGGAATGATTGGTTATGGATTGGAAATCACAGAGTACGTGAAGTATTAATCAAAAAACCACCGTTTAATTGCTAAAGAAGTAGCTGTAATTACTAAAACTTTTTAATTACTTTTTTAAAACAGCCTAATGATTATTTAATCATTTTCTTGAACATTTTTTATGATAAAATTGTCGCTAATTAAAAGTCAATTTTGTAATAAAAATCTAAAACAATAACTACACCTTTTTATAAAGATAAATGCTACAAATATTTTGTAGCATTTTGTTTTAAATATCAATTTCTTTGAAATAACCATTTAAATAAAGTCAAAAAATATCAGTAAATAATAAAGATTTTTCTTGAGAAAAAATAACAACTATTTTATATTATTTAAAAAAAAATAAAAATTGTCAATTTATTATAAAACAACACATAAAACTAATAATAATAATTTAGTTCAAAGTTTTAATACTATTTGAATTTTTAATATTGTTTACAACTTCATTTTTTTTATATTTACTAAAATTTTAACCTTTTAACCAAAATAACAAAATGAAGAAAAAGTACTTTAATTTAAAAGGATTTTATCTCAAGCTTGCAATATTTGGTGTTTTTTGCTTTTTAGTAGCATTTACTCCAAAAAAAGCTGAAAATCCAAAAAAGAAAAAATCGATAGCTTTTGCTACGAAGACAATTGACCCAGCTAGTTACTTGCCATTGACTATAACTGGATATAATGCTGACGTTATTGCTAATGGTCTTGGTGCTTTAAACACAACAACAACAAATGATGTTGATGGTGTTAATTACTGCTATTTAGCTCTAGGTACTCAGGTTTCAGGTACTGCAACTCCAACTACCTATGGATTACCTACTAGTGGTTTACTCGATGTGGCAAACAGTGATTTATATTTTCAAATGGCTTCTTACAGTGGCAACAATTCCTTGAGAGTAAATCAAGTTGGTGCTGCTGGTCAATCTACAATTACTTTTGCAGAAGCAAATTCGTATGAAAAAATTCATTTAGCAGTAACATCTGGGAGTGGAGCTTCTGATGTTACTTTTACAGTAAATTTTTCTGATGCAACTACTCAAGTAATTTCAAATGCAGCAATTCCAGATTGGTTTAATGCTACAACATTACCTGTTATTATTTCAGGAATAGGTAGAGGAAACCTAACAAACAACAACTTAGAGAATCCTGCAAATAATCCAAGAATTTATCAATTGGATTTAAATATTGATGTAGCAAATCAAGGTAAAATTGTAACTGGAATTACTGTTCTAAAAAACAGTGGTGGTGTTTTTAATCTTTTTGCTGCAACTGGAAAACTTATTGGAACTTGTGCAGGTCCAACAAATATTAGTTCTACTGTTATCAATTCATTTGATGCTTCTGTTACATGGGATTCTGCAAATTCAACAGATACATTTGAAGTAGCAATTGTTAATAGTGGAGATGCAATACCTGCAACAGGTACTCCAAGTGCAACAAATTCATTCAATTTCTCTACTCTTAACTCACAAACTTCATATGATGTTTATGTAAGAACAGTTTGTTCTCCAAGTGGATTTAGTTTTTGGACAGGTCCATTTACTTTTAAAACTTTATGTGCTGATGTAACAGAATTTATTGAAAACTTTGACACCTATGCTGCAGGTGCAAATACTCCAATGCCTGATTGTTGGAGCAAAGCAGGAACAGCTAGTACTTACATTACTACTGGAGCTATTGCACCAATGTCATCAGCAAATAGATTATATATGTACGCTAGTGGAACAGCAACACCACCTACAGAAGGTTATGCAATTTTACCGGCAGTTTCAAATTTACAAGCTAATACACATAGACTTAAATTTAAAGCTTTTGCAACTTTAGTTGGTCATATTATTGAAGTTGGTTATATGTCAGATCCTACTGATATTAGTACTTATATACAATTACAAGAGATAACTCTTCCATCAACTGTAATTGCTAATACTCAAGAGTTCACAATTGTTCCTACAGGAATTCCTACTGGTGTAAAAAATCTTGTGATAAAAAATCCAGGTTATCCTGGTTCAACTACAACAGCTTACATTGATGATGTTAAATGGGAAGCAATTCCTGCTTGTCCTGAACCAACATCACTTTCAGTAGGAGCGATTTCGGCTACTTCGGCAGAATTAATTTGGACAGAAGGTGGTTCTGCTACGACTTGGAACATTGAATATGGTCCTACAGGATTTGTTCAAGGAGCAGGAACTCAAGTTTTAGGAGTTACAACTAACCCATACACAATAACAACATTATCTCCTTCAACTGCTTATAGCTATTATGTGCAAGCTAGTTGTGGTGGTACAAGCGGAAATAGCGTTTGGATTGGACCATTTAGTTTTACAACTCCTTGTGTAGCCTATACAATTCCATATTTTGAAGGTTTCGAATCAGGGTATACACATAATACTACTGTGGCAGGATGTTTATTACGAGAATCAGTTACTGGAACTCAAGATTGGACAGCTAATAACACTCTTACAACATATAATAGAGCTCCTAGAACTGGTGCCTGGAATGCTTTTTTAAGATATGGTAATGAAGATTGGATTTTTATACCAATTGAATTAGTTGGTGGAACTAACTATACTGTTGAATTATATGCTAGACAAGATGGAGCTACTGCAACTAATTCAAATATGTTAATTAGTTATGGAAATAATGGAACAGCAGCTGCAATGACAAATGCTATTGTGCCTAGTACTGGAATTGTTAATGGTAACTATCAACAACTTACTGGATCATTTACTCCTGTAACTACTGGAACTTATTATGTTGGTATTAAGGGATATATGAATGGTACACCTTGGTATATTTCATTAGATGATATTAGTATTGATGTTACACCTACATGTCCTGCTCCAAATAGTCTTGCTGTAGCTAATGTGACTTCCACTTCTGCAGATCTATCTTGGATGGGTTCAAGTGCTAACTACGAATATGTTCTAGATAATAATGCTGCAGATCCTACAGGAGCAGGAACAGCAACTACATTAACAACATATCCTGCAACTACATTAACTCCTTTAACAACATATTATTTTCATGTTAGATCAGACTGTGGAAGTACATGGTCAACAATATCATTCACTACTTTAGCTTCACCTCCAGCTAATGATAATTTATGTAATGCAGTTGCTCTTACTTTAAATGCTCCTGCTACTGGAAATGATTACACACTTGTAGCTGCTACAGCTCAAACTTCTGAGCCAGTTCCATCATGTTTCAATGGAGGAATTAGTGGATCAGTATGGTTTAGTTTTGTTGCTCCTTCTTCTGGTGCTGTTGATGTTACAACAGATTTCACAGGAGGTACACTATCTGATGGTGATACAGAAATTGCTGTATATGCAGCAACAGGAGTAACATGTAGTGATTTAACAACTTTAGGTACAGCTGTAGGATGTGATCAAGATGGAGGAACGACAGTTAATTATTCATCTTATCTTTCTTTAACAGGATTAGTTTCTGGTGATACTTATTATGTTCAAGTTGATAGATGGGGAACAGCAACTGATGGTTCATTTGGAATTCAAGTAAACACAGTTTTAAGTGCTGATAATTTTGATAACTCAAATTTTGTAGCTTATCCAAATCCAGTTAACGACGTATTAAATTTATCTTACTCTTCAGAAATTTCATCTGTAAAAGTAATTAATTTATTAGGTCAAGAAGTTATTTCAAGAAAAGTTGGAAACACTTCAACTCAAATTGATATGACAAATTTAACTGCTGGGGCTTATATTGTAAACATCACTGTTGGTAATGTTACTAAAGCAATTAAAGTGATTAAGCAATAAATCATAATAAACCATTTTTATTTAAAGGGTAGCAATAAAATTGCTACCCTTTTTTATTTTTAATAAATTTCAAGTAAATTTTGAAGATAAAATATGTTAACATTACACTAATATCAAGTGCAAATTTTATCTATTTTTTTAAATTTGTTTATATAAAAAAACTTGTAAATGCAAAAAATAAAAACAGCTCTTTTATCTTATGGAATGTCAGGAAAAGTATTTCATGCTCCTTTTATTAAAATGCATGAGGGTTTTGAATTAGTCGGTTCATGGGAACGTAACAAAAAATTAATTCACCTCGACTACCCTACTGTAAAAAGTTATTCTTCTATCGAAGAACTTCTTGCTGATGGTATTGATTTAGTAATTGTAAACACTCCTATAGATACCCATTATGAATATGCAAAACAAGTTTTAAATGCTGGAAAACATGCTCTTGTAGAAAAAGCATTCACAACAACTGCAAAAGAAGCTCAAGAATTAAAGGATTTAGCCCAAGAAAAAGGACTTAAACTTGTGGTTTACCAAAATCGCAGATGGGACAGTGATTTTAAAACTGTAAAAAGTGTACTTGATGAAAAAATCTTAGGAGAAATAATAGAAGCTGAAATTCGTTTTGATAGATATAATCCTATTTTAAGTCCAAAAAAGTGGAAAGAAAGTAATAATGCTGGTGCAGGAATTTTAAAAGATTTAGGACCACATATAATTGATCAAGCATTATGTCTTTTTGGATTTCCAATTGCTGTATTTGCTGATATTAGAACTGTAAGAGAGCATTCTGAAGTTAATGACAATATTGATATTTTATTGTATTATGATGATAAAAGAGTGAGGCTACATGCAGGTTTTTTTAATAAAGAACAATTTCCAGGATTTACTTTACAAGGTAGAAATGGAAGCTTTTTAAAAGCTCGTGCTGACATACAAGAAGATGTTCTTAAAGCTGGAGCTAAACCAAATATAGAAAATTGGGGAAAAGAACCAAAAGAAAAAGAGGGTCTTTTAAATATTAATGTAAACGGAGAAACTATTCGTAAAACAATTCCAACGCTAAATGGTAATTATTATGATTTCTTTGAAGCTGTTTATGAATCAATAACTCAAAATAAAACAGAACCTGTTACCGCTGAAGATGGTTTAAAAGTAATGCAAATTATTGAAGCAGCAATTGAAAGTTCTAATCAAAAAAAAGTAATTAGCTTGAATTAAAATGGAAAATAAATATTCATTAGCTTTTATTCCTGATTCAAATACAATTGAAGAAATTAAAAAAATGAAACTTCAATTAGCAGACAAAATTGGTTGGTATAATAGTAAAAATTCATTAGCTCATATTACTATTTGTGAATTTTCTACAACAGAAAATAATATTGAAATCGTTAAAAAACAAATCGATAGAAAAACATCTACCTACTCTCCTATTGAAATTGAATTAAATGGTTTTGATAGTTATCCAAATGGAGCATTTTTTATTAAACCTTCAGAGGATTCAATATCAGAATTAAAAAACATAATGAAAAGTTTAACTACTACATTATCCATTAACAAAATTTATAAAAGTAGTGAACCTCATCTTTCAATTGCTAGAAAGTTAGATGATAAAAAACTAAATACAGCAAATAATTTATTTCAAAAAATTAATTTATCATTTCTATGTCATTCAGTTTTCTTAAGAAAATTTAATCCTAGTATAAAACAATTTGAAATAATCGATTCTTTTGAATTCAAAAATGAAGATTCTTCTGAAGAAATTCAAGGAAGCTTATTTTAAAACGAAATCAATTTTAATTTATCTTTAGTTGTAAATAAAGTAATCTTTTGGTATATTGTCTTAGAATAAATTAAAAAACATGGACATAAATAAAATCACAGATTTACTTACGGATAAACTTACGGATTGGGTTGAAGCCATTATAAAATTGTTACCTAATATTGCATTAGCTGCTGTTGTTATGGTGATTGGTTTTTATATAGCAAAATTTATTCGTAAAATAGCTGGTAAACTAATCCATAAGGTTTCTAATAATGTTACTTTAAACAACTTATTTAGTTCTATTATTTATTTCATTTTTATTGGAATTGTTTGCTTCACCGTTTTAAGTATTCTACAATTAGATAAAGCAGTTACTTCTATTCTAGCAGGTGCCGGAATTTTAGGTTTGGCTTTAGCTTTTGCATTCCAAGATATTGCAGCAAACTTTATGTCAGGAATTTTTATTTCCTTCAGAAAGCCTTTAAAAGTGGGAGATATTGTAGAAGTTAAAGATTATATGGGTAAAGTCAAAGAAGTAAATTTACGTGATACTGTTGTAGAAACGTTTCAAGGACAAACAGTTATTATCCCAAATAAAGAGGTTTTTCAAAATCCTATTGAAAATTATTCCTACTTACAAAAAAGACGTTTTGATTTAAGTGTTGGTGTTTCTTATGGAGATGATTTAGAAAAAGTAAGACAAATAACCCTTGATGCTGTTAGTGATATTGAAGAATTGTCAAAAGAAGATACTACCCAAGTATATTTTGTGGAATTTGGAGATAGCTCAGTCAATCTATCTGTAAGAATGTGGATTAGCTCACCCGAACAATCCGTTTATAACAAAGTAGGAAGTGAAGCTATCATGAAAATTAAAAAAGCCTATGATGCTAATGATATCATGATTCCTTTCCCTATTCGTACATTAGATTTTGGGATTAAAGGAGGAACAAAATTAGGTGAAATGCCTGTTCAAATTTCTAATAAAGAACAATAAAACATTTTACATACAAAAAAAACCCTAACTAATTGATAATCAATCGTTAGGGTTTAATTTTCGCGGAGAAAGAGGGTCTTGTTACTAATAAAAATAACCAATAAAATCAATACTTCGCAAAGTATATTTTCTAAGTGACTCCTTGACTGACTCCTCAATATTGGGAAACAATTAATCTAAATTCAAAGTAGTCAAATATAAGAATAATAGTTTGAATATTAAAGCATCAAGACTAAAATTTGAACTAGTTATTTAAGTATATAATGACTCTATTTTTAAGTTAATAATGTTGAAATATTTTCAAGAAAATTAACCAAAAATCAAGTGAGTTACTTGTTCATATTTTATGCCAGCATATGAGCAAAATTCTTCAATTGTTAGAAACTCATTTTCGAACTTGTTAAGGTCCTTTTTTACCTTTTGCATCAATCTAGTACTTTGACGATAACTTTTACCTGTTATTCGTTGTATGTCCTTTGGATAGATGCATACCCTCTGTTTTTCAATTTTCATACTTTATCTATACCTTTGATTAGGCTTTGACTTACTTCTGACTTGCAGAAATTCATCTGCAATTTAATCCTTTTTTATTAAACGTATTTATTGTGTTTTTATGTTTATTTAAGACACTTGTGTCGTTTTTGGACATATGGTACACTCATATCTTTTTCTTTAGCTAAATGTTATGTAAACTTTGTTTAAATCATTCGGAAAGTGGTTGCAACCTGTTGATAGAATGAAGGAGATTTTAAATGATTGTTTAATTAAATTTTTAAGTTATGGCTAGACAGAAAGGCATAATTAAATTAAAAGGTACTATCGGAGATATTACTTTTTATAAAACCCAAGACGGACATTTAGCTCGTGAGAAAGGTGGAATTGACGCTAGCAGAATTGCAAGTGATCCTGCTTTTCAAAGAACACGTGAGAATGGTTCGGAGTTTGGAAGAGCTGGAAAGGCTGGAAAGCTTTTAAGAACAGCTTTTAGACCATTACTATTGAACTCTGCTGATGGTAGAATGGTGAGTCGTTTGACGCAAAGAATGGTGAAAGTTATTCAAGCGGATTTAGTAAGTGAGAGAGGTTTAAGAAACGTTATTGATGGAGAAGCTGAATTGCTATTTGGTTTTGAATTCAATATTCGTGGTAAGCTGGGAACTTCTTTGTTTGCTCCGTTTGTGGCTTCAATTGACCGTGTAGTTGGAGAAATCAAAGTGGATTTGGTATCATTTATTCCTGCAAACATGATTGCAGCTCCAAGTGGAACAACTCACTTTAAAATTATTTCTGGAGGTGCAGAAGTTGATTTTGAAACTGAAACTTTTGTGGTTTCTAGTTCTGAAACTGCGATTTTACCTTGGGATAATACAGCTACCGCTGCAATAAACCAAGTGAATGCTGTAACTCCAGCAAGTACAAAACCATTGTTTTTGGCTGTTGGAGTTGAATTTTATCAAGAAATTAATGGACAAATGTATCCTTTGAAAAATGGTGCTTTTAATCCGTTATCACTTGCTAAAGTTGATGGTGGTGTGTAATGGTTATTCATTTAACTAGAACTTATTTCCCTGACGGAACAAACGGAAAACTCGAATGTGATGGTAAATTTATTTGTTATACGATTGAATTACCTTGGAAGAATAATGAAAAGAGAGTTTCCTGCATTCCGGTAGGGAAATATTTTATTAGAAAGCGATATAGTCAGAAATTCAAATGGCATTTAGAAGTTTTAGATGTAGCAAATAGAAGTTTTATTTTACTTCATCCTGCTAATAATGCTTTGAAAGAATTGAATGGTTGTATTGCTCCCGTAACAAAACTTTCTGGTCCAGGTTTAGGATTAATGTCTCGAAAAGCATTTGAAAAGCTTAAAACGTTAGTTTATCAAGCTTTGGACAATAAAGAAAGTGTTGAATTGATTGTTGAATAGATTCCCATTTTCTTGGAATGAAAAAATATAAATTATGAAAAAAATAGTAAATAGAGCTACAGCTCCTACTCCAAAGTTTTTTAAAGTGCTTCGAAATGTTGGTTTGGTTTTGGCTGCTGTTGGTGGAACGATTTTAGCTGCTCCAATCGCCTTACCAGTATTAGTTACAACAATTGGAGGTTATATGGCAGTTGCTGGAGGAGTTTTAACTGCAACAAGCCAGCTTACTACAACAGATGACAGCGAATAACCATACTCTAATGGGAACCGCAGGTGGTACATTTTTAAGCATGGTACCAAATATAAATTCTGAAGATATAGCAAAAACAATTGTTTTGGCATCCGTTGGAGCAATTGTCAGTTTTACTATATCTTTACTGCTTAAAAGTCTACAAAAAAAGAAGCACAGAAAATAAGTTTAGCCCAAGTTGTGGTGACCTTTGGGTTAAATTGTAAAATGCCTTTTCCAAATGGATTAGGCATTTTTTTTTAGAATTCTCCGAATTGATTGAGTACTACCTCAACTACTACCACATCAGAATTGCACCAATATAACTCGTTATATTTTGCATAATCTAATGCTTTGATTCTACTATCAAAAGCTCCAAAAAACACTCTTGAAGCTCTTGATTTCCATGTGTCCGTTTGAAATAACAAAAAGATGCTCATAATTATAAATTTAAAAGTTAAAAAAATATTATCTATTGCAATAGCGATGTAAAATCACTCTACGCATATCATTAATAAGATTTAGATTTTCATTGAATCGTTTTTCAGATTGTTCTAAAAGCTTTAAAGTTTGAACGTTTTTAAGGTGTTCTTCGTGGTCTTTTATCTCTTGGTTGACTTTGTTTGAAAATTCTTTTCTAACATCGTGTAAGCGTAAAAATGGAATTACTGAACCACAAAGAAATTGATGCCAGAATTTAGTTTTCCAAAGTGCATAAGCAGTTAAATTGATATTATCAAAATCTTCGTTGTTCTCGAAAATGATAACAAAACTATTAGTGAATGGCTCATTTGAAGGCTTTCCACTGTTCAATCCTTTGTTTAAAATGAATAGGTGTGGATTTTTGTAAATCGTTCCTTTAGTGTATGTTTTAATGACAAATTTTAGCATAACATCGGCTTTTAAAAATTGGTTATATTTTCAATTTTCTACGGTGTTTCTTATGAAATGCAGGTGTGTCTCGCTATGCTCCACCCATAAATTTTTTCAAAAGAAAAAAAGAAAAAAAAGAAAGCCGTCATTTCAAGTGGAAGGTTTCAAAAAAGCAAGTTTTTCGGATAAAATACTACCTGATAAGGTGGAGATTTTATCCGAAACCCGTAGGGCTTGAACTTGCTTTTTTGTAAACCTGGAACTTATCTTTGCTTCCTTTTTTTTATTTTTATTTTTTTGAATTTCAAAACAATAGTTGTTTTGAAATCGGGTGTTTTTTTGGTAACGTTCTATCTAACTTGATTGTGTTTTGGAATGTGGTAGTTCTTAAAAGGGTATTGAAATTTAAAACAGGATAAATAACCATTGGCAAATTATAGATAATGCTTTTATCCTGTTTTAAATTTCAATACTCTTTTGTGGATTTGATTTTTGAGGATGCATTGATAGTGTTAAGTAATCAGTTGTTAGTGTTCAGTAAAAATGTGCTTATGGAAATGGGAAGCATCTTCAAAAAACAATGCATAAACTATCCTAGTGCGATGAGGCAGTAGCGCAGGCAAGTGTGTGATTTTTTATTTGCTTATGGGATTGTTGTGATTGCTTTTATGTTGGATAGATGCCTTTTTTTGAGTGATTAGTAATTAGTGATTAGCTCTTGTGGAAAGGATTAAGGCATCTGGCCAGCGTGAAAGCAATGGAGTCTATGGTTTGTAGCAAATAAAAAAACACACTCTTGCTGTCCCTTTTTGATTTTGTGGGTGCCAGAAAGTAATTATGAATGTAAAATTATGAATTATGAATTGGGTTGTTTTGGAAATGTAGCACGCACAAAAACAATGAAAATACTACCTATGTCTGCGGTTAGTTTATAAAACAATACTGCTAGTCATGCGATGTGATATTTTTCTAACAATTTCAAATATTCAACGGACTTATGAAAGTGGTTTGTGAAGGATGCCTTTTTTAAAAACCGGCTGGTGCGAGGAAGTTTTTAAAAAAGGTGTCCTGGAGCAAACCACACGAGCGTTGGCTGTGCGGCTTTTTTACATAATGTTATTATAGTGCATCCGTTATTCTCTTTTGGAATTGGGATTTTGATTATGCACTATAATGCCACATTATGTAACTAAGCTTGGGAGAAAAAATTACTGGCATGAGTTGCGAAGCGTACGTGTTTTTGTTTTGAGCGTTGGGCAAGCTCTTTGGCTGATGGCTTATTGGAATTTCATTATTAAACAAAAGGTTATTGCCAACAGGCAAAGTGCTTGATGTGCGTTGGGACAAAAACCATGACAGTAATTTTTTTAGGAGCGTTGATAAAGGAGTGGCAATTGGAAAGAGATTTTAATTCATTTATTTTAACCTTTTCTACCCACTTATGGTAATTTAAAATGAATAACCCAGTATCCACCTTTAGCAACGTTCATTCTTTCTAGTATGCCTAAATCTTTTAAGAAAAGCAAGTTTTTGTCAATAGCAGAAAGGCTTAAGCCAATATTCTCTGATAGCTCACGAATGGTGATTATACTGTTTTTATGAATATTTTTTAGAATATCAACTCTATTTTCCGTTAAGTTTTCTACCCACTTTTCGAAATTTTACATTTTAGAATTATTTGTTTAAAAAAAATGTCCCAAATATTTACTATAAATGGGACATATTATACTCTTTGAAGAACAAAATATTATTCTATTAACTTATTTGGATTAATAACAGGTAATATAAAATTACTTAAAGCTGTACCTTGAAAACGAGTCATTAATATTCCTCTTGACGTTGAATATGTAATTGCAGCTAAAGCATTTCCTAATGCAGGACTAATTGTAACTGTATTGTCTTCTTCTAACTTGGTTAATTCTTCAATATTATCGACATGAAAAACATAAACAAAACTGAACGCTCCGATTGCTTCTTCGCTATCTTCTTTTTCACTTTTGGTTTCCACATTTACAGAAAAATCAGCTTTAACTAATTTATCTGGAATATTAAATCCCAATTCAAAGTTCACATTGAAATTGTGTCCTTGCACTTTTTCATCTTCAAAATCGAATGGACTATTAATTTGTCCTTTTATGATTTTAAAATCAACAATTTCAATTTTTTCAGGTTGTAATAAATTAGCTGACATTTGCTAATGCTGTTTTATTGTTTGTTTTTGATTTTTTCCATGCACTGGTATATGCTACATCAGTATTTATAACATTGTTTTTATACAGTGTTACATATCCAGTTGTTCCCATTGGCTTGCGTTGTGGAACGTTAATAATTGTTTCCCCAAGTTCTGCTTCAAGTTTAGCTAAAGAACGCAACGTAAAGTTATGTTCTCCTACTAACCATTTGTTCACTTCGGAAGGTCTTTTCTCTAACTTATCTGCTAAGTCTTTTTGGCTAAATCCTTTTGCTTTTAACAATTGATTTACTCGAACCACGATATCAGCATACAATCTCGCGAAGATTTTTGTTTCTTCCGATGTTTCTGCTAAAATTCTTTGTGCTACTTTGCTTCTCATTGTTTTGGATTTTTAGAGGATGATTTCATCTGAACCATCATAATTAGTAAGTTTTCTATGTTTTTCATTTACAATTATTGTTCCATCGTGTAAAGCTTCATTAATTCGTTTTGCGAATTCACATGCTGCTCTCCATTCTAAATGCAATGAACTTGTTTGATTTGTTGGACCATCTTTGATGCCTCCATTGAAAAGAATAACTATATTATTTGTGATTTTTAAGGCATATAATCGTAATGGGAATTCAGGAAAATGATAGGTAATATTTTCGACTGTTCTTTTTCCTTGTACAGGTAATCCTTTGACTTCGTTTTCATCTCTATTGAATAATTCATCTATTGCTCCGTGATCATTACCAATTGATAACAATATAAAAGACAACAATTCTTGATTTGCTTCTTTATATTCTGCTAATGCATCATACTTTTCAAAGAATAAATCAGTTTCATTTGTCTCAACATCATCATATTTTACGGTGTAAAAAGTGCATTTAGCAGCTTCATCATCCCATATTTCTAGAGCAAATATATTCACTTTATTATTATTTTGCAAACAAAAATACACTTTTAAGTGTATTTTATGATTATTTAATATACTATTTAGTTTATTTTTTCAAATGTAAGAATACTATTTGTTACTTTAAAACTATTTTTTAATATGTCTTAAATTAGTTAGATAATTTCAAAATACTCTTCTTTAGAATTTTTATTGTAGAATTTAGCATGATTTATTACATAGCCGTTATATCCACTATTTTTTAAAATCAGTTTGCTTAATAAAGTATATAACTTAGCACTTGCATAGAGCATTTTATTGTCTATCTCTTTGCTAGTTCTTGTTGTTTCATTATTCATTAAAATATTACCATGTAATAAATCGTTTCTAAAATCAATTGCTGCTTCATCTGCACAAGAGAGTTTGATTTTTAATTGATCAAAAGGTTGTCGTAATTTTTCAGCATTTGTTAATCGTTTGGGATTTATGGGTTTGTTTAATTCGTTTATTCTTCTTCGGATTTTTATTTCAGCATTCTCATCTATTTTACCTTTATAGCTATCTATAACCGTATTTAAGTCGCTTTTTATATTTTCAAATAGTTGTTCTTCGGTTATTAATTTTTCTAATTTGGTTTGTTTTTTTGTAATGATATTAGCAAGAGATTCTAAAATAACTGAAAAGACACCAGGCATTGAAACGACCGATTTTAGATGGCTTACTTCCATTAAAAAAATTATGGCTACCGAAAAATCTTCATTGTTTCTAATTTGTATTATGAAATTTGAAATTACTTCTATAGGTATTACTTTTAATTTTCCGTAATAATTGTCTGCAATATTCTTTTCCTTATGCAGTTTTGAATATGGGTTGGAAGTTACTGGATGAAAAATAGATTTTAATGATTTTCTAGCTAGTCTTTTATAAATGAAATTTTCTCCTGAAAAAATATAGTTTTGACCACCGGGCATGTATCCTATTAAAAAACCAATTCCTTTTTGAATGGCATAAGAATCTTTTTCAAATACTTCTAACGATGATGGTTCTAAATTTTCTATTACAAAATAGCTTTTATCTTTATTTTTATATTGTGTTATGTCGTATCTGTTTTGATTTACACTCGTTCTAACACAATCAAATGCCCAAATATTTATGTCATCATTTTTAACTGTTTCTAGTTTTGTGTGGAAAAGGTTGGTTCTTTTTGAATTATCAAAAAAGAACATTCTAAATAATGCAACTTTGTTAATATCTCCTTTGTAAACCTTGTCTATGTCAAAAGTATGTTGTGCTGAAACATCGGCCAAGATATCATTACAAGGTTCATTAAAATCTCTTGATTGGAATGTAAATTCTAAATCATCAATTGCTACTTTTATTTTGTTGTCTGGACAGTACTTAAAAACTCCATCATAAACTAGTTTAAATTCTTTTTTTGCTTTTGTAATGTGTGCTTTTCCCTCACAATTATCAATAATGACCTTGTGTTTTTTAAAACTTTCAAACTTTTCTATACAAGATAATTCTTGAGTGAAATTTTTAATTTTGGGTTTTTTCATTATTCTAAATGTTTTTCGTACAAATTATTTTGAAGAATAATATCTAAAAAAATATTTTTTCACAATATCTTATAGCTTCTGGGCAACGCACAATTATTGAATCTTTGATGTCCTCATTTGAAAACCAAACTAATCGATATTCATTTTGATATTCATACTTATCTAGTTTTAAAAATAATTCTATCCCTTTAGTAATTTCCTGAAATATTTGATAGCTTGAAGGAATATTAAAGTCTAATGAATTTAATATTTTGCCTTCTTCACCTTGTAAAAACTCAACTCTAGATGATTTGTAATTGCAAAATCCTTCAACACCTGATTCTACATAAGGAAGTTTTTTAGCAATTTCAAAAGCAAACATTGATGGGTCTTTAATTTTAATTGCACCAACCGCATTAAAATCTTTAATTAGTGTATCATTTATTTTACTTGTAGTTGACATTACAAAAGCATTTAAACCTGCTTCATATATGACATGGCTATTTCTTGAACCATTACCAAATTCACCAACTATTGCGTGACCTTCTTCTTTGTCACCTTGCATTTCATCTGGATTTTTTTTAAAATTATTGAAACAACTTAGCATTATTTCGCCTTTCTCGAAAAAGTTATTTATGTAGTCAGCATTGTCTAACAATCTATAAACAGGTTCGATTTTAATATTCCATTTTATCCCGAACGACCTAATGTGTGAACTATAGTTGATCATTTTGTTTGAATTGATATTTTATAAATTTTCCTATTATTTGTTTTTGGTGTTCTTTATAATTTAAAATAGAGGTGTATCTGATTTTGGTTTAATCAAAGGCATTTCAACTTTTAACATAACAGGCATTGGAAAATCAACACCCATTAATATTGCTTCTCCAGAGCCTAAAACAGGTAGAAATGATAGTGTATCTCTGTTGGCTGACGAACAGGCATTTGCAATAGCTTCTTTATCTTGATGATTAATTAATCTGTGAGAAATAAAAGTCCCTATTTGACTTAAAGTACCATTAGGAATGTCTCTGGGCATTTGTGTTGCAATACAAAGAAATAAACCATATTTTCTACATTCTTTGGCAATACTATCAAAAGAACTTAAATCCGTAGTTTCGAAATATTCGTCTTTAACCTTTTTATTTAAAAATTGATGTGCTTCATCAACAAATAAAACAATAGGACTTTCCTGAAATCTTTTATCTCTGGCTAATTCTAATAAAAATTTACTAACTGCATTTGCTAATATTTCTCTTGCTTGAAAATCAAAACTTACCTGTTCGAATCCAATCCTAAGGATATTTAAATCACCATTAATGAATTCATTAATTCCATTTATAAGTTCAGAAGGATCATTTTTTTGCTTTTCAAAACCAAAAATCTTATTAAATTCAGGGTTATTTATTAGATTATTTACTCTAAGTATTAAGCTTATACAGTTTGTTGCATGATTATTATTTATCCCACCCCATTTATGATGGTTATTAAAATCTACATCATTAATACATTCTTTTACAAGTTGAAACGAAAGAGATTCTATATTAAAATCTGAATTTAAACCCTCAATTTGATTTAAAAATTTTGAATATACTCTATTGAAAGGTCTTATTAATTGTCCTGCTTTTAAAATTGTATTATTACTAACTTTTATTTCTTCTCTTATTACATCAGTTATTTTAATTGAATATGTATTTTCATCAGGTTTGGTTATAAAATCGTTATCAATATTATTCTCTAATATTCTCAGAATTTTCAAGGACTTTATGGCTTCCATTAATTTAGGCGATTGCACTTGACCTGATGGTCTAAGAAGAACAAATAAATCAGAAACAGTTAAATTCGAATAATGAAAAAAAGCATCATTTGTCAGTATTAATGGTTTACTAGCAATTTCATTGTTTATATCAAAATTTGAATACTCTCCGGTGGGATCAATAATAATTGCTTTGCTTTTGTTTTCAATCATTCCTTCTATTAATTTGCTAACGGTATAGCTTTTACCTCCACCTGTTGTACCAACAATAGCACAATGTCTACCAAATATGGCTTGCTGAGATAGTTCAACAATTGTTGATTTATCATAGGTTAATCTACCTAATTCAATTACTGGAGCTTTATCTTGCTGCTCTTTTTTTACTCCAAAACCTTTAAAATAACCTTTAATAAACTCCGATGAACATATAAATACTTTTGCTCCAATCATTGGTAAAGAATTTAATCCTTTATCAATATTTGATGGTTCAAAAAGCTCGAATGACAACAGGATTTCTATTTTTCCAGTTGGATGAAATTCTTTTGTATTAAATGATTTTTCACTTAATTCAAGTCGTTCTTTTTCAGGCAAACTTAATTCAAGGATTTTGCCCAGAAAACCATATTTTTCACCTTCGATAACTACATAACTTCCAACTAAGCCACCTTTTAGCTCTTCACCATAAAATGTAAAAGATTTCATTAACACTGACGATGGGAAGTGAACTTTTACATATTGAGGTGTGACTTGGTTTATATATCCAATAAAATGACTGTGATTAAATGGATTACTACTCATATTTATAGTTGTTTAAATTGAGAATAATCTTTTTAGCATCTTCCTGGTTGTACGATTTTAAATCGGGATAATGCTTTGCAAAGTCTTCAAAAACTTCATCAATTAAGACAATATTATTGTGGATTTTAGCTGCTTCAAAAATTGGCTTAAATGAATTTGAGCAACTATCAATTTCTTTATTAACAACCATTAATTGAAATCCTGGATTTTGCTCTAATGCTTCAATAATAGCTGTTACAATATGTTTATCATTAAAACTAAAACCTATACAAATTAACAATGTATTTTCATTTCGTAAGTTTTGTTGAAAACGCGACATCATTTCAAAATATGGTTGTTCGTATGAACTTTCATATTTGCTATCTTTAGGATAAATCATTAATGATTTTTCTGGCTCATCTTTTTGAATAATTTGATTTTCTTCTTTAGTCCAATCAACGGATCCGTGTGGTTTGTATAAATGAAACACTTTTTGAATGAAGTTATCTTCTTCTTTCACACGGCTTGAATTTCGTGAAACTATGTCCAATTCAAAATTTCGACCACTGAAAGTTCTTGGATGTGAAAATGAGAAACCATCTATAATAGTAAAATTCTTTTCTCGTCCAGCTTGTTCAAATAATGTGTCGTAGTTTAATGTAAAGACTTTTACTCTAGGATTTGTTACTTTACGTTTTGCAATTTTTTCAATAAAAAGAGAATGTGGAGCATTTTGAGGTAATTTTAAGGTGCAGTTTGTTTTTATAACTTCTTCTACTTTCTTTATAACATCTTCAATAATAATTTTAACTTCTCCTTGTTTTGGAGTATGTTCTACATAATTCTTAGATATATTTGCTAATGAAAGAAGTTTTTCCAAGTTTTTAACATATTGTTCTTCTTCTCCTTCATTTTTTATAAACTTATCTTCATACTTAACTAACTTGCAAAATTCATGAAGTGTTTCTTCCGAAATTACCTCTTTAACATCATCCCAAAGTTGGGCTAATAATCTTCCTTTACGTTCTTTTTTTTCTTCACCAATTTGAAGATCTTTTCCAATACCAACAGAAGATCCAGCACCAGTTAGTATAATCAAATTTTCGAATTGATTATTCAAAAATTCGGAATATTTTTCTCTTTTTGTAGCTATAGCATATTCTAACTTATTTGGATTATTTTCATCAAACTGATGTATAACACCATCAATATATACTTCAACAATTGCATCTTCAGCACCATATTGAACTTCTACAGATTTTTTTCCATTTAAATAAATGAATTTTTTACTCATGATTTCTTGTTTTAGCTATTATTGATAATCTCAATTTCCTCCTCACTCAAACCATACAACTCATAAACCATTTCATTTATATTGTCGTCTATTTGATTTATTTCGGATATTAAGTTTTTAGCTTTGGTTTTGTTTTCTTCAAATAACTCTATCCAATCGAATTCGTCTTTTTTTGTTAATGAAGTTTGGCTAGTTCCTTTTATTGCTTTGTTGAGTTCTGAAATGAATTCTGTAAACGATAATTCGTACCAGTTTTCTAACTTTCTGGATAATTTTCCTAGTTTGTATTGCCCTGACAAATAATTTAAAAACTTATTGCTTAATTTATTTATTTCATTTTTTTTCTCTAAAATTCTATCCACAAGTTCTATAATTTCTTCTTTACTTTCAATTATTTTAGGAACGGGAAATTCTTTTAGCCAATGAAGTCTAATTTGAGGAAATGTCTCTTTTTTAGAAAAAGCATTTTCTTTAAGTAAAAAATTAGCCAATTTGGAATTCAATATGGCTAATATTATTTTTAAATTATAATTTGTGTCCCAAACCCCAAAATTAAAGAGACTTTGTTCGTTGTAATAATTATTTTTATCTATTGTTGCTACAATTTCATTTCCAGTTTTACGAATTAAAATTTTTTCTCTATTAAACATTGAACTATCTCGCAATCTAATATCTGATGCATTGTAACTTTCTATTCTTGCTTTATCTCTACAACAATATAGACCGCTCCAACTCAAAGAAAATTTCTCTATATCTTTCCCTAAAAGAATGGGAAAGAAAGTATCATCAATTTTTTCATATTGGAATGCAAAATCTTTTGCAGGTCCAACTATTTTCACACCATCACTCCATATTCCAATTTTTTCTAAAATCGTTGAATTTTTATTTATTTTTTCAATTAGAATATTATTAATAGTATTGTTAGCTAAAGGAATGATAAAAGAATTTGTATCTATAGACGAATATTTAATTTCATTAAACAATGTACTATTATTTAAAAGGACATTTGAATTCAAAAAATTTATAACATTAAATTTTTTACCAGTGTTAATAATAAAAATTAATGAGTCTACTGAAGCATCTTCAAAAATATCTTTTCCTAAAAAGACAACTTCATAAAGTTCATTATTTTTTAAGACTAACTTTCGAAGCTTTGTCGCTTGCAAAATTGAAAGCCATGTTTGCGGTGTTATTAAAGAAATAAATGAATTTTCTATCTTAACCAGTTCAAAGCATTTTTCAATAAATAGTTGATATAATTCAAACTTACCTTCAGAAGAAGAGAACCTTTTTTTTATATATTTTTTTTCATCATCATTTACAGAACTGCTTCTACCTGCATAAGGAGGATTTCCAATAATTACATCAAAACCACCTTTATCAAATACTTCAGGAAATTGTTCTTTCCAGTTGAAAGCTTTTTCACCTGCTATGGCTTTGTTCTCTATCAATGAGTTGCCACATTTGATGTTTTTGTTTAAGCTTGTTAGTTTTCTTTTGGGTTGTGCTGTTCGTAACCACAATGAAAGCTTTGCAATTTCCACACTTTCCTCGTTGAGGTCTACGCCATAAATGTTTCGTTCTAAAATGTGGTTTTCAATGTCTGGAAACACCAAGAAACCGCCAAAAAGTTGTCTGTTTAATTCGTCTAAATATGTATGTTCTTTGATTAAAAAATCTAATGCTTGGTTCAAAAATGCACCAGAACCACATGCTGGATCACAAATTGTGATTTCTAACAGCCAATCGCGATAGTCTTTTAGTTGTTGGTCTAATTTTTTTATTGTTGTTTCGTGACGGTTTTTTCGACCTTTTGCATACTCTTCGTCTGTAATCCCTATTTCCTGTTTTTTCTGGGTACACAGTTTTCCAATTGTATTGTCAACAATGTATTTGGTAATGTATTTTGGAGTGTAAAATACTCCGTCTTTTTTTCGTTTGGTTTTTTGTTTATCGAACGATGTTCCTTCGATTTCTGCATTAATGCTTTCAATTTCGTTTAAGGAATGCTCGAATATATGCCCTAGAATATTTACATCTACTTGACTTTCGAAATGATAGGTTGTAAGGTGTTTTGTGTGACGTAATAATAAATCATCATCAATTGTTATGGTGTCTAAAATAGTATCTGGTTCAAATAATCCACCGTTGTATGCAAATATTTCTTCTTTTTTATCTGTTCCTTTTCTCCCTGTATCTAGGTATCCAAAATATTGTTTGTATCTGTCGTATAATGGTACCTCAACATCTAATTCTTTTAATGCTAACCATTCGTTGTTGATGGTTGTGATTGTATTGGGTGTTAATAATCCTCTATCTTCTGCAAATAGTATGAAAAGGAAACGGTCTAATAGTTTTTGCGATTTTTTGAATAATGTTAGTTTGAAGTTTTTTTCGTTACTATCACGAAACAAAGCATTATTTTTATTCTGTTTTACTAAATCGCGGTACAATTCTCTTTTGAATAAGGAATAATCCCCATATAGTTTATTGGTAATGTCTTTTTCTTCAACTATGGAAGCTTCTTTTATTTTTAAAGGTTTATCTGCTACTATGTTTTCTTTAGCCAAACAGAGGTATAACAATTCGAATTGTTGGTTTGTTAGCGTGAACAAATTGAATTCCTCAAACCAAACAGAATCGTCTATATAAAAACGTAGTTTCTCGAAATTTGAAGTAACCACATAGGTACAACCCACATGATTGGATTTGTAATCAAATGCTTGTTGCCTGATGCTTTCTAAATCTTTAGTATCTGTACCTTTTAATTCAATAACACCAATTGCTTTACCTCCTTTAAGCATAGCACCGTCAGCTTTTTTTGCACCTTTGAGGTTTTTGAATTCCGTAGTTAGATTGAATTTTGGAGTTGGATTTAGGGTATATCCTAAAATCTCCACAAAAAGTTCTCTAAGAAATCCTTCTTGAAATTGTTCTTCTTTGCTGTTTCGGATATTTTCTTGAATAGTCGAATTGTGGAAGTATTTGCTGTATTTTTTGTATGCTTTTTGAACTTTGTCTGTATCTTGTTGGCTCAAATATTTATTGAGTACAGATGTTTGGAATAATGCCATGTGGTAACCTTAAAGTTTAGATTACCAAATTAGTAAAAATTTATGGATATTGTAGGAATAGTGAATTGAGTTTTTAACAGTTTTATAATTTATGATTTGTAGTGAATTCGTGCGTTTAAACCTCACCATTTTACTATGAAAGATAAGTTGATATTTCATTTGCAATTTACTACAGAATGTGTAGTGTTTCGCTAATAAAATATTAGTTAAGCTTTGGCAGTAAATTGGTTTTGTTGCCGAAAGTTAATTTTCCAAGTAAATATCAATATAGGATTTTAAATTGTATAATTCGATTATATCCTCTTGGTTACCTTCTAATTGGGCTATTTGAATAAATGCAATATCATTAGCAAACGACTTTTCTCCAATTAAGTGTTCTAAATGTGTATAAACTGCTTCTCTAAGTTTAGGGTTTTCTTTATGGACTATGTAGTTTTTGAGTAAGACTCTAATTCCTAAATCGGTTGGTTTGTTTGGGTTTTCTAGTGGTATGAAATACATTTCGCTTATTCGTATGGTGATGCCGTAATAATCTAATGGTTTGTCTGTGCCGTTTTCGTATTTTTCAATATTTGTTTGAGGTTGGAGGAATGCGGTTGTTTTCCAACGGTTTAATTTTGGTGCGTGGTGGACCAATAACTCTACTTCTTTGAATAAATACGGATTTCCATTTGCTGTGATGATTATTTCAGCTTCTGATTTTTTGTTTTTTATAATGAGGTCTAGGTCTTTGTTGTATTGATGCAAATAATATAATAGTTTGTCTAATTGCATTTTTAGGTCGTCTTTTGGGATTTCTGTAAGGAGAAGGAAAACGAAATTGTTTTGTTGGAAGTAGTTCCAGAAGGTTGTTATTGTTTTCATGTTGTTACTTGTTATTGGAACGCGGATGAAACGGATGCTTCGCAACGCGGATTTACACGGATTTTATCTTTTGTCTTGGGCTGATTTTTCAAATGCGATTAAATTTACCATATCCCTAAGCCTAGAGCGAACTCGATTGCCGTAATTTTTTTCTATTTCTGTAGCTGATAGGTTTGTGGTGATATGAGTTAATAGTTTTTTAGAAATGAATAGATCATAACGGCTTAAAATTATTTCTGCCATTACATTGCATTCGTTTCCAAAATACTTGATGTTGTTTTCTGTTCCTAAATCGTCGAAGCAATAGGTTCTTGGTTCTGCTTGGTATAATTTTCCTTTACTGTAGCGATGTATGACTTCGTAACCGTCTTGTATGAATTCAAAGCTTATGTCTCTACATGGTTTTACTGAAAATTTATTTTCTGTTTGTGCCAGGTATTTCATTAGGTTCATTAGTGATGTTTTTCCACAGCCTATTGGTCCAGAAAGTAATAGACCTTTGTTGAGGTTGATGTTATACTGAAAGCATGTTGGTTCGTCTTTGAGGAAATAGGCAATGAGTTTGTAAACGATTGGATAATCTGCTTCTTGTATTTTGAAATGATTGCCGTATAGTTCGATGCCTTTTGCTTCGAGCTTATTAATTATTTCTGGGTAGTTGTAGTGGGTTTTAATTTGTGTTTCCATTTTTTATTTTTTTAACCATACTTCGACAGGCTCAGTACAGGCTCGAAGCATAGAATTATTATTTTAAAAAAGTCGCTTTGCTCTGGATAGTTTATCATAGTTTTTCTAGCTAAAGCGAAGTTTTTGGAACACTGATGACACAGATTTGACGGATTAGCACGGATTTTTTTAATCACATAGATTGAGATACTGAAATGAATTCAGTACAAGCAAGATCAGGTTAAAGTGGTTCTGAATAGTCTTTGTCTGTTCCTGTGTTGAGGTGTTTTGCTCGATTAGGTGGTGAATTGGTGGTGTTGTCTTTAAAATTAATGCTGTTTAATATCCAATTTTGTGCTGCTGCTTGCCAATCGACCATTGGTGTTTTACCACCAACTAACCAACCGTTGCTTGAGAAGTAATTGAAAAACTTTTGTGCTTCTAGTTCCGGAAAGTTGTTTTCTTGGAAGTAGGATTTGACAATTTGGAGTGTTGGATTTGATTTTTGAGTGCGAGGCACTTCGACAAGCTCAGTGTGACAACTTTCATCTTTCTTTTTTTCGCGCAACTTTTTTTGCTGACTGGTTTCAGTGTGCTCAGCATTATATTCAGCGAATGCCGGAGAAGACGATTTTGCTTTTTCATTAACTATTTTTTCCAGCATTTCTTTTTCTTCTTTTTTAGCGGAACTTTTTTCTTCTTTTAAATTTTCGTTTTTTAATTGAAAATTTTTTATTTCTTCAAAATTTTTTGCTTGCTTGTTCAAGTTTGAAACGTTTTCAATGTTTAAATTGTTTGTATTGTTTATATAGTTTATAGAAGGTACTAGTGCTTGTTCAGTACTTGTTTCATCACTAGTACAAGACTTGTTTAGAGCTTGTTCATCAACTTGTTCAAAAAGAGGTTCAATTTTTGGTTTTCTTTCGTTTTTTTGAATGGGTTTTAAGTCGTGTGAAAAATTGAATAAATACACATGACTTCCTTTGAATGGATTATAGGATGGTTCGTAATTGATGTATCCTAAACTGTGTAAATTTTTAAGGCATTTATGATAGGTTGCTTTCGAACTAATTTTACTGATACGCATAACCTCATCACGAGAAATGCTGATTGGATTTTTAAAGCGATTGCAATTCCAAAATTGGAATAAAGCTATGTATAAACTCACGTGTGTTGGATTAAGTGTTTTGTCTATTGCTACTTTTTCGAAAAAGCCGGTTAGGTGTTTTATGTAGTTCATTTTGCTAGTGATTAGTAATTAGTGAAGAGTGAGTAGTGAAGAGTGAGTAGAAAAGATTGCTTCGTTCCTCGCAATGACATTACTTGAACAGGGTTGGAACTGCATTTACTTTATTGCCGTTTAGGAGTTTTTCAATGTCTGAATTGTCATAATACATGATGCCACCCACTTTAGTATATGTTAGTGTTCCGTTGATTCGAAGGTTTTGTAAAGTACCTGGAGAAATGTTTAACAACTTTCTGACTTCTTTGGATTTGAGCCACTGTTTTGTTTGTTGTGGTTTGGATTGTATGATTTCTTTTAAATCATTTAGAAGAAGACTACGAAATTCGTTTAAGTCTTCGCGTGTGATAATTTGCTCACGGAACATTCTATTGTTGTTAGCTGTGTTCGCGAACCTGTCGGTTTCAATTGCCATAACTTGTGTTTTAAATTGTTATATTTTACCGATTAACACCCAAAATGACCTTAATAAATCGGTCTTTTTTCCTTTCTTCTTCAAAAGAAAAATAAAACGTAACAATGGTTATGCTTGATTTTTCTTTATTGAATAAAGAAAAATAGCCTCAATTTCTTTAAGGCAATTTTGAATATTAATCGGTAATACAAATTTGTGAAGTTTGATTGATTTTATTTCACAACCTAAACACAAGTTGTGTACGATTTTTTATTAAAATAATACAAAGTGCTTTGTTTTCTAGTTTTATTGAATTGAATTTATCTAAAGTATAAAATTCAATTTTGGAAATTAGATGAAAATCATGGGTTTTTAAGCTGATTCACAACCTCAACACAAGTTGTGTGTTTTTGGAAAATATTTAGGTGTAAAAAGGTTATTTACTTTCATTTTCTTCTTCTAGTATTTGCTTTTCTAATACTTCTGAAAGTTGATTGATGAATTTGGAACGACCTGTTTTTCTGTTTTTAATATCAATGTAAAAACGATAAATATTTTCTTCAATATCTTGATTGAAAATTTTACCAAAGAATAAAGCTAATTCCTTAATATCAGTGCTGCCGTTGTTAATTTTTTTGGAATGATGTAAGGCATAAATTAATTCGATTAAATCAATTTTAGTACCAGTCCAATTAACTGTTTGTTGTATGGATGGATGAACTATTGAACTATTGTTTTCTAATTGTTCTATTTTATTTTCTAGATAATTGGTCAATATATCGTTGGCAATCATCACAGCCATATTATAATCATGAGTGGTACACAATTTCACATCGTAATTGATTAGAGAACAATCTCTTTTTAAAATGTTAGCATCACAATTTCTCAAGAAATAAATTTTGTCTTTATGTGAAGCTCTTGCTCTATAATATTCATAGAACTTTCTATTCTTATTGGTGTTTTCTTGAATTAAATTTAAAGCATCTTCATAAAATTTAATCTTATTCTTTTTTGAAGTTGGTAAGTTCGTTTCTATACTTAAAACTGTTTTGTAGTAGATAAGTTTTGATATAAATATAGGTTTCAAGTCTTTGAAAAAATATATTTCTTCTTCTGGAGAACTAAATTTATGTTTTTTTAGCCATTTGAATAATTCCTTACTTCTAGTTTCAATTAATTCTGTGACTTTATGTGCAATGACAATACTGTCTGAATTTGTAGTTTTAATGTTTTGATACTCCTTTTCAAATTCACTAAAAAAATTCAGACAATACTCATTCATTTTAATACAATTTAGGTTAGTTTGTATAAAACTTCATTGTGTTAAAATTATTGTTAAAATAGCTAATTATTTTTAGTTGTTTAAATAAATAAATTTGTGTTTTAAATTTTTATAGTTCTTAATCGTAATGCATTAGCAATAACTGATACAGAACTAAAGCTCATTGCTAAAGCTGCAATCATTGGAGAAAGTAATAAACCAAAAACTGGAAATAAAACACCAGCAGCAATTGGAATTCCTAAAACGTTATATATAAAAGCAAAAAATAAGTTTTGTTTGATGTTTTTCATTACAGCATGACTTAGGTTTTTTGCTTTTACAATTCCTTTTAAATCTCCTTTTACCAAAGTAATTTTTGCACTTTCAATGGCAACATCGGTTCCTGTTCCCATTGCGATTCCAATATCAGATTGTGCTAATGCTGGAGCATCGTTTATACCATCCCCTGCCATGGCTACTATTTTACCTTTGGCTTGTAACTCTTTGATGTATTCTAATTTATCTTGTGGTAAGCAACTTGCTTTGAAATCTGTTAAATTAAGTTCAGAGGCAACAGCTCTTGCTGTATTTTCATTATCACCAGTTAGCATAATAACTTGAACTCCTTGTCGCTTTAACTCGTTAATAGCTTCTAAACTTGATTTTTTTATAGCATCTGTAATGGTTATATATCCTACTACTTTTTTATCGAAAGCGATGTAAGAAACTGTTTTACCTAACTTTTGTTCTTCAATAACTTCTTGTTCTATACTTGAAAAATCTTGAATACCTTCTTGCTCTAAAAGTTTTTTGTTGCCTAAACTGACTTTTTCATTGTCAATAAATCCTATTACTCCTTTTCCTGTTATAGAGTCAAATTTTTCTACTTTAAAAAAAGTACTGTTTTTAGATTTAGCAAAATTTACAACTGCTGTTGCCAATGGATGTTCGCTATTTTGATTTAGAGATGCAATTTTTCCTAAAGTGGTATTTTCATCTACATCTTTTGTAATAATTTTTTCAACTGATGGTTTTCCTTCAGTTAGTGTTCCTGTTTTATCGGTTATTAAAACATCAATTTTATCCATTTTTTCAATGGCTTCTGCATTTTTAATTAATACACCTGATTTTGCTCCTTTACCAACTCCAACCATAACTGACATAGGTGTTGCTAATCCTAAAGCACACGGACAAGCAATAACCAGAACCGCAATTGCATTTACAAATCCATAAACCAATTTAGGTTCTGGTCCAAAAATCCACCAAGCAAAAAAGGTCATAATTGATATTAAAACTACAATGGGAACAAAATACTTTGAAATTTTATCTACTAAATTTTGAATGGGAGCTCTCGAACGACTTGCATCTGAAACCATTTGAACAATTTGTGATAATAAAGTTTCTGAACCTACTTTTTCGGCAATCATTAAAAAAGATTTTGTTCCGTTTATGGTTCCAGAACTTACTTTATCGTCCATTTTTTTATCTACTGGAATAGGTTCTCCAGTAATCATTGATTCATCAATGGTGCTGTTTCCTTCTGTAATGATTCCATCTACAGGAATTTTTTCTCCAGGTTTTACTCTAACTATATCTCCCTTTTTAATGTCGTGAATTGAAATTACTTTCTCTTCACTATCAATCACTAACGTAGCTTCGGTTGGTGCTAATTTTAATAACTCTTTAATAGCTCCACTAGTTCTACTGTGTGCTTTGGCTTCTAACAATTGCCCTAACAATACCAAGGTTAAAACTACAGCTGTAGCTTCAAAATATAAATGGACTGTTCCTTCTGAAGTTTTGAATTGGTCAGGAAAAACAGTTGGAAATAATAATCCGATAATACTAAAAACAAAAGCGACTCCAGTTCCAATACCAATTAAGGTAAACATGTTCAAATTCCAGTTGATTATGGATTTCCACGCTCTTTCAAAAAACATCCAACAAGCATAGAAAACAACAGGAATCGTTAATATAAATTGAATCCAATTCCAATATTGTAACTCCATAATTTTGTATAATGGGTTATTTGGAATCATATCAGACATGGTTATAATAAAAATGGGCAAGGTGAAAATTGTAGCAATTTTCATTTTATTACCTAACTTTTGATAGGTTTTATCTTCTTCAGATTCGGTTGGTTCCATTGGCACTAAATCCATTCCACAAAAAGGACAACTTCCTGGTTTGTCTTGAATGATTTCAGGATGCATGGGACAAGTATATTGTGTGTTTTGAATTACCGTTGGTTGTTGTACTAAATCCATTCCACAAACAGGACAATCACCCGCCTTATCATACACTTTGTCACCTTCACAATGCATGGGACAATAATATTTACCTGCTTGATGGTTGTGCTTTATTTCTTCATGTTTGTGCTCTTTTTCTCCAGTAGAACAACAACTTTTTTGAACTACTTCTTTACTAGAATTATCTGATAAAGTAATTTGATATTTACTATCTTTTCCTCCTAAAGCATTTTGTAAAACTTCTATTTCAACATGTTTAGACATGATAATGGTTGCTGCTTTGTCTTCTTTAGAAACTGCAACTTCTGTGATATGTTCAACATTCGACAAATCTTTTTTAACTTTAGCTTCACAACCTGAACAGGTCATTCCTGTAATTGTATATGTGTGTTTCATCTGTTTAAATTTTATTTTTTAACTAGTATATATGGAGTCGCTTTTTTAATCAATGGTGTTTGTTTACATAAACTATCTAATAATAGCGATTTCATAATTTTGTTATTTTAATAAATTGTCAGTATTTTTTAATTTACTTATATTCAATAACTTAATTCCTGTTATTTTGTTTATTAATAATGTAAATTAATACCAAAACCTAACCCCATATCACTATCATAATGTGTTGAAATTCCCAAATTTCGAGTAACGATATACTTAAATCCTGTCATATATTCCTTGTCAGTATTTACCATAAAAGCCCATCTTAATCGTGGCGAAATAGGAATATCCTCTCGCATTAACTGAAACCGTACATTTCCGTCCGTAAAAACTTCGCCTTGTAGTTTCACGAGCATTGGCAAAGTATATTCCGCTCCCAAACTCAAAACTGCTCTTTGGTCTTTTGTATTGTTTTGTCCAAAAATGTTTTTTTCAACTTCGCCATTTTGTTCTCGGTAACGCCAATCAAAACCTACAAATGGCATAAACCATTGGTTTTTGCCAATGTATCTTCCAATATGCGTTTCCGTTTCGTAACCGTGTTCATCGTGATAGCCCAAACGCCATTCCGTTCCAAAACTCCAACGTGTGTTTTGCAACATTACCATTCCATCGTTTCCGTTTGTCGCAAAGTCATTTTCCGCCATAAAATGAAACTTGTTACTTTCAGATTGCAATATGTTGTAAGCCTTTTTTTTGTTTGGCAAATACGGATTTTCATAATCACCCGTTGAAAAAACCCTATTCATTCCAGCCATCATATGATACAGAATGTGGCAATGAAAAAACCAATCTCCATCTATATTCGCTGCAAATTCTATCGTGTCGGTTTCCATTGGCATTATGTCGATAACATTCATCATTGGTGCATATTCTCCTTGTCCGTTCAATATTCTAAAATCGTGTCCGTGAAGATGCATTGGATGTCGCATCATCGAATTGTTATAAAGCGTAATGCGAACATTTTCGCCTTTTTTAATGAGGATTTTATCAACTTCGGAAAGTACTTTGTTATCCATACTCCAAACGTAGCGGTTCATATTCCCTGTCAGTTCAAAACGTAATTCCCTAACTGGTGCATCTTTTGGCAATGTTGTGGGTTGTGGTGCTTTCAACATTCCGTAATTCAAGGTTACAATATCTTGGTTTGAATTCATTGAATGATTTGAATGGCCCATTTTATCGTCCATATCCATTTCGTCATTCATTTTCATTTTAGGATTACCCGAAATTTCAGGATACATAACCGTATTCATATCCATTTGCTGATACGACATATCCATTCCCATATCGTCCATACTTCCGTCCATATTCATCATATCGTTCATCATTTTCATTCCCTCAAAATATTTCAGTTTTGGCATTCTGCTTTTAAGCTGAATTTTGCCATTTCCTAAATATATTGAAGTTGAACCTGTACGGTCTTCTGGTGTTGCCAAAAATTCATAAGCAATATCTTCGTCCGGTATTGTAACTACAACATCATAAGTTTCTGAAACGCCAATAATCAATCTATCGACTTCAATGGGTTCAACATCGTTACCATCGTTGGCTACTACAGTCATTTTTCCACCTGCATAATTCAGCCAAAAGTAGGACGATGCTCCTCCGTTTGAAACTCTTAGACGCACTTTGTCGCCTGCTTTAAATTGAGAAAGTTGACTTTCTTTTTTACCATTGATTAGAAACTTGTCGTAATACACATCGCTTACGTCCATTGCTAACATTCGTTTCCATTCGTTGGTCAATTTTGTTTTAAAGTGTCCTGCTTTTATAGCTTCGGAATAACTTTGTGTAGTTCCTTTTTTTATTGCAGCCCAATCGTTTGCGTTAGCCAACATTCTGTGTACGTTTTCAGGTTTTATGTCTGTCCATTCACTCAAGATGATTGGAACTGCTGGCAAATCGTCAATTCCTTTTCTAAACGTTGGGTCGTCTTTTTTCTTTAATAAAACCAACGAACCGTACATACCCAATTGCTCTTGCAATCCACTATGGCTGTGATACCAATGAGTTCCGCTTTGTATGACTTGAAAACGATATGTAAAAGTTGCGTTGGGTTCAATTGGCATTTGTGTTAAATACGGAACGCCATCTTCTTTATTGGGAAGAAATACTCCGTGCCAATGTAAGGATGTGCTTTCCTTTAATTTGTTGTGAATGACAATTTCCGCAATATCACCTTCAGTAAAAGTTAATGTTGGCATGGGTATTTGACCGTTTACCGCAATCGCTCTTTTCTCTTTTCCTGAATAGTTGACAATAGTGTCCGTAACCGTTAATTCATATTTTACAATATTTTGAGCCGAAGTTTTACTTGTAATGAACAATAGTAAAATGATAATAATAAATCTGTTATTTTTCATTTTCTAATCGTTTTATCATTACTTTCATTTCCTCGATTTCCTTTTTTTGAGCCTCGATAATATCTTCTGCCAGTTTTTTGACTTCTGGATCTTTAATATCTGCTCGCTCACTTGTTAAAATTGCAATAGAATGATGCGGTATCATTGCCTCCATCCACAAAATATCTCCAATGATTGGTTTTTGAGTTCGGACAAGAAATAGGGCAGAGCTAAAAACTATAAAGCTGCCTAACAGTATTGCGATATTTTTTTTCTTGTTTTTATACATATTTCGCATAAAAAACCACATAATTACTGCCATTGTTGAAATGCCCAAACACGTCATATAAAAACGTGTGAGACTAAAATATACGTGGTCTATTGCATAAGTGTTTAAATACATTGTGATGTACATTGCTACAAAAGAGCATCCTAACATTAGAAAAAATATTGTGTATTTATTGTTTTTTTTATGTGTTTCTGAATTTTCCATCGTTGATATTTTTATTAATTTATTGTTTCAACGGTTTTGCCGCAACTTAGCATTTGTGAACCGTAGTAAGGATTTTTTATAGTTTCTTCTTTACTTAACCAATTCGCACCTTTTCCATCGTTTGCCATAGGGCAAAATTGATAATAGATTGGTGTTTCTTGTTTTGATATTTTCATCACTTCGTAAAGGTTTTTTGAAAGCGAATTGAAATATTGCCTTTGCTGACTTGTTTCTTTTGTGTTCGAAATTTTTTGAGTATCAATTTTTAAATTATCCAAAATTTTCATCCAGACCATATGAACTTCATTTGAAAGATTTGCCATTTTCACTTCGCTTAATGCAGTCGAAAGATTTTTGGCACTTGTTGAAGCTGTAGTTCCATCAGTTTTTACCAACGCATTTTTAAGAGCAAAATAATTGTCAAAAACTGCTGAAAGCGGATTTTCGTCTTGCATTTCGGTCATTTCGTTTGAATGTTGCGAATGGTCGTTTGTAGACATATTCATTTTTGACGAAACTGCTTTTGCTCTTTCATATTGGCAACAATTTGGCAAATTTGAATACGTGTCATCTGGTGCTAAAAAGCTATCGCTGTCATAACCTGCGAGAGCAATTCGTTTTAGGATTTCATCTTTTGAAGTTTTTAAGCTATCGTATGAAATGGTCGCAATTTTGGTTTCTTTGTTCCAATTCACTACGGATTGTTTTTTCATATTACCAGCTTTTTCGATTGTGCTTTTACACATTCCACAGTTTCCGTAGATTTTAACGGTTTCTGTATTTTGATTTTTTATTTGTGCATTGCAAGATGTAATTGATAACAGAACTACGATTGTTACCAATATTTTTAATAATGAATTTTTCATTTTATATGATTTTAATATTAAAAGATTTTTTTAATAAAGTTTTGAAATAAATTTAGATTGAATAACAGATATAATGAATTAAATAAGCATCTAAAACATGAATAATTTAAGATTCAATACTGTTATAAAAAATAGCAAATGCTATAAATTTGACACAAGTATGGCTGTCAAATTTTAAATTTAGCTTATTTTAGGTATAAGCCATATAGAAGAATGACCTTCTAAAACAGAAGTTATTTTATAGAAAAAATTAACTTTATTTAAAGATGTAAAGTTAAAAATACTATTTGATTTGTATGAAAGTATTATTGATGTGGAACTACTTATAGAAGTTGAAGGGCAGCCACATTTTGAGTGACCACAACTTCCTTTACATCCTTTATCATCAGAATTATTGTTACTATCACAACAACTTTTCTCTTTTGTTTTAGTAGTTGAAAGTTCTTTTTCACAAGATTGCTTTTCACTACCACAAGCAAAAGTATTATTAGGAATAAAAAATATTCCTAAAAACAAAATTATTATGATGTATGATTTTTTCATTACTTCTTATAAGACAATACAAATTTAATCAATACAAATTTATTTCTAACAAAAAAATGTTAAAAATCAAGATTAAAACTTCATTCTCTGAATTCTTACTGCATTTAATATTGCTAATAATGCTACACCAACATCGGCAAAAACCGCTTCCCACATCGTTGCTAAACCACCAGCACCTAGAATTAAAACTATCGCTTTTACTGTAAAAGCTAAAGTGATATTTTGCCAAACAATTTTCTTGGTTTGTTTTCCAATATTTATTGCCATTGGAATTTTTGAAGGTTTATCGTCTTGAATTACTACATCTGCTGTTTCTATTGTTGCATCACTTCCTAAACCTCCCATTGCTATACCCACATTGCTTAAAGCAACTACTGGAGCATCATTAACACCATCGCCTACAAAAGCAACCGTTTCGTTTTTGGCTATAATTTCTTTGACTTTATTTACTTTATCTTCTGGTAATAAATCTCCAAATGCATTTGTAATTCCTAATTTTTGAGCCACAAATTGTACTACATTATTTTTATCTCCACTTAACATAGTAGTTTTGATTCCTAATGCTTTTAATTTATCAATTGTGATTTGTGCATCTTCTTTTATACTATCTGCAATGGTTAAATAACCCACAAAATTATTGTCATACGCTACTGCAATTAAAGTATAAACAATACTTGATGGATCAATATCATATTTAATAGAAAATTTATCCATTAATTTAAAGTTTCCAACTAAAAGTTCTTTTCCATTTACATTAGCTTTTAAACCATGTCCAGCTATTTCTTCAACTACCTTAAGACTGATTTTACTATCTATTTCTCCAACAAATTCATGTATTGCTGTTGCAACTGGATGCGTACTTTGACTTTCTAAAGCGTTTACTAATTGAAGTATTTCATTTTGGTCAAAATCAGCTTTAAAAACGACTTCTTGTACTTTAAAAACACCTTCAGTCATCGTTCCTGTTTTGTCCATCACAACGTTTTGAATAGAAGCCATTACATCTAAAAAATTACTTCCTTTGAAAAGGATTCCGTTTTTAGAAGCTGCACCAATTCCACCAAAATATCCTAAAGGAATACTTATCACTAATGCACAAGGACATGAAATTACCAAGAAGATTAATGCTCTATACAACCAATCGTTAAATACATAATTTTCCACAAAAAGCATTGGTACTATACATATTCCGATTGCTAAAAACACTATTATAGGTGTGTAGATTTTAGCAAATTTTCTAATGAACAATTCTGTTGGTGCTTTTTTAGATGTTGCTTCTTGCACCAGTTCCAGAATTTTAGATAATTTACTATCTGTATAAGCTGTTGTTACTTTAACTTGCGAAACAGTATTTAAATTAATCATTCCTGCTAAAACTGTTTCTCCTTTTAGTTTTGAATCGGGTTTACTTTCTCCAGTAAGAGCTGCTGTATTGAAGGAAGCTTTATCTGATAGTAATTCTCCATCTAAACCTAATTTGTCTCCAGCTTTAAGTTGGATAATATCTCCAATTTTAGCCGTTGAAGCTTTGATTGTTTTAGCTACATTATTTTCGAGAATAGTAACTTCATCTGGTCGTTGGTCGAGTAAGGATTTTATGTTTCTTTTAGCTCGTTGTACAGCCAATGATTGAAAGATTTCTCCAATAGCATAAAATAACATTACCGCTACACCTTCAGGATATTCACCAATAGCAAATGCTCCAATGGTTGCTATAGACATCAGTAAAAATTCAGAGAATACATCACTTTTACGAATGCTTTGTATGGCTTCTTTTATAACTGGGAGTCCGACTGGCAAATAGGCTGCAACATACCAAACTATTCTAACCCAACCCGTAAACCAAGATTGGGTAAAATAATTATCAAACCCAATAGCCAACAATAATAAGCCGAAACTTATTATTGCTGGTAAAAATAATTGGAATGTAGATTTTTCTTTAGATGTATGGTCGTGATCATGTCCATCCTCTTCTGCATGTTGTTCTTCTGCTTTATTGATTTTTTCCTCTATTCTACAACATTCTGCATCGTCTTCTGTTTTGTGTGCTTTTTTATCTGTCATAATAATTTATGTGTTTACGTTTAGTATTTTTTTAATGTCATCAGGAATATCCATTGCTTTTAATGGTGGAACATTTGCACCACCAGTATTACCAACAGGAATGTGTCCAACAAATGATTTTACACCACCTACCAGTAATCTTGGTATTTGACCAACAATTTCTTTTGAACTTTTTATTTTAACACCAAATTGCAACATTTTCCAATGTACGAATGTATGTTCATACGGATATTTTTGTCCGATTATATGTGCTCTTTCTAGATGAAACCAAGATTTTTGTAAATTATTTTCGTTACTATTTATTTTTGCTAATTTTAGTTCTGTATCATAAAAAGATTTCAATTTTGTTGGCATAATTGTATTTACTTTCATGTCTCTTTTTTGTTGTAAATGATTAATGTTCATGTTCTCCACCACCTTTTGAAGCTGCCAATAAATAGAATGCTCCTTTAATAACAATTTTTGCATTTGCTGGAATTTCTTCTACTAATTTAATTTCCGTATAACCTAAATCGGTTGTTCCTGGAACTACTTCAATTGCTTTAAAGTGTACTTCGTCGTGTTCTTTTTCGGTAGTTTCTTCCTCATGATTATGTGATTCTCCTTCTTTATGAACGTGTGTTTCTTTCTTACCTTTTGGAGTTTCTTCTACATGTTCTTCTTGTATATAAATATAATATTTATCTCCGTTTCTAACAACTGCATCTTTAGGCAATGCTTGAACCGTTTGATTAGTAATATTAATATTTGCTGCAACATACATTCCAGAAATTAAACCTTTTGTATCACTTTCATTAATCTTGGCATGTACTGCCACCGATTTACTTTCGTTTGAAAAGGATTTATTAATGCCAAATATTTTTCCTTTAATCACTTTATTAGATTGATTGGTTAACACGAAATCAACTTCTTGACCAATAGAAATTTTACCTAAATCTTTTTCAAAAACATTTAAATCAAGGTGCATTTGTGTGTTGTCAATTACTTCAAAAAGACTTATTCCTGTATCTGCAAAGGTTCCTTTTGTAATGCCTATTTTACCAACGTAACCACTTATTGGAGCAATAATTGGAATCAATGAAGAATTGCCAGATAGACTTACATTTAATGCTTGTAATTTGTTTTTAGCGGCTTGTGACCTTGCTCTTTCCACTGCCAATTTTGCTTTTACTTCTTGGAATACTTTGCGAGGATTTACATCTTCTTCACTCAAAGTTTTTTGACGGTTGTATTCTAATTGTAAATATTCAATGTTTGCTACAGCTGCATTGTAATCTTCTTGCATTTCAGCAACTTCAAGGTTTTGAAGTGTAGCCAAAGTTTTCCCTTTTGCTACATAAGTACCTTCTAATACAAAGATGTCTTTTACCACTCCACCAATTAAGGTTGAAACATCTGCTCGGTTTTGAGGTGGAACAGTTGTGTAACCATTGGCTTTGATGATTGTATTGAGGTTTTTCATTTCAATACTACCCATTTCAATGCCCACGGTTTCAAATTGCGTTTTAGTTAATGCAACTTCTGTTTCCGATTTTTCTTCTTCATGTTCTTCTTCTGTTTTCTTTTCTCCACATGAGTTTAGAATCAAGAGGAAAGAAGAAAGAAGAAATATTTTAAAAAATGAGCCTATTTTATAATTTGGTTTTAAAGATATATTGATCATTATCGTGAGTATTAATTGTTATTGAAAGATGGAAATTGCATTTGTATAGCACTTTGATTGTAAGCGTTTACTGCTTCGATATTTTGCTTTTTAATATCAATGGCTTGATTTAAGAAACTGATGTAAGACCAGTAACTCATATCGCCATTGGCATAACTTTTTTGAGCAGTAGTGATTATCTGTTCTGCATATTTTAACCCTTCCTTTTCAAAATATTGAATTGCTTTTTCTTGTTTAGAAAATTGGTTTACTAATTGTTCTTTTTGCAGTTTTAAAGTCAATTTTGTTTTATCGAATTCTAATTGCGATTGCGACATACTGATTTCAGAAGCTTTGGCACGAGCTGTATTAGCTCCACTAAACAAAGGAATTTGCAAACCAACCGTAAACCCTTGAAAATAAGATTCTTTGTTTAATGTTTGACCAAAGTAACCCAAGCCTAATTTTGGGGCTCTCATTTTTTTAAAAGCATTTGATTCTTTTTCAAAAACCGTTGCTTGTTGTGTATAATAGTCGCTTATTAATGTGTCTACTTTATTTTCGTTTAAAACTGATGTATTATTATATTTTAATGAAGTTGTACTCTCTGGAAGTATATCTTCATTTGTCTGTATAAAATACTGCAACTGCTTTTGATAGATTACTAAATCAAGAAGCATTTGTTCTTTTAAGGTTTCAATTTCCTTTACTTTAGCTTTGGCACTAATTACTTCTATGTTTCCGCTTTCACCTGTTTTAAATCGAAGTTCTGCATTTTTAAGAAATTTTGAATACACATCATACAATTCGTCATTTAGCTTTTGGATTGAAATACCATATAAATATTGATAATATGCAATAGTTACCGCTTTTTCGATTTCATATTCCGATAATGCTTTTTGTTTTTCAGCCAATTTTGCTAATTCTTCCTGAAGCTGTCTGTTTGCTTTTGTACTTCCACCAATTGGAAAATATTGCTGAATACTTACATTATTATCATAATCTACACTATTGTATTGTCCACCCATGTATTCAATTTGCAAAGGATCTGCTTGAAAAGCTGTTTTCTTAAGAACTGTTTGTTTTTCAATTTCCTTATCGGCAATTTTTAAATCCATATTATTGGTTTTAGCCATTGTAATAGCTTGTTCTAAAGTTATGGGTTTGCTGTTTTGAGCAAATGAAAACGTACTAATAAATAATACGATTAGGGTCATGATTGAATTTGACATTTTTTTTCTTTTTTTAAAACCTTTCTCAACTAATAAATAAAGAATAGGTAGAACGATTAAGGTTAGTAAGGTTGCAGAAAATAAGCCACCGATAACAACCGTTGCTAATGGTTTTTGCACTTCCGCACCACCACTTGTTGATAAAGCCATTGGTAAAAACCCTAAAGAAGCAACAGCAGCAGTCATTAATACAGGTCTAAGTCTGGTTTTTGTTCCAATTAAAACGCGTTGTAATGGGTCTGTAATTCCTTCTGATTTTAATTGGTTGAAAAAGGAGATTAGTACAATTCCATTTAAAACAGCAATACCGAATAAAGCAATAAAACCAATACCAGCTGAAATACTAAATGGCATTCCTCTCATCCATAAAGCAAAAACACCTCCTATTGCTGACAATGGTATAGCTGTAAAAATTAACAAGGCTTGTTTCATGCTATTGAATGTAAAGAACAACAAAACCATAATTAATCCCAATGCAATAGGTAAAGCTACAGAAAGTCTTTTATTGGCTTCTACTAAATTTTCAAATTGACCTCCATAAGTTATATAATATCCTGCTGGAAGTTCAAAATTTGTTTCTAATTTTTGTTGAATTTCTTCAACAACACTTTTTACATCACGACCACGTACATTTAATCCTATGGTTATTCTTCGCTTTCCATTTTCACGAGAAACCTGAACTGGTCCTTGCTCGTATTCTACAGAAGCTACTTGATAAAGTGGTACTTGTTGGCCGCTTGGTAATGGTATAAAAAGATTAGATACATCTGAAATATCACTACGATTTTCGGCATTCATTCTAACTACTACATCAAAACGTTTACTTTCTTCATAAATTTTACCTGCACTTTCACCCGCAAAAGAGGATCTGATGATTTTATTTACATCTGTAATATTTAGTCCATACAAGGCTATTTTATCGTAATCATATTTAATAGTGATTTGTGGTAACCCTGTTACTTTATCGGGTTTTAAATCACCCACTCCTTGAATATTATTTATTTTTGAAATTAATTCTTTTGCTTTTTCATCTAATACTTCTAAATCATCACCAAAAATTTTTATAGCAATATCACTTCTACTACCAGTCATTAATTCGTTAAAACGCATTTGAATAGGTTGAGAAACTTCAATATTTGCTCCAGGAATAACCTCTATTTCTTCTTTCATCAAGTTAGCTAGATCTTCCCAGTTTTCAGCCGAACTCCATTCTGATTTATCTTTCAAAACAATAATAAAATCACCACTTTCAATAGGCATAGGATCTGTAGGAATTTCTCCACTACCAATTTTTGTTACAATAGTTTTAATTTCAGGAAATTTTGCTTTTAAAATTTTTTGACATTTAGTTGAAGTTTCAATAGTTTGAGTAAGCGAACTTCCTGTCATAATTGTAACATTTATTGCTAAATCTCCCTCTTCAATTGTTGGAATAAATTCACCACCCATATTTTGGAAAACTAGTAATGCCATTACAAATAATCCGATTGCAATACCCAATACTGCTTTTTTTATTTGTAATGCTTTGTCTAAAAACGGAGTATATATTTTTTCTAACCATGCTATCAATTTATCACTGAAATTTTCAGTATGTTCTGTCTTTTTAGACAAGAACATTGCACTCATCATGGGCACATAAGTTAAAGAAAGGATGAAAGCACCAATTACAGCAAAGCCAACAGTCATAGCCATAGGTTTAAACATTTTACCTTCTGTTCCCACTAATGCTAATATTGGTAGATATACGATTAAAATAATTATTTCTCCAAAAGCAGCACTGTTACGAATTTTAGAAGCAGATTGGTACACTTCAACATCCATTTCTAATTGAGTCAAATTCTTTTTCCTTTTAAGTTTCTGTAAATGATGCATTGTTGCTTCTACAATAATTACTGCTCCATCAACAATAATCCCAAAATCGATAGCCCCTAAACTCATTAAATTTCCACTTACTCCAAATTGATTCATTAATATAACCGCAAACAGCATTGACAATGGAATTACTGAAGCTACTATTAATCCTGCTCGTAAGTTTCCTAGAAATAAAATCAATACAAAAATTACAATTAATGCTCCTTCTAATAAGTTCTTACTAATTGTACCAATGGCATTCTCTACTAATTTACCTCTGTCAATAAAAGCTTCTGCAACAACTCCTTCTGGAAGTGTTTTATTAATCTGAACCATTCTTTCTTTAACTCTATCTACAACTGCTTTTGAGTTTTCACCTTTTAACATTAATGCCATTCCACAAACAATTTCTCCTTTACCATCTTTTGTAGCTGCACCATATCTCATAGCATATCCTTCATTAACTGAAGCTACATCACGAATTAAAACAGGTGCACCGTTTCTGTTTTTTACAACAACATTTTCCAAATCATTACTTCCAGTTGCCATACCTACCCCGCGAATAAAGTAGGTCATTTGATCCTTTTCTATATATGCTCCTCCTGTATTTTGGTTATTTTTTTCTAAAGCTTCAAAAATTTCAGTGATCGTTACATCTAAACTCTTTAAGGTATTTGGTTTAACAGCTATTTCAAACTGTTTTAATTTACCACCCCAAGTAGCAACTTCTGCAACGCCTTCAACTCCTTGTAATTGTGGAACTATAATCCAATCTTGAATAGTTCTTAATTTGGTAGCGTCGTATTTATCTTCATATCCTTTTTTCGCATATACATCATATTGATATATTTCTCCTAAACCAGTAGTTATTGGAGCCATTTCTGGGGAACCTGCATAATCTGGAATGTTTTCTTTAGCTTGACTTATTCTTTGAAAAATTTGATTCCTTGCCCAATAAATATCTACATCATCTTTAAAAACTACTGTAACTACAGAAAGTCCAAAACGAGAAATACTTCTCAATTCTATAATTTTTGGAATTGTTTTTAAAGATTGTTCTAAAGGGTATGTGATAAGTTGTTCAATTTCTTGACTTGCTAAAGTTGGTGCATTTGTAATGATTTGTACTTGGTTATTAGTTACATCTGGTAATGCATCTAATGGTAATTGTTTTATTGAATAGCTTCCCCAAGCTATTAACACAAGTGTAAAAAGTAGTATAATAAACTTGTTTTTTATACTGAATTGTATGATTTTGTCTAACATTGAAAATATTATAATGAATTAGAAATTAGCAAATTAAAAATTTGCCATAATTTGTGATATACACAAGTTTCTCTAACCCGAAATTATTCGGGCTTCATTATACTATTTGAGGGGGTTGCCAAATACTCCCAAAAAAATTTGAAAATAAAGTTGATTTGTAAATGGAGTTTAGCGTTTGAATTTCTACTGTTGGAGTATGAAAATTAAAAACTATTGTAGGAACATAAGATAAAACACTTTGTCCGCAACAATTACAAACACAAAAAGGAGAACAAGCGTCATTTTCCTTATCGTGTGAATGATTTTGGTGGTTTGTGTCTATTTTACTAGAAGTGTGCGTAAAACTAGTTGCTTCCACATCTGCACAAGGCAAACATGAAAGTACTACTAAATACAGTGATAATATGTAGTTTAAAAATTTCACAGATGCAAAAGTAGTAAAATTAATTTTTAATTTTTACTTTTTTTTATGCTTCTTTACTATTCAACTTAAAACTAGAACTAAATTTATCTTTCAAAGTTTTCATATCCTCACTTACTTTTCTATCCAACACTTTTGCGTAATGTTGTGTTGTTCTCAAATTTTTATGTCCAAGCATTTTACTTACGCTTTCAATTGGTACACCATTTGTAAGCGTTACAGTTGTCGCAAAAGTGTGACGAGCAATATGAAAAGTTAATTCTTTTTCAATCTCACAAACAGTTGCTATTTCTTTTAAATAGGCATTCATTTTTTGATTAGATAAAATAGGAAGTAATTTTTCTTGATTGTTACTTTGTGGATGATTCTGGTATTTATCAATAATCATTTGTGTAACTGGTAAGATTGGAATTTTAGAAGCACTTTCTGTTTTTTGTCTATGTGTAAATATCCATCTCTCACCATCAATTCCAAAGCTTATATGCGATTTTGTTAAGTTTTTGACATCTATGTAAGCCAAACCAGTAAAGCAGCTAAAAAGGAATATATCGCGAACTAATGAAAGTCTTTCTGTTTTAAACTCCTTTTCAAGTATAGCTTGAACTTCATCTTCAGTTAAATATACTCGTTCGACTTCTTTAACTTTTGATTTATAATTTGCAAATGGATTTTTATCAATCCAATCATTGGCCAAACATATTTTGATAATTTTATTGAAGTTCTTGATGTATTTTACAGCTGTGTTATTCGCACAATTTCTAACACTTCTTAACCAGAATTCATAATCGGTTATAAAAGCGTGATCAATCTTGGTTATATCAATATCAGAAATATTATATTTCCATTGCATGAACTCAATGGTATGTTTCAAAGAAGTGGTGTAACGCTCTAATGTTCCTGGTGCATATTCTTTACCAACTAATTCTTTGATTTTGTTGTTGTGGTCTTGGAAAATAGGAACTAACATTCGTTTAGTCTCAGCTAATCCAAACAATTCATTTTTAAGATTTTCAGTACTAACAGGAATATCTTTTTTAAATAGTCTTTTTTCAGCTTCTAACACTTGATTTTTCAAATAATCAAGATGACTGTTTATTGTTCTAGCTTCTTCGGAAGTACCTTTAACTTTAGTACCTTCTGATGTCCATTTTTCTGGATTGATATACTTGTTTGTACTAAATTCAAAACGCTTTGCATTGATAGTAACTCTTGCATAAATTGGACAAACTCCTAAATTGTTGACTTTTGCTCTCTTGATGTAAAAGAGAATTGATACAGATGTGTTCATAATTGGTGACCTTAAAGTTAGTATTAAATTTATTCGATTTAATAACTACACACAAGATGTACATTTTTTGAATATGTTGTTGAACACCTTGTAGTAGCGGTGTTTTTCATTGAGAGGAGTCACTTAAAATTTAATTTTTTAGTGACACCTTGAAAGACACCTAAACTTTGAGATTTAATGAATAATTTGATATAGCCCTAAAAGAAAAAACCCACTAAATTGTTGAATTTAGTGGGTTTTGTTACCATTTGCTTTTCAGCTCGCGGAGAAAGAGGGATTCGAACCCCCGGACCTGTTACAGTCAACAGTTTTCAAGACTGCCGCATTCGACCGCTCTGCCATTTCTCCAATATATCGCACTACTTCCGTATTGCGAGTGCAAATATAGTATCATTTTTTATTTCTACAAACCTTTTTTAAATTTATTTGAAATATTTTTTTGACCAAAAACTTATCTCTTTAAAAATCATATTTTTAGAGCATAACTTTTTATTTTATACCTTTGCCATAAGATATAATCTATGAAGAAAATTGTTATTATTGGATCAGTTTGGCCAGAACCAAATTCAACAGCTGCAGGACAAAGAATGATGCAGATCATCACTTTTTTCAAAAAGCTTGACTTCCAAATCACCTTTACTTCTATTGCTTCTTTTTCTGATTATTCGGTTGATTTGGATGTCTTGAATGTTAAAACAGTTGAAATTGAATTAAATAACAACTCCTTTGATAGTTTTATAAAATCAGAAAATCCAACAATTGTACTTTTTGATCGCTTTATGACTGAAGAGCAATTTGGTTGGCGTGTTTCAGAAAATTGTCCTAATTCAATAAAAATATTAGATTCAGAAGACTTGCATTTTTTACGTGAGGCAAGATTTCAGTGCTTCAAACAACAAATAGCTTGCGAAACAAAACATTTACAAAATGAAATTGCTAAACGCGAAATTGCTTCTATCTACAGATGTGATTTGACATTAATCATTTCTAAATTTGAATATGATTTATTAGTGAATACTTTTTCTATTCCTACTAAATTATTGTACTATATTCCAATGATTTACGAGGAGATGGAAGAAAATACTTTTGAAAACTATCCTAAATTTGAAGAAAGAAATCATTTTTTCTCTATTGGAAATTTTTATCATCAACCTAATTGGGATGCAGTATTACAATTAAAAAACACATTTTGGCCTTTAATTAGAAAACAATTACCAAAAGCTGAAATTCATATTTACGGTGCATATCTTCCTGAAAAAGCAAAGCAATTGCACAACGAAAAAGAAGGTTTTATTATAAAAGGAAGAGCTGACGACAGTTCTACTATATTCAAAAAATATAAAGTTTTATTAGCTCCTTTACCTTATGGTGCTGGTATAAAAGGAAAATTAATAGAATCTATGCTTTTTGGAACACCAAACGTAACTACAAAAATTGGTGCTGAGGGAATGCAAAACAACTTAAACTGGAATGGTTTTATTGAAGAAAATCCCGTTGAGTTTGCTGAAAAAGCAGTTTTACTTTATACGAATATACATACATGGAAACAATCCCAAGTCAACGGTTTAAAGATTATCAATACAACTTTCAATAAAGTAAATTTTGAAAAAGAGTTTGCTGAACAAATTGGATATTTAATTATTAATCTAGAAAATCATCGTTCCCAAAATTTTATGGGACAGATTTTAAATCATCATACTTTGAAAAGCACAATGTATATGAGTAAATGGATTGAAGAGAAAAATTCTAATAAAAAAACTCCAAATTCCAAGTAGTAAATTATTAATTTAAAATGTTTATTACTCTCTTTTGTAAAGTTTACTCATTAATAAATTATAACTATTCCAATTACAAGTCATTTCTGATATAGTGTCAATTTTATTTTGCTTAGATATAGAGTAACTCATTTGTCCTGTACTGTTACATATTCCTTTCCCTTTTAAAGCTAACAATTCTGCTTCAAATTTGTTAATTGCTTTTATCTCGTCTTTGGTTAGAATTTTTTGGTTATCTAAATTTGAATCAAGTAAATATTTGTTGTTGAGATTAGTAATTTTATAGAAAGATTCCATTCTTGCAATACATCCTCCCCAAGTAAAAAGCTTATATGATTCTCCGTTTCTTAAATTATTAATTGGAGTATGACTATAATATTTTTCTAGTGAAAGTGAATCAAATATTATTTTGGTTTTATAAACTTCATTGTTTCTTAAGTTTATTTTTTTAGTAAAAGTATCTTGTTTAATATCGCTATATTCTAAAATATATTCACCGTTTGGCAAACTATCAAAAACATACTTTTTATTAACTATAATATATTCGATTATCTTTTTTTTATATATAACTGAATCTTTATTGGACAGATTAAAAAGACTATATTTAATTGGAATTGTATCTTTTAAATCAGATTTAGAGAAAACAATCTCTATCTTATTATAACTACTATTGCAACTTATAAAAGTTATTAAAAAAAATATCTGTAATGTTCTTATTATAGCATTTTTCATAATTTTAACTACCCATGAATTGCTTCCGAATTTCCATAACTTTTTATGATTTCTGCTTCATAAGCTAACCATTCTTCCCAACGCTTTTTAACATCTAAACCTTCTCCTATTTCGTTAGCAAATCCAAGAAAAACAGTGTAATGATTGGCTTCACTTATCATTAAATCTCTATAAAATTTAGCCATTTCTTGATCTTCTATGGTATCTGATAACACTTTAAAGCGTTCGCAACTTCTTGCCTCAATCATTGCAGAAAATAACAATCGTTCTACCAAATGTGATTGCCTACTTCCACCCTTTTGCATAAACTTATACAACTCATTTACATAATGATCTTTACGTTCTCTTCCTAAAACCCAACCATTAGCTTTTATCAATTCATGAACTTGCTCAAAATGCTCCATTTCTTCTTTAGCAATTTTGATTAATTCAGTGATGATATGTGTATGTTCTGGTAACATTGTAATTAATGTAATGCAATTGGTCACTGCTTTCTGTTCGCACCAAGCGTGATCACTTAACACCTCTTCAATGTTTGACTCTGCTATTTTTGCCCATCTTGGGTCTGTTGGTAGTTTTAATTTGAACATTGTAATTTCTTTTTTGCAAAAATAAACTTTTAAATTTAAACTTATAATATTGAAACTTTTTAATCTAACTTTATACTAATTAAATAAAAAGTGAGTTTTTTTTAAATAAAAAACATATTTTTAAAAATATAGTATCATTTAAATAATAGAGTATGAAAAGAATAATTGCTTATAGCATTATTGGATTAGCTTTGTATAGTTGTGGAACAAGTTCTTCGCTAAACAAAAAAGAAGTAAATGCAGGAACTTATATTAATCTTATTGACAAAACAGATTTAAGCAAGCACCTTTACATTGTAGCTAGTGATGAAATGGAAGGAAGAGACACAGGTTCTGCTGGACAAAAAAAAGCAGGTGAATATCTTATCAATTATTATAAAAGTCTTGGTATAAACTATCCAAAAGGAGCTAGCTCTTATTATCAAAAAGTACCAGCAGCTTTTATGACTAAAAAATTTGGTAATAAAGGTGTTGATTCTGAAAACATTTGGGCATTTATTCCAGGAAGTGAATTTCCTGATGAAATTGTAGTAATTTCGGCTCACTATGACCATGTAGGAACAAAAAATGATGAAATTTATAATGGAGCAGATGATGATGGATCTGGAACTGTTGCGCTTTTAGAAATGGCTCAAGCTTTTGCTCAAGCGAAAAAAGAAGGTCATGGTCCAAAACGTTCTATTTTATTCTTACACGTAACTGCTGAAGAAAAAGGTTTACATGGTTCAAGATATTATTCTGAAAATCCATTATTCCCATTAAAAAACACAGTTGTTGATATCAATATTGATATGATTGGAAGAGTTGATCCTGCTCACGAAGAAAATCCAAATTATATCTATGTGATTGGTTCTGACAGATTGAGTACAGAATTACACCAGATTAATGAAGAAATGAATACCAAATATGTTGGACTTAATTTAGACTACAAATACAACGACAGAAATGATCCAGAAAGAATTTATTTCCGTTCAGACCACTATAACTTTGCTAAAAACGGTGTACCAGCTATTTTCTTTTTCAATGGTGTTCATGCAGACTACCACAAACCAACTGATACTCCTGATAAAATCAATTATGAACTAATGACAAAAAGAGCTCAATTGGCATTTGCTGATGCTTGGGAAATTGCTAATAGAGATAAAAGAATAATTGCCGACAGAAACGGTGAATAAATATAAATAACTAATATAAGGCACTCATTGGAGTGCTTTTTTTTATGACATTAGATAAAAGCATTCTTTTTTTATTCTTGGCATTAATTGCTGAAATCATTGGAACAATTGGAGGCTTTGGTTCTTCTGTTTTTTTTGTTCCATTTACTGCATTATTTTTTAATTTTCATACCGTTTTAGGTATCACAGCTATTTTTCATTTATCAAGCAATATCAGTAAAATTTACCTCTTTAGAGATGGATTAGATAAGAAATTATTACTTCAAATTGGTATTCCTTCCATATTATTTGTAATTATTGGTGGACTACTAAGTAATTGTTTTAACTCTAAAATTTTAGAAATTAGTTTAGGAATATTTTTAATTCTTTTGAGCCTACTTTTTTTGATTAAAGACAAGCTCGTTATTCCTCCTAAACTTAAAGAAAGTATTATTGGAGGTTCTTTGTCTGGTTTTACTGCTGGTTTTCTAGGAACAGGTGGAGCAATTAGAGGAATTACCATGGCTGCTTTTAATTTAGAAAAAAGTGTATTTGTAGCAACATCAGCCACTATTGATTTTGGAATCGACTTTACAAGAAGTTTTGTTTACTTTTTTAATGGATATATTACCAAAGAAATATTAATTTATATTCCTTTTCTATTTATAATTGGATTTGTAGGAACATGGATTGGTCAGAAAATATTAAATAAAATTCCACAAAATAGATTCAAAAAATTGTCATTGTTTTTAATTTTAGGAATTGGTATTTTTTCTTTATGGAATAGTATAAAATAAAAAAACTCCTAATATCTTAGGAGTTTTTTACTTTTGGGTGAATGATGGGGCTCGAACCCACGACCCTCGGTACCACAAACCGATGCTCTAACCAACTGAGCTACAATCACCATTTGTTTAACGAGTGCAAATATACTACTGTTTTTCTATTCTACAAACAAAAAAAACATAAATTTACTTCAAATTACTTAAACTATTGATTGCCAAATATCTTTCTGTAGTAAATCCTTCGGCAAAATCTACACCTACTAGCCTACCTAAATCTTCTGCTCTATATTTTATAGAATCTAAAAAGTTTTTTGAAGTAATTGGTGTAATAGGTTCTTTAGAATTTGGATCATAAAATTGTGAACTATAAGCTAAAACAGAATCCATTTTCTTGTCCATAAACCCAGAAATATCTACTACAAAATCTGGTTCAATATTTTTCCATTGAATGTAGTGATAAACTTGCTTTGGTCTCCAATGTTCTTGTTGTGAACCATCAAGTTCTGTTTCAATCTTAATTAGACCTGATAAAAAACAAGCATCACTTACCAAATTACTTCCTTTTGAATGATCAATATGTCGGTCTTCAATAGCGTTACAAAGTACGATTTCTGGTTTGTACTTTCGAATCATTTTTATAATTTCCATTTGATGTGCTTCATCATTTACAAAAAAACCATCTCTAAATCGTAAATTTTCACGAACAGCAACTCCTAGAATTTCTGCTCCTTTCCTAGCCTCTTCATCTCTGATTTCGGCTGAACCTCTTGAACCTAATTCACCACGAGTTAAATCGATTATTCCGACTTTCTTTCCTAGTGAAACTTCTTTGGCAATGGTTCCTGCTGCTCCTAATTCAACATCATCTGGATGTGCTCCAAATGCTAATATATCTAATTTCATTCTTTCGTAATTAAAACATTTTTAATCGTTTCTGATTTATTTTGAGTTTCTATATATTCTTTTTCTGCAATACTATCTTTTGTAATACCGCAGCCAACATAAATTGAATTTATAGTTCCTATTTCCATACAACGCAAGTTAACAAATAAATTGGTTGTTTCATTCACATTCCATTCTCCTAAAAAACCAGCATAATACTTTCTGTCATACTTTTCATTTTTCAAGATAAATTCTTTGGCCTTTTCTTTAGGCAAACCACAAACAGCTGGAGTTGGATGCAATTTTGAAATTAAAACCGTTACATTTTCCTTAGAAATAGTTCCAGATATTTTGGTTTTTATATGTGCTAATTTCCCAGCTTGCACTGTAAAAGGCTCAGAAACTTCAATATTTGAAGCCATATTTTCACAATTGGAAACAATATAATCTGTCACAAATTGTTGTTCTTGAATTTCCTTCGAAGTCCATTTTAAATTTTCCGAAAATAATTGAGTTCCAGCTAAAGCAACGGTTTCAAAATGATTAGCTTCAATTTTAATTAATTGCTCTGGAGTTGCTCCCATCCAAATTCCAACTTTTGGATGAAAAAACAAATAACGAAAAGCTGTTGGATAAGTTTTAATTAAATTTTGATACGTTTTGAAAACATCAATTTCATCTGAAAAATCTATTTTTCTAGAAACCACAAGTTTCTCAAAATCACCTGACTTAATAGCTTGAACCGAATGATTTACCAAGCTTTCAAAATGTTTTTTTTCTTTATCTGATGTTGGAATTTGTATGGATTCTGATTTAAAATTGAAATTAAAATCAATTTCTTCTTCAAAATAATCTGAATTTTCTTTGGGTAAAACTACTTTAGATAAACCATTAAAAGAGACAAAAACAAATCCTTTTTGATTTTCAAATTCATGCAAAATATCATCTTTCTGAAAATAAGCATTCAGTTGATTTCTATTAGGCTCAACAAATAAAACAAAAGGTAAGTTCGATTGAAAATAAACTTCTGCTTTTTTAAGAATCTCCATTTTAGCGTTCTTTTCGAGGTAAAATCATATTTGTCAATTTACATAAACAAACTAAAGAATCATTTTCATCTGTAATTCTAATTTCCCACAAATGAATGCTTCTTCCTTTGTGAACTATTTTAGCAGTTGCATAAACCATTCCATCTCGTTTGGCTTTTAAATGGTTTGCAGAAATCTCAATTCCTCTAACTTCAGATTTTTCAGGATTTACAAACATAATGGATGCAGCACTTCCAACACTTTCTGCTAAAGCTACACTTGCACCACCATGTAATAATCCCATGGGTTGATGAACTCTAGGATTAACGGGCATTTTTGCCGTTAAAAAATCTTCTCCAGCATCAATATATTCAATTTCTAACGTTTCCATCAAAGTGTTTTTTGACCAATCGTTACACAATTGAAGCATTTTATCTTTATCAAACATGGTTTATTATTTTCATACAAAATTACTCAATTTTTAAATCTTAAGCCTAATAACTTTTTATAATAGATTGTTAATTGAGACTAAAAACGTTTTTTTTTCGTTTGAATATTTAGCTTTTTCAAATTAATAATTACTTTTACGAAAATTCAGATTATTTATGCGTCAATATATAGGATTACTTTTGGTTGTACTTGTAGCTTCATTAACTTCATGTAGGAACGATTTTGATTTTGAAACTAGTTCTGGTGGATTAGAATTTTCTAAAGACACAGTTTATTTGGACACTGTTTTTACTAATATTGGTTCAAGTACTTATACTTTAAAAGTTTACAACAGAAGTGACAAAAATATTTCTATTCCAAGTATTCGATTAAACAAAGGTCAAGCTTCAAAATATCGTTTAATGGTTGATGGAATTCCTGGTAAAGAATTTTCAAATATCGAAATGCTTGCAAAAGACAGTATGTTTGTTTTTATAGAAGTTACTGAAGATGTTGCCAATGTAAATCCAACAGATTTTTTATATACTGATTTTATTGAATTTAATTCTACTTCTGGTATGCAAAAAGTAGAATTAGTTACTTTAATTCAAGATGCTTATTTTATTTATCCAAGTCGAACTCCAAATGGAAACGGTGGATTTGATTATGAGGAAATAAATTTAGGCGATAATGAAAACCCAATTCCTATTAGAGCCAGTATTTTAAATGAAAATGACCCTATAAATGGCAACGAATTGATTTGGAATAATAGCAAACCTTATGTAATCTATGGATATGCCGTTGTGCCACCTACAAAAACTTTAACAATCGAAGAAGGAGCTCGCATACATTTTCATGCTGATTCTGGAATAATTGTTGCCAATGATGCATCTCTTTTTGTTGATGGCAAACCTTCAACTACAGATGCTTTAGAAAAAGAAGTGATTTTTGAAGGAGACCGTTTAGAACCTGATTTTTCAGAAGTTCCAGGACAATGGGGAACAATTTGGTTAACCAACGGAAGTCATTCAAATGTTCTCTATAATCTTACCATCAAAAATGCTGTTATTGGTCTTTATGTAAATGGAAATGATGGCACAAATTCGGTAAATGCAACTCTAAATAATGTTCAAATATACAATTGTTCAAATATTGGTTTATATGCCACAACAGGTTTTGTAGATGGAAAAAACGTAGTTATTAATAATTGTGGTGAAGCTTCTTTCATTGGTAGTTTTGGTGGAAGTTATGAATTTACTCATTGTACCTTTGCGAATTATTGGCCAACTCCAAATCAAACTTGTGTGGTTTTAGATGACTATGAAGGACAAACTGAATTTGAATTAGTAAAAGCTAATTTCAACAATTGCATTATTTATGGTTCAAGTAATTTGGGAATTTCTCATAAGAAAAAAGGGAATATTTTCAATTTCAAATACACCAATTGCTTACTAAAATTTGTTGATACTAACAATCAGTTTGCAAATGATCCTTTATATAATTTTTCGGATAATTCTATTTTTGAAAATTGCTTAAGAGCTTCAAATTCTAATCAAAACAAACCTGACTTTTTAGCTCCAAATGATAATAAACTAATTATTGGGAGTGATTCTGCTGCTAAAGGAACAGCAAAAATAAGTTTTTCAACATTTCCAGATATTTTAGATAAAGATAGACCCGAATTAGGTTTAACAACTACTGACATTGGTGCTTATAATTTTATTATCTTTGAATAACTAATCAAAAAAATATAAAATCATGAAAAAAATTATTTTAACCTTATTAGCACTTACATTAAGTGTTTCTTCATGTAAAAAAGTAGAAGTAGAAGAAACTGAAACACCTCCAATAACTGAAGAAATAACTACTGAAGAAGTAGCCGTTGAAGCAACTCCGGATTCTGCAACTGTTGCAAAAGCTTGGGCTGATTATGCAACTCCATCAAAAGCTCACGAAATGTTAGCCAAAGATACTGGAACATGGGATGCAGAAATGACTTTTTGGATGCCTGAAAGTCCAGAACCACAAAAAGCAACATCAGTAGCAACCTACAAAATGATTCTTGATGGTAAATATCAAGAAGGTGTTTTTAAAGGTGACATGTGGGGAATGGCTTTTGAAGGTCGCGGCACAACAGCTTATGACAATGCTTCAAAAGAATTTATTGCAACATGGATTGATAATATGGGAACTGGTATGATGGTTTCTCGTGGGCAATATGATGAAGCTAGTAAAACCCTAACTTTTAACGGAGCTATGGTAGACCCTGTAACTGGAAAAGAAAAGAAAGTTAAAGAAGTTATCACTTATATTGATGATAATACGCAAAAAATGGAAATGTTTGACATAGATGCTAATGGCAAAGAATTTAAAAACATGGAAATTAATTCTAAGAGAAGAAAATAATATTTTTAAATACAATTTTATAAAGCTGTTCATTAGTGAACAGCTTTTTTTTAGATTGGATTTTTTGCTTTGAACTTCTAACTTTTTAAACTAAATTTGCACTTACAACGTATGGATAAATTGATCCTTATCCCTAACAACAACACAACGCAATGATTCACTTTTTCGGAAACGAAACCGCTACTGTTTTTGCTGTACAAGTGCAAAACGAACTTTCGACAGAAACTATCTCAAAATTAAATTGGTTATTTGGTAATGCACTTAAAATTGACAAATCCGTACTTGCGGATTTTTTTGTTGGACCTCGTGCAACTATGATAACTCCATGGAGTACAAATGCTGTAGAAATTACTCAAAACATGGGAATTTCAGGTATTATCAGAATTGAAGAATTTCAAAAAGTAACAGAAGGTTTCAAAGATTTTGATCCAATGCTTTCGCAAAAATATTCTGAATTAAATCAAGAAATTTTTACCATAAATATTCAACCTGAACCTATTTTAGAAATTGAAGATATTGCTTCTTACAACAAAAAAGAAGGTTTAGCTTTAAGTGATGAAGAAGTTGAGTACTTACACCAAGTTTCTAACAAGATAAATCGAAAATTAACCGATTCTGAAATATTTGCTTTCTCACAAGCCAATTCAGAACATTGTCGTCATAAAATTTTCAATGGAACATTTGTTATTGATGGTGAAGAAAAAGAAACTTCATTATTCAAATTAATCAAGAAAACATCTGCTGAAAATCCAAACGATATTGTTTCAGCCTATAAAGATAATGTGGCTTTTCTAAAAGGACCAAAAGTTACTCAGTTTGCACCAAAAAGTGCTGATAAAGCTGATTTTTATGCTGAAAAAGAATTCGATTCTGTAATTTCATTGAAAGCAGAAACCCACAATTTCCCAACAACGGTTGAACCTTTCAACGGTGCAGCAACTGGTTCTGGTGGTGAAATTCGTGATAGATTAGCAGGTGGACAAGGTTCTTTGCCTTTAGCTGGAACGGCTGTTTACATGACATCATATTCTCGTTTAAAAGAAAATAACTTAGGTTTTCAAGAAAGAAAATGGTTATACCAAACACCAATTGATATTTTAATTAAAGCTTCAAATGGAGCTTCTGATTTTGGAAACAAATTCGGTCAACCTTTAATTACAGGTTCATTATTAACTTTCGAACACGAAGAAGAAGGTAGAAAATTAGGTTACGACAAAGTAATTATGCAAGCTGGTGGAATTGGTTATGGAAAATTAGACCAAGCTATCAAGAAAAAACCAAGTGAAGGTGATAAAATTGTAATTCTAGGTGGTGAAAACTACAGAATTGGAATGGGTGGAGCTGCAGTTTCTTCAGCTGATACTGGAGAATTCAGTTCAGGAATTGAATTAAATGCTATTCAACGTTCTAATCCAGAAATGCAAAAACGTGCCGCAAACGCTATTCGTGGTCTAGTGGAAAGTGATGAAAATCCTATCGTTTCTATTCACGATCATGGTGCTGGTGGACATTTAAATTGTTTGTCAGAATTAGTAGAAGATACTGGTGGATTAATCAATTTAGATAAATTACCTGTTGGTGATCCAACGCTTTCTGCCAAAGAAATAATTGGTAACGAATCGCAAGAAAGAATGGGATTGGTTATCGGTCAAAAAGACATGGATATTTTACAACGAATTGCAGACAGAGAACGTTCTCCAATGTATGAAGTTGGTGATGTTACAAACGATCATCGTTTTACATTTGAATCAAAATCTACTGGTTTAAAACCAATGGATTATGCTTTGGAAGATTTCTTTGGAAGTTCTCCAAAAACAATCATGAATGATTCAAAAATTGAAAGAAAATATTCAGATTTAGAGTATTCTCAAGAAAATTTAGAAAAATACATAAAAGAAGTTATCCAATTAGAAGCTGTTGCTTGTAAAGATTGGTTAACCAATAAAGTTGACCGTTGTGTTGGTGGAAAAGTAGCTAAGCAACAATGTGTTGGACCCTTACAGTTACCTCTAAATAATGTAGGTGTAATGGCCTTAGATTACAACGGAAAAGAAGGAATTGCAACATCCATTGGGCACTCTCCTATTGCTTCATTAGTAGATGCTGCAGCAGGAAGTAGAACTGCAATTGCAGAAGCTTTATCAAATATTGTTTTTGCTCCTCTGAAAGACAATTTAAAATCGGTTTCGCTTTCTGCCAATTGGATGTGGGCTTGTAAAAATGAAGGAGAAGATGCTCGTTTATATGAAGCTGTTCAAGCTTGTTCTGATTTTGCTATTGAATTGGGAATCAATATTCCAACAGGAAAAGATTCACTTTCTATGAAACAAAAATATCCTAACGAAGAAGTGATTGCTCCAGGAACAGTAATCATTTCTGCTGCTGGGAATTGTAATGATATTACTAAAGTAGTTGAACCTGTCCTTCAAAAAGATGGTGGATCAATTTATTATATCAATTTATCGCAAGATGTATTTAAATTAGGTGGAAGTTCTTTTGCTCAAACGTTTAATAAAATTGGAAATGAAGTACCAACTATTAAAGATTCAAGCTTCTTCAAAAAAGCATTTAATACGGTTCAAGAATTAATAAAAGACAATCAAATACTTGCCGGACATGATATTGGAAGTGGTGGTTTAATTACTACTTTATTGGAAATGTGTTTTGCTGATACTAATTTAGGAGCAAAAATTTCATTTGATGCTTTTACTGAAAAAGATTTAATTAAAGTATTATTTTCAGAAAACATTGGTTTAGTTCTTCAAGCTAAAGATGATGCAACATTTGAAAAAGCATTTGAAGGTTTAGAGATTTTTAAATTAGGAAATGCTTCAACTTCAGCTTCTTTAGAAATTGGAAATTGGAATTTAAATATTGAAAATTACAGAAGATATTGGTTTGAAACTTCATTCTTATTAGACCAAAAACAAACAGCTAACAATAAAGCTCAAGAGCGTTTTGATAATTTTGACAAACAAGAATTAAAATATAAATTCCCAACTCAATTTACAGGTAATAAACCAGACATTGATGCTTCAAAACCAAGACCAAAAGCAGCTATTATTCGTGAAAAAGGAAGTAATTCTGAACGAGAAATGGCAAATGCTATGTATTTAGCCGGATTTGACGTGAAAGATATTCATATGACTGATTTGATTTCAGGTAGAGAAAATTTAGAAGATATTCAGTTTATTGGTGCTGTTGGAGGATTTTCAAATTCAGATGTTTTAGGAAGTGCTAAAGGTTGGGCTGGAGCATTTTTATACAACGAAAAAGCTAATACTGCACTGAAAAACTTCTTTAAAAGAGAAGATACACTTTCTGTTGGAATTTGTAACGGTTGCCAATTGTTTATGGAATTAGAGGTCATCAATCCAGAACATGAAGTGCATGGAAAAATGAAACACAATGATTCTCATAAACATGAAAGTGGTTTTACTTCTGTTACCATTCAAGAAAATAATTCTATAATGCTAAAAACTTTAGCAGGAAGTACTTTAGGAGTTTGGATTTCTCATGGTGAAGGAAAATTCAATTTACCTTATTCGGAAGATAAATACAATATCGTTGCCAAATATGCTTACGAAGGATATCCTGCAAATCCAAATGGTTCAGATTTCAACACAGCTATGATGTGTGATACAACCGGAAGACATTTAGTAATGATGCCTCACATTGAGCGTTCTACTTTTCCATGGAATTGGGCTAACTATCCAAAAGATAGAGAGGATAAAGTTTCTCCTTGGTTAGAAGCTTTTGTCAATGCGAAAGAATGGATTGAATCAAAATAATATCAAAAAACACCCTCTAAATTAATTTTTAAAGGGTGTTTTTAATTTATTATGCACGCATAATATTCTTATATTCAATTAGATATAACAAACTAGTTATCATATTCTTAAAAAATTGGTTAATTAATTTAATTTTCATAATTTGCATTAACTTAATCATGCAAAAATATGAGTACAATTACTAGATTGTTTGACTTTCCTTATCATCAATTAGAAAAATATAATTTATCGGATTCATTAGTTACTAAATATGGTACTGAATGGATAAAAACTTCGACTCAAGAATACTTAGACAAAGCAAATGCTGTTTCAAGAGCTTTATTGCGTTTAGGAGTTAATGTCAATGATAAAATTGCAGTTATTTCTTCTTCAAATAGAACTGAATGGCACATGTGTGATGTTGGTATACTTCAAACTGGTGCTCAAAATGTTCCCATATATCCAACTATATCAGAAGAAGATTATGAATACATTTTAAATCATTCTGAATCAATTTATTGCTTTGTTTCTGATGATGAAGTGTTTCAAAAAGTTAAAGCCATTCAAAAGAATGTTCCAAAATTAAAAGAAGTATATTCATTTAATGAAATTCAAGGTTGTAAAAACTGGAAAGAAATTTTAGCTTTAGGTGAAAACAAAGACAATCAAAATGAAGTTGAAGCTAGAAAAGATTCTATTGTAACAACAGATTTAGCAACAATCATATACACATCAGGAACCACAGGAAGACCTAAAGGTGTAATGTTGACGCATCAAAATATTGTTTCTGATGTTTTAATGAGTGCTCCAAGAGTACCTTTAAGACCAGGTGACACTAGAGCTTTAAGTTTTTTACCTATTTGTCATATTTTTGAAAGAATGCTTACGTATTTATACCAATATTATGGTATTTCAATATACTTTGCAGAAAGCATTGAAAAAATTAGCGACAATTTAAAAGAGGTTCATCCTCATGTAATGTCGGTAGTTCCTCGTTTGTTGGAAAAAGTATATGACAAAATATATGCAAAAGGTGATGCTCTAACTGGAATCAAGAAAAAATTATTCTTCTGGGCTTTAGATTTAGGTATGGATTACAAACCTTATGGAGAAAATGGTGCTTGGTATGAATTCAAATTAAAAATAGCACGAAAATTAATTTTCTCTAAATGGCAAGAAGGACTTGGAGGAGAATTAGAATTATTAGTTTGTGGAAGTGCTGCTTTACAAACCAGATTATCAAAAGTATTTTGTGCAGCTGATATTCCTGTGATGGAAGGTTATGGATTAACTGAAACTTCACCTGTCATTTCTGTTAATGACATGAGAAATGGTGGCTTTAGAGTAGGAACAGTTGGAAAAGTATTAGAAGGTGTTGAAGTTAAAATTGCTGAAGATGGTGAAATTCTATGCAAAGGACCAAATGTTATGATTGGATATTTCAAAGAAGATGATAAAACCAATGAAGTACTTCAAGGTGGGTATTTCCATACTGGAGATATTGGTGAAATAGATGTTGACGGTTTCTTAAAAATTACTGATCGTAAAAAAGAAATGTTTAAAACTTCTGGTGGAAAATATGTAGCTCCACAAATTCTTGAAAATGCTTTTAAACAATCAAGATTTATTGAACAAATTATGGTTATTGGTGAAGGTGAAAAAATGCCAGCAGCTTTTATTCAACCTAATTTTGATTTTATAAAAGAATGGGCAGATAGAAAAAAAATAAATATTGGCACAACTCATGAAGAAATTGCTTCAAACAAAGATGTGATTGCTAGGGTTCAAGAAGAAATTGATACGGCAAACGAACATTTTGGTAATTGGGAAAAAATCAAGCGATTTGAACTTACACCAGATGTTTGGAGTATTGAAGGAGGACATTTAACTCCTACTATGAAATTAAAACGTAAAATTATTAAAGAAATTTATAAAGATTTATACGATAAAATTTACCAGAATTAAAAAATTGGAATAGTATAAATTTTACTCAAAATGATGTAAGGAATAATTAACTAATGTGTTTGAAATTTGTATCATTAACAAAAAAAACATATTATTATGAAAAAGACATTTTTATTACTTACATTATTATTTAGTTCGCTTGTAATCATGGTTTCATGTAGTGACGATGATAATTCAAATGCAGAAAGCTACGCTTATAGTGTTAGATTAACTGATGCTCCTGGACCATATGATGCCGTTTATATTGATGTTCAAGGTGTAGAAGTTATAGGGAACAATGGAGTTGCTGTAAATTTAGCAACTCAAACAGGTATTTATGATTTATTAGAATTATCAAGTGGTGTAGAAACAACATTATCTAATGATGTAATTACTGCTTCTAAAGTAAATCAAGTTAGATTAATATTAGGAACAGAAAATTCAGTAGTAGTTGATGGAGTTTCTTACCCTTTAGACACACCTAGCGCACAACAATCTGGCTTAAAATTACAGGTTAACCAAACACTAGATGCAAATACTCAAAATAGTATTCTTATCGATTTTGATGCCAATAAATCTATTGTTGTAAATGGAAACGGAACTTATACTTTGAAACCAGTTTTAAGAACAATTGACTTAAGCACAACAGGAACTATCGAAGGAAGTATTTCAATACCAGGAACTTTGGCCTCAGTGCAGGTTGTATCTTCAACAGGTAATGAAGTGTACACAAATGTTAAAGCAGATGGTACTTTTAAAGTTTTAGGATTAGCACCAGGAACTTACACTGTTACAATTACACCTGTTTTACCATTTTTACCAGCTATTAAAAGTAATGTTACAGTTGAAACTGGAGCAACAACCAACATTGGTGAAATTATAATTCAATAGTCAATTGAATTATTTTTAAACATTTATCTTAAAAAAATTAAAAAATACTATGCATGCATAGTATTTTTTTTTATCTTTGAGTTTCAATACTAATTTTTATGAAAGATAAAACAATAGATTATGTACTTAGAGCAACTTGGCAAGCTGTTGCAAGAATGTACAATGAAGAAGCTTCAAAATATGGAGCAACAATGGCTACTGGATTTGCTTTATTAAGTATTGACAAAGAAAATGGTACTCCATCAACTGCTTTAGGTCCAAAAATGGGAATGGAAGCCACAAGTCTTACAAGAACTTTAAAATCAATGGAAGAAAAAGGTTTAATAGTTCGAAAGAAAAATCCTGAAGATGGAAGAGGAATTATAATTCACTTAACTGATTTAGGTCAGCAAAAAAGAGAATTATCAAAATCAACGGTTGTTAAATTTAATGAAACTATAAAAGAAGCTGTTTCACCTGAAAAATTACAACATTTTATGGAAGTCTCAGAAATAATAAATGATTTAATTTCTGACAAGAAAATATTTTTAGAAGAAGAATTACAAAAAAAATAATATTTATGAAACGTAATATTAAAAAAGTAGCTGTTATTGGTTCAGGAATTATGGGAAGTGGAATCGCTTGTCATTTTGCCAATATTGGTGTTGAAGTCTTATTATTAGACATCGTTCCCAGAGAATTAACAGATGCTGAACAAAAAAAAGGATTAACTCTGGAAAGTAAAGTTGTTAGAAATCGTTTGGTTAATGACCATTTAACTACAGCTTTAAAATCGAAGCCCTCACCTATTTATCATCCAAGTTTTGCCAACCGAATTACAACGGGCAACACGACAGATGATATGGAAAAAATTGCAACTGCAGATTGGATTATTGAAGTTGTAGTAGAAAGATTAGACATTAAAAAATTAGTTTTTGAACAAGTCGAAAAATTTAGAAAACCTGGTACATTAATTACTTCAAACACCTCAGGAATTCCAATTCACTTTATGAGTGAAGGAAGAAGCGAGGATTTCCAAAAACACTTCTGTGGAACACACTTTTTCAATCCTGCACGCTATTTGAAATTATTTGAAATCATTCCTGGACCACAAACTTCTCAAGAAGTATTAGACTTCTTAAACGGTTATGGTGAAAAATTTCTAGGAAAAACTTCAGTTGTAGCTAAAGATACACCAGCTTTTATTGGAAATAGAATAGGAATCTTCGGAATCCAAAGTTTATTCCACCAAGTAAAAGAAATGGGATTAACGGTTGAAGAAGTCGACAAATTAACAGGACCAGTAATCGGTCGTCCAAAATCAGCAACTTTTAGAACTGTTGATGTTGTTGGTTTAGATACTTTAGTTCACGTAGCCAACGGAATTTATGAAAATTGTCCTAATGACGAAGCTCATGAATTATTTAAATTACCTGAATTCGTCAATAAAATGATGGAAAACAATTGGCTTGGAAGCAAAACAGGTCAAGGTTTCTACAAAAAAGAAGGAAAAGAAATTCTAACATTAGACTTAGATACTTTAGAATATAGAGCCAATAAAAAAGCTTCATTCGCTACGTTAGAATTAACAAAAACTATCGACAAACCAATTGATAGATTTAAAGTATTAGTAAAAGGAAAAGACAAAGCAGGTGATTTCTACAGAAAGAATTTCACTTCAATGTTCCAATATGTATCCAATAGAATTCCTGAAATCACAGAAGATTTATATAAAATTGACGATGCGATGAAAGCAGGTTTCGGTTGGGAAAATGGACCTTTCGAAATTTGGGATGCTATCGGTGTTGAAAAAGGAATCGAATTAATGAAAGCTGAAGGTTATGAACCAGCTGATTGGGTTAACGAAATGCTAGCTTCAGGAGTTACTTCTTTTTACACTGTGAAAGATGGTGCAACTTACTACTACTCTACTATCAATAAAAAAGTAGAAAAAATTTCAGGTCAAGATGCCTTTATCATCTTAAATAACATTCGCGAAAGCAAAAAAATATGGAACAACAGCGATTCTATTATCACAGATTTAGGTGATGGAATTATTAATTTAGAATTTACATCAAAAATGAATTCTATTGGTGCTGGTGTTTTACAAGGAATAAACAAAGCTATTGACATTGCTGAAAAAGAATACAACGGATTAGTAATTGGAAATCAAGGTGCCAATTTCTCTGTAGGAGCAAATATTGGAATGATTTTCATGATGGCTGTGGAGCAAGAATATGACGAGTTGAATATGGCAATCAAAATGTTCCAAGACACTATGATGCGTTGTCGTTATTCTGCAATTCCAGTAATCGCTGCTCCTCACGGAATGACTCTAGGTGGTGGTTGTGAATTAACCATGCACGCTGACAGAGCTATTGCTGCTGCTGAAACGTATATAGGTTTGGTAGAATTTGGAGTTGGTGTAATTCCTGGTGGGGGTGGTTCTAAAGAAATGGCTTTGAGAGCTTCTGACCTTTTCCGTAAAAATGATGTGGAATTAAATGTTTTACAAGAATATTTCTTAACTGTTGGAATGGCTAAAGTTGCAACTTCTGCTTATGAAGGTTTTGATAATGGAGTTTTAATCAAAGGAAGAGATATTGTAGTAGTAAACAAAGACCGTCAAATTGCAACAGCAAAACAAGTAGCTATGCAAATGGCAGAACAAGGCTATACACAAGCTCCAAGAAGAAAAGATATCAAAGTTTTAGGAAAACAAGCTTTAGGAATGTTCTTAGTTGGAACTGACAGTATGGAAGCTGGAAAATACATTTCAGAACACGATAAGAAAATTGCTAACAAATTAGCTTATGTTATGGCTGGTGGAGATTTATCTGAGCCTACAATGGTAACAGAACAATACTTATTAGATCTAGAAAGAGAAGCCTTCTTATCATTAACAGGTGAAAGAAAAACATTAGAAAGAATTCAACATATGTTAACTAAAGGGAAACCGTTGAGAAATTAATAGTAAACTATTTCAAAGGAACACAGATTTAAGAAATTAGATAAATTTTAAAAATTTTAATTATTTCTTAAATCTGTGTTCCAAAATAAAAATAAAAAATATGAAAACAGCATACATAGTAAAAGCATACAGAACAGCTGTAGGTAAAGCCCCAAAAGGAGTTTTTCGTTTCAAAAGACCAGATGAATTGGCTGCTGAAACCATAGACTACATCATGAAAGAATTACCAAATTTCGACAAAACACGAATCGATGATGTCATGGTTGGAAATGCAATGCCAGAAGCCGAACAAGGTCTAAATATGGGTCGTTTAATTTCCTTGATGGGATTAAAAATTGAAGACGTTCCTGGTGTAACAGTAAACAGATATTGTGCTTCAGGAATTGAAACTATTGGAATGGCTACAGCTAAAATTCAAGCTGGAATGGCAGATTGTATCATTGCTGGTGGTGCAGAAAGCATGAGTTATATTCCAATGGGTGGTTATAAACCAACTCCAGACTATAAAGTTTCAAAAGAAGGTCACGAAGATTACTATTGGGGAATGGGTTTAACGGCAGAAGCTGTTGCCAATCAATTTAAAGTTTCTCGAGAAGATCAAGACGAGTTTGCTTATCATTCTCATATGAAAGCACTTAAGGCTCAAGCAGAAGGAAGATTTGATGACCAAATTGTTCCAATCACTGTAGAAGAAACTTTCGTAAATGAAAATGGTAAAAAAGAAACACGTTCCTATGTCGTCAATAAAGACGAAGGACCAAGAGCTGGAACTTCAATCGAAGCTTTAGCTAAATTACGTCCAGTATTTGCTGCTGATGGAAGTGTAACGGCTGGAAACTCTTCTCAAATGAGTGATGGTGCAGCATTCGTTTTAGTAATGAGTGAAGAAATGGTAAAAGTATTAAACCTAGAACCAATAGCTCGTTTAGTAAACTTTGCATCAGCTGGAGTTGAACCAAGAATTATGGGTATTGGACCAGTTAAAGCGATTCCAAAAGCCCTAAAACAAGCTGGTTTAAAACAATCGGATATTGACTTAATTGAACTTAACGAAGCTTTTGCATCTCAATCTTTAGCAGTTATTCGCGAATTAGGTTTAAATCCTGATATTGTAAACGTTAATGGTGGAGCAATTGCCTTAGGTCACCCACTTGGTTGTACAGGAGCAAAACTTTCAGTTCAACTATTTGACGAAATGCGTAAACGTGGCAATGCAAAATACGGAATGGTAACCATGTGTGTAGGAACTGGACAAGGTACTGCAGGAATTTATGAGTTTTTAAAGTAGAAATTAGAAGAAATTAGAAGAAAGAAGCAAGAAGAAAGATAAAAAACTGATGAAGCATAACTTTAAAAATCTTAAAATTTGGACTTTAGCAATGGAAATTGCTTCGGATGTTCATAATTTATGTTTAGATTTTCCAAAAAATGAAGTTTATGGATTAGTTAGTCAAATGAATAGAGCAGCAGTTTCGATGCCTTCAAATATTGCAGAAGGCTCTAATAGAGAAAACACACATTTCAAACATTATTTGAATATTAGTTTAGGTTCTTCTTTTGAATTACAAACACAATTATTAATTGCATTACAAAATAAATATATAACTCAAGAAAAAACGATTGAAATAGAAAATAAGATTATTGAATTCCAAAAAATGACAACTGGTTTTATCAGTAAACTGGGATAATCTTTATTCTTGCTTCTTTCTTCTTTTCTCTAAAAAAATAAAAAAATGAGCGATATCATCAGAGGAGGACAATTCCTTGTAAAAGAAACACAATGTGAAGATGTATTCACACCAGAAGATTTTTCGGAAGAACAAATTATGATGCGTGATTCGGTGATCGAATTCGTAGATAAAGAACTTTGGCCAAACAAAGAGCGTTTTGAAAAAAAAGATTATGCTCTTACTGAAGAAGTAATGAAAAAAGCAGGTGATTTAGGTTACCTAAGCATTGCTGTACCTGAAGCTTATGGTGGAATGGGAATGGGTTTTACAAACACTGTTTTAGTATGTGATTATATTTCAGGTGCAACAGGTTCATTTTCAACAGCTTTTGGAGCTCATACAGGAATTGGAACTATGCCAATTACATTATATGGTACAGAAGAACAAAAACAAAAATACGTACCAAAATTAGCATCTGGAGAATGGTTTGGAGCTTATTGCTTAACTGAACCAGGAGCAGGTTCAGATGCTAATTCAGGAAAAACGAAAGCAGTTTTGTCTGAAGACGGTAAATATTATAGCATCACAGGTGGAAAAATGTGGATTTCAAACGCTGGCTTCTGTCAAGTATTTATTGTGTTTGCTAGAATTGGTGATGATAAAAACATTACAGGTTTCATCGTAGAAAATGTTCCTTCAAACGGAATTTCTTTAGGTGATGAAGAACATAAATTAGGAATTCGCTCCTCTTCTACTCGACAAGTTTTCTTTAATGAAACAAAAGTTCCTGTTGAAAATATGTTAGCTGGTCGTGGTGAAGGTTTTAAAATTGCCATGAATGCTCTTAATGTTGGTCGAATTAAATTAGCTGCTGCTTGTTTGGAAGCTCAACGTAGAACTATAACAACTGGTGTTCAATATGCTAATGAAAGAATGCAATTTAATGTACCTATTTCAAGTTTTGGAGCTATTCAGTCAAAAATTGCTGAAATGGCAACCAATGCTTATGCTGGAGAAAGTGCAACTTATAGAGCTGCTCACGATATTGAAACTAGAATTAACATTAGAGTTGAAGAAGGAAATTCGCATCAAGAAGCCGAATTAAAAGGTGTTGAAGAATTTGCAATCGAATGTTCTATCTTAAAAGTTGCTGTTTCTGAAGATGTACAAACTTGTACAGATGAAGGTATTCAAATTTTTGGTGGAATGGGATTCTCTGAAGATGCTCCTATGGAAAGTGCTTGGAGAGATGCTCGTATTTCTAGAATTTATGAAGGAACTAATGAAATCAATAGAATGCTTTCTGTAGGAATGTTGGTTAAAAAAGCTATGAAAGGTCACGTTGATTTATTAGGACCAGCTATGGCTGTTGGTGAAGAATTAATGGGAATTCCATCGTTTGATACTCCAGATTATTCAGAATTATTTGCTGAAGAAAAAGAAATGATTGCCAAATTGAAAAAAGTATTCTTAATGGTTGCTGGTGCTGCTGTTCAAAAATTTGGACCAGAATTAGAATCACACCAACAATTACTAATGGCTGCTGCTGACATTTTAATTGAAATTTATATGGCAGAAAGTACCGTTTTAAGAGTCGAAAAAGCTGCTAAAAAACAAGGTGCTGATAAAGTACAAGAACAAATTGCAATGGCTCAATTGTATTTATACAAAGCTGTGGATATCATCAACCAAAAAGGAAAAGAAGGAATTGTTTCTTTTGCTGAAGGTGATGAACAACGTATGATGTTAATGGGTCTAAAACGATTTACAAAATATACGAATATGCCAAATGTGATTGGTCTTCGTGAAAAAATTGCTGCTAAATTGATTGCTGAAAACAAGTATGCTTTCTAAAAAACAGTAAAGTTTGATTTAATTTAGTTTGTTTAAACCGTCAAGTTTGGTTTCTTGACGGTTTTATTTTTAACTATAGCGGAACATCAATATCTATTTTAAGATTTGATTCTTCTTTGTTCACTTTAGAATCTTCTTTTTCTGAAGTATTTTTATTGAACATTAAACCAAACATCATAATCAAAGCAGACAACACAATTATTTGAATAATTAAGGCTCTATTTACTATATCAATTTTTAATGCTGTTGGAATTCCTATAAATAATAATATAGTAATTAATCCTCTTGGAGCAACAAATAATAAAGGCATCAATTTTACTTTATAAATCTTCAATTGAATAGCTCTCACCAAATAGATTAGTACAACTATACCCAATGCTAATTCAAATGTTTGAGGATTTATTACATCTTCAGTTTTTATTAAATATCCAAAAAGGATAAAAAATAACGAACGCACCAAAAAAGCAGCTTCTATAGTCAATTCTTTAAATTTTTGTACTTCTTTATCTAAAGCTCTTGGTTTTAAGATTTTTATCCAACTAAAACGTTCCAACTCATCAAAGTTACCCATGATTAAACCAAATAACATGATAAATATTAATGCAGGAAGATGATAAATTTCAGAAACTGCATAAATTAATATGATTAAAAGTACAATCGGTGCAAATTTAACATGATGGTCAATTCTACTTAACAAAAAAGCCAAAAATGCAGTAGCAATAAAAGAAATTACTAACATTATTAAAATTTGTAATCCAAAATTACCTATAGTTTCAACATTGATAACTTCATTTAAAACTAAGAAATTAAAAAATAAAACTCCTAATATGTCAGATAAACTACTCTCGTAAATGGCAAATTCTTTGTTAAATGAACTTAAATTCCCAACACTAGAAATCGCTATTGCACTACTAATAATACATAATGGTATAGCATTAATTAATCCTTGCTTATAATCTGCATCTAAGAAATAATAAAAAAAGTGACCTATAACAAAAGCTGTTATAAACAAAGGAACTATTGCTGTCACTAATGTTTTTCCTATAAAAGGAAGTTTTCGTTTATTGAATTGTAGTTCTAGAGATCCTTCTAAAACAATTAATATTAAACCAACTGTACCAAAAAAAGGTAACAAAGGATTTAAATCTGGAATTTCAATATTTAAGAAAACTGTTCCTTGCTTTACTAACCATCCCATCAAAATCAACAAGATAACAGAAGGAATCTGCGTTTTGTTTGATGAAACTGTAAAAGCATAAGCTAATAGCAACAAGGTACAAATAGTAATAATAACTACGTAATTCATAAATCAAATGTTTTAAGCAATATAAAAATTGTTTTGGAAATATAAACCATACTAAGTAGCATTTTTTATATAATAATTTTAACAAAGAATAATTTAGTTTGGTTTTGTTAAAAATTTCTTAAATTTACAATGAACACTTACTATAATACTTTACATATGTTTTTTATACGTACGCTAATTTCATTTATAAAAGATGATGAATACCGAGATTTACTTTTCACAACCATTCTTATAATTGTGGCTGGAACATTAGTATATCATTTTGTAGAAGGTTGGTCTTATATTGATTCTCTTTATTTTTCTGTAGTAACATTAACCACAATTGGTTTTGGTGATTTTGCTCCAAAAACTGATATTGGAAAATTATTTACTATTCTCTACATAATTGCAGGAATTGGAATGATTTTGAGTTTTATTAATACTATCCAACATCATTACACTTATATGAAGCATAAGGAAAGACGAGAAATTCTAAAAAATAAAGGTTTAACTAAGAAAAAATAATAGTAAATTATATATGTTTCATAACTTCTTTTTCAGATGCAGTTAACTTCCATCCTAAAGAACCACTATCTTCGTATGCTTTATTTGGCAGACTTTTAGCTTCAACTTTTTGAAGAATATTAGGATGAACATAATATGATTTACAAACTGTTGGTGTGTTTCCTAGTTCATCAGCCACCATTCGAATTAAAGTATTACTAAATTTCCTTTTTGGAGAATCAGCAATTGCTTCAAGTGCAAAAGGATACATTTCAACAGCTAAACGACTAGCCACCCAAGTTCTAAAATCTTTACTGCTAAAGTCATCACCCATGAATTTGTGAATATATTCGTTAACATCTTCACTGTCAATGGCATGAAAATTACCTGATTCATCTTTAAATCTAAAAATTTCATAACCAGGTAATTGAGCTGATTTTTTAATCATTTTAGTAAGATAAGCATCATCAATTTCAACATGTCTAGTTTTATTACTCTTACCTTTATATTCAAAAATAATTTGATTGCTTTCTAAAGTCATGTGTTTTCTTCTTAAAGTTGTTAAACCATAAGTTCCATTTTGAGTGGAATATTGTTTATTTCCAATTCGAATTCCAGTTTCATCAAGTAATAAAATCAAAAGTGCAACAACTTTATTTTTAGTCCAAACTTTAGAAGCAACATCATTCAGCACTTTTTTTCTAAATTTCTCCAACGATTTTCCAAAATCTTTCATTTTAGCAAACTTTTCTTCTTGTCTTGCTTTTTCAAATGCTGAATGGTAAATGTATTGCTTTCTTCCTTTAGCATCTCTTCCAATAGCTTGAATGTGACCATCATCCCATTTGCAGATATACACATCATTCCACATTGGAGGAATAATTAATTTTCGAAATCTTCTTAAAAATTTTGGGTCTTTAATCTTATTCCCATCTTCATCAAAATATTGAAATCCTTTTCCATATTTTCTTTTGTGAATTGACATTGCAGTGTCATCAACATGTTTAATTTCTGAATTATTTTTTTTTGATTTCATAATATTTTTTTGTCAAATAGGTAATCAAAACTTCACCTGAGTATAACAAAATTAGAAATAGTAAATAAAAAAAGCTTTACATAATTTCTTAAAAAAATTATATAAAGCCATAAAAATTAAAAAATTAAAAAGCGATTTACTTCTTGTAATACTTTCTGTATTTAGCTAGAGCAAAAAATGAAATTACTAGAACTATTACTAAAATATAAAAATAATATGTCACATTTTGTTTTTCACCTGAAGCGTAAGAATGTAATCCACTTAAATGGAAATTTACACCAAAATAGGTCATTAAGATAGATGCAAAAGCTAAAACGCTCATGAAATTATAAATCCATAAACCTCTTAAAGCTGGTACAAATCGTGCATGAATTACAAAAGCATAAATCATAATACTGATTAAAGCCCAAGTTTCTTTTGGATCCCAACCCCAATATCTTCCCCAACTTTCATTAGCCCATTGTCCTCCTAAGAAATTTCCAATAGTTAACATTACTAATCCAACAGTCAGTGCTAATTCATTGATATAAGTAAGTTCTTGAATGCTTAATTTCATGCGTTCTCTGTTGTTTTCTGTGGTGAAAATCATCAAAAATAAAGCTACCAAACCAAGCATCATTGCTAAAGTAAAAGGTCCATAACTAGCCACAATAACCGCAACGTGAATCATCAACCAATATGAGTTTAAAACTGGTTGAAGATTTCCAATAGCTGGATCCATCCAATTCCAATGCGCAACCATCAAAATCATTGAAACTACAAATGCTGCTGAAGCTACTGTTAATTTAGACTTTCTATCAAATGCTAATCCAAAAAACATTGTTGCCCAAGCCACATAAATCATACTTTCATAGGCATCACTCCAAGGTGCATGACCAGATATATACCAACGTACAATTAATCCAGATGTGTGAAGGGCAAAAAACAAACCTATTAAAATATGAAATGCATTTACGGTATAATTTAGCCATTTTTTAGTACTAAACATTTGGACAATACTGAAAATCAACATTAATATTCCAGCTAACATATACCAATAATGCAATTTTTTAAAGATATCGTATTTGTTGTACATTATCTCATATTCAATCTTTTGATCAGAAGGCATTACTTTAGCACCATATAGCTTTTGGTATTTTGTTAAACCAGCTAACAAACTATTTGGCAAGGTATAATCTTTAGTCTGAGTAGACTTATTTATTGCATTTAGATAATATGGAATAACATTTTTAATTGTGTCTAAAGAAGTTCCTGTTTTTTCATTTACTTCCAAATAAGAAACCCATTTATTGTTGGCATCATTAGGAATAGGAAATACTTTTAAAATTTGTCCACTTATGGCAGAATATAATAAGTTTACCTTCTTATCTGTTTCAATAAAATCTTTTTGAAATTGATTTGGCATTAAATTAGAATAAGCATCTTCCAAATAAGGCTCTAATTTATAGTTTCCTTTTTCATCAAAGAAATCAATTAACTTAGCATATTTTAAATCTTTATCAATTCCAGCAATTTTTCTAATGCTATCATTTCCTCTTTTCAAATAAATGATTGGAATTTGATACCAATATTCAGGAAATTGGGTCATTGAAAGTAAAACCTGATCTGAATCCATTCCTTCATAAGTATCATCTTTAGAAACTTTTCTCAATAATTTAGACGAAAAAGTATTTACAGGAATTAATCTTCCTGCATCTTGAATTACTAGTTTTCCAAAATTATCTGCTTGTTCTTGAGATACATTATATTTTTTAATGAATTCTAAAGCCTTTGAAACATCTGGCATTGGAGCTGAAGTTTCATGTTCACTATGATTGTGTTGAGAAAAACCAAATGAAGAAAACAATAAGAATCCAATCATTACCAATTTAGATCTTTTAGCTTTCACTTTTTCAAGTTTTCTTTTTAAGTCTGCAAAACGAGTGTTTTTGTCAAATAGAATAGCCATTAATCCAATATATAATAAGAAATAACCAATGTAGGTAATCCAAGTTCCCCAAAAATCATGGTTTACAGACAAAATAGTTCCTTTTTCATCTGGATCAAAACCTGCTTGGAAGAATCTATAACCATCATAATCTAATATGTTGTTCATAAAAACACTGTCTTTAAAAACTTTATTTTCTCTTGGTTCTGTAATTTCTAATCTACTTTTAAAGGCTGCATAACTCTTCTCTGTTCCAGGGTTTTTATCCGCAATAAAGTCTTCTAACTTTATGGAAAAAGGTAATTCATATACTTTACTTCCATAAAATAAAGTAAAATCTAAATCACCAACTTTTACATTTTGTGGAACTCCTTGTTTTCCTTTTGAACCAACAAGTGTTAAGTTTTCTTCTTTTCCTTGAGATTTTATGGTTACTGTTACAGCATCATCAGAAGATTTATCTTTATAATCTCCATTTGATTTACTAATTAAGTTTCCTTTTATAGCTGGTTCTGGTAAAACAAACTGACTTCCTCCAAGATTATATAACGAACGAAGCATTAAAGGTTGCAAAGAATCTTTAGCAACTGATCCTTTAAATTGGTCAGCCATTCGCATAAAATCTCCTTCAAAAGGTGCTTGAATAGTATAAGCATCATCTAATTTAGAAATATTAATGGCTCCCTGTGTGAATTTATTAAAGGCAAAAAGAACATTGTGAATATTTTGAACTTCTCCTTCTCTTAAATAATGTTCATGTCTTGTTCCGTCTCCAGATTCAACTAATTTTATATAAAATTGTCCACTTTCATTTGCTTCAAAAGTTTCCGTTGTATTCATTACGAAATCCTTGTATTCAATTTCAAAAGGAATTCCATTAAATTCATTCTTAATTGAAAAATCATTATTTCCTAAAAATGAATTAATTGGTGTTAATAATACATCTTTAGAAAATGTTTTACGTTTCATCTCTCCTTTATAATCACCATCAACAAAAGCGGTTAGATACGTTTTATCAGAATAAAATACTGAAGATGATTCTCCTTCACGAATAGGCATTATTCCTTCATAACTGATATATCTTGTAACAAAAGCTCCAATTAAGATGAAAATAAAAGATAAATGCAATAATAAAGTAGCCCATTTTTCTTTTTTATATAATTGGTATCTTTTGATATTTCCAAAAAAGTTAATTACAAAAAACACCATGATTGTAGAAAACCACCAAGAATTGTAAACTATTTTTCGAGCAACGTCTGTGTTATATTCATCCTCAATAAATGTTCCAGCTGCCATTGCTGCTGCAAAAAGAATAAACAAAAAAGCCATTAAACGTGTAGAAAAAAGAACAGAAAATATAGATTTATTCATAACTAAAGTTAGTTCGGTAATAAAGATTTTTTAATCGTTTGCAAAGATAATTAATTGAAAAAAGAATTAACTGTTAAAACTGCATTATTAATACACATTTAAGAATTGGACATAAAAAAATCACTTTAATTTATTAGAAACTAAAGTGATTTGATTTTTATTTATTTTTTGAGGTTTAAAAAACAAACATTGCTCTTTCTCCCATCAATTGATTTACTTCTTCAGCAACTTGTTCTAAAACATCTTCATCTGTGTGATTCATTAAAACTTTATCTATCAAAGCTACAATAGTTTCCATATCTTCTTCTATCATTCCACGAGTAGTAATTGCTGGTGTTCCTACACGAATCCCAGAAGTTACAAATGGTGATTTGTCATCAAATGGAACCATATTTTTATTTACTGTAATTTCGGCTTTTACTAATGCGTTTTCTGCTTCTTTACCTGTAATATTTTTATTTCTTAAGTCAATCAACATCATATGATTATCTGTTCCTCCAGAAATGATATCATATCCTCTTTTTACAAATGCCTCTGCCATTGCTTTAGCATTTTTTTGTACTTGTACTGTATATCTAAAAAATTCGTCCGTTAATGCTTCACCAAATGCAACGGCTTTAGCTGCAATAATATGCATTAATGGACCACCTTGATTTCCAGGAAAAACAGCCATATCTAAAACATGAGACATCATTCTAGTTTCTCCTTTTAGTGTTTTTAAACCCCAAGGATTTTCAAAATCTTTACCCATCATAATCATTCCACCTCTTGGTCCACGTAAAGTTTTATGAGTTGTTGTTGTTACAATATGACAATGAGGAATTGGATCATTCATCAATCCTTTAGCAATTAATCCTGCTGGATGAGAAATATCTGCTAATAAAATAGCTCCAACTGAATCAGCAATAGTTCTAAATTTTGCAAAATCCATATCTCTAGAATAAGCAGAAGCACCAGCAATAATCATTTTTGGTTGTTCTTTTGTAGCTATTTCCTGAATTTTATCATAATCTAACATTCCTGTTTCTTTATCAACACCATAAAAAACTGGATTGTATAATCTTCCTGAAAAATTCACTGGTGAACCATGTGTTAAATGTCCTCCATGTGATAAATCAAAACCTAAAATTTTATCACCTGGTTTTAAACATGCAAAAAATACTGCTGTATTAGCTTGTGAACCACTGTGAGGTTGCACGTTTACATATTCAGCACCAAATAAAGCTTTAGCTCTATCGATAGCAATTTGTTCCACTATATCAACAACTTCACAACCACCATAATAACGTTTTCCAGGATACCCTTCTGCATATTTGTTGGTTAACACTGAACCTGCAGCTTCCATTACTTGGTCACTTACAAAGTTTTCTGAAGCTATTAATTCAATTCCGTGAATTTGTCTGTCTTGTTCATCAAGAATTAGGTCAAAGATTTGTTCGTCGCGTTGCATTGAGATGAATTTTCGTTAAAATTTCTTCAAAATTACAAAAATGGTTTGTTAAATTGATAGTAAACTTTATATTTGGTTATTAATTTTTCAACAACAATTCAACAAATACAAATATGCCAAATATTGCAAACGACCCAAAAAGAAAATCTTGGATAAAAGTCCCTGAAAATAGCGACTTTCCAATTCAAAACATTCCTTTTGGAGTTTTTATCACAAAAGAAGACGTTATAACTATTGGAACTCGAATTGGAGATTCTGCTATAGATATGGGTGCTCTTCAACAATTAGGTTATTTTGATGGTATCGATTTAACAGACGATATGTTCATGCAAGATACACTGAACGACTTTATTTCTGACGGAAAAAAAACATGGAGATTAGTTCGAAATCGTTTATCTGAAATTTTCGATGAAAACAATCCTACTTTAAGAGACAACAAAAAGCAAAGAGATATTGTTATTTTTGATATCAAAGACATTGAAATGCAATTACCAGTTCAAATTGGTGATTATACAGATTTTTATAGTTCAAAAGAACACGCTACAAATGTTGGAAAAATGTTTCGTGATCCAGAAAATGCTTTATTGCCAAACTGGTTACACATTCCTGTAGGATATCATGGAAGAAGTTCTACAATTGTACCAAGTGGAAAAAGTATTAGAAGACCAAACGGACAAACAATGCCAGCAGATGCTACTGAACCTGTTTTTGGTCCCTCTAAATTAGTTGACTTTGAATTAGAAATGGCTTTCATTACTACAGATTCTAACTTAATGGGAGAAGCTATTCCAGTTGATGAAGCAGAGGATTATATCTTCGGAATGGTTTTGTTTAATGATTGGAGTGCAAGAGATATTCAAAAATGGGAATATGTACCATTAGGTCCATTTTTAGCTAAAAACTTTGCCTCAACAATTTCTCCTTGGATAGTAACTATGGATGCTTTAGCACCTTTTAAAACAAAAAGCCCAGAGCAATCTCCTACTCCATTAAAATATTTACAACAAAAAGATAAACATACTTTTGATATTAATCTTGAGGTTTCGCTTCAACCAGAAGATGCTGCTGAAACTGTAATTAGTAAATCAAACTTCAAATATATGTATTGGACGATGGCTCAACAGTTGGCTCATCATACAATAAATGGTTGTAGAGTTAATTCGGGAGACATGATGGGTTCTGGAACTATTTCTGGTCCAACTCCTGATAGTTTTGGTTCTATGTTAGAACTTTCTTGGGGTGGAAAAAATCCTTTGAAATTAAATGATGGAACAGAACGCAAATTCATTAATGATAATGATACTGTTATCATGAGAGGATATTGCCAAAATGAAAAAGTTAGAATAGGTTTTGGAGAGTGTTCTGGTAAACTATTGCCCGCTTTAGAAATTAAATAAAAGCATACTAAATTATAAAAAATGCCATTCCTAAAAAGAATGGCATTTTTTTTGGTTACTCTTATTTACAGTCTAAAAATTAAATATATTTGTTAAAATTATACCTTATGAAGAAAATTACTCTATTTATTGCTATTTCATTTTTTATTGCTTGTGGCTCAAAACACACTCAATCTCTTTTGAGCAATGGAAATTATGATGAAGCCATCAACAAGTCTATAAAAAAACTTGCTTCTAACAAAGATTCAAAAGGCAATCAAGATTATGTTTATATTTTGCAAGATGCTTATGCAAAAGCAACTGCTCGTGATTTAAATAATATTAATTTACTTGTCAAAGAAGCTAATCCTGCTAATTTTGAAAAGGTTTTCAACCTATATAATCAATTAGCAAATCGTCAAGAAAAAATTAAACCTATTTTACCTTTAAAACTTTTGAATAAGGGTACAAATGCTACATTTATAATGGATGATTATTCAGATGAAATTATATCTAGTAAAAATGGTTTATCAGATTATTTATATGCAAATTCTATTAAATTATTAGAATCAAAAAACAAATTTGATATTCGTCAGGCTTATGATGACTTAGTATATTTAGATAAACTGAATCCCAACTTTAAAGATGTTCGCAAAAAAATTGATGAAGCACAACTTAGAGGAACTGATTTTGTTCACGTTTTTACAAAAAATGAAACGAACATGGTTATTCCTGTTCGATTGCAAGATGATTTACTAAATTTTGGAACTTATGGATTAAATGATAAATGGACTGTTTATCACAACAATAAACAAAAAAATATTACTTATGATTTTGGTATGTTAGTTAATTTTCGTCAAATAAATATTTCTCCAGAACAAATTAAAGAGAAAGAATTTATCAAAGAAAAACAAATTAAAGATGGAACCAAAAATTTGGTAGACAATAATGGACATGTAGTTAAAGACAGTTTAGGTAACCCAATTAAAGTAGATAATTTTAAAACTATTCGTGTAAATATTTATGAATTTAAACAGTTCAAATCGTGTCAAGTAATTGCAAAAGTTGATTATTTAGATTATAGAAATAATCAAACTATTGAAACTTTTCCGTTAGTAAGTGAATTTGTTTTTGAAAACATTTATTCTACTTTTAATGGAGACAAACGTGCTTGTGAAGAAGATTATTATCCTTATTTTAACAAACGTGCCGTTGCTTTTCCAAGTAATGAGCAAATGGTTTTTGATACCGGAGAAGATTTAAAAAGCCAACTTAAAAATATTATTTCTAGAAATAGATTTAGAAATTAAACTAAAAAAAAACGCTTTCAGTGATGAAAGCGTTTTTTGTTCTATTTACAGAAAACTAATTATTTATTAGTTTTTTCACTTCAACTTTTCCATCATTCAAAGTTGTCTTAACAAGTAATACCGAAGTATTAAAATTATTCATTATTGTTAAGTTCGTGTCATTAACATTGTTTTTTTCAATTAACAATCTTCCTGATAAGTCATATATTCTAACATTATCAATGGCTGTTTGTGTACTTAAAAATTGAATTTCATTATTAGCACTTAATAATACAGTAAAAGAATTGCTTTCAAATACTTGATTGCTTAACGCTGTATTTTTATAAACAACTGAAAAACGTGATGTAAAGTCTCCTTGAGCAGTAGTAAATGTATAAGGTGATACTTTTAAATTGTGAATTGTATTATTGAATTTATCATTAATAAAAACATCTTGATTCAAAAATAAACCATCAAAATCATCGATATCAATTGTATAAGTTCCAGCAGTTAATGCTTTGAAACCTAATAAAACCTCATCATTATCACTAAAAGGCATTTGTCTACCTTGAATTACATAAGCTTCACTATCAAGTAAATTATATAAAATTGTATTGTTTGTTTCTAAAACTTTACCATCAATTGCTGTATCTACTGCATTTGTAGCTCCATCCATATAACCTACTAAAATTTGATTATAGTTGTTAGAAGCATCTTTTAAACTCAACCAAATTCTGTGTTTATCAACAACTGTGTTTGATGCATTTTTAAAGAATTGGTTACTTGCTGTGTTAGGAACTCTTTGAGCATTATTAAACACTGCACTTCCAGATACTGATGAATTAACATAAAAACCTTGACCCGTTTGAACAAAACCTACAGGTGGATTTCCTCCAGCTGCAGCAGCAGTTCCTCCAAGTGTGGTATAAGATGCATAATTACTTTGTGGATAAATTCCACTCGCATTTGCAGCAACAGTATGTGTCCAAAAGTATAAAGTAGATATTCCAGGATTATTTACTAAAAAAGTATCTGAATTTATTGGTGAAGGATAGGGATTTCCAATTAAGTTAAATCCAATTCCAATAGGAGCGGTATAATCACCATTGTTTGGTACTCCTGTAAATACTCCATTGTAAACTGCTGGACTTGAAGTTGGCCACGTATTATCAACTCTAATTAAATATCCTTTACCAGGAACAAAATTTGTATTTGCATCTACTGTTTGATATGAAGTTGCTGTAGTTGTTCCAGTATATAGATACTCATAAAAACGAGTCAATACTGTATTAGGAGAAAAAGCTAATAATTGTTGACCAACAACTGGTGAAGACCAAGCTGTATAATCTAAACGAATCATAGGTGTAGAATTTCTTTTGACAATAATATTTCCTGAATTTGGAAACACATCGTTTTGAACAATCGCTGCATAATTTTCTACTATTAATGAACCCGAAGTAACTGAAATAGCTTTTTCAACAGTAAAAGTATTTCCTGCAGTAATAGTAACATTAGCATTGTTTTGAACAGTTATAGAACAGAATGTCAAGTTACTAAACGAGTTATAGTTTCCAGTAAAAATTGCCGAAGTAGTAATATTAGGTGTTCCATTTGACCAAGCTGAACCATCCCAAGTTGTAAAAGTTGCACAAGAAGCACATGTAGCACTAATTGCATCATTTATTGTCCAATTAAAATCAGTAATAATACTTTGTCTTTGAACTGCACTTGCACAATACTCACTATTTCCTGCATGGAAACTTATATTTGGCTGCAAACTTAAAGCACTCCACCCTGCTAATAAACTATCATAATTTGCATCTGATAATTTTGATCCTCTTAACATGTTATTCATGTTTGTTACATTACTAACATTCCAATTTCCAAGATTTTGGTCAAATGCTGGAGCATTTCGTAACATAGAATTCATTAATGTTACAGAACTTACATCCCAACCTCCAATATTTCTATTAAAAACGGTTGCTCCATAAAACATACTTGCCATGTTGGTTACATTAGCAACATTCCAACCTCCCAAATTACGGTCAAATGAAGTTGCATCTCTAAACATTCCTGCCATATTAATAACGTTACTAACATTCCAGCCATTAATATTTCTATTAAAGCTAGTGGCTCCATTAAACATATTTGACATATTTACTACATTACTAACATCCCAATTACTAATATTAACATTAAAATTAGTTGCTCCGTTAAACATATTACTCATATTTGTAACATTACTAACGTCCCATGTATCTAAATTTTGATTTAACGATGTAGCATCTCTAAATGCATTTGCCATATTACTTACCAAAGTTAAATTTGGTGTATCAGCTGCATTAATTACTAGATTAGAACAACCATAAAAACTATTTTGAAAGCTTCTCCATGAAATTGAACCCCATTGTTCAACGCTCAATATTTTTAATTGATCACCCGTGTTATTAAAATATATTCTAGGAAAATTTCCTGTAATTGCAACTGTATAGGTACCAGCAGTTGCATAGGTATGTGTAATTGTTCCAGTAACATTAGTGTTATCAATTATACCATCATTCTCCCAATCGATACTGTAGTTGTATCCATTTCCATTAGTTGGAATCGTAATTTGGTTAGAGTTTGATATACCTGCATTATCTGTTTTCCATGTAGTTATGAAACTTTGCGATAGCATTGTCCCTACAAAGAACAGAAATAAGAAAGTAATTCTTTTTTTCATAATCTTTTTATTTTATGTGTCTCACAAATATACTCGATATAATGTAAATTTAGTGAGGGTTTTCACCCTTTTTTAAATAAAATACTATGAACTACAAAAAATTACGATAAAAGTCACCTGTTTTCTAATAAAAAAACACTCATAAAAAAGAATTACAAGTGTTTTTAATATTAATCAAAAAATTATTAATACAAATAAATTAATTATTAAATAGTTTTTTAAATTCAAAACTTCCATCAATCATCGTTACTTTTATTAGCAAAATTGTTGAATTAGATATATTATGAACAGTAGCTTTTTTATCATTAATCAATTTTTTTTGAAACAATGATTTACCTGATAAATCATAAATTTCAATACTATCAATTTCAGTATTTGAACTTACAAATTCAATTGTTTTATTATTTGTTAAAAATACGAAAAAATCATTTTGTATAGATTCTTCATTAGATAAAATACAAGAAGAATTAATTCCATTATCCGAAATAACCCATCCAAAACTATTTATTATGTTCTGTCTAGCATTGCTACCATTACAGTAAGTGCTTGATCCAGCGTTAAAAGCCACATCTGGTTTTAAATTAAGAGAATTCCATCCTATTAATAACGAATCATAATTTGCTGTTGAAAGTGTAACACCACTAAACATTGAAGTCATATTTAGTACGTTACTAACATCCCAATTTCCAATATTTTGATCAAATGATGTTGCTGACTGAAACATACTATTCATAGCAGTTACATTTGATGTATTCCATGAACTAATATTCTGATTAAAAGAACTTGCAGACCTAAACATAGAAGACATATTTAAAACATTTCCAACATTCCAATTTCCAATATTTTGATTAAATGATGTTGCTAATTGAAACATACTATTCATAGCAGTTACATTAGATGTATTCCATGAACTAATATCTTGATTAAATGGACATGATTGAAACATGCTATTCATTGCGGTTACATTCGATGTATTCCACGAACTAATGTCTTGATTAAATGGAGATGATTGAAACATATTACTCATTAATACAACATTTCCTGTATTCCATGAACCAATGTTTTGGTTAAAATTAGTCGCAGAAGCAAACATGGATGACATATTTGTAACGTTTCCAACATTCCAATTTCCTATGTTTTGATTAAATGAACTAGCTGAATTGAACATTGAAGACATATTAGTTACATTGGTTGTATTCCACGAACCTATATTTTGATTAAATGCACTAGCAGAACGGAACATAGAAGACATATTTGTTACTTTAAATGTATTCCACGAACCTATATTTTGATTAAATGATATTGCAGCATTAAACATTGAAGACATATTCAAGACATTAGCTGTATTCCAGTTACCTATATTCTGATTGAATAATGTAGCAAGTTGAAACATACTATTCATTGCTGTTACTTTTGAAGTATCCCAAGAAGATATATCCTTATTAAACAATGTTGCGGATTGGAACATATTATTCATCAATGTAACATTTGAAGTGTTCCATGATCCTATATTTTGGTCAAAAGAGCTAGCCAAATTAAACATTGATGACATATTAGTCACATTACTAGTATTCCATGTACCAATATTTTGATTAAATGATGTCGCTGATTGAAACATACTATTCATTAAAGTAACGTTTGATGTGTTCCATGAACTAATATCTTGATCAAATAATAACGCAGACTGAAATAAATTGCTCATATTAGTAACATTACTAGTATTCCACATACCAATATTTTGATTTAAAGATGAAGCACCTCTAAACATACTTGACATATTTGTAACCAAGCTTAAATTTGGAGAATCGGTAGCGTTTATCTCTAAATTAGAGCAACCATAAAACGCATTAAGCATACTAGTCCATGAAATTGATCCCCATTGTTCAACTGATAATATCTTTTGCCTATCACCAGTATTATTGAAATATATTCTAGGAAAGTTACCCGAAATAGCAATAGTATAAGTTCCTGGAGTTGGGTAAGTATGCGTAATGTTTCCTGTAACAGATAAGTCGTCAAAAACACCATCATTTTCCCAATCAACATTATAGTTGTAACCTGTTCCAGTTGTTGGTATAGTAATTTGATTTGAAGCAGAAACACCTACATTATCAGTCTTCCAAACGGTAATAAAATTTTGAGCAAAAGAAGCATGAGTAGTTAAAATAAAAACTAAAAGTAATTTTGTATTCATATTTATAAGATTTAGGGAGAGCAAATGTAATAAGAATACTTATAACTTGTTATTTTTTAGCCAAAATAATCTTTTTCTTATACTGATTATGAATGAACTAAACCTAAATATATAAAATTAAACAAACTGCTTCAAATCATTAGCGTCAATTCCATCATGGGAATCATGATAAACAGCTTTTCCGCTTTTAATTACAAGAATTTGTGGTGATTGATGTTGCACATTATAGCGATGAGCGATTTCATTTGAAATATCTCTGTGATTTAACAAGTCCAATAAATACCAATCTATTTTGTCTTCTGGATAATTAAATGCAGCATCAAATTGTTTCAAAGCAAAACGACTGATACTACATCTTGTACTGTGTTTAAAAATAACGACTGGTTTACCTTCAGAAATAGCATCAATTTCGTCTAATTGAGAAATCAATTCTAAACTATAAAACTTTACTTCTTTTTCATTATTATCATCAGAACTATTCCCAAACAAACTATCTAAAAATCCCATAATTGTCTTGTTTTAAGTCATTTTGACTTGTTTTATGATACAAAAATACTAAAAATCGGTCATTTTGACTTGTTTTTAACATTGGAATAACAATTGAATACTACAAGATGAAGTTTTCAAAACTTAAATGCTAAAAATAATAAAAGGAGAAAAAATATATGAACTTAAATAATTTAACCATAAAATCGCAAGAAGCTTTGCAACAAGCACAGCAAATTGCTCAAAGTTTAGGACATCAACAAATTGAAAACGAACACATTTTTAAAGGATTGTTTGATGTTGATGAAAATGTTACACCATTTATTCTTAAAAAACTAAATGTAAATATCGACCTTTTCAAAAAAGTATTGGATAGCACCTTACAAAGTTTTCCAAAAGTAACTGGTGGCGAAATACAATTGTCTCGTGATGCATCCTATATGTTAAACGAAGCCATTGCTATTGCTAAAAAAATGAATGATGAATACGTTTCTATTGAGCATTTGATTCTTGCCATTTTCAAGTCAAAAAGTAAAGTTGCCCAAATTTTAAAAGATCAAGGTGTAACCGAAAAAGGGTTAGAAAGTGCTATTGCCGAATTACGAAAAGGAGAACGAGTAACCTCTGCATCAGCAGAAGAAACTTATAATGCTTTAAATAAATATGCTAAAAACCTCAACGATTTAGCCAAAAGTGGCAAACTAGACCCAGTAATTGGTCGAGATGAAGAAATTCGCAGAGTATTACAAATATTAACGCGTAGAACTAAAAACAACCCTATGTTAGTAGGTGAACCTGGAGTCGGTAAAACAGCTATTGCAGAAGGTTTAGCACACCGAATTGTAGATGGTGATGTTCCTGAAAATCTAAAAGACAAAATTGTTTTTTCTTTAGACATGGGAGCTTTAATTGCTGGTGCAAAGTTTAAAGGAGAATTTGAAGAACGCTTAAAAGCTGTGGTAAAAGAAGTAACTTCAGCCGAAGGTGATATTGTATTATTTATTGATGAAATTCACACACTAGTTGGTGCTGGTGGTGGTGAAGGTGCTATGGATGCAGCTAATATTTTAAAACCTGCTCTAGCTCGTGGAGAACTTCGTGCCATTGGAGCAACCACTTTAGATGAATACCAAAAATATTTTGAAAAAGATAAAGCTCTTGAAAGACGTTTTCAAAAAGTAATGGTGGATGAACCTGATACTGAAAGTGCCATTTCTATTTTACGTGGAATTAAAGAAAAATACGAAACCCATCACAAAGTTAGAATTCAAGATGATGCTATTATTGGAGCTGTAGAATTATCTCAAAGATATATCACGAATCGTTTTCTTCCAGATAAAGCAATCGACTTAATGGACGAAGCGGCTTCTAAGTTACGTATGGAAATCAATTCAAAACCAGAAGAATTGGATGTTTTGGATCGAAAAATCATGCAATTGGAAATTGAAATTGAAGCTATCAAACGTGAGAATGACGAAACTAAATTAAAAAGTCTAGGCTTAGATTTAGCCAATTTAAAAGAAGAGAGAAACGAAATTTTCAGTAAATGGAAATCCGAAAAAGAAGTGGTTGATAACATTCAAAATATCAAACAAGAAATTGAAGATTTAAAATTGGAAGCCGAACAAGCCGAACGAAATGGTGATTATGGAAAAGTAGCAGAAATTCGTTATGGTAAAATTAAAGATGCACAAACAAATTTGGACGCACTACAAATTCAATTAGCTGAAAATCAAGCTGGTGATTCTTTGATTAAAGAAGAAGTCACTCGCGAAGATATTGCTGAAGTGGTGGCCAAATGGACAGGAATTCCAGTCATGAAAATGCTTCAAGGTGAACGAGAAAAACTATTGAATTTAGAAAACGAATTACACAAACGTGTCGTTGGCCAACAAGAAGCTATTGTGGCTGTGAGTGATGCCGTTCGTAGAAGTCGTGCAGGTTTACATGACATTAAAAAACCTATTGGTTCATTCTTATTCTTAGGTACAACTGGTGTTGGAAAAACGGAATTAGCTAAAGCCTTAGCCGAATATTTATTCGATGATGAAAGTGCTTTAACACGTATCGACATGAGTGAATACCAAGAGAGACATAGTGTGAGTAGATTAGTTGGTGCTCCTCCTGGATATGTTGGGTATGATGAAGGAGGACAATTAACAGAAGCTGTTCGAAGAAAACCGTATTCGGTGATTTTGTTAGACGAAATTGAGAAAGCTTATCCTGATACGTTTAATATCTTGTTACAAGTTTTAGATGAAGGTCGTTTAACCGATAACAAAGGAAGAACAGCTGATTTCAAAAACACTATAATCATTATGACTTCTAATATGGGAAGTGATATTATTCAAGAAAAATTTGATAACCTTAAAGGAAGCATTGAAGTAGCAACAGAAGCTGCAAAAGTAGAAGTTTTAGGTTTATTGAAACAAACGGTTCGTCCTGAATTTATAAACCGTATTGATGAAATTGTATTGTTCACACCTCTAACAAATGCAGATATTAGAAATATTGTAAGCATTCAGTTGAAAGGAGTAACCAAAATGTTAGCGCAACAACAAATAACATTAGATGCAACTCCAGAAGCAATTGATTATTTAGCTGAAAAAGGATTTGACGCTCAATTTGGGGCAAGACCAGTAAAAAGAATTATTCAAAGAGAAGTTTTAAACGAATTGTCTAAAGATATTTTATCTGGAAAAATTACAACTGATAGCATCATTCTTCTAGATAGTTTTGATGGAAAATTAGTTTTTAGAAATAATTGATAATTTGGTTTAGTTAGTTTGAAAAACACTTAATCTTAAAAATAGGTTGAGTGTTTTTTTTTATAGTTTATATATATTATTAAAACCATTGTAGAATAAGCCTTCATAAATTTTAAAATGATAAAAATTAATATTTATGCTAAAAAAGCAACAAAACAAAACATAATACTATTAATTTTTATTATATTAGCCTATATTAATATTTTTTTAACATAAAACCTACAAAAAAATGAAAACAAAAAATTTAATCTTACTACTGCCCATTGTGCTGTGTCTGTACACCCATGAAATGGTTGCTCAAAATTCAATTAATGCAGCTGGAGGAGATATTGTCTCTGGTGCTAATGGTTCTATTTCTTATTCAGTCGGTCAAACTATTTACAAAGTTAACAGTGGAACAACTGGTTCGGAGTTGCAAGGAGTACAGCAGCCTTTTGAAATTTCTGAAGTTTTGTCTTCTGAAAATTTCCCTCAATTAGTTCAGGATTTGGTTGTTTTTCCAAACCCTACAACCAATGAATTATTTATTTCTTTAAAAAATCTTGACAATGCTCCTATTGATTATCAAATTATAGATATTAATGGAAAAGTTTTGGTTTCTGAAAAAAACATTGCAAATCAAACTACTATTCCAGTTGCTAATTTAGCAGCATCTATATATTTTTTAAAAATAATTACCCTAAATCAAGAAGTTAAAACTTTTAAAATTGTTAAAAACTAAATATCATGAAAAAACTTTACATTATACTAGCAGTAGCTTTATTTTCAATAAATTTATTTGCTCAAGCCCCAGAAAAAATGAGTTATCAAGCTGTAGTTAGAAACTCTTCTGACGCATTAATTACCTCTAGCCCTATAGGGATGAAAATTAGTATTTTACAAGGTTCCGCAACAGGTACTGCTGTTTATGAAGAAACTCAAACTGCAACAACTAATGCAAATGGATTAGTAAGTATTGAAGTAGGAAATGGCACAGTACTATCTGGAACATTTAACACTATTGACTGGTCAACAGGATCATATTATATTAAATCAGAAATTGATCCAGCAGGAGGTACTGCATACTCTATTTCAGGTTCAAGCCAATTACTAAGTGTGCCATATGCATTATTCTCAAAATCATCTGGAGGTGTAGCTGGTTCAGAATGGACTACAAACGGAAACAATATTAATAACTCTAATACTGGAAGTGTAGTTGTTGGATCTAATGTTAACAATTCTAACTTAAACTTTTATGTTACTAACAATGCTTCTCCTAAAATGGGAATAGGAAATACTGGAGGTTTCAACAATGCTAATTCAGGTGAATTGCATTTTGCAGAAGACACTAATTATGCAGCATCAGAATGTGGAATTAAATTCAGCCATAATGGTAATTTAAATAATTTATATTTAATTGGAGGATGTCCTACACCAGATACTATTGCCAGATTTAATAGAAGTGGTTTTTCAAATATGAGAAGATTACGTTTAAGTACAAACTATAATTCTAACACTAACAATCAATTATCTGTTGATGGAAATTCAGATTTTACTGGAGATGTAACTATCACTGGAAACTTAAATGTTACTGGAAATATAGCAAAAGGTGGTGGAACATTTAAAATTGATCATCCTCTTGATCCACAAAACAAATACTTAATTCACAGTTTTGTTGAATCTCCAGAAATGATAAATATCTATTCTGGTAATATTAAAACTGATGCAAATGGATATGCAACTGTAATTTTACCAAATTATTTTGAAGCAGCCAATAAAGATTTTCGATATCAATTAACGTCTATAGGTAGTTTTGCCCAAGCTATTATTAAAGAAAAAGTAAATGGAAATAAATTTGTCATTCAGACAAATACTCCAAATGTTGAAGTAAGTTGGCAAATAACAGCAGTAAGATCTGATAAATATGCAAATGAAAACAGAATTATGCCTGAAAAAGAAAAAGAATTTAAAGGAACTTATCTACATCCTGAATTATATGGTGAAAGCAATGAAAAATCAGAAACTTTTGCTAAAAATAAGCAATTGTTGAAAATAAGTCAACAAGAAAACATTAGCATTGATGGTCAATAAATAAGTTTATTATTTCAGAACCAAAAAAAACTCCTAATCTAAACGTTAGGAGTTTTTTAAATTTTTAAAGCTATTTTTAACTTATCTCTGTCTTTCAATAAGTGAGTCTAAAATTCGCTTAACTTTTTTTAATGAATTTTGAAATGCTTTTTCTATAGTTTCTGCATAATCAGTAACTGCAATTGGTTCCTTTTTTGCAACTCTAACTTCAATTAAACAACGTTTATCATCATTACCAAATTTTTCACTGTTTTCGTCTCCAAAATGAACTTCTACTCTTGTTATTAATTTATCAAATCTTCCTAATTCATTTGAAACTTCATTTGAAAAAAAGTTAGTCAATCGTTCACTGTTTTCAATATGATTATCGGTGTTAATCTGTATTTGCATAGTTTTTCTGTTTTTATAATTTATACCTTAAATTTACAATAAAAATTATCCTTATCAAAAGTTTTAGGAGAAGTTTAGCATTATAATTATAAAAGGCATAAATCAACTTGAAGGATTTTTTCTATATTTACTTTTCAAAATATATCCATGAAAAAAACGATATTTTTCGCAATCTTTTTATCAGTAACATCCACTTTTTTTGGACAAAACATAACTAAAGAATTCGTTACTGGTACTTGGAAAGTTACTGGCATGCTTCCTTTTGATTCAAGAGGCAATCAAGATATTAAAGAATTAATTGATGGCTTTAAAAACAGTACATTCCTATTTAGTGAAAATGGAAATTTCCAAATTTCAACCACAAAATCTTCAAAGGTTTTTAAAATGATAACTGGAATGACTGCCAAATCAAAATGGAAAGTAGATTCAGAAAAAAACTTAATCAAAATAGGTACTACAAAGGATTCCTATACCAAAATGGGTATCCAAGTAGGTTCAAAAGAAGGAAAAATTGTATTTTATTTAGATGAAACAGCGATGTATTTATTTGTTGAAAAACAATTGAACAAACAACTCATCCCAAAAGAAACTGACACATCTGCAACCAAAAACCTTTTGACTAAAATAAGAGGCATTGATAAAAACCTATTTGAAGCTAAAAGATATACAAAAAACACAACAATTAACTATCGATTTTTGCAACCCAAAACAATAGTAACTAACAAAAAATATCCATTAGTAATTGTATTTCATGGTTCAGGAGCTATTGGTACCGATAATGAAAAACAACTTTGGACAATGGCTAAACTTTGGGCTGAACCTACTATTCAATCAAAATACCCAGCATTTGTTTTGGCACCACAATTCCCTACTCGTTCTTCTAATTATACTTTAGATGCTTCAAGAAATGTATTAACTTCAAAATCTGAACCTTGTTTAGAAACTGTTTTTCAATTGATTGATTCTCTTAAAACAACACTACCAATTGATTTAAAAAGAATTTACATTGTTGGTTATTCCATGGGAGCTTCTACGACTATCAATGCACTTTCTTTACGACCAGATTTATTTGCAGCTGCTGTTAGTTTTGCAGGAATTCCTCAATTTGATAAAATGGATGTTTTAAAAAACAAACCTATTTGGATTATTCACGGAAATAAAGACACTGATAATACTATTGAAAGTGATTTACTATTCTTTGAAGAACTGAAATACAATTCTAAAATTCTTTTTTGGGAATTGGATGGAATTGGACATGAAGATATTATAGGTGCTTCATTTTTAGGTGAAGCGATTCCTAAATGGTTGTTTTCCTTTAAATTAAATTAGAAATATTTATTCTTTCATTCAAACATTTTTTATAAATTTGATTAAACAATTCTTAAAAATATAAATCTATGGAGCCTCAAAACCCAGTATATTGGTTTGAAATCTATGTAGAAGATATGAACAGAGCTCAAAAGTTTTATGAAACCGTTTTAGATGTAAACCTTACTTCATTACCTACTCCAGAAACTATTGAAGATTCTTTATCCATGATGGCTTTTCCTAGCAATCAAAATGGTCCTGGTTCAAGTGGTGCTTTAGTATATATGAAAGGTTTTAAAGCTGGTGGAAATAGTACAATTATTTATTTTGGTGCCGAAGATTGTGCCATTGAAGAAAGTAGAATTGAAGCTGCTGGTGGAAAAATTTTTAAAAATAAATTCTCTATTGGTGAATATGGCTTTATTTCATTAGCCTATGACACAGAAGGAAATATGTTTGGATTATATTCAATGGCATAACCAAATAAACTATAAAATTCTTTTAAGGTTTTAAAAAATAAAGGTCTAATGACCAAAGCATTAAAACCAGTTATTTTCCATGGATTTAAAACAATAAATCTTTTTAGAATCGAAGCATTTATAAGTCTTGAAAACACTCCTTTTTTTAAATTATAGAGAAATACTTGTAACTTCAAAAAATGACACAGTTATATTTCATTTAGAAAAGGATGAAATATCCCTTTATGTTGAGAAGAAATAATAAAGCAGAAAGGAATAGTTTCTTTTTATATATTTGGCTAATTAATTTTTCACAATGATAACACCCGAACAACTAAAGTATTGCCAAATATGCAATCATAGAAAATTAGATTTTGATAAAGGAATCCAATGCAAACTAACTGATGCCTCTCCAACATTTGAAAAAAACTGTCCTACTTTTGATTTAGATGAAAATGCTAAAATAAAAAACGATTCAAAGCAGAGTTACAGTTCTTCAAATAATTCACAAGAATCTGGGCTTGGTTGGAAAGTAGCTCTATCTTTTATAATTGCGGTAATTGCGGTAATCAGATTAGCAGTGACTTGTAATAGAGTCTCTGAGAATAACTCTTCCAATTCAAATTACAAACGTGAAATGGAAAACATGATTCAAAAATTACAAGAAAATGCAAAATATCAAGATCAAATGCCAGCTTTAGATTTTGAAACTAGGCAAGAATTAGGCATTAATCAAATGACCTCAGATAGTTTAATACAAATTACAAATACTAGAAAATTATTATTACCAAAAGGCTATTATATCTTTGAAAATCTTACAAATTCTGATATAGTTTTTTTAGGAAGAGACACGCAAAATTCTAACATTGCTATCTATAAAATAAAAAAAGAACCAAATATAAGACCCTCTCAATTGTGGAAAAAAATGCGTTCTGGTATTGCTAATACAACGATTGACACAGAACTGTTTACTAAAAATCTAAATAATGACGATTTTGAATATACTTTAAAAAATGGAATAACAGCCACAAATGGATATGCTTGGGTTTTTGAAGAAGATGGTTATTGGTTTATCTGCCAGCTAGAAAACTCACATGATAGTAAAGACCAAACCCATTTAAAATCCATGAATTTCTTTAGATACCAAATTAAGAAAAATAGATAATAATGAAACCCTTTCAGTTTGCTGAAAGGGTTTCTAGCAAAATTACTTAATGGTAAAAAAGTAATCTTAACTAACCAAATTTATATTACTAGTCTTTCTTTTTCTTACCATCAATAATGGCTCCTGTCCCGGCTCCAACACCTGCACCTGCTAAACCACCAATTACAGCACCTTCTCCTTTTTTGTCACTGACAATGGCTCCAGTAACGGCACCAACTCCAGCTCCAATAACAGCTCCTTTTGCAGCACCACTCCATTTTTTCTTTTGTGGAGTTGAGGCAGCTTGATTTACTACTATCACTTCTTTTTGTTGCGCTTGTTGTTGTCTAACCATTGCATCATTCATAGAGTCAATTACTCTTTGTTTTGCATATTCAATTTTTAATGAATCAACTGTTGCTTCTTTGGCTAAATCTGCATCAGACTTATCTGTGTTTTTACAAGATATAATGCTTAACGCTACTAATAATATGCTTATCTTTTTCATAATGTTATATTTTAATGATTAATAACATCACAAACTTACAATCACTTAGTCCAATTTATTTTACAGGATTTTATTAATTTGTTATAGAATTTTGAGAGGTAATTTGTTTCTAAAATTAGAAAATCTTCATTAACCTAAATAAATTCTATTTATTCCAAAAAAAAGGACTTCAAATATGAAGCCCTTTTTAAATTATATTAAAATATGATTTTTAAAATTATTCTCTTGTAAAGTCAAAACTTTGACCAGCTACATTCAATTTAAAGCTCTTTTTATCATCAGAAAATTTAATTTCCATTCCTTGAGAAGCTTCGGTAAAAGTTCCATTACCTTTATCTTCAACAGCTAACTCATCACCATTAGCAGCCATAATTAATTGATCACCTTCTTCATAAACACTAACTTTAACAGGAACTTGTTTACTAGAATAATCTCCAACATAAGCAGCATATTTACCAGGTTTTGGTGCTTCATATCCTTCTGTTTTCCAAACATTATTATCATCATTTGAATCTGGTAATAAGTTTTCTGGATCAATAGTTATTTTCTTAATTTCTTCTGTTGAATTATAATTGAATGACCAACTTGTATTACGTTGCCATACCTCAACTGGTAATTTTACAATTTCTTTTTTTCCTGAAACTGTTTCAATTTCTAGGGTTACTGGCATTGCCATTTTCTCTAAATTCTCAATTGAAATTATAGCTCCATTTTTAGGGTTGTTTTTATTATATTTAACTCCTGTTACTGCTTGGTCTAATCTCCAGTTGTTAATGATCCAACCTCTCCAGAACCATCCTAAATCTTCTCCAGATACGTTTTCCATTGTTCTAAAGAAATCATCTGGTGTTGGGTGTTTAAAAGCCCATCTTTCTACATATGTTCTAAAAGCATTATCAAAACGTTCTTTACCTAAAACTTCATTACGAAGTAAGTCTAAAGCTGTTCCTGGCTTCATATATGCTAAAGTTCCTAAATTACGTTCTTTTAAACCATCAGGAGCAGTATAAACAGGTTCTAATGAAGGGCTAGTCATCATTTCTGCCATTCTATGCATATTAAATTTTCTGTCTTTGTACTCACCTGCATTAAAGTCTTCTGCACTTACACCATTGATGAAAGTATTAAACCCTTCATCCATCCAAGCAAATTGTCTTTCGTTTGAACCTACAATCATTGGAAACCAAGCATGTCCAAACTCATGGTCTGTAACACCCCATAAACTTGAACCTTTTGAAGTATACTTACAAAATACGATTCCTGGATATTCCATTCCACCTTCATTTCCTGCTACATTGATAGCAGCTGGATAAGGATATTCAAACCATCTTTTAGAATAACCTTCAATACTAGCTTTAGTATATTCTGTAGAACGACTCCATGCTTTTTGACCTTCACTTTCTACTGGATAAGCTGATACAGCCATTGCTTTTTTACCACTTGGTAAATTAATTCTTGCAGCATCAATAATAAAAGCTGCAGAAGAAGCCCAAGCGACATCACGACTATTAGTCATTTTAAACTTCCATGTTTTTGTACCATTTGCAGACAATTTTCCTAAATCTTCAGAAGAACGAACCATAACAGTTTTTTCACTTTCTTTCGCTTTAGCCCAATTTGATTGTTCTGATGAACTCATCACTTGAGAAGCATTAGTAATCTCACCCGAACAAACCACAAAATGGTTTGACGGAACTGTAATTGCTAATTCAAAATCTCCATATTCACAATAAAACTCACCAGCTCCTAAATAAGGCTGAATGTTCCATCCTCTTACATCATCATAAACTGCCATTTTTGGATACCATTGTGCAATTGTATAAATAGTTCCATTCTTAGTTGGTAAATATCCCATTCTATCTGATCCATATTCTGGTGAAATAAATGAGAAATTCATCTCTACTTTAACTTTTCCACCATTAGCTTTTAATGGTTTATCAAGCATAATTTTCATTCTAGTGTCTGTAATCTCATATTTAGCAGACTTTCCATCTACATTTAAATTACTTATTTTATGTCCACCATCAAATTCTTCTCCTTTTGCTCCATTTCTTGAACCACTCACTGGAACAACTGCATTACCACGAGAATCTTTTGCAAATAAATTTTGATCTAAATACATCCAAATAAATTCCATATCATCCGGACTATTGTTTGTATAAGTAAGCTCTACAGAACCATTTATTGTCTTTGCAGCCTCATTTAAATTAGCTGTTAATTTATAGTCAGCTTTATTTTGCCAATATTTAGGTCCTGGTTTTCCACTTGCAGAACGAAATTCGTTACCGTTTTTAGTATAAAAATTAGGTGCAAATGCATCAACATAACTGTACTTGTTTTCTTTTGTTTCTTGTGCTTGAATACTAGAAAATCCAATACATAAAGCTACTACTGTTATAGCTTTTGAGAAAAAGTTTTTCATTGAAATGGTTTTTTGTTAATATTATCTTGATTAATGATAAGCAAATTAACGAAATTTTTGGTTAGCAATTGTAATAATTACTATATTCACATCTAAAATATTTATCAATGCTTACACTAAATTTTTCTCCTTTTCCAATATTAACATCAGAACGTTTACAATTTAGAAGATTAAACGAAGAAGATGTGCATGAAGTTTTTGAATTACGAAGTAATCCTGAGATTATGAAATATATTCCCAGACCATTAGCAAAGTCAAATGATGAAGCACTGGCTCATATTAAATTAATAAATGATAATATTGATGCTAACACTGATATCAATTGGGCTGTAACCGAAAAAGGGAATAATAAGTGTATTGGAATAATGGGCTTTTATAGAACTCAACCTGAAAATTTTAGAACAGAACTTGGCTACATGATTTCACCAGAACACCATAATAAAGGTTATGTTACAGAAGCTGTTAAAACCTTACTAAATTATGCATTTAATGAATTAAACTTTCATTCTATTGAAGCTGTTATTGACCCTGAAAATATTGCTTCTGAGCGAGTTTTACAAAAAAACGGATTTGTAAAAGAAGCTCATTTTATAGAAAATGGATTTTATAATGGTAAGTTTATGGATACAGTAATTTATTCACTTTTAAAAAGAAATTTTAAATAAGATATGATAGAATTTGAAAAACAATTCCAACAAGTAAAAGAGCTTTTGCATTTTGATGATTTTAATAAAGTCATTAAAAGGATAATTGATTTTACCTTGGACACAGAAAATATTCTTTTCTATGAGAAAACCAATGTATTTTTAAATTGGTTAGACAAAAATGAATCGAATGAATCAGAAATAAAGAATAAACTAAATGTTTTATTAGAGGAACTTCATGTTTTTTTAAAATCAAAAAGTTTGAATGATCACCAGAATATTATTTCAGTTAAAAAGCTTGTAAAACAATATAGTTCTTTTGCACTTGGTCCAATTGATTTAGAAATTAAAACAGGTGAAATAATTGGTTTAGTTGGTGAAAATGGAAATGGAAAAACTACTTTATTAAGAAGTTTATGTGGAGAATTGCATCCTTCAGCTGGCACAATTACTTATAATTTTGAATATGAGGATGCCTTTGATTTGAGAACCAAACTAGTTTATATTCCGCAAAGAACAGAAACTTGGAGAGGTTCAATGTATGAAAACTTAGAGTTTACAGCTAGTTGTTATGGTTATTCTCCTGAAGAAAATAATTTGGTAGTTGATTTAATTATTACTCGTTTAGGATTGAGAAAATTCAGAAATCATGGTTGGAATAGTTTGTCTTCTGGTTATAAAATGCGTTTTGAGTTAGCTCGAATGTTACTTCGTAAACCAAAAATTCTATTGATTGATGAACCTCTAGCTAATCTTGATATTTTAGCACAACAAACCATTTTAGATGATTTTAGAAATATAGCAAATTCACCGTTTAGACCAATTGCTATTGTTCTAAGTTCACAACAATTATATGAAGTAGAAAAAACATCTAATCAAGTTGTTTTCTTGAAAAATGGTTCGCAAAAAAACCTTAATCTAGGTATAGAAAATGAAGAAAAGCATTTGGTAATTGAATTTGAAAGCACTCAATCTTTAAGCGAATTAAAAACAGCTTTTGAAAATTTACAATTGCAAAATATGGAACAAAATGGAGGTACATTAATTGCTACTTTTCCAGAAAATGTTACCGTAACCGATTTTATGAAAACTGTTATTAACCAAAACGTTACCATTAGTTATATGCGAAATATTTCTAATTCAACAAGACGTTTTTTTGTAAACTAAATCAATATGCTTAAAGATATTCAAAAGAAATTATTATTAAAGTATCCTTTGATTTGGAATACTAAATTTGTTCCCATGTTGGTAGTTGGAATACTATTTCATGTTTTATATTTTGGAATAGGTTATTTAAATGGAAGCATCAATTTTACCGGAAAATATTACAATGAAAGTGAAATAAGTGCTGTGATGCTTGGTATTCTTATCGCAGTATTAATTGTAATTATTTGGCTAGTTAACTATTTTAAAAACAATTCTTTAAAATCATTTTATAAGAAAAGTAAAAATGCGTTGTTTTATGAATGGTTTCAAATATTTGTAATTTGCTTTCTATTAGTTTCTTTTTTTATTCCATATAGTATTGGAAAACAACTGCATGAAAGAAGTTATTTTTCTAAAACTGAAGCTACTCAAAGATGTAAAACTATTGCTTTAGCTGATTTATTTATTGATGGTTATTTTGCTCAAACAGAAGTTGATTCTACAAAATCTATTTTAAAAGATACAGTTATTGATGGTGAATATCAGTATACCAAATTATCTTACAAAGATTCAATGCTTTTTCAAGGTAAAAAATATGCTCAATATTCATTAATTAATAGAAGAACTTATGATTTTAGTTTAATATCAAGAGAAGAAGATTCACTTAATGTGTTAGAAGTAAAAAATTGGTTAATCAATAACCAACAAGAAAAAGTAAAAGAGTTGATGGATGATTACTTGAAAATTGTTAATGAACATAAACTAAAGACCAATTTAAAAACGAATAAATGGTTTAAAGAAGTTTATAATTATCCAAACTTCTCAAATTTTTCATATATAAAACCTTATTTTGAAGAATATGAAGCCGAAAAGTCATACAGCAGTTATGAAGTTGTAACAGCTGTACCACAATATGGAAATCAAAACAAGTATTCAAATTATTTTGTACAACAAGATATCTTAAAATCAAGTTATGATACTATTAGTAAAGCTCACACGAATGTGTTTTTAGAATTTGAAGCTTTCTTGGCTTATTTATGTGGTGCTTTGGGACTTTCATTATTACTCTTTTCATTCAAAGTAACAACAGGAAAGAGTTGGTTAATTGCTGTGGTTTGCGTTGGTGTATTAAATATATTGTTTGGAATATTCACCTTGTTTGTTTCATCGAGTACAACCTATTTTTATCTTGTTTTAATTACTTTTGGAATAATGAAAATCTATTTTGCATCTATTTATTTGCAAAGAAAAGGAATAGGCTTATCAAGAATAGTTTTAAATATTTTATTATGGAGTTTTCCTTTTATGATTCCAATTGTTTATGGATTGATTATGGATTATTATAAATCATTTGAATATTCAATTGAATATGGTTACAATTCTCCAGAATATGATTGGTTACAAGAAAATTTTGTAAATATGCTAACCATTAATTTTATTTTCTGTGTTGTCATATTGTTTTTTATGAGTAGAATTATTAGAAATTGGAAAGGAATTGCAGAAGAATAAATGAAAACAATACTAAAAAGCAAAAATTATTCAGCATCGATTAATCATTTTGGTGCTGAATTAGAATCTTTCAAAAAAGACAATACCAATTATATTTGGACAGTTGATGAACAATATTGGAATAAAACCTCACCTATTTTGTTTCCGATTGTTGGAAGATTAAAAAATGATTTCTATGCATTAAATGGAAAAGAATATTTTTTACCAAGACATGGTTTTGCAAGAAATTATGAATTTAAAATCATTGAAAAATCTGAAAACTCAGTTGTTTTTTCTTTAAAACAAAATGATGAAACTTTAAAAGTGTATCCTTTTGAATTTGAATTGCAATTGAAATATGTTTTAGAAAATAATAAACTTACTATTAGCTATTTGGTTATTAATAATTCTAACGAACTTATGCCTTTCAATATTGGTGCACATCCAGCATTTTCAATTCCATCAAATTTTGAGGATTATAGTTTACAATTTAATGAAGATGAAATTTTTGAAACACATTATTTAGAAAATGAATTATTTAAAGGGGAAACGAGTGTAATTGAAAGTGAAAAAGGAAATATTCCGCTAAAATATTCTCTATTTGAAAATGATGCTTTAGTTTTTAAACATTTAAAATCTGATGAAATTTGTATTTTAAAAAATAATAATCCCTATTTAAAAGTGAACTTCAATGGATTTCCTTTTTTAGGAATTTGGACAAAACAAGAAGCTCCATTTATTTGTATTGAACCCTGGTATGGACATGCTGACGAAGTGATTTCAAATAGGAATATTTATAATAAGAAATCAATACAACTATTAAACCCTGACGCAACTTTTCAATCTAGTTTTAGTATTGAAATTACATAAATAAGGTGTTATTTTTCTAAAAAATCGTTCAACCAAAACAAAAATATATAAAATGACTTTTATCAAATAACACCTATTTTAAAAGTCCTATAATTCATCTCTCCTATCTGGCATAATTATTCCACCTCTTTCAATCATTTGAATTTTGGGAGAAATTGTATCTTGTTTTATTTCTTCCTCTTTTTTATCTACTTTTTTATCTACACATGACTCAAATGATATTACAATAAATAATAATGCAAAAATATTTTTCATTAATAACTTCTATTTTTTTAAATAAATTATTTAAAAATAATACGAATTAGCTTTAGAAACTCATTTGAAATTTTGTTCTTTAGCAAAATCAATATAAAATCGATTAAAGTTAAATATATCCGACAAAATAGTGTTTTGTGATAAGCAAATTCATATTTAAAAAAAAGATAATTACTATTTTTTGAATATTATTTTATAATTTTTTATACACAAAAAAACACCCTAAATAAAACTAATTTACTTAGGATGTTTTATCATAAAAACTAAAAAAATTTAGAATAGAAATTTAACACCAACTTGTAAATTTCCAAAAGTTCTATCTGCAACTGAATTCATTGGATTTGCGTTAAAATTAAATTCAGTAGTTTTATCTCCAACATTTGGAGTTGTTGTGGTTGAATTTACATTTAAAATAGTAAATGAAGTCTCAACTGTTAACCATTTATTGATAATGTAATCAAATCCTGGAGATACTTCTAATCCAAAAGAAGACATCTTATCATCTGTAATTTTGTCTTTACCAAACATCACCGGTAATGCAGCTTGTCCATAAAAATAAAGATTACCTGTAACATTCCAGTATTTTCTAACTAATGGTTTAACCACAAAAGTGTTGCTTTCAGCAGTAGTTAATGAACCTGTTTCAGTTTTATTTGAAATATTTCCAACACCTAAACCTACAGTTACTGTTGGTGCGGCAAAATACCCTACAATAGGTAAAATCATGTTTGATGTTGATTTAAGGTCTCCTGTTTTTTCAGAACCAAAAGACACTTGACCAGCTGCCCACCAAGTTCCTTGCAAACCTTCTTGTGCAAATGATGAAATACTAAATAGAGATACAACTGCAATTAAAATTAATTTTTTCATTATTATTGTTTTTAAAATTATAAGTCAAAATTAGTAACAACAAAATATTTAAAAACTGATATAAATCATTGTTCAAAAAATAATTTTAAATCTAAATTGGGAAAGGAAATAATTGCTATTTTAAAGTTTTGCCTTACATTTGCATTCCTATGCAAAAAACCATTAACATATTAAATAAAAGAGCCAAATTTGACTATGAGATATTAGACAAATACAATGCTGGTATTGTATTGACTGGTACTGAAATTAAATCTATAAGATTAGGAAAAGCTTCAATTGCAGAAAGTTTTTGTGAGTTTCACAACAATGAACTCTTCATTATTAATTCTCATATTGAAGAATACCAATATGGAACTCACTATAATCATAAATCAAAAAGTGAGCGTAAACTTTTATTGAACAGAAAAGAATTAAAAAAATTAGAAAAAGATAGTCAAAATAAAGGTTTAACTATTGTTCCTCTAAAATTATATACTAACGAAAAAGGTTTAGCTAAACTTGAAATTGCTTTAGCAAAAGGAAAGAAAAACTATGACAAACGTGAATCCTTAAAAGAACAAGACTCAAAAAGAGATATTGATAGAATAAAAAAATCGTTTTAGGTTTTTTTTATCAAAAAATATGACTAAATTTGTCAAGAATTTACTTGTCATATACCATGAATACTTTATTAAAAATTGCAAGAGAACAAAAAAATCTAAAAACTCGTGAGTTAGCACAACTTATTGGGATAGATCAAGCTTTGATAAGTAAATTTGAAAAAGGAACAAGAAAACCAACCAAAGAACAAATAAAAAAATTATCCGAAGTTTTAGATATTGATTATGAAACATTAATAACTGAATGGATTAAAGCAAGAATTCTATATGAAATAAAAGATGAAGAATTTGGAATTAAAGCTTTACAATTAGCAGAAGCAGAAGCCATTTACAATGCATCATTTAAAAGAAAACCTCTTTCAAAAAATTTACAAGCTATTTTAGTCGATATAGATTTATTAAAAAAAGAATTAGATAACTTTCGTCAATTTGATAGTTTTAGAATTGCTCAGGCATTAGAATTAGAGTACACTTTTGAAAGTAATAGAATTGAAGGAAATACATTAACTTTAAGAGAAACAGATTTAGTAGTTAATGAAGGTTTAACTGTTTCAGGAAAAAGTATGCGTGAACATCTTGAAGCCATAAATCATCAAGAAGCAATTGGTTATATTAAACAATTACTTGAACGTAATTTTTCATTAAACGAAAGAGAATTGCTATCTATTCATAATCTTATTCTTAGAGGAATTATTCCAGAAGATGCTGGAAAATATAGAAAAGTTCAAGTGATGATAAAAGGCAGTTCTCATATGCCACCACAACCTTATTTGGTTGCAAAAGCCATGGAAGATTATTTTATTTGGTTTTTAGAAAACAAAAACAAAATACATCCTATAATTCTAGCAGCAGAAATGCATGAAAGGTTGGTTACAATTCATCCTTTCATTGATGGAAATGGAAGAACTTCTCGTTTGGTTATGAATTTGATTCTTCTTCAACATGGTTATGTAATTGCAAATATAAAAGGAGATTACAATACAAGGATGCAATATTACAAAGCATTAGAAATAGCTCAAACTTCAAATAATAAAGAAGATTTTTTGGTTTTTATAGCTCAAACCGAAAAAGAAAGTTTAGAAAGATATATTTCTATAATTAAGCAATAAGTAAAAGCGAATTCAATTAAACGAGTTCGCTTTTTAATTTTTATTCTCTAAAAGTGGTACAAATCGAAACTCTCCAAATTCATGCTTCTCAAATTGGGTTTCATTTTTTCGAATTAACATCGTCATAATTTGATGCTCTTCACCCAAAGGGATAACTAGTTTTCCTCCTACTTTTAACTGAGCCATTAAAGGTTGCGGAATAAATGGTGCTCCAGCAGTTACAATAATTCCGTCAAATGGTGCAAATTCTGGTAAACCTTTGTAGCCATCTCCAAAAATCACTTTCTTAGGTCTTATTCCTAATTTTGGTAATAAAAGTGACGTTTTTTTAAACAATTCATTTTGTCTTTCAATGGTGTAAACAGTTGCACCCATTGCACATAAAACAGCTGTTTGATAACCACTTCCTGTACCAATTTCAAGAATTTTATCTTCTTTTTTTACTTCTAAAAGTTGACTTTGAAAAGCTACTGTGTAAGGTTGCGAAATAGTTTGATCAGCTGCTATTGGAAAAGCTTTATCTTGGTAAGCAAAATCTTCAAAACTCGAATTCAAAAACAAATGTCTTGGAATAGTTTTTATAGCTTCTAAAACATTTTTATCTGTAATTCCTTTTTCTTCAAGTAGTTTGGCTAATTGATTTCGAAGTCCTTGATGTTTGGCAGTATTTTTCAATTTTGGCTAAAATTTGTTTGGTAAAAATATATCTAAAAATTCCAAAAAGCAAATACCAATTTTCAAATGTTTTTAATATAGAATTTGGAATTTTAACTATTGGATTTTCCTTTATATTTAGTATTTTTGAGAAATTTTAATTTTATGATAAAAGTCGGAGTTTTAGGTGCTGGTCATCTTGGAAAAATACATTTACGATTATTACAACAATCAGAAAAATATGAATTAGTTGGTTTCTATGATGACAACTTGGAAAACGGAAAAAAAGTAGCTGCTGAATTTGGCTACAAACAATTTGACACAATCGCAAGATTAATTCACGCAGTTGATGTTGTTGATATTGTAACTCCTACTCTTTCTCACTATAAATGTGCTAAAGTTGCCATTAAATCTGGTAAACATGTTTTTATTGAAAAACCTATCTCAACTACAGTTGAAGAAGCAGAAGAAATCATTTCTTTAGCTAAAGAATATAACGTTAAAGGTCAAGTTGGGCATGTGGAACGATTCAATCCTGCATTTATTGCTGTGAAAAATCAAATTGAAAGTCCAATGTTTATTGAAACGCATCGTTTGGCTGAATTTAACCCAAGAGGTACAGATGTTCCTGTGGTTTTAGATTTAATGATTCACGATATTGATGCTATTTTGAGTGTGGTAAAATCAAAAGTAAAAGCAGTTCATGCAAGTGGTGTTTCAGTTTTGAGTCAATCTCCAGATATTGCCAATGCTCGTGTTGAATTTGAAAACGGTTGTGTTGCCAACATTACTTCCAGTAGAATCTCGATGAAAAATATGAGGAAATCCCGTTTCTTTCAAAAAGATGCTTACATATCAGTTGATTATTTAGATAAAATTTGCGAAGTCGTAAAAATGAAAGAAGCTCCAGAAGTTCCTGGTGATTTTGATATGATATTACAAAATGCTGAAGGTGAGAAAAAACAAATCTATTTTGATAATCCAGAAGTTTCTCCAAACAATGCGATTTTAGATGAATTGGAATCTTTCGCTGATGCAATCAATAATAACTCAACACCAATTGTAACATTAGAAGATGGAACTGAAGCTTTGAGAGTAGCATACATGATTATTGATTCGATGAATGAAAAATAATAAGTTTCAGAAAACTATCTGAAACAAATAAAACTAAAAAAACAAAAATAAATAATGAAACAAATAGCTGTAATTGGAGCTGGAACAATGGGTAACGGAATTGCTCACACCTTTGCTCAATCAGGATTTACTGTAAAATTAATCGATATTTCTGAAAAATCATTAGAAAAAGGAATGGCAACCATTGCTAATAACTTGGACAGAATGGTTTCAAAAGGAACAATATCAGAAGAAGATAAACACAAAACTATTGGAAACATCATAACTTACACAGACATCAAAGACGGTGTTGTAGGTTGTGATTTAGTTGTAGAAGCTGCTACTGAAAATGTGGGTTTAAAAATGAATATCTTCAAGCAATTGAGTGATACTTGTGATCATAATGTAATTTTAGCTTCAAACACCTCTTCAATTTCTATTACGCAAATTGCTGCACAAGTAGTTCATCCAGAACGTGTAATTGGAATGCATTTTATGAATCCTGTGCCAATCATGAAATTAGTTGAAATCATTCGTGGTTACAATACTTCGGATGAAGTGACTAAAATTATCATGGATTTATCAGTTAAATTAGGAAAAACTCCAACAGAAGTTAACGATTATCCTGGTTTTGTAGCCAACAGAATCTTAATGCCAATGATAAACGAAGCAATCGAAACTCTATACAATGGTGTTGCTGGTGTTGAAGAAATTGATACAGTTATGAAATTAGGAATGGCTCACCCAATGGGACCATTACAATTAGCAGATTTTATTGGATTAGATGTATGTCTTTCAATCTTAAACGTAATGTATGATGGTTTCAAAAATCCAAAATACGCTCCTTGCCCATTATTAGTAAATATGGTAATGGCTGGAAAATTAGGTGCAAAATCTGGTGAAGGTTTCTATGATTATGCAGAAAGTAGAAAAGCAGAGAAAGTTTCAAAACAATTTTCTAAATAAAGTGAATAGTGATTAGTAATTAGTGAATAGCTAGTTACTAATCACTAATTACTAATCACTCAAAAATGAGCAAAATAATCCCATTTAAAGCTGTTCGTCCTGCATCTGATAAAGTTGCGCTAGTATCTTGTAGAAATTATGATGATTATAGTGCTGCTGAACTTGCTGCTTGGTTAAACTTTAATCCTTATTCTTTCTTACATGTTATAAATCCTGCGTTTGCTCATGTGCAAAAGATTAGTTTGGACAAACGTTTTAAAGGTGTTGCTCTAAAGTATCAAGATTTTAAAAACGAACATATTTTTGAACAAGAAGAAAAACCTGTTTTTTATGTGTACGAAATTGAATCGAAAACGCAAAAATTCACAGGAATAATTGCAGGAACTTCAGTAGAAGATTATCAAAATGATGTGATTAAAAAACACGAAGACACCTTGCAATATCGTGTAGAAATGTTCAAAGATTATTTGCATCAAACCCAATTTAATACTGAACCTGTTTTAATCACTTATCCTGATAGTGTTGAGTTGAATACTTGGATTTTACTAAAAAAACAAAGCGAACCTTTGTATCAGTTTTCCACAACCACTAAAGAAAAACATACACTTTGGAAAATTGAAACAGAACATGATATCAATTGGTTACAAGAACATTTTGAAGCTATTCCTAATTTATATATTGCTGATGGACATCATCGTTCAGCTTCGGCTGAATTACTATTCGAACAAGATAAACATTTGAATAACAAAAACTTGAGTTACTTCATGAGTTTTTTGATTCCAGAAAGCAATGTCAAAATCTATGAATACAATCGAATTATTCGTGATTTAAATGGTTATTCAAAATTAGATTTTTTAGAAAAGTTAGAAGAGAATTTCATTATCAAAAGCAAGGACCAAGAACTTTGGAAGCCTCAAGATAAATTTGAATTTGGAATGTATTTAGACGGGAATTTCTATGCATTATTTTATAAGAAAAGTAATGATGAAACGAGTATTTTAGAAAATCTTGATGCCCAAATTCTATATGATAAAGTATTAAATCCTATATTAGGAATCGAAGATTTAAGAAATGACGAAAGAATTGATTATATTTCAGGAAAACAATCTATTACAGCTATAAAACAAGTCGTTGATGAAGGTGAATATGAAGTAGGATTTATGCTATTTCCATCGAACATTAATGAAATTAAAGACTTTGCTGATAACAATTTAATTATGCCTCCTAAAAGTACTTACATTGAACCAAAGTTTAGAAATGGTTTGATTGTGTATGAATTGTAATAAAGTATTAAGATTGAAGAATTAAGACTTAGAAAAACCAAAAAAGGAACACAGATTTAAGAAATTTCAAAAATTTTTATAATTTCTTAAATCTGTGTTCCAAAAAAACAAAAAAATGTCAATAGCTAACAACCTACAAACCATAAAATCCCAACTTCCTAATCATGTAACACTCGTTGCTGTTTCCAAAACAAAACCTGTTAGTGATTTGATGGAAGCTTATGAAGCTGGCCAACGTATTTTTGGAGAAAACAAAATCCAAGAAATGACTGAAAAATGGGAGCAAATGCCCAAAGATATTCAATGGCACATGATTGGTCATGTTCAAACGAATAAGGTTAAATATATGGCTGAATATGTGAGTTTGGTTCATGGTGTTGATAGTTTAAAATTGCTAAAAGAAATCAACAAACAAGCTAAAAAACACAATAGAATCATTGATGTTTTATTACAAATGCATATTGCTGAAGAAGAAACAAAATTTGGTTTGGATAATGATGAATTAGATGAGATTCTGAATCAAGTTCAGAATGACAAAAAATCATTAGAAAATATAAGAATTACAGGTTTAATGGGAATGGCAACTTTCACCGAAAATCAAACTCAAATCAAAAAAGAATTTTTACATTTAAAATCTATTTTTGATAGATTACAAACTTTACAAACAACCAACAACTACCAACCAACAACTATTTCAATGGGAATGTCAGGTGACTATAAACTAGCCGTTGAATGTGGAAGTACTATGGTTAGAATTGGAAGTAGTATTTTTGGGAATAGAAATTATACAAAATAAATAGTAAAAAGATAGCAAAAATACCTTCCAACTTTGTAACTTTGTTTCTTTGCAACTTTAAAGAAAAAGAAAGATTTACGCAATCATAGACATAGAAACTACTGGTGGTCAATTTAATGAAGAAGGAATTACAGAAATTGCTATTTACAAATACAATGGACACGAAGTAATTGATCAATTCATTAGTCTTGTTAATCCCGAAAAACCAATTCAGCCTTTTGTGGTAAAATTGACTGGAATTAACAATGCAATGTTGCGTTCTGCTCCTAAATTTTATGAAGTTGCCAAACGAATCATAGAAATTACTGAAGGTTGCATTGTTGTAGCTCACAATTCCTCATTTGATTATAGAATTTTAAGAACCGAATTTGACCGTTTGGGTTATAAATACATTCGTCCAACAATTTGTACGGTTGAATTATCTAAAAAATTACTTCCAGAACAAGCTTCGTATAGTTTAGGAAAATTGGTTCGTTCGTTAGGAATTCCAGTTACTGATAGACATAGAGCAAGTGGTGATGCTTTGGCAACTGTGAAACTTTTCAAACTTTTGCTTTCAAAAGATACTACCAAAGAAATCGTAAAAGAATACATTAAAACAGAAGTAAAACCAGGAATGGCTCCAAAACTTCTAGATATTGTTGAGAGCTTACCTTCTAAAACTGGAATTTATTACATTCACAATGAAAAAGGTGATTTAATTTACATTGGAAAAAGTAAAAATATCAAGAATAGGATTAGCCAACATTTTACGTCTAAAGTTTCTAAATCTATAAAAATTCAGGCTCAAGTTTATGCTGTTACTTATGAAGAAACAGGTTCTGAATTGATTGCTCTTTTAAAAGAAAGTGAAGAAATTAAAATCAATAAGCCTATTTTCAATAGAGCTCAACGAAAAACGTTATTCAATTGGGCACTTTATTCAGAAAAGACGAAAGAAGGTTATATTGCCCTTAAAGTAGAAAAAACAGATGGTCGTAAAAAAGAAATAACTTCCTTTACTTCACTTCAAGAAGGAAAAAATGCTTTGTTCAAAATCACTGAAAAGTATAATTTATGTCAGAAAATAAATGGCATTTATGATACCAAAAAAAGTTGTTTTCAATATGACATCAAACAATGTTTTGGTGCTTGTATTGGCAAAGAAAATCCTGAAGACTACAATAAAAGAGTACAAGAATTTATTCAAAATAATTCGTTTGAAAACAACAGCATGGTCATCATTGACAAAGGAAGAACTAATTCTGAAAGAAGTGCCGTTCTCATTGAAAATGGCATCTACAAAGGCTATTGTTTTTATGATTTAAATTACCAAATCAACAACATCGAAATTCTTCGAAACTTAATAATTCCTATGCAAAGTAATAGAGATACAATTTCTATTATTCAATCTTATTTGCGAAAAAACAAAAATCTTAAAATTGTAAAATTTTAATTATTGTATATTTGCTTTTATGGAAGAAACTAACTCAAATTGGGAAAAATTTCAAAAGAAAGTTCATGTTATCATTTATGGTACTAACACATTTGCAGGAAAACTTTTTGATTTAATTTTATTAGGTTTAATTCTTTTGAGTGTGGTTTTAGTCATGCTAGAATCTGTAAAAGAATTAGACAACAAATACCACGATTTACTTTATTATTCTGAATGGATTATTACGGTTTTCTTCACTATTGAATACATACTTCGTATCATTTCAATCAAAAAACCTTTAAAATATATTTTTAGCTTTTATGGAATTATCGATTTAATTTCGATTTTACCTATGTATTTGTCGTTCTTTTTTCCACGAACAAAAATCTTATCAATAGTTAGAGCATTAAGATTGCTCCGTTTATTCAGAATATTGAATTTAGCTCATTTTACTGGTCAAGCTTCCAATTTAAAATTAGCTTTGAAAGCAAGTCAGTCAAAAATCATTGTTTTTATTTATTTTGTACTTGTCATTTCAATTTTACTTGGAGCTTTGATGTTTGTTATAGAAGGTCCAAAAAGTGGCTTCACCAGTATTCCAAGAAGTATCTATTGGTGTATTGTAACCCTTACAACTGTTGGTTATGGAGATATTGCTCCAGTAACTACTATTGGTCAAATTATTGCCACTTTAGTAATGATTTTAGGTTATGGAATTATTGCAGTTCCAACCGGAATTGTTTCTGCAGAGTTTGCCAATAAAGCTAGAAATTCAAATCCTAAAAATCCATGTTCGAGTTGTGGAACGGAAGATCATAGAGACAATGCAAAATTTTGTTATCATTGCGGAAATACATTAACTGATGTCTAAAAACTATTTGATTTTTATCGTTGGTCCAACAGCTATTGGAAAAACAGCTTTGAGTATAAAATTAGCTCAACATTTTGGTTGTGAGATACTTTCGTGCGATAGTCGTCAGTTTTTTAAAGAAATGAAAATTGGCACAGCTGTTCCCAATGATGAAGAATTAGCTGCTGCAAAACATCATTTTATACAAAATAAATCAATTTTTGAGAATTATTCTGTTGGAGATTTTGAAAAAGAAGCGATTGCCAAATTAGACGAATTATTCCAGAAAAATCACATACAAATTGTAGTTGGTGGTTCTGGATTATATGTGAATGCTATTTTACAAGGTTTTGATGATTTTCCTGAAGTTCCTAATGAAATTCGTGAAAAAGTAAGAAATCAATATGAAGAAAAAGGTCTTGAATTTCTTCAGGAAAAATTACAAGCATTAGATAACAACTACTACTCTACTCTTTTAAAAGAAAATCCCCAAACGTTACAAAATCCGCAACGAATGATGCGCTTTGTAGAAGTTTGTTTGGCTTCTAATTTGCCATATTCTTCGTTTTTGAATCAAAAGAAAAATCAAAGAAATTTTACTCCAATTATTGTTGGGTTAGAAGCTGAAAGAGAAATCATGTACAACAGAATCAATCAAAGAGTTGACATCATGATGAGCGAAGGTTTACTTGAAGAAGCAAAAAATGTATATCCAAATAAAGAATTGAATGCTTTACAAACGGTTGGTTATAGAGAATTGTTTGATTATTTCGATGGGAAAACAACTTTAGATTTTGCCATTGAACAAATAAAAATGAATACTAGAAGATTTGCCAAGCGTCAATTGACTTGGTTCAAACGAAATGAAGATACTATTTGGTTTGATTTTCAAACAGAAACTTCAACAATTATAAATACAATTTCAGAAAAAATACAGCATGCAGATTAATCCCAATTTTACCTCAATATACGAACAAGAATTCGAACTTACTTTTTTAAATTGTTATTCAAACGGTTTATTAAAATATACTGATTTATGCAATTTTATTCAAATAACAGCTGGAAATCACGCTGATTTAGGAGGAATTAGTTATTCGGATTTGCAAAGACATGACCAAGCTTGGGTTTTGAGTAGAATGCGAGTTGAAATTAGCAAATTACCCAAATGGCGAGATAAAATTGTAATGAAAACTTGGATAAAATCACTAGAAAATTCACGTTCGACTCGTTGTTTGGAAATGTATTTGAATAATGAAAAAATTGTAGGCTGTGAAACGTATTGGGTTACCATAAATACCAAAACAAGAAGACCTGATACCTTAGCGTTGAGTCATGAACATTTTGAAAGATTTGACACCAATGCAACCATCAAACCAACTGAAAAAATAAATACTGATGATGTTATTGAAAAAATTGGAAATAGAACTGTTGCTTTTTCTGATTTAGATATAGTCAATCATGCTAATAATGTTAAATACCTAGAATGGTGTTTGGATTATGAAAATCCTAAAAATCTTTTAATGAGCAAAGTCAAAGCTTTTGATATGAATTTTATGCGAGAATTAAACTTAAATGATGAAGCTGAAATTAAATGCAATTCACATGAAAATGAAAGTATTTTTACACTTTCAAAAAAAGACAAAGTGGCTTATGCTTTGAAAATTGAGTGGACATAAAAAAAGCCCTAATTTCTTAGAGCTTTTGATATTGCAGGATCATTTATTTCTTAACAACTAATCTAAATCCTTCACCATGAATATTAAGTATTTCTACATTTTCATCTGGTTTTAAGTATTTTCTAAGTTTGGCAATATACACATCCATACTTCTTGAAGTAAAATAGTTATCATCTCTCCATATTTTTGTAAGTGCTAATTCTCTTGGCATGACATCATCTTCATGTAACGCTAACATCTTAAGTAATTCGCATTCTTTTGGAGACAATTTTGTTGGTTCTCCACCATCAAAAGACAATTGTCTTAATTTAGAATTTAAGTGGAATTTACCGATATTGAATTCAAAAACTGTAGAATCTGGTTTTGTTTCAGCACTTTTTCTTTGAATAATTGCTTTGATTTTCATTAATAGAACTTCACTATCAAAAGGTTTATTCAAATAATCATCAGCACCAACTTTGTAGCCTTTTAACACATCTTCTTTCATAGATTTAGCTGTTAAAAATACAATTGGCACATCTTGGTTTTTTTCGCGAATTTCTCTTGCTAAAGTATATCCATCTTTATAGGGCATCATCACATCTAAAATACACAAATCGAAAGTATCTTTTTTGAATTTTTCAAAACCTTCCATTCCGTTTTTAGCATGAGTTACTTCAAAATCATTTAGCATTAAATAATCTTTTAGTATTGCTCCAAAATTTGGATCATCTTCTACTAGTAATATTTTCTTTAAATTTTCCATAGTATTTTTTTTATTTTCTTATTCTTCTTTTAATTAATAATTGGCATTTTAATGGTAAAAGTACTTCCTTTTCCTTTTTCACTTTCAACCGAAATATAACCGTTATGGTCATCTATAATTTGCTTTACGTAAGACAAGCCTAAACCATGTCCTTTTACGTTATGAACGTCTCCAGTATGTTCTCTAAAAAACTTATCAAAAGCTTTTTTCTGAGCTACTTTACTCATTCCTATTCCGTTATCTTTTATTTTTATCAAGATAAAATCTCTTACATTTTCTGTATGAATATTTATAATTGGACGTTCAACAGAATACTTTATAGCATTGTCTAATATATTTACTATCACATTTGTAAAGTGTGAATCGTTTAATAAAGCAGTTGTTCTAGTTGCTTCAAAGTTAGTTGTAACTTCTCCTTCTCTATCTTCAACAATTAAACCAATGTGTTCCACTGCATCTTCAATAATTTCATGAACATTGTGTGGTTCTTTATTAATATCTAGTTCTTTCTTCTCTAATTTTGAAATTCGAAGCACATTTTCAACTTGAGCGTGCATTCTTTTATTTTCATCCTTTATCATTTGAAGATATCGCTGTACTTTTTCTTTATCATCAATAATTTTGGGGTTTTTAATGGCATCCAATGCTAAATTTATTGTAGCAATTGGAGTTTTAAACTCGTGTGTCATGTTATTAATGAAATCTGACTTAATTTCAGAAATTTGCTTCTGAGTAATCAACTGTTTCAAAGCACTTGCATAAGTTAAAATAATTATCAAAGTCAGCAACAATGAAAGAGCTACAACCCAAAATATAGAAGATAAAACGTATTTACTCTTTTGAGGAAAAGTAACTAATAATTGATAGCGACTATTTCCATCTATATCTTGAAAAATTGGAACTCCATACGTGTTTTCTTTATCATAATTGAAGTTATCTGATTTTAACTTAGTAGCCAATCCATTATTATAAACACTGAACTCAAAAGGTGTTTTAACTTCGTATTTATTCAATTCGTTGAACAAAATCCGTTCTAAGTCATCTTTTGACAATCGTTCATAAAGTGATTTTTGAGCCATTACATCCTTAAATGCAATTTCATATTGTGCTCTATCTAAAATGTCTAAATTTCCTTTATTTTCAATTGTTACGTCTGGTGTATTCCTTAAACCAATGGATGAATTATCAATTGCATTAGCATTGTAAACTTCAGTTTTACGTTCTGCAACATAGGATTTAATTGATGATGAATCTGCTTTATTGTCAAAGAACGTACCTTTTATATCGAAATCTTGAGGTATTATTGAATTGGAATAAATTATGGTTTCGTTTGTATTATTATTCTTTGAGATATAATAAAAATTTCTAATATCACTTTGCTTAGGTAGTTTTCCAAGACTATCAGCCATTTGATTAAATCGCTTATAAAAAGTATAAAACTCTCTATCATTGATTTTTTGTGATACATTTCCAATAACTTGCTGTACGTGTTGTTTAAACTGTTCATTGTTTTTTTGTAACAACAGGTTTATCCAATAAAACTTAATAACTATCAGTCCTATTAATGAAACACTCATAAAAAAAACCAATATTCTAAATCTCGCTTTGTTCATCAATACAAATTTAGTATTTTAACATAATTAATGAATATACATTAACCAAACATTAACAAAAAGGAAGTAGATTATGTTATTTTAATTTTTTTAACAAATCATTTAATTGAACATACGTGTTTTCTAAAGAAATATTTTGAATAATATAATCACTTTTTGCAACCTTTTCTTCTTCAGACATTTGATTATTAATTCGTTGCATAACAGTTTCTCTATCAGAATTGTCACGTTTCATTGTTCTTTCAATGCGAATTTCTAATGGAGCTGTTACCAAAATAATAGCATCACAATCAAGATATGAACCTGATTCAAACAAAATTGCAGATTCTTTTACCACAAATTTATGATCTATCTTATTCTTTAACCATTTTTTAAAATGTTTTTTTACTTCAGGATGAATTATAGCGTTGAGTTGAGCTAATTTTTCTTTATCCTTAAAAACAATTTTGGCTAATGATGCTCTGTTGATTTTATTGTTTTCTAAAACTTCATTACCAAAAAGAGCCACAATTTTTTCAATTACTTTTTTTGAATCAGTAATTTTTCTAGCTTCATCATCAGCAATATAAACAGGAATATTATGCTCTAATAAATAGTTTGCAACAGTAGTTTTTCCACTACCAATTCCTCCTGTTAAGCCAATAATCTTTGTCATATTTATTTAAAAAATAATTCTGGAAAAGCTTTTTTAGGTTCTTTTTTCATTAGTTTAACTTTAATGAATGACAATAAATACCCTTTACCATATCCATAAAATTGAATAATTGTTGCAATAACCGACAAAATTCCAACGTTGATATTTTTGTTTTTTATTGAACTATCTATAAATAGCATCAAAAAGTATGCAAAGAGTGTAAAAATTGGTAAATAAAATTGAAAAAATAACATTACAACTGTAAATACAATTCCCATCAAGAATAATGAAGGAAACCAAAAAGTGATTTTTGAATATTCAGGATACCATGAATCTAAAATTGGTCTAGCTTTTCCAAATTTATTGACTTGTGTATAAAATTTACTCCAATCTATTCTTCTTTTGTGATATACAAAAGCCTCTTTGATTAAAGTTGTTTTATAACCTTTTTTCCAAAGTCGAATTGATAAATCTGGGTCTTCACCCGGATGGATATTTCCAAAACCGTTTGAATCTTCAAATGCTTTTTTAGATAAACCCATATTGAAACTTCTAGGTTGAAATTTTTCTACTTTTTCGCTTCCACCACGAATTCCTCCGGTTGTGAAGAAAGAAGTCATGGCATAATTGATGGCTTTTTGAACGTTTGAAAAACTATCCAAAGCTTTGTCTGGTCCACCAAAACAATCCACATAATTTTGTTGTAAAGCTGTTTTCACATTTTCAAAATAAGCAGTTGGAAGTATACAATCTGAATCTAAAATGATAAAATAATCACCAGAAGCTCTTTTCATGCCATAATTTCTAGAATCTCCAGGTCCAGAATTTTCTTTAAACAAATACAAAATATTTAATTTAGAAGAAAATGCTTTTATAACATCTTCTGAAGTGTTTTTTGAACCATCTTCAATAATAACAACCTCAAAACCTAAATCAGTTTGAATGGACAAACTCTCTAAAAGTTCTTTTGTTTCTTCTGGACGATTAAAAACTGGTATGATAAACGAAAAATTCATATGGCAAAGATACTTTAATTCTAAAAAAAACCACTTTAAAAAAAGTGGCTTTATAGATTATTGTTTAACAATTTTTAGAGTCTTTATGAAATCATCAATGGTTAGGGTAACTATATAATTACCAACAGCTAATTTTGACAAATCTAATGTGGCTTCCTTTTCATTAATTTTTTGAACAAAAACTTCTTGCCCTAAAGTATTTGTAATTTTAACAGATGATATTCTTGACGAGTAACTTATCTTAAAATAATCTTTCACTGGATTTGGAAAAGAACTAAAACTATTTGAATCAAAATCAGTTGTACTCAAAGCTCCGTCATAAGCAGAAACTCTAAATAATGAAAAATCATTTCCTCCAAAATCCCAAACTCTTGCATAAATAATTTCTCCAGGAGTTCTTCCTGTTAAAGTAATTTTTGCATGAAATGGATCAGAACCACTATCATTATCACATTGTAATAAAGTTAAATTTGTACAACTTCCAGCATATAATGCCATTCCAGTATCAGACAAACCACCAGGTTCTTGTTTGGTTTCCAATGTAATATTTCCCGTAGATGGAACAGTGACTTTATACCAAACATCTAAAAAAACGGAACCTGTACAACCTGGATTAGGCACTGTTGATGCTAAAGCTCCATAATTTGCAGATGTAATTTCATTTTGAGTAAAACTATTTCCAGCAATTAAATTAATGGCTCCATTACAATCATCATTTACTGGTGGACAACTGGATTGTGTTAAAAATGGACTTGTAAGCACACATGAAGAATCTTGATTATTTGTAACCGAAATTAAAACAGATGTTGCATTTTGAAAAGGTCCTAATTGAACATTTCCTAAAGAAGTTAAACTAATTGGAGCACTTCCTAAGTTATCTGATACTGTAACTGATGAGGCAGAACCAAAACTGGTGACATTTGTAGTAACAAAAAATTGAGTATTCCCATTTGTACAATCAGGAATAATTGTATAAGTTGCTGAAGGATTTGTACAAGTTGCTATTTGAACATCTAGTGTATAAGCAATAGATTGTGGTGATGGATAAGATGATATTACAAAGTAATAAGATTGTCCATTAGTAATTGGAAATTGAGAAATAATTCTAGGATTAGATGTTCCATTTGCAACACCAGCCAAGCAGTTTGTTCCAATATCTGCACAACTTCCATAAATAAAAATTCCTGAATAAATGTCAGAACTTGTTAAAGGTGTTAAATTGATATTAATAAAACCAGTTGATGTTGCAGTATATTTATAAACTACATCATCTCCATCTAGATAGAATTGTGTATTACTACCGCAATTTGAACCTTGTCCTCCAGAATAATCATCTGCATAACTTGAGGTATTATCTGTTACATTATATGGTAATGACGAAATTATAATTGGGTTTTCACATACATTTCCTAAAGGTGGAGCAGCATTTGTTGTAAATGAATATTGAGTACAACCAGTTGCATTTCCATTTCCATTATATGATGTTATAGTTACATAGTAAGTTGTAGAATATGCTAAAACAGGTAAATCATAAAAAGTTACATTTCCAACATTTTGATTATTTACGATTTCTGTTCCTCCAGATGTTGTTCCAACACTCAAAAAATATCCTGTAGGAAAACCTGTGGCTGCAGACCATACTAAATTTGTAGTTTCACTAACATTTGTTGCTAAATTAGTTGGTATAGTCATTAATGCATTACAATTAGGCACTGAAGCACTTTGAGATGCATTAACATTATCAATATAAAAATAATAATCACCAGCTGTCCAAGTAGATAAAAATCTTAATTTAAAATTTGAACCGTTTGGAACTAAACTTGAAGGAATTGTAAATGATTTATTTGCACAAATGTTACTTACTGTGTGATTTGTATCATTAATTGTGAATTGAGTTACCCAACTACTACCATTGTCTTGAGACATCTGAACTTGTAAATTTCCCCAACCAGCAGGAGTTGCGACATTAGTCCCTGAAAAATTTATTACTTTATAATCAAATGTAACAATAACATTTAGTCCATTTGATATGGAAGTATAGTTTGGAGTTGATAACCATCCTGTTGAAGAAGTTGTTCCTGCATATAAACTACATCTGAAGGAATTTCCATTACATGATTGATTTGCAGAACCAGAATATCTACTTGCAGTCCACCCTGTTGGCAAAGAAGTTGAGGCATTGAAATCTTCTGAAATTGAAACTTGAGAAAATAATTTTAGAGAAATAAGACAAATTATGAGTATCGTAATTTTTTTCATAAACATTTGTTTTTCAGTTCAAATGTATTAAAAAAAGCGACTCCTAAAAAGAAGTCGCTTTATTTTTATAAAAAATAAATTATCTATTGCTTAATAACTTTGATTGTTTTAGTAACATCACCAACAGTAACGTTTACAATATAAGCTCCAGCAGTTAAACTAGTCATATCAATTTGAGTTGAATTATTTTCAACTTTTCTTGAAATAACTTCTTGACCTAATAAATTAATCACTTTAACAGAAGAGATTTCTGAAGAATAAGATAAATTTAAAACATCTTTAACTGGATTTGGATAAGCTACAAAACTTGAGTTATCAAAAGTATTTGAATTTAAGAATACATCTACATTTATGTTATCAACTAATAAATAAAATTGATCTGCTGTAGAATATGCATTAAAACCAAAGTAATATATTCCAGAAGTAGCAGGAGTAAATTGAACCGAACTATTCAAAGGTGTACTATTAACTACATTAGGATAATCAGCAAGAGGATTCGTCATTGCAGCTGCACTTTCAGAAGTTCCATAAGCAACTTTCAATTTCTCAGGGAAAGTTGTTCCAGTAGAACCATAATCAAATGTAATAGCATAAGTTGTTCCTCCTACAAGGTTTATTCCTTGAGTATAAAACCAAACATTAGCAGCACTTGAAGTATTGTAAGTATAGCGTAATGCTTTTGTTGTAAAACCGTATCCAGGATTATTTGCAATTGCCCATAAATTACCAGAACCAACATTTTCTTGCGAAGTACAACTAGGTAAAGCTGGAACTGTTGCTGTTTCAAAATCCATAACATAAGGTACATTTGTTGCATCACATGCTGTAGAAAAATTAAATGGACCAACCCAAATACTAAATCCATTACTAGCTACTGTACAATCTGTTCTTATCCAAAATTCATATGCTGTATTAGCTGTTAAAGATGATACACTTAGAGGATTTGAAGAAGTTGCTGTTCCATTAGTGGTTGGCATTCCTGTTCCTTGTGGTTGCAATACATATTCCCAATTTGTATTTGAACTACCTTGTGTCCAAGAAAAACTTGCTGAAGTAGCGGTAATATTACTTGCAGAAACTAAAGTAGGTTCAACACAAGTTGGAATTGTTTCAACAACAAAATTATCAATGAAAAAATCATAATCTGCAGCATCATCTACTGTTCCATCTGTTGCGTAATAAGCAAATAAAACTGATGAAGATGTAACTGTTGAAATATCATATATTTCTGTATTTGAAGCATTGGCTGGAGAGTTTGTTGCATTATATTCCTCTATAGTTGTCCAAGTTGCACCACCATCAATTGACATTAAAAGTGAAACAACATCATCTGATCCCATAGTTATTGCTCCTGTTCCATTCCAAACAGTAACTGCTACATCATGTTTTACTCTATATCCACCAGCACTTAAATCAAATAGTGGAGAAATCATCCATCCAATTCTATTATTAGAATATAGATTTACCTTAATTGCACCTGTAGTTCCTGAATTTAAAAATCCATCAGCAAACCAAATTCCTGTTCCTGTTCCTGTTGGTCCAGTTGTAGGATTTCCTGCATCAGATCTATTCCAGCATGAAGGAGGAAAAGTTGCAAAATCTTGAGCATAATAAGGTGTAAAAGGTGCACATAAAGTTGTAAAAGTTCCAACAAGCGATTCAGAACTTGTTACTGGTCCTGCACAAATTGATCTAACATAATATTGGTAAACAGTCTGAGGTGTTAAACTTGTAAGTGTAAATGGATTAGTTGAAGCAGGAACAACAGTTCCAGTTCCTAAAGTAAAGCCAGTTGGACCATATTCAATTTCCCAAGAAGTTGCACTCGAACCACTTAACCAAGCGATTGTTGCTTGGTTCGATATAACTGCACTAGATGAAGTATTTGTTGGATTTGAACAAGCTGGAATTAATTCCCAAGCTACATCATCTATGTAAGCTGTTGTAGAACCACCAGGAAAACCTGGGTTTTTAATACACAGATTTTTAACTCCTGTAGGTATTCCTGTAGGTACAATTATAAATTCTTGAGTATTAGCAATAACTGTAGAAGGTAATGTTATTTCTTGTAATTGGATAAATGTAGTTACATCGCTAGGATCAGTTAAATATCCAATTTCCAATGGTCTACCTGCAGCAGTTGCAAAAGCTTTAAATTTTAATCTATGTGTTCCTGCTTGCAAATTTGAAACAGCTGGTAAAATAGCATAACCTTCAGTAGGAGGTGTTGCTGTACCACTGGCAAACATATATAGTCTATTTGATGGTGACATTGGAGCAACAGCACCAGTTGTAATATAAGTACTTGTAGAGTTTCCTCCTCTACTCCAACAATCAGGCAAACTAGTTGTACTAGAAGGATAAGTATCAAAAGTTTCTAAATAATCTGTTAAATCATCACATTGAGTTTTAAATGTGTAAGGGCCAGACCAAGAACTAATTGTAGGACCAGAACAAACCCCTCTTACATAAAATTGATATGTAGTATTAGAAGTCAATCCTGACAATATATAAGGATTAGAAGTAACTCCTGTAATCGTTGTTCCTGTTCCTAAAGCAAAATTATTTAAACCGTATTGAATGTCCCAAATAGTTTCTGAACCTCCATTTGTCCAACCCAAAGTTGCTCCAGAATTAGAAATTGCTGAAGCGATTAAAGCAGTTGGTTCAACACATGAAGAATTTACTTCCCATTTAACATCATCAATATAAACAGTTGTAGCTGCTGGTGTTGTCTGATCTATTTTAATTACTAGTTGAGTAATTCCAGCAGGAATTGATGTTGGGATTATTGTAAATTCTTGAGTACTAGCTAATGCTGTACTAGGCAATTGCAAAGGTTCAATCTCTACATAAGATGCCTCATTCCCTGGTATAGTAAAATAACCAACACTTAAAACTTTATTAGCTGTAGTAGCATATGCTTTAAACCTAAGTCTATGAGTGTTAGCTTGTAAATTTGATACAGGACGCATAACAGCATGTGCAGTAGTAGTTGTTCCTACATTCATGTATAACCTATTTAGGGGAGACATTGGAGCAGCACCACCTGTAGTTATGTAAACATTTCCTGAGCCAACTTTACTCCAACAATCAGGTAAACTAGTTGTGCTTGAAGGCCATGAATCAAAATTCTCAACAAAATCTGTTACGTTATCACATAAAGTTTTGAAAGTTCCACTAAGAATCCAATTTCCAAATGAAGAACCACAATTAGATCTCACATAAACATAGTATGTTGTATTTGATGTTAGAGAAGATGCGGTAATTGAATTTGTTGCTGAAGCAATACCTGATCCTGAAGGTAAACCAGCTGTTGAAGTAATTACATATTCATAACCGTTTGATGGAACTGGCATTGGTTCTACCCATGAAACAGATGCAGAGTCATTTGTTAATGTAGTAACTGTTAATCCTGTTGATCCTGGACAAGTTGGGGGTGTCCATACAAAAGTTAATCCGCTACTTGGAATAATTGTAGCATTCATTGTTATAGAATTATTTGCAGCTAAACTAGATGTCGTAGTAGACCAAGAAGTTGTGGAGGTTCTACTGTTAAAATTAGAAGCAACACCAGCAGGATTAGCTCTTAAACCTACTTCATAAGTACTTGATGTAGCATTATTAGTCATTGAACCATAGACAACTTCTATAACATTTGTTGTTTCATGCAAACGAATTTGAAAATTAAAAATATCTCCAGTATTGTTATACTTTCTAAAGTTTTTAAATTGAATCACTAACGTTTGATTAGGGGCTGAACCAATTAATTCGTAACGTAAAGTAGAACCTGTTTGTGCTTGTAAATCTCTTCCCAATCCTGAAATTCTTGCTACTAAGTCGTCTGAAACTGTTGTAACTGTCGAACTTATTGGTGTGTAAGCACTTGTAGTGTTCATATTTACAGCATTTGCACCTAATGAAGACATACCAAAAGAAATCCATCCATTGGTATTTACTGCAAATCGATCATAGCTAACATTATTGAAAATAAAATTAAAACCAATAGGTAGACCAACTCCTGTTAAAGTAGTACCACCTAAAGGAATTGCAGGATCAACAAAACGTTGATCATCTGAAGTTTCGGAGCCCAATAAAGTTCCTCCGGTAATTTCGGTATAGGTTCCTGTTGACTGACTAAATGAATATGCTACAACCTGTGAATGTGCATAAATAGAAGTCAACAAAAACACTATAAGAAGTGTAATTTTTTTCATAAATTTAATTGTTTGTTAATGATAAGTTAATAGATAACAAAAGTATCAAAAATAACAATTGATTTTTTTTTTGTTAAAAAAAAACTGCTCCTTGATAAGGAACAGTTTTCTTTCATAAAATTTTTATTTTTTAAACTATTGCTTAATTACTTTGATTGTTTTAGTAACATCACCAATAGTAAGGTTTACTATATAAGCTCCTGCAGTTAATGCAGTCATGTCAATTTGAGTTGAAGTACTTCCAACTTTTCTTGAAATAACTTCTTGACCTAATAAATTAATCACTTTAACTGATGTAATTTCTGACGAGTAAGATAAATTTAATACATCTTTTACAGGATTTGGATATGCTACAAAACTTGAATTATCAAAATTATTTGAATTCAAGAATACATCCACATTAATATTATCAACATATAAGTTATATTGATCTGCAGCTGAATGAGCATTGAATCCAAAATAATAAACACCTGATGTTGCTGGTGTAA